>CACNQJ010000001.1 GCA_902622575.1 uncultured Bacteroidota bacterium
TTTTCTGTATTACAGTCTACATCCAAGATAGCAGATTTAGTAAAAAAAACAGCTGAATTCAACATGTCTGCAGTCGCTATAACAGATAAAGCAAATATGATGGGAGCATTTCATTTTTACAGAGCTATTAAAAATTACAATGATCAAAACAATGATAGACTAATCAAACCTATAATAGGTTGCGAGTTGAATGTGTGTGAAAATCACCAAGACAAATCCCACAGAGACGATGGTTTTCAAACAGTTTTCTTAGCAAAAAATAAGATTGGTTATCAAAATTTGATTAAAATGTGTTCCAAAGGATATACTGATGGCTTTTATTATGTACCTAGAGTAGATAAAAACATCGTGAAAAATTACAGGGAAGGTTTAATAGTACTATCCGGTGATAAGTATGGTGAAATTTCCAGTAAAATATTGAATGTGGGTGAGAGGCAGGCTGAGGAATCTTTAGAATGGTGGAAATCCACTTTTAATGATGATTATTATTTAGAACTAACCAGACACGGGATTGATGAGGATGAAATTTTAAATCAGACACTAATTAAATTTTCAAATGATCATGATATAAAAATTGTAGCAACCAATTCAACAAAATATATAAATAAAGAAGATGCTAATGCCCACGATATTTTATTGTGTGTTAAAGATGGAGAAAAACAGTCAACACCTATAGGAAAGGGTAGAAGCTTCAGGTATGGGCTTAAAAACCAGGAATATTATTTTAAGAGTAGTGAGGAAATGAATAGGCTGTTTGAAGATATTCCTGAGGCAATCTCTAATATTAGTGAAATAGTTGCTAAAGTTGAATTTTTTGATTTGAATAGAGATGTACTACTCCCAAAATTTAATATTCCAAATGATTTCAAATCAAAAACTGATGATATTGAAAATGAATACTTGAGACATATAACTTACAGAGGTGCTCTAAAGATTTATAAAAAAATTGATGATTATTTAAAGGAAAAAATAGATTTTGAGCTATCGGTCATTAAGAATTCTGGATATCCTGGATATTTCTTAATTGTTCAGGATTTAATTGATGCTGCACGACGGATGGGTGTTTCGGTAGGACCTGGCCGAGGATCGGTGGCAGGCTCAATTGTTGCATATTCGCTGGGGATAACTAAAGTTGATCCCATAAAGTATGATTTGCTTTTTGAAAGATTTTTAAATCCTGATCGAGTCAGCATGCCCGATATCGATATTGACTTTGACGATGAAGGAAGATCAAAAGTAATTGATTACGTAATTGAAAAATATGGTGATAACCAAGTGGCACAAATTATTACCTACGGTAAAATGGCTGCAAAATCATCAATTAGGGATACTGCAAGAGTCCTAGATTTATCATTGGGAGATGCAGATTTCCTTGCCAAGTTAGTCCCAAATAACACAAAACTTGCAGATATTTTTTCTTATGATAAGAAAAAATTAGCTAGAGAATTACGAGCTGATGATTACTCAAATGCCTTGGAATTAAAAAATCTTTCTGATGGTGATGACTTGCAAGCTGAAACAATAAATCAAGCCAGAGTTATTGAAGGAAGTTTGAGGAATGTTGGTGTTCATGCTTGTGGGGTAATAATAACTCCAGATGACATCACAGAGTTTGTTCCCATTGCTACGGCAAAAGATTCATCACTGGCTGTTACACAGTATGACAACTCTGTGGTTGAAAGTGCTGGGTTGTTGAAAATGGATTTTTTGGGATTAAAAACCTTGACTCTGATTAAGGATACAATTAAGCTGGTAAAGTATAGACATGATGTTCAAATTGATATTGATAATATATCATTGAATGACATTAAAACTTATGAGCTTTTTCAAAGAGGTGATACCGTAGGGATATTTCAGTATGAAAGTTTAGGAATGCAAAAATATTTAAGGGATCTAAAACCAACCATTTTTGAAGATCTGATTGCTATGAATGCTCTATACAGACCAGGACCTCTAGAGTATATACCATCTTTTGTTAGACGTAAAAATGGACAAGAAAAAATTCAGTACGATATTCCAATTATGGAAGATTATTTAAAAGAAACATATGGGATTACTGTTTATCAAGAGCAAGTTATGCAACTATCTCAAAAGCTTGCAAATTTTTCAAAAGGTGATGCGGATTTATTAAGAAAAGCAATGGGAAAAAAGATTTTTTCTTTGCTTGAAAAACTAAAGCCTAATTTCATTAATGGAGGAATTAGTAATGGATATTCTGAGGAAATATTAGAGAAAATTTGGAAAGATTGGCAGGCATTTGCGTCATATGCATTTAATAAGTCACATTCAACTTGTTATGCGTTAATCGCATATCAAACAGCGTATCTAAAAGCCCATTACCCAGCAGAGTACATGGCGGCTGTATTATCAAATAACATGAATGATATAAAACAGGTTAGCTTCTTTATGGAAGAATGCAAGCATATGAATATAAATGTACTTGGTCCAGATGTAAATGAATCATTTTACAAGTTTACAGTTAACGATGATAATGCAATAAGATTTGGAATGGGTGCTGTAAAAGGTGTTGGTGAAAGTGCAGTTTCTGCAATTATTGAAACAAGAAAAGAATCAAAATATAATTCAATATTTGACTTCGCTAAAAGAGTGGACTTAAGATCAGCAAATAAAAAGGCATTCGATAGTTTAGTTTTAGCTGGGGCCTTTGACTCAATAGATTCTGCACACAGAGCTCAATATTTTTGCGAGAATGAAGAAGGTCAAACATTTATTGAAAAAGCTATTAGATTTGGGTCAAAATATCAAGAAAGGAAAAATTCGGCTCAAACGAACCTATTTGCTGATTTTGGAGAAATGTCTCTAGCTGAACCTGAGTTTCCTCAGTGTGAGAATTGGACAAAATTAAATCAGCTTAAAAAAGAAAAAGATGTTGTTGGTATTTATATAAGTGGACATCCCTTAGATGAATATATGGATAGTGTTCGATTCTTCTCAAACATCAAACTTAATGATCTAAAAAATTTAAATCCCTTAGTTGATAAAGAAGTTAGAATTGCTGGCATAATTGGAGAAGTAGAGCATAAAATATCAAAAAATGGTAAAGGATGGGCTACATTTATTTTAGAAGACTACTATGAATCTTATGAACTAAGAATTTTTGGCGAAGAGTATTTGAAATTCAAACATTTTTTGATTGAAAACAACTTTGTTTGTGTAAAAATGTTCGTCAAAGAGGGTTGGAAGGATAGAGAAAGTGGAAGAGTAGGAGATCCAAGAATTCAGTATTTGAGTTTCCATCAATTACAAGATAGTTTATCTGCCAATGCAAAAAGAATTTTAATTAAAGTTGAAGCACATTTACTTGAAGAAAACCATATCAAACTCTTTAAAGATATTCTTAAAAAGCACAAGGGAGATCAAGATGTAATATTTAATGTTCTTGGCAATGGAGATGGATTAAGATTAAACTTATCATCTCCTAAGCAAAAAGTAAAGATTACTGAGCAATTACTTAAAACACTAAAGAAAAATAAATTTGAATTTAGATTAAATTAATTATTTATTATTTGAAAATATAATTTAAATTTGGACTCTAAAATAAATAACTATGGCATTAGAAATTACAGATGCTAATTTTGAGGAATTAGTATTAAAATCAGATAAACCAGTTTTGGTTGACTTTTGGGCTGAATGGTGCGGACCTTGCAGAATGTTGGGACCTATCGTTGAGGAGCTAAGTAATGAATTTGAAGACAAGGCTGTAATTGGTAAAGTTGATGTTGATTCACAACAAAAATTTGCTGCAGAATTTGGAGTAAGAAATATTCCAACTGTCTTGGTTTTTAATAAAGGTGAATTAGTAAATCGTCAAGTTGGTGTAGCACAGAAAAGTGTATATGCTGATTTTCTTAATCCCTTAGTATAAGAAATTGGTCTGGTAGTTCAGCTGGTTAGAATACATGCCTGTCACGCATGGGGTCGCGGGTTCGAGTCCCGTCCAGACCGCGGTTTAAAAAAGATAACCCTTTCATTTCGAGAGGGTTATTTTTTTAATTTAACTTTGAAAAAATGAATTTAACTCGTTTATTTATATGCTGTATTATTCTAATCTTTATTTCATGTAAAAAAGATCCTGTAATATACACATTAACAACTTCAAGTAATCCGCCAAGTGGAGGTCAAGTAATCCCTAAATCTTCTGATTATGAGGATGGAGAAATTGTTAGGCTTCAAGCAATCCCAAATCCCCAATATTCATTTGAGAATTGGTCGGGTACAGATGGAGTTGGTATTCCTAGTGTTACAATGTCATCCGATAAAACTGTAATAGCGAATTTTATTAAAAAAAAATATCCTTTGACCATTACTATTGAAGGAGAAGGAATGATTCGCGAAAAAGTAATTCAAGCTGGAGTAAACGGAGATTATTATAACAGTGGAACGATAGTAGAGCTTACAGCTATACCAAGTAAAGATTGGTTATTTGTGGAATGGAAAGGAGATCTTACAGGAAATGAGAATCCTACAAAAATTACAATTGATAATCCAAAAAATATTGTAGCAGTATTTATTGATACTAAATCCAATGAAATATTTGAATTTTCCTTGTTAAAAGAAAATAACCCTAGTTTAGTTGAAGATTTGATTTTTGAAATTAATAATGATACTATTTATAAATATGTCCCATACTTTTTTAATGCTGAAAAAATTATTGCAACATTTCAACACAATGGTAAAAATGTTAAAGTAAATGACACAATACAAATCTCTAATTCAAGTATCAATAATTTTAACTTATTCTTAGATTACAGCGTTGAGGCTATTAACGGCAATACCAAAAGTTATGTTGTAATACTTGAAAGTTTCACAAAACTACCAGTTATTTTAATAAGCACTGATAATGAATCTGAAGTCACAAGTAAAGAGGAGTATCTTGAGGGACAATCAACTTTTATTGGAAATAATTATAAAGATCCTTTTTATAAGAAAAAGATAAAGATTAGAGGTCGCGGAAATCATACATGGCAACAACCTAAAAAGCCTTATCAATTAAAATTTGATAAGAAAAATAGTTTTCTTGATATGACAGCTGATAAAAAATGGATTTTTCTAGCTAATTATGTAGACAAGACAATGGCCAGAACAGCTATTGCATTTGAAATGGGATACTTGAGCAATTTAAATTGGACACCAAAACACGATTTTATAGAGCTTTTTCTGAATGATATTTATAAAGGAACTTATCAAATTACGGAAAAAGTTGAAGAGGATGACCATAGAGTTAATATTGGAAGTTATGGATATCTAATTGAAGTTGATCAATTAGATAGAATGAAATCTGATGATGTATATTTTAAAACAAATAAATTACTATTTAATATTAAATCACCTGACATAACTATAAATTCTTCCGAATACAATTACATAAAATCATTTATACAAGAAGTCGAAACTAGACTTCATTCAGATAATTTTAAAAATCCGAAAACTGGCTACAAATCTCTTGTTGATTTAGATAGTTTTGTTGACTGGTATTTGATAAATGAAATATCAAAAAATCATGATGCAGCTTTCTACTCAAGTTGTTTTATGACATTAATTCCAGGTGAAAAATTAAAAATGGGACCGTTATGGGATTTTGATTTAGCATTTGGAAATCATCTACTAAATGATACTGGTACTCCTCATGGTTTTTATATTAAAAATTCTACCTGGATTAGAAAAATGTTTGAGGATGAAGAATTTGTTGCTAAAGTAAAAGAAAGGTTTGGTTATTTTTATTCAAAAAAACAAGAGATAATAAATTATTCAAATAATTTATCTAATTATATTATGAAAAGTCGGATAGAAAATGAAAAAATCTGGAAGACTTTAGGTAAAGATATTTTCCCGAATTATAAATATGATTTTAATTCTTTTGAAGAAGAACACGAATACTTAAATAATTGGATAAATGAACGTTATGAATGGTTGAAAGATGCAATTGATGAGTTATAGGCCAAAACCTATTTTCAATAAAGTGAAGATTAATCCTCACTTTTTAATAAAAACTTCGGCCCTACAAATAATCATTTTAATTTAAATTTAGTTACCACAATTCCATGGTCTGAGGGATAAATAATTTCCTTACCGTTAATATTAATTGGCTCATTAAAAAAAGCCATATAAGAATCAGATTTTATTGCTTTTAAGTTTTTTCCTTTGTAAAATATATAATCAATACGATGAGAATCATCTTTCATTTTATTATCCCAAGTTATTCCGGGTTTTTTTAAAGGATTTGGATTTTTTTCTCTGAAAGAATCTGAAAAACCAATATCCTCAAAAATTTTTGTAGCATACCAAGGTACCACAAGATTATTATGAATTTTTTTTGTTTTTTTAGACCAATCAAGATGAGATGGACTATTCATATCACCTCCAACTATTACAGGAATCAAATCGGATTGAGAAGAATATTTTTCAAAATAGGGTAAAACTTTTTGAATCATGTTGTATCTATATTCTGTTTTCTCCCATTCAAGAAGTTCCTCTGCTGTTTTTCCCATTTTTTCAGGTTCATTATTCCAAGGTAGATAATGAAACCAATTTGATAAAAAACGCATTTTAATACCATCAATAATAATTTCAGATCCACCTAAAAAAAATGGATAGTCAGTGTCGATTCTGTCCCCAAAAGGAAATTTTGAAAAAACTGAAAGATTAACTGATTTATTATCAGGCGAAGTTCCCTCAGAGGCAACAAGATGAAAGTTATAACCAAGTTCATTTGCTATATATGGTCCTGATCCATATGTTTCTACCATAAGTATTATATCCGGGTCAATCTCCTTAATTATTTTTACCACATTTTGTTGGCCATTTTCAATATCATTTCCACCATGCAGGATATTCCAAGCCATAACTTTAAATGATTCATTTTGTGCATAAAATTCACAACAATAGAGTGATATGTTAATGAAAAATATTATTCTAAAGATTTTGATCATAACATTACTAAAATATCAAGTAAATCAATTAAAAAAAAATAATTGTACATTTGTATTGTTGTGTATTCTTGGTAATTATTACCAAGAGGTTTGTAGAAACCAATGAGAAGCTTTCCAATCGGGGAGCTTTTTTATTTTATAGAATTATATCTAATGGATTTGTTTTTTTCCACTTTCCTCTGGTAAAATCTGGAAATGTTTGTGGCTTACCATCCTCTCTTACTGATTTACCACTTAATGGTGTTACAGCAGACCAGAAACACCCTTCATATACGTTTTGATCTAATGGAAGTCCCTTATGTAAGCACTCAACTATTCTGTACATCATAATGCCATCCATTCCTCCATGTCCTGATTTTTTTGTTTTTGAGTTTAATCTTTTGTAAAGTGGATGATCATATTTTTCATAAATTTTTTCTAAATCCTCTCCTTTTATCCATGAGTGATGGTCTTTTGAAATATTTTCAAAACCACCTTCAAGAGCAACCCTAGTTGGGTAGCCTGCTAGTGTTCCTTTTGTACCTTGAATTAAATTCAGTCTCGTGTATGGTCTAGGACTAGTTTCATCCCATTGAACCAATACTGTCCTTCCAATCTCCGTCTTAATAATTGAAGTATTTAAATCTCCATTTTTGAATTCCATATTATTCCATTTGTGATCTTTTGCAAAGTTTTTTTCAGCATATAATTTCCTCCCTAAAGCTGGACTAGAGTATGATACAAGAGACTTAAAATTATCATCTTTTCTACAGAGATTCATGTACTGAGCAATAGGGCCCAGACCATGAGTAGGGTATACATTCCCATTCTCTCCTCTGTAGTGCAGTGTTCTCCATGATCCTGTACCTATCTCTTCTTGCATCATTTGCCATCTTAATTCATGAATGTATGCAGCTTCACCATGCAACAATTCTCCAATAACATTTTGTCTACACATATTTAAGTACATTAATTCGGCTCTCCCATAATTTACATTTTCCATCATCATACAATGTTTCTGAGTTTTTTCTGATGTATTTACGATATCCCACATTTCTTCAAGTGTTACTGCCAGTGGTACCTCAACAAATGCGTGAGCTCCATCAATCATTGATTGAATAGCCATAGGTGCATGATTATTCCAGTTAGTGCTTATAAAAACAACGTCAGGCTTTACTTCCTTTAACATTATTTTCCATTTATTTTCATCACCCCAGTAGGTTTTGACATTATTGGTGTTTGAGTTGTATTGATAAAGTCTTTCCAATTCCCTTTTGACATTTTTCTCATACAAATCGCTTAGTGCCACTACTTCTGTGTTTTGAATGGTAGCAAAATTTCTAAGATGCGAACCACCACGGTTCAGACCAATAAATGCTGCTCTAATTTTCTTAATTGGTTTATCCGCAAAATCACCCATATAAACACCTTCTCCAGGTTTAGATAAATTATTTTGACAATTTATACTGAGCGAGGAAGCAGCAATAGCACCTAGACTTGAGGTTTTAATAAATTTTCTTCTGTTATAACTCATATTTTCATTCAATGTATCTGCTAAAAAATTTCCAAATCTCTTGACTGGCATTTATATCCATATTTCCCCAGGCACCTGGCCAAGTGTGTCCACCGCCATGCATTGTATACAGCCAAACTTGATGATTTTTAAAGCATTCAATATTCTTATCTAGAGTGACATAGGAGTTATCATTTTTATTGATATCAGAAAGATTTGCTGATTCAGATTTACTACACTCATTAATATCTGCCCAATAGTTCATTATATCCTGAATTTTTGGAGCACCTCCCCAACCTCCTGCTGCCGACATTGATCCATCCATTGGTACAACTTGATCATTTGTTCCTGAAATTTGTAAAACAGGGACTTTATTTGGATTACAATTTTTCCAATCATAACCGCTCATTGTACCAGTAACTGATGCAATTGCTTTAAATGTATCAGATTTTTCACATCCTAAGGTATAACTCATAAAGCCACCATTTGACATTCCACATGCAAATGTGTTCTTGTTGCTTAAGTTATATTCAGCTTGTAGTTTTATTGCTAAATCATTTAGAAAATCTGAATCAGCAATCGAACTCATTTCTTTTAAATTAGCATTCCAATGAGTTTGACCTGTATATGTATTTCGTGTCCCCTGAGGATAACATACCATAAAGCCATATTCATCAGCTATCTCATTCATTTTCGAATAGTTCATTATGTTGTTATTATTGCTTGTATAACCATGAAGTACAAAAACTAAAGGAGCTTTTTCTTTTAAATTATCTGGCTTGTATAATGTATATAGCCTATTTAATCCATTGTGATTCATAAAAAAATCATAAGGGTAGCTTATATCAGGTCTTACGTTATTTTCATCCAATTTTTTCTCACATGAAAAAGATATTAGAATTAATAAAAACAACGAAAATTTAATTTTACTACGCATCTAATGCAATCAACTTATTTTATATTCGCCTGGAACTGGAATTTTATAATTTCCATTTTCGTCTGGCATTGAAGGTGGATTCGAATTCCAATTTGGATTTTCAGGAATCATATTGTCATCGGCATTAATAGCTTCATCCCAAGTAACTAATTTTCCGGAATAGGTTGCCATTCTACCTAGAATAGATGACATGGTAGCTTTAGCACCGTATTCAGCATCGTTTAAATGACCTCCATCACGAATTGATTTAAATAGACGATTATGTTCAATTTGGTATGGACTCTCATCTTTTCTTCCATCGTATGTATGAATAATGTTTCCATCATGGTCTTCTATGTCGATAACACCTTTGTTGCTTATATTAACCTTGCCTTTAGTTCCTACAATTAGTTCGTTCACTTGTCTATGAGTCCCTGGTTGGTGTCTGCATTGACTTGAAATTGTTGCACCACTAGCATACTTAAATTCAACAAAATGATGATCAAATATTTCACCATGATCAATACCTTTTCTAACCTCTCTACCACCCATTCCTTGGGCACTTATAGGATACTCATTTAAAAACCAGTTTGCAACATCAATGTTATGTATGTGTTGTTCTACGATGTGATCACCACACAACCAATTAAAATAATACCAGTTTCTCATTTGATATTCCATCTCGGTCTGATTTGGTTTACGTGCTCTAACCCAAACACCTGCCCCGTTCCATCTAACTTGGCCAGATGTAATTTTTCCAATTACACCTCTTCTCACTTGTTTAAGAATATTGAGATAACTGTATTGATATCTTCTTTGAAGCCCAACTACTACGTTTAATTTTTTTCTATTTGCTTCTTTGGCAGTTTCTAAAACTTTTCGCACACCATGTGCATCAGTAGCAACAGGTTTTTCCATGAATACGTGCTTATCATTATCAATTGCATATTTAAAATGTAATGGTCTAAACCCTGGTGGAGTAGCTAAGATTGCTACATCTGCTAAATCAATAGCTTTTTTATAGCCATTGAATCCAGTAAACCTATTTTTTTCTTTCACATCAACAGTTTTTTCACCCTCCATTTCTTCTTTAATAGCATTTAAGCTGTTTTCAAGTCTATCTTTGAATGCATCAGCCATTGCAACTAATTCAACATTATCATCAGCTCTCAAAGCTTGAACTGCAGCTCCAGTACCACGACCTCCACAACCAACCACAGAAACTTTGAGTTTTTTATTGTTAGCACTATTAGCCATTCTATTTATATTGAAGGACGGCAAAACAAGACCGCCAGCAACTAATGATGAATTTTTTAGAAAAAATCTCCTTTTTATATTTTTCATTTATATTAAATTTTAAAAATTATCTACTTGTTTATAAGCTTCAATTACAGCAATTTCACCATCTTTTCCTTTCTCGCTGTTACCATGTTCCATTCCCAATATACCTTCAAATCCTTTGTCGTGAATGTATTTAAAAATATTTTTATAATTGATTTCTCCAGTATTTGGTTCTTTTCTTCCCGGATTATCTCCTATTTGAAAATAAGCAATTTCGCTCCAACATTTACTTATATTAGGAATTAAGTTACCCTCCTGAATTTGTTGATGATATATGTCAAAAAGAATCTTGCATGATGGTGAGTCGACTGATTTACATATTTCGAAAGCTTGTGGACTTTCGGTAAGAAATAGTCCAGGATGATTCAAAAAATTTAAGGGTTCTAAAACCATAACCAGCCCATGTGGTTCAAGTATTTCACTTGCATATTTTAATGAGTCAACAACATTTACTGTCTGATAAGATAAATCCAATCGTAAATCTTTATATCCGGGGACAACGGTCATCCATTTCGCATTAATTCTTTTTGCAACTTCAACAGATTCTTTTATTTCATTTAAAAATTCTTCTCTTTTTTTTGAATCACCGCTTGCAAGATTTGGTTCCTTCCAATGAATAGTGTGAGCAACAAAAACACCCATCTCAATTCCTCTTTTTTGCATAGTCTTAGACATTTTATTTTGTACATCAATCGTCCTTTTTTTTAAATTGTTGTCTTCAAAAGCTGTAAAACCCTCATCAGCAATATAATTTAATTGATCAATTAGGTCACTTCCAGCTAAATTTTTGAACATACCAAAATGTGGAGCATATTTCAAATTGAATTTATTTCTTGGTTGAAAATTGTCAATTAGATTAGAACCTAAATTCGGAATAAATAAAGCTGATGAGCCTAAACCTAAATTGTTTAAAAAATCTCTTCTTAACACAACATTAAATTAAGAATAATTATTTAATCCAATATTTGTTTTGTTCCTCTATTGAGGGTGTTTTAAATGGTCTTACTACCCTGAAACCTAGGAACTGCGCATCTGTGTGCCACCATAGGCTTCTAGGAATTTGAGGATCTTGCTTTTTCCACTTTTTGTTCGAAGCAAGTCTTGCAGAGCTGCGTAATCTATAGGATCTGTCCATAAATGAACCACCTCTTGCAACCCTTGGATACAACTTTATTGCAGTTTCCAAAGGGTTTTTCACAACAGAATCTAACCTATTGTAAGCGGTAGGATTGTACTGATCTAATGTCCATTCTGAGACATTGCCATGCATATCATGTAATCCCCACTGATTTGGTTTTTTTTGTCCAACTTTTTGATATTTACCATTACTGTTTTCATCGTACCATGCATATTCAGATATTAGATTCTCGTCTTCAAAACTAAATGGTGTATCAGACCCTGCTCTGCAAGCATATTCCCATTCAGCTTCAGTAGGTAGCCTATAATAATTTCCAGTCATCGCAGAAAGCCATTCACAAAACTTAGATGCTGCTAATTGAGTCATTGAAATAGCAGGATATCCATCTGTTCCCATACCAAAACTCATTTCGACATAAGGAGTTGTTGCACTACTAACTGCGTCAACTTGCATATTTATTTCATTGCTCTCATTGTAGCCTACTTGATCTTCATCAATTTCTCTACCCATAAATAAATGATATAAATCCCATGTAATTTCAAATTTACCTATCCAAAAAGAATCAACTTTAACAGTATTAACTGGACCTTCATCAGCCATTCTGTTTGCTTCATGATTTGGACTACCCATATTAAAAACACCACCATTTATTGAAACCATTTCCAAACCATAGTCTATGCCTGCAATTTTTTGATTGTAATTGGTAAAATCTTTTTCTTGAGAAAAGTTAAAACAGCTTAAAAATAAAAACAAAGCAATTATAATGTGCAACCTCATAGTGATTTTAAAATTTTAGGCTAAAAGATCATGCTTAATGTCTCCATGAACATCAGTTAGCCTAAATCTTCTACCTTGATATTTATATGTCATTTTTTCATGATTAATACCAAATAGATGAAGAATCGTAGCTTGTAGGTCATGAACGTGGACTGGATCCTTAACAATGTTATATCCAAGATCATCAGTTTCACCATATGAAAATCCTGGCTTAACCCCACCACCTGCCATAAATATTGTGAAGCATCTTGGATGGTGGTCTCTTCCGTAAGTATTATTTTTTAATGCAGCTTGTGATCCCTGGCTGTACGATGTTCGACCAAATTCACCTCCCCACACAACAAGTGTATCTTCTAATAATCCCCTTTGTTTTAGATCCATAATCAAGGCGGCAGTTGGTTGGTCAATATCACTAGCTTGTCCTCTAATTTGAGTTGGTAAATTTTCATGTTGATCCCAACCCATGTGATAAAGCTGAACAAACCTTACGTCTTTCTCAATTAATTTTCTTGCCAGAATACAATTTGCTGCATATGTCCCAGGTTTTTTAGAATTTGGACCATACATCTTTAGAATGTTATCAGGTTCATCAGAGATATCCATTGTTTCAGGTACAGATGTTTGCATTCTGTATGCCATCTCATACTGTGATATTCTACTTTCTATTTCTTTATCTCCAAACATATTTAACTGTTCTTCATTTAGCTCCGACAGATAATCAAGCATTTTTCTTCTCTCTTGCCTGGTCAGATTTTCAGGGTCTTTTAAAAACAAAACAGGGTCTTTTGCAGATCTAAATTGAACACCTTGATGTAATGAACTCAAAAACCCGTTACCCCAAAGTCTTGAATAGAGAGGTTGACCTTTGGGCCTTCCAGTACCTCTAGACAACAATACAACAAATGATGGTAAGTTTTTATTTAGACTACCTAACCCATAACTTAACCAAGAACCCATGCTTGGTCGTCCAGGTTGTTGAGATCCTGTTTGAAAAAATGTAACAGCAGGGTCATGATTTATTGCCTCAGTATTCATCGACTTTACAAAGCACAGCTCATCAACAACTTTACTTAAATATGGTAATAGGTCACTTACCCAAGCTCTTGATTCACCATATTGTTTAAAATTCGTTACGCCACCAACCAAAGAAAACTTATCTTGACCTGACGTCATTCCAGTAAGTCTTTGCCCCATTCTAACAGATTCAGGTAAATCAATTCCCCTCATTTCCATTAGTTTTGGTTTATAGTCAAAAAGATCTTGTTGTGCTGGTCCACCACTTTGGAATAGATAGATAATTCTCTTTGCTTTAGGTGCAAAATGAGGAAGATTCAATTGGTTTTTGATTACTGAAAATGGATCTTCTTTTGAGTTATCAAAAGGATTAACAATTGATCCTAAAGCTAAACCGCCAATACAAAGGCCAGTTTTTTTCAGAAAATTTCGCCTGTTGTTATTAATAAAATGTTTATGTATCTCTTCCATCAGCTTTTTTGACTAGTCTCATCTAAGTTATAAATTAACATACAAAGTTTATCAAATGCCACAGATTCTTCATTTAATGAATTTTCATCATCAAAATAATTTTTAAGCATCTTAATCTCATTTTTGTTCGGAACCCGTCCAGTAATTGTTCTGTATAGCAGATTTATTTTTTCATTTAGTGATAATTTCTTTGTAAAAATATTTCGAGATAAGCTCAATGCAGCTTTTTGAAATTCTGGATTATTCATAAGCGTTAATGATTGTAAAGGAGTACTAGTGTTTTGCCTCTTAACCTCACAATTATCCCTAGATGCTGCATCGAAAATCATCATTGTTGGGGGTGGAACAGTTCTTTTCCAAAAAGTATATAAACTCCTTCTATACAAATTTTCTCCACTGCTCATAACATATTTTGCTAAACTTCCCCCGCCACCACCTGTTACTTCATCCCAGAGGCCATCCGGTTGCAATGGCTTTACACTAGGACCACCTAATTTATTGACCAGTAATCCACTTGTCTTAAGTATATTATCCCTTATCATTTCTGCTGATAATTTTTGTCTGGGATACCTTGATAAAAAAACATTTTCTGGATCAATATTGTAATTTAAATCACTAGTGATACTGGATTGTCTATATGTAGAGGACATAACGATTCTTTTGATTAGTTTTTTAGTATCCCATTTATCATCTTTTTGATAGGTTACTGCTAACCAATCCAGTAAGTCAGGATTTATTGGTCGGTTTCCCTGACTACCAAAATCATCAGGTGTAGCTACTATTCCAACCCCAAAAAATTGTTGCCAAATTCTGTTAACTACTACTCTTGATGTTAAGGGATTTTCGTCAGAAAAGAACCAGTTAGCCAAATCTAATCTATTGCCATTTTCTTTGTCCAATGGCAGAACTGCAGATGGAGTCATTGGTTTAACTTCATTCATTTGCAAATTATAGAGACCTCTATTCAAAACGTAGGTTTTTCGTAAGTTTTCAGTCTCTTTCATAACCATGAAAGTAACTTTATCAATGCTGTCTGGAAGTTTTATAAAATCTAGCCCTTCATTTAATTCATTTTTAGAAACCGTAATTTTTGGTTCAGGTGCGAAGTCACCATAAGCAATCAAACCTTTTTCATTCACATTATTAAAGAAACTATAAAAACCATAAAATTCATCATGAGTAATATTATCATATTTGTGACTATGACATCGGGCGCATTCCATAGTTAGTCCCATCATTAATTTTGAAGTTGTTATTGCTCTATCAGCAACATACTCAACTCTGTATTCTTCTGGGATAACTCCACCCTCTTGAGTTATTTTATGATTTCTATTAAACCCAGTTGCGATTATTTGTTCTTTAGTTGCATTAGGAATTAAATCTCCAGCCAATTGCCAAGTAATAAACTCATCATAGGGAATATTTTTATTATATGCATGTATTACCCAATCTCTCCACGGCCACATAGTTCTTTCTGTATCATCTTGATAACCATGACTATCACCATACCTCGCAATATCCATCCATATTGATGCCATCCTCTCACCATAGTTTTTGGAAGCAAGAAGTTCATCAACAACTTTCTCATATGCATTCTTTGATTTATCATTTATAAATTTATCAATTTCATCAACTGAGGGAGGTAATCCTACAATATCAAAATACAATCTTCTAAGTAGAATTTCTTTTGATTCCATTTTTGAAAATTCTAATTTTTGATTTTCAATATTTTTAGCGATAAAAAAATCTATTTCATTTTTGATCCATTCAATGTTTTCAATTTTTGGTGTTTCTGGTTTTACTGGCTTTATGAAAGACCAGTGTTTTTTCCACTCTGCACCTTGCAATATCCAATTTTTTAGAATATTCTTTTCATAGTCAGATAAACTCAAATTAGATTCGGGGGGTGGCATCACGATAGATTTATTTTCATGAAAAATTCTTCTAATCATTTCACTTTCCTCTAAATTATCAACATCTATAACTCTTTTAATGAGATCCTCAGTCATTTGATAAAGCCCCTCTTTTGTATCGAGTCTTAAATTAGCTTTTCTTTGTTTGTCATCGGGACCATGGCAGGTAAAACATTTATCAGAAAGGATTGGGTTAACATGAAAATTAAAATCAATCTTTTCAGGCACATTAGATATATTGATAACTTCAAAATCTGCATTTGAATTTTCAATATACTCATCACTGAAATTGTCAGAACTATAATATTTTAATAGAAGTATTAAAATAAATGGAACTAAAAAGAAAGCTGCATTTTTTTTCATATTACACCATAACTAATTTAAAAAAAATTAGCTATTTGTGTCTAGAAGAGGTAAGATGACTGACTCCATTACCTTATATCCATCTTTATTTGGATGAACTAAATCATCTTCTGTGGTGTGTTCCGGAACTTTTAGACCTCCGTTGCCATCATCCATCTTAGCATGATAATCGACATATTGGATATTATTCTTTAAACAGTAATCCTGCAATAAAGAATTTAGCTTAATAACTTTCTCAGCAACATTTTTAATTGAAGGTGACCAGGGAAATGCTTTGGCAGGTAAAACAGAACAAATAAATACATCAATATTATTTGCTTTAGCTATTTCACTCATTGAAAATATATTTTCAGCAATATTTTTAATTTTCATTGGACCAGTATTTCCCGCAATATCATTTATACCAGCTAGAATTACAACAGACTTAGGCTTGAGGTTTACAACATCTGGCTTGAATCTAATTAGCATTTGAGGCGTGGTTTGGCCACTAATTCCTCTGTTTATAAAGGGATTATTGATAAAAAAATCTGGATCAAAGTTTGACCATCCCTCAGTTATTGAGTTACCCATAAAAACAACCCTACTTTTATCAACTTCTTTCATCAATTTTTCATTTGATTCTGCAAATTTAGATATGTTAGCCCAATCATCAAGTGTGCCTCCTCCTTGGATAAAAACTTGGTTACTCATATTTTCTGTTTTACATCCTAAAAAATTAAAAGATATAATTAATAGTATTAAATATTTATTCATTTGTCTTAGTTTTTGAGTGAATCCATTCTAAAAAATCCTTTTCAGCAAAAGCGTTATCCCAACTATTATGACCAATATTTTCATATATAGTAATTTTTGGGTTCCCACCAGCATCTAGGATGGCATTGGCCATTTTTAGAGACTGTTTGGCAAGAACAACTTGATCTGCAGAACCATGAAAAATCCATATAGCTACCTTATTTGCAAAGTTCTTAACTGAACCTGGATCTCCATCTCCGCAAATTGGGGTAGCAGCTGCAAACATATTTGGTCTTGCATTTAATATAGAGAATGTTCCAAGCCCACCCATAGATAATCCACTAACATAAACTCTATTTTGATCGACATCTTTCCTTTGAATAAATTCATCCATGAATTTGATTACCAGTTCTAGTGATTTGGATCTTTTAACATTGTAATCATACTTGTATGGGTCATAGTAGCCACCCCACCAATCGTTTTTTGGTGATTGAGGAAATATAACCCATGATTTATATTTATTTCTATTAATACTGTCTAGAAATAAGTTAGATCCGTGAATAAGTTGTAATTCATTATCATTTCCTCTTTCACCGGCACCATGTAAAAAAAGATGAACAGGATATTTTTCATTTTCATTATAATTGAGGGGTGCTAGTATTCTGTATTTTAGTGTATCATTTTCAATTATAAATTTTTCTTTTTCAAACAGGCTTGTTTGAGCACTAATTAAAAGTGGAATTAAGAGTAAAAGTAATCTGCTATAAATCATCATCACTTGGTAATCTTATATTTTCAACAAGTTGAACAATTTTTTTGGGTGGTGGTGGTGTGAAATTTGACACTGTAATCGAAACAATTAAATTAATGACCATTGCAATAGTTCCAAATCCCTCTGGTGAAACACCAAACCACCAATCATCAGGACCTCCTCCTCCAAACCATCCAAATTTGAACTTCGTCATATAAAAAAGCATTGATAAAATCCCTATGAGCATACCTGAAATAGCACCTTCTTTATTCATTTTCTTATAAAAAATTCCTAATACAATTGCAGGAAAAAATGAAGCTGCTGCAAGACCAAAAGCTAATGCTACAGTAGCCGCGACAAAGTCAGGGGGATTAATTCCAAAGTATCCAGCTAGTATGACAGCAAAGAATGCTGATACCCGAGCAGCAATCAATTCTCCTTTATCTGTAATTTCAGGATTGATAATTCTTTTAATTAGGTCGTGAGAAATTGATGAGGATATCACTAGTAAAAGTCCTGCCGCGGTGGATAATGCAGCTGCTATGGCTCCTGCAGCTAAAAGTGCAATAACCCAGTTAGGTAATTGAGCAATTTCAGGATTTGCCAAAACCATAATATCCTTATCAATTGTTAATTCGTTTAATTGTTCATCACCAAGATATTGAATTATGTTGTCCTGATTTTTATCATCAAACTCTAAAAGGCCAGTGTCTTCCCATTTTTTAAACCAGTAAGGCATTGTTGAGTAGTCTTTTTCAGATACTGTCTCTATTAAATTTGTTCTTGCAAAAACTGCAATAGCTGGAGCTGTAGTATAAAGTATAGCTATAAATAGCAGAGCCCAGCCAGCAGATTTTCTTGCATCGCTAACTTTTTTTACAGTAAAAAATCTGACTATTACATGTGGAAGCCCTGCTGTTCCAATCATTAATGCGGCTGTAATTAGAAAAACATCTAGAGTAGATTTAGATCCTGAGGTGTATTCACTGAAACCTAACTCATCGTGAAGACCATTTAATTTATCTAATAAATAAACTCCATCCGCTGACTCAGAACCAAAACCAAGTTGTGGAATTGGATTGCCAGTCATTTGTATTGAAATAAAAATTGCAGGAACCATAAATGCAAAAATCAATACGCAGTACTGAGCAACTTGTGTATAAGTAATGCCTTTCATTCCACCAAGAATTGCGTAAAAAAGAACTATTCCCATCCCAATAAAAACACCTGAATTTATATCAACTTCTAAGTATCTTGAAAATACAATTCCTACGCCTCTCATTTGTCCAGCGATATAAGTAAAAGATACAATAAGGGCACAAAAAACTGCAACGGTTCTTGCAACATTTGAGTAGTAGCGATCACCAATAAAATCAGGGACTGTAAATTTTCCGAATTTTCTTAAGTATGGAGCTAATAGTAGAGCCAATAAAACATATCCACCTGTCCAACCCATTAAATAAACTGAACCATCGTATCCAATAAAGGATATGATTCCTGCCATAGAGATGAATGATGCGGCACTCATCCAGTCCGCAGCGGTAGCCATACCATTTGCTATTGGATTAACACCCTTTCCGGCTATGTAAAATTCATTAGTAGAACCTGCCTTTGACCAAATTGCGATTCCTATATATAATGCAAAAGTCAAACCTACAATTATCCAAATCCAAATTTGTAATGACATTATGATTAATTTTTAGACCTATAAAATTTATCAAGCCTGTTCATCAAAAAAATGTAAACAAAAATTAAAATAACAAAGATGTAAATAGAACCTTGTTGAGCAAACCAAAATCCAAGTTTAAAACCAAAGAATTGGATTTCATTTAACTGCTCAGCTAATATTATTCCAAAACCAAATGAAACTAAAAACCAAATTGATAAAAGGATGGTTAAGTATCTAAGATTTTTTTTCCAGTAAATTTGAGCTTTATTGTTTTTCATGCTTGATGTGTGTAATTTAGTGATTATTTATTTTAATTGAAAGTGAATATATCCAATTGCACATTACAATTTTTTTTAGTTTTTTTCTCATTGCTTGTCATTGGATGTGATAGTGTTACCAACATAAAAAAATCAAATAACATTGTGAAAGATGGTATGGTTTTTATTGAGGGTGGCAAATTTATGATGGGAGGAGATAATGATGAAGCTAGGAGTGATGAGTTTCCAAAACATAGCGTAGAGGTAAGTTCTTTTTGGATGGATGAAAGCGAAGTTACCAATGCTCAATTTAAAAAATTTGTTGATGAAACAGGTTATGTTACAACCGCTGAAAGAAAAATTAATTGGGATGAAATTAAATCAGTATTACCACCTGGTACACCAAAACCTAATGATACTTTACTTGAACCCGCATCTTTAGTTTTTAAAGAAATCGAAACTAAAAATCTTGACAACTATTCCAAATGGTGGTCTTTAGTCAGAAATGCAAATTGGAGACAACCATTTGGACCCGACAGTGATATTATTGGAAAAGACGATTATCCTGTAGTTCACGTTAGCTGGGAAGACGCAGTTGCGTATTGTGATTGGTCAGGTAAAAGATTACCCACTGAGGCTGAGTTTGAATATGCATCAAGAGGCGGTAAACTTAATAATATATACAGCTGGGGAAATGAAAAAATTGATGAAGTTGAATATAAAGCTAACAGTTGGAATGGAAACTTTCCGAGCACGAATACAGTTTTAGATAAATTCTATTACTCTTCACCTGTTAAATCATTCTCACCAAATGGCTATGGGCTATTTGATATTGGTGGTAATGTTTGGGAGTGGTGTTCTGACTGGTACCACTCGGAATATTATTCAATGTTACCAAAAAAAGGATCTTTAAATCCACAGGGACCAAAAACAAGCTATGACCCAATGGAACCATACAGTGAAAAAAAAGTGATTAGGGGAGGCAGTTTTTTATGTAACGATTCATATTGCAGCGGATACAGGAATGCAGCAAGAATGAAAACAACTCCAGACTCAAGCTCATTACACACAGGATTTCGCACAGTCTATTCAGATTAAAAACTAAATGCCCAAATCTTTTGAGATGATTTGGGCATTTAAAAACAACAACTAACCAAAAAATATTATGTATTCTTTTTTGTATAAAACATTAACCATGCCAAACTTTATAATTAGCTATTTTTTAATATGTCTTTCAATGAAAAAACTGTTCTGTAGCCCTTTTTTTGAAAATATTCTTTAGAATTATTAGGGCCAGCTGCCAATACAAAATCACCTCCCCATGCACCTAAACTTTTAATCTCACCTTTGTAATCATTAAATAAAATAGTTTTTATCATTTTTCTTTTCAGTTCAGTTGACAGGATTTTTTCATGTTCAACAATTAAATTTTGAAAACTATTAAGATTCTTACATTCAACTATTTTTTCAGTTATTGATGATATTAATTTTATCGTTTTTTCACTGACCTTTATATTAGTGTTAAAATAGTCGACTTCATCCTCACTTTTTTGTTTCTTGTTCATGTAAATAAAAAATAAGTTATCATGAAATATTGGATCAAATATAATTTCATGATACTTAGGTTCATCATTTATTAATTCATAAATAATTGGACCATTTGCTATTGCAGATGCAATGTCATATCCACTTCCGTTTGATACCATAGTGTGAAGTTTAAATGGGTTTATGTTTGCCCATTTTGAAATATTACTTATTAAAGTAGATGATGATCCAAGCCCCCAACTTCTTTTGAAATTCATTCTCGAAACAACTTTAAATCCTGAGTTGGTTTTTAAAAAATTTGGATTGATTTTTTTAGTGCTACAAAGTAATTTCTTTAAAAATAATGTTTCTTTATTTTTCGTGCTTAAAATTTTTAGATTACTCAAATCAAAAGTTGCTTCAATCCATGGATCATTATTTTTATCATAGCTGACCCAGATCAATTTACTCTCTTTTATGCCCTCAATTTTTAGGGTTTGATAAAATTTGGTTGGAATACTCAGAGATTTAGCACCTTTTAAGACAAAATACTCTCCAGTAATTAAAAGTTTTCCATGACTTTTAAAAATCGAGTTCATTTTTTTTCAATTTATTTAATGCATCTTCAACATCTCTAAAACTAACTTTATGTTTTTTAAAATATTCAATCAAAATTTTTTTTTCACTCTCATTAGCACTTAATGAGTTTAATATATTAATTAGGTGCATTTTCATGTGTCCAAGTTGAATACCCGAGGTTATTAAAGACCTAATTGCAGCAAAATTTTGTGCCAGACCTGCAACTGAAATAATTTTCATTAATTCAGATCCTGATGGATTTTTTAATAATTTCAGACACCATTTAACTAATGGATGAAGGTTTGTAATACCTCCTACACTTCCAATAGCTAAAGGAATTTCTATCCAGTAAACAAATTCATCATTTTCAATAGCTGCATGTGTGAGGCTTGAGTATACCCCGTCCTTTGAGGCATATGCATGGGTGCATGCCTCAACTGCTCTAAAATCATTTCCTGTAGCAATAACGACTGAATCAATTCCATTCATAATTCCTTTGTTATGAGTAACTGCTCTATTGATATCTTTTTTGGCAATTTCAATTGCATCAACAAATCTTTGAGCAAATTTTAAAGGATCAACAATATCATCACTTTTTAATTCATCAACTTTACACCTTACTTGAGATTTAACTATACATTCAGGAACATAATTAGATAAAATACTCATTAATATTTCAATACCATCATTTTTTTCAAAATAGTCTGATTCATTAAATTCAGTTTCAAATGTTTTTGCATATTGTTCTAAACAAGAATTAATAAAATTTGCACCCATTGAGTCTGCAGTATTAAACTCAGAGTTCAGCTGATAGTAATTTTTTATTGAACTTGTCTTGTCAATTAATTCAATATTTAAAATACCACCACCTCTTTTTTCCATATTTTTTGTGAGGCCTGAACATTCAGATATTAATTTAATCTTAATACTTTCAAAAAACTTGAAAAGTTTTTCTTTAGATCCATTGTATTTGAAGTGAACTTGTCCAGTTTTAATTGTGTCTATAATTTCAGTTCTAAAACCACCTCTTTTGGACCAGTATTTAGCAGCTTTACAAGCTGCAGCAACTACTGAGCTTTCCTCAGTTGCCATTGGAATAGTATAATTTTTATTATCAATTATAAAATTAGGAGCAATACCAAGAGGAAGAAAAAAATTAGAAATTGTATTTTCAGAAAATTCATCATGAATTTTCTGGAGTTCCTCGTCATTAGACCAGTATTTTTTAAGAATATCAGAATCTATTTTTGATGAATTAAAAAAATTGTCAATTACCCAATCAATTTTTTCACTCTTATTTAGTTTTGAAAAACCTTCTTTCATAGAATTAAACAAAGATAACTATTGTAATATTCTTTTAATAAACATATATTTAAAAGGAAATCCTCAGCATAATTTATGACCAAAATCATACATCAGAGATTTTTTTTTAATCTTCTAGTTCTATCGATTTTTTATTTTACTGCCTGTGATACTAAAGTTCAAAAAGAGGACAAGCCTAATGTAATTTATATCTTAGCAGATGATCTTGGTTATGGTGAATTGGGTGTGTATGGTCAAAAAATCATTGAAACTCCTAATATAGATGCCTTAGCAAATAATGGGTTATTATTTACTAATCATTATACTGGCTCACCGGTTTGCGCACCTGCAAGAAGTGTACTAATGACAGGTCAACATTCAGGTCATACCCACATAAGAAATAATGGTGAGTGGTCGGAGAGAGGTGATGTTTGGAGTTTTGAAGCAATGTTTAAAGATCCCTCGCTAGAGGGTCAACGACCTCTTCCTGACTCTACTATAACAGTAGCAAAAGTTTTCAAAGACAATGGTTATAAAACTGGGATGGTAGGAAAATGGGGTTTAGGTGCTCCCCACACTAACAGCATACCAAATTTGATGGGTTTTGATTTTTTCTATGGATATAATTGTCAAAGACAAGCTCACACATTTTACCCTACACATTTATGGAAAAATACTGAAAAGGATATTTTAAATAATTATATAGTTACCAAACAAGAAGGTCTTGAAGATGGAGCTGATATAAATTCTGAGGACAGCTATAATAAATATAATCAAGCTGATTATTCAGCTACATTAATGCAAAAGGAAGCTCTAAATTTTATTGAAGAGAATAAAGATTCAAATTTTTTTCTTTATTATGCTTCACCGATTCCACACTTACCTTTGCAAGCCCCAAAAGAATGGGTTGATTATTACAGAGAAAAAATCGGACCTGAAAAACCTTATGTTGGCAGATCCTATTATCCCAATCAATTTCCTAAAGCGACATATGCTGCGATGATTTCTTACTTAGATAAACAAGTTGGAGAAATCGTTGAGAAGCTTAAAGAAATTGGAAAATATAATAACACTTTAATAATTTTTACTAGCGATAATGGACCAACACATGTTAAACAAGTCGATATAGATTATTTTAACAGCGCAGGTATATTAAATGGTGATAGAAATAGAGTTAAAGGAAGAGTTTATGAGGGTGGAATCAGAGTTCCAATGATAGCGCACTGGCCGAATAAAATAAAAAGTGAGAGAGTAACTAATCATGTTTCTGCATTCCAAGATTTTTATGCGACCGTTGTTGATATTTTAGAATTAAATAAACCTAGTTATATTGACGGATTGAGTTTTCTTCCTTTGTTAAATAATAAAAACCAAGAAAAACATGATTATCTGTACTGGGAGTTTTCTACACAAAGTGGTCAACAAGCAGTAAGATATGGAAAATGGAAGGGAATTAAAACTAATTTACAAAAGGGACCACAAACTTTACAATTATATAATCTTGAAGATGATATTCGTGAATTAAAAAATGTATCTAATGAAAATCCTGAAATAGTTAAAAAAATAGAATCAATTATTTTAAATGCAAGAACGACACCTTCTCTTGAAAAATTTAAAATCAAAGCTTTAGATAATTAAAATGACAAACACTATAGTAGTATTAGCAGCTGGAATGTCTTCCAGAATGAAAAAATCTGTTGATTTAAAAATCGATAATAAAAAAGCGGATGAGGCAAACAATAAGAGCAAATCACTAATTACTTTCAACAACAAACCATTCATATATTTTCTTCTAAAAAACATAATAGATGCAGGTTTTGAAAACGTAATTATGGTTGTTGGAAAAGATTTTGATGACTTTAAAAAACAAATTGATTTTTTACAATTATCATCTAAATTAAATGTTAAATATGCTGTACAAAAAATTCCTAGTGATAGAGTAAAGCCATTTGGAACAGCTGATGCCGTTTACCAAACAATGGAACAGATTGATGAATTACAGACAACAAGTTTTTGTATTTGTAATAGTGATAATTTATATTCTACATCATCACTAAAAATTATAAGGGAAAATAACTATGAAAACGCAGTTTTAGCATATGATAGGGATTCGCTTGATTTTCCTAAGGACAGGGTGTCTTCATTCTCCATTCTGATGATGGACCAAGAGTTTAATTTGGTTAATTTCATTGAAAAACCAACACCTGAACAAGTAGCTAAAAACTTAGATGAAAATGGTAAAATCAGAGTCAGTATGAATATTTTTAAATTTAATGGAGAACAGGCATTTGATTTTATTAAAAATTGTCCAATAAATCCAATAAGGATTGAAAAAGAATTACCATCTGCTATTGTAAACATGATTTCAAATGAATCATTATATATGAGAGGAATTCCAATTGCGGAACACGTACCAGATTTAACATCTAAATCAGACATCGTTACAATTCAAAAATTAATTGATTCTAATTAATTAGTGGTAAAATTATTTTCTAAATTTAAAGAGTGATAGAGTTAAGCTTAATAGATAAAATTATTATACTGTTCTTTTTTGTTTTAGTATTAACTATTGGTTTTGCTGTTTCAAAAAAATCATCTAAAAATACAACTGAGTATTTTCTTTCTGGCCGAACCTTACCTTGGTGGCTTTTAGGATTATCAATGGTGGCTACAACCTTTTCAACTGATACTCCAAATTTAGTTACTGATATTGTGAGAACAAATGGTGTTTCAGGAAATTGGGTTTGGTGGGTATTTCTTTTAACAGGCCTTTTAACGGTCTTTGTTTATGCAAAATTGTGGAGAAGATCTGATGTGTCTACTGACATGGAGTTTTATGAGCTAAGATACAGTGGAAAAGCCGGTAGATTTTTAAGAGGTTTTAGATCGGTTTATTTGGGTATAATTTTTAATGTTTTAGCGATGGCTGGAGTAACGTTAGCAGCTATTAAAATTGGTGCTATAATGCTTGATTTGTCAGCTGTAGAAACTGTTCTCTATGCTGGAGGAGTAACACTTGTGTTTAGTACTGTGGGAGGATTTAGGGGAGTAGTATATACCGATTTTATTTTATTTTTTACTGCTATGGCTGGATCAATTGGTGCTGCAGTTTATCTTGTAAATCTTCCGGAAGTCGGAGGTATTGATGCCGTTATAAATAACGAAAGTATAGCTGATAAAATATCTATGTTTCCCGATTTATCAGATAAAGAGACTCTTTGGACATTATTGATAATTCCATTTGCTGTTCAATGGTGGAGCTCATGGTATCCCGGCGCTGAGCCAGGTGGTGGTGGTTATATAGCTCAAAGAATGCTGGCAGCAAAAAATGAGAATCATGCTTTAGGTGCCACTCTGTTTTTTAATGTTATGCACTATGCTTTAAGACCTTGGCCATGGATTATTGTTGCACTTGCATCATTAGTGGTATTTCCTGACATTGATTCAATTAGCCAAGCATTTCCCAATATTGCTAAAGATAAATTGGGGCAAGATTTAGCCTATCCTGCAATGCTTACTAAGCTACCTAAAGGTCTTCTTGGATTGGTGCTTGCATCACTCGTATCAGCTTACATGTCTACAATTTCAACTCATTTAAACTGGGGATCGTCCTATGTGGTTAATGATTTTTATTTACAATTAATAAACAAAGATGCTTCTCAAAAAGAGTTGGTCAATGTCGGAAGGATTTCAGTAATCATCTTAATGATTTTGAGTTCTTTAATTGCAATTTCTCTTAATAATGCACTGCAATTATTTGATATTATCTTGATGTTTGGAGCTGGAACTGGATCTATATTTATTTTAAGATGGTTCTGGTGGAGAATCAATGCTTGGAGTGAAATTGCTGCCATGTTAAGCTCAGGAATAATTTCTTATTTATTAACTAAAGAATGTATTTTTAATTTAATTTTTAATGAAGATGGATTACCTGTTTATATGAAGTTTCCATTCATTGTTGTTGTAACGACTTTGATATGGTTGCTCGTAACATTTATTACTCCAGCTGATGACAATGAAACACTAGTTAAGTTTTACAATAAGACAAAACCAGGTGGGCCAGGTTGGAGTCATGTTGTTGATAATAATAATATTGATGTGAATAAGGCAGAGTGGGTTATCCCTCAAGGCATTCTTTGTATGATTATAGGCTGTTTAGCTATTTATTCTGCTCTATTTTCAACTGGCTACTTTATTTACGGTGAATACGATTCAGCATTCTTATTTTTAGCTACAACAATAATTTCATCGATTTTATTATTCAAAAATGCAAAAAAAATTATGTTTTAATAATGAGTAGTAAAATCAAATACAAAAATCCAGGATCTTCCTCAATAACTCGCTTTGAAAGAATACACACTGTAATTTTCAATCATAAAGAAAATGCAGAAATATTAGTAGCTGAGGAAATCAAAAATCTAATTGAAAAAAATAATAAAAAAGGTAAAAAGACTGTTTTGGGTCTAGCAACTGGTTCGTCACCATTAGGTGTATATAAAAAATTGATTGATTTACATAAAAAAGAACGATTTACCTTCAAAAATGTAATCACATTTAACTTAGATGAATACTATGGGTTGAAAAAAGACCATAAGGAAAGTTACCATCATTTTATGGATGAAAAACTTTTCAAACATATCGATATTAATAGAAATAATATTCATATACCTGACGGTGAGTTGGATAAAAAGAGTATTGATAAATTTTGTAAAGATTATGAAAAAAAGATTAAATCATGTGGTGGAATTGATATACAAATTTTAGGAATTGGAGCTAATGGACATGTAGGATTTAATGAGCCAGGTTCAAATTTAAATTCAGTTACAAGATTGGTTAAGCTAGATTATAAAACAAGAAAAGATGCTAGGCTAAATTTTAATGGTATCAAAAATGTTCCATCCTCAGCAATCACAACTGGAATAAAAACAATTTTAAGTTCCAAAAGGATAATTTTAATTGCTTGGGGGCAAGCTAAGGCAGAGGCTATAAAAAATGCAGTTGAATCACGCCAAAATGTAAAAGTACCAGCCAGTCTTTTACAATTACATGAAAATGTAACATTTGTTTTAGATAAGTCTTCTTCCTCACTACTTACACGAATATCTCAACCGTGGCAAGTTGGTCAACAAGATTTTGATAATGAAATGATAACAAGAGCTATACATTGGCTTTCAATAAAAACTAAAAAACCAATTCTGAGATTAACTGAAAAAGATTATAACCAGAATAATTTATCAGACCTTTTGGTTGATAAGTCTCACTATGATCTGAATTTAGATATTTTTAATAAACTGCAAAGAACAATCACGGGTTGGCCTGGTGGAAAACCTAATGCTGATGATACTCATCGACCAGAGAGGAAGAATCCAGCAAAAAAGAGAGTAATAATCTTCAGTCCACATCCCGATGATGATGTTGTCTCAATGGGTGGCACATTTGATAGATTAGTAAATCAAGGTCATGAGGTTCATGTTGCATATCAAACATCAGGTAACATTGCTGTATCAAATGAGGAAGTTTTAAAATTTGTAGAATTATATGAGGATTTTTTTGGTAGGTCTTCAAAACTTACAGATGATATAAAATCATTACTTTTTGATGAAAAAAAGATAATCAAAGACTCGAGAATTAGAAAAATTGCCTCACTAATTAGAGAAAAAGAATCTTTAGCAGCTACGAGATTCATTGGTTTAAGTGATTCTAACGTACATTTTTTAAGCCTACCTTTTTATGAAACTGGAAAAATAAAGAAGAATAAGCCAACATTTGCAGATTTAAATATTATGTGTGATTTAATTAAATCAATAAAACCTCATCAAATTTTTGCTGCTGGCGACCTAGCTGACCCTCATGGAACTCATAAAGTTTGTATAAATCTATTATTTGATTGCTTAAATAAATTAAAAAAACTTGATTTTATGAAAGAGTGCTGGGTTTGGCTGTATCGTGGTGCTTGGCATGAGTGGGAATCACATGAGATAGATATGGCAGTTCCACTTAGTCCCGAACAAGTTTTGAGAAAAAGAAGAGCCATTTTCTATCATCAATCCCAAAATAATAATGTTATGTTCCAGGGCGATGATGAAAGAGAATTTTGGCAAAGAGTAGAGGACAGAAATAGAGAAATTGCAATTATATATAATGAACTGGGAATGGCGGATTACCAAGCAATGGAAACTTTTAGAAGATATCATTTCTAAATTTTTATGGATTTCATAAAAGAGGCCTGCGTTGATACTGTTAAAGATGCTGTTAATGCATTTAGCTCAGGTGCAGACCGTATTGAGTTTTGTTCAAACCTAGATCAAGATGGTCTTAGCCCAAAAACAGATGATTTAATATTAATAAAAAAACTAGTATCTATTCCTATTAGAGTTATGATACGACCACACTCGAAATCATTTGTTTATAATGAAATGGATATTGAAACAATGAAGAATAAAATAGATTTATGTAAGCAACACGATTTTGATGGTGTGGTTTTTGGATGTTTAAATAAAGACAATGAGCTTAATATGAATTTGATAAAAGATTTAGCAAATTATGCGAAACCACTCAATGTTATAATTCACAAGGCAATAGACATTACCCTATCTCCCATTGAATCTCTGAAAAAATTAATAAAATTAAAAACTATTAATGGTGTTTTGAGTTCAGGTGGTGCCGCAAACGCTGAGATGGGCTCAAATACTTTAAAACAAATGGTTGAACTTTCACCTAAAAATTTTGAAATTATTGTTGCAGGCAAGGTTACTAAAGTGAATCTTGAATTAATACATAAAAAAATAGGCTCCTCTTTTTATCATGGCAGAAAAATCGTTGGAGAATTATAATTAAATAAATACATTTAAAAAAAATTAAGATGGCAGTAGCACAATTTAACGGATCAGAACTCAACCAAAAAACAATTTTTGACCACCCAACGGGGCTATTTGTTTTGTTCTTCACAGAAATGTGGGAGCGATTCAGTTATTACGGTATGCGAGCAATTCTTGTACTTTTCCTAACATCATCTATCATGAATGAAGGATGGGGATGGGAGAGAGAGGATGCATTAATTTTATATGGTTGGTATACAGGATTGGTTTATTTTACTCCACTGATTGGCGGAATATTGGCAGATAAATTTTTAGGTTATAGAAATGCCACTGTAATGGGAGCTTTTATAATGGCTTTAGGCCATGGTTCTATGGCTCTTGAATACTATGCTGATGCTTTCTTCTTTCTTGGAATAGGTCTATTGATAATCGGAAACGGTTTATTTAAACCCAATATTTCTTCTATAGTTGGCCAATTATATAAGGATGATGATATCAGAAAAGATGGAGCCTATACAATTTTTTATATGGGAATTAATGCTGGAGCTTTTCTAGGTATTTTACTATGTGGCTATCTAGGTGAAAAAGAAGGATGGCATTGGGGATTTGGATTAGCAGGAATTTTCATGTTCTTTGGTATGCTACAGTTTTATTTTGCCCAGAGTATATTTGGGTCAATAGGTTTAAAACCTGATGTAAAGAAAGAAAGTTTTTCTGTTCTTGAATTTTTAATTGGTATTTGGAATTCTTTAAAATATGGTTTATCAAATATACCAAGAGTAGTATCTTTAATCTTGTCCTTGGTACTGATTGTAATTAGTATTACTTTCTTTGAATACATTGATACCATATTAATTTTTGCCTTAGTTTTTCTAGCTGTATTGGTCTTTGGCATTTCTTTTAAGAGAAATTTAACAGCGATTGAATGGGATAGAATAGTTGTAATTTTAGTTTTTTCTGCTGCTACCATATTCTTTTGGTGGGCATTTGAACAGGCAGGCGGATCAATGACAATTTTTGCTAATGATTACACTGAAAGAAATTTGACAGGTGATTCAGCAACTATTTTTAAAACCGTTAATACTATAATAACAATTATTCCAATGGCTGTGATAACTTATGTTTTGTTTAAGTTGTTTCAAAATATTTTTCAAAAGTATTTTATTTCCAATTTTTTCCTTGGTTTGAGTTTCGTAATTATTTGGGGAATTGTTATATGGATGATTGACAATGAATTTAGTGAGGAAGCAACTGAAATTCCTGCATCTTGGTTTTCGGTTCTAAATTCTTTATTTATTATAATTTTTGCACCTGTTTTTTCCAAAATTTGGGCTTCAAAATATAATCCCTCTGGACCAGTTAAATTTTCAATTGGATTAATTCTTCTTGGTCTTGGTTTTGGGTTTTTAGCTTATGGTTCTATGTCCATACCTTATGGAGCTCAGACAGCAAGTGTAAGTATTTTTTGGTTAGTATTTGCTTATTTATTTCATACCCTTGGTGAGCTCTGTGTGTCCCCAGTAGGTTTATCATATGTAAGTAAACTTGCACCTGTGAGGCTGGTTGGCTTAATGTTTGGTTTTTGGTTACTTTCAAGTTTCTTTGCGAATTTATTTGGAGGTCTTACTGGAAGCTACATTGATGTTATTTCTGAACAAGCTGGTTTATCAGGTTTCTTTTTAATATTTGCAATTATACCTGTTGGAGCTGGAATTGTTATGTTTTTATTGAACGGAATTCTTAAGAGAAAAATGCATGGATTTAATTAGATTATTATTCATCTTATTCTTTTTTGAGTTTTCCAATGCACAAGATGTAAATTGGATGACGATTGAAAAAGCACAAGAGCTGCAAAAAACCAATCCTAAAAATATTATCATGGATGTTTATACAGATTGGTGTGGCCCATGTAAGTTGATGGATAAAAATACATTTCAAAATGAAGATGTAGCTAATTATTTAAATGAAAATTATTATGCTGTAAAGTTTAATGCCGAAGGAAATTCAATTATTAATTTTCAGGGTAAGGTTTATGAAAACCCAGGCTATAGAGAAACAAAATCTGCAAGGAATACCTCTCACAATTTTACAAGATATTTAGGTGTGTATGGCTACCCAACAATAGTATTTTTTGATAAAAATGCTAATCCAATTGCACCTATAACTGGATATTTGACACCGAAACAAATTGAAATTTATTTGAATTTATTCAAAGAGGAAGAATACTTAAAAATAAAATCTCAGGAGGATTTTAAAAGATTCTTGGATGATTTTGAAAGTAAATTTGAAGGATAATTATTTTTTATTTGCCTTTTCAATGTAAAGATATAAAGCTCTTGACATTGAAGGTATCTTATTAAGAGGAGCTTCAATATCAATTCTTAGATTAGCATTTTTGGCAGCATTTGCTGTGTTCTTTCCAAAAACAGCAATTCTTGTATCATTTTGTTTAAAGTCAGGAAAGTTGGACAACAATGACTCAATTCCTGAGGGACTGAAGAACACTAGGATATCATAATAAACATTTTTTAAATCTGATAAATCACTTACAACAGTTTTATAAAAAATGCCTTTGGTCCATTTAACTTCTAATTCATTAAGTTTACTTTCAATTCGTGGTGATAAAACATCTGAACCAGGTAGTAAATAATTTTCTTCATTATATTTTAATATAATTTCTGATAATTCATCAAAGGTTCTTCCTCCAACATATATTTTTCTTTTTCTGTAAACAACATATTTTTGAAGATAAAATGCAACAGCTTCTGAGAGGCAGAAATATTTTAATGCATTTGGAATTGGGTATCTCATTTCCTCTGCAATCCTAAAAAAATGATCAACAGAATTCCTACTTGTTAAAATAATAGCAGAATATTTAGATAAATCTATTTTTTGTTGTCTAACTTCCCTGCTAGTTTTTCCTTCAATATGTATAAATGGCCTGAAATCTACTTTAAGTTTAAACTTTTTTATAAGCTCAACATATGGTGAGTTTTTAATTTCTGGCTTGGGTTGTGAAATTAGAATTGATTTTACTTTCATATCCAAAAAAAAGATTTGGGTCTGCAAAAATACAAATTCATTTAAAACCTAACCCATTAAAGTTCAATAGATTTATTTAGCTAATAAAAATTATGTCTAATTTTGCTTCGTGTTTGAAAGAAATTCACTTGTAATTATCCCTACCTACAATGAGTCAGAAAATATTATCGATATTATTGATGAAATTTTTTTACTAGATGATAATTTTAATATCCTAGTTGTTGATGACAATTCTCCCGATAAAACTGCTAATCTTGTTAAAGAGAAAATTAAATCAAATAAAGAAAGACTTTTTATTATTGAAAGGGAAAAAAAAATGGGTATAGGTCCTGCGTATATTGATGGATTTGAATGGGCATTAAAAAATAATTACGAAAACATTTATGAAATGGATGCTGATTTTTCTCACAACCCTTTAGATTTATCGAGGATGAAGGTTTTTTTAATAAAAGATGGTGTTGATGTTGTTATAGGATCAAGGTATAAGACAGGTGTGAATGTTGTCAATTGGCCAATTCAGCGTGTATTAATTTCATATTTTGCTTCATGGTATGCACGGATTATTACAGGAACACCAATTATGGATTTAACATCAGGATTTGTGGGATATAAATCTGATGTAGTAAGAGATATTTTAAAAGAGGGTATAAAATTTAAGGGTTATGCATTTCAGATTGAGATGAAGTTTAAGGCTCACAATATGAATTATCATTTATATGAAATCCCAATTATTTTTACAGATAGGGTGAGGGGAGATTCAAAACTCAATTTATCCATTATATCTGAAGCTATATTTGGTTTAATTTCTATGAAATTGAAACATTTTTTTTTAAAAATTTTTAGATGAAAACATTAATTAAAAATGCAAATATTGTTAACGAAGGAAAAATCTTTAAAAGTGATCTAGTAATTTGTGATGATATAATTGAAGAAATTTCTGAAGATATAAATCCCAATAACTTTGAACATGTAATAGATGTTTCTGGATGTTTTTTAATTCCAGGCCTAATTGATGATCAAGTTCATTTCCGAGAACCTGGCTTAACTCACAAGGGAACAATTTATTCTGAATCAAAAGCTGCTGTTGCAGGTGGTGTTACGTCGTATTTTGAGATGCCCAATACGATTCCTCAAACTACTACGATAAAAGAACTCAATAATAAATTTGATATAGCAAGTAAGAACTCTTTTTCAAATTATTCTTTCATGTTTGGAGGTACCAATAAAAATTTAGAAGAGATAAAGAAATTAGACTTTTCTGAGATTCCAGCAATAAAATTATTCCTAGGTTCATCAACAGGAAACATGTTAGTAGATGATTATGATGTAATTGAGGAGATATTTAAATACGCTAAAGTACCCGTAGTTGTTCACAGTGAGGATGAAGAAATTATTCAAAATAATTTAAAAGAATATAAAAAAAGGTATGGTGATGACATTCCATTTGAATATCATTCAAAAATAAGGTCCGAGGAATCATGTCTAAAATCAACAAAAAGAATTATAGATTTAGCAAAAAAAACAAATTCTAGATTACATGTTTTTCATCTATCAACAAAGGTTGAGTCAGAACTTTTTCAAAATGATCAACCGCTTGATAAAAAAAATATTACAAGCGAAGTTTGTATTCACCACTTGTCTTTTGACGAGAGTGATTATCAGATGAAAAAAGGATTTATAAAGTGGAACCCCTCTGTAAAAACTAAAATGGATAAAAATGGTTTGTGGAAGTCTTTAAATGATGACAGAATTGATGTAATAGCAACGGATCATGCACCACACACTTTTGATGAAAAAAATAATAATTATATAAAATGCCCATCAGGTGGACCCATGGTACAACATTCACTAAATGCAATGTTCGAGCACTACCTAAGTAACAGGATTTCTCTTGAAAAAGTTGTACAAAAAATGTGTCATAATCCTGCTAAACTTTTTAATGTAAAAAATAGAGGATTTATAAGAAAAAATTATTGTGCAGATTTAGTTGTATTAGATCCAAACCAAAATTATACGGTAGATAAAAATAATATACTATATAAGTGCGGGTGGTCTCCATTTGAGGGAACAACTTTCAACTCAGTTATTACCCATACCTTTGTCAATGGAAATTTGGTTTATCACAATGGTAAGATTGATGAATCTGCAAGGGGTGTTAAAATAGTTTTCAATAAATGAAATATTTTTTTATAATTATTATAATTCTAGTTTCATGTGGGAGTAGCGAAAAACCACCTGAAAATATAATGACAAAAGATCAAATGATAGAGTTTTTATTTGATGTTAATCTCATAAATTCTAGCAGAGGGTTTGTAAGTAAATCAGACAACAATTACTTCATGGTTAGAGATACAATGTTATTTAGAAAACATACTATTGATTGTTTAAAATTTGTAAGAAGTAATAATTTCTATACTAAAAATCCAAAGTTATACATGGAAATCTATGAAGGAATTGATAAAAAAATTAAAGCCATTAAAGATTCCTTAAATAATGTTAAGAACTAATTAGATATCTTTGTAATAATGCCAAAAAATTTTAAAAAAGAATTAGAGTGGAGAGGATTAATTCAAGATGTAACTAATGGATTTGAGGACGAAATAAGTAAAAAATCTGTATCTGCATATATTGGATTTGATCCAACGTCTGATTCATTACACATTGGTAGTCTTGTACAATTAATTATTTTGAGACATTTTCAATTGTGTGGTCATAAACCTATAGTTTTGATTGGTGGTGCTACTGGCATGATAGGTGATCCATCCGGTAAATCAAAGGAGAGAAACTTGCTCAGTGCTGAAGTTATTGAAAAAAATATTTTATCCCTCAAAACTCAATTCTCAAAGTTTTTAGATTTTGATGAAAAAAAACCTAATGCAGCAGTTTTGGTTAATAATTATGATTGGAATAGTAAGTTAAATATTATAGACTTTTTCAGAGATTTTGGTAAACTTTTAACTGTTAATTATATGATGTCTAAAGATTCAGTTAAAAAAAGACTTTCCTCAACTGATGCTAGTGATGGAATGTCATTTACAGAATTTACATATCAGTTATTTCAGTCCTATGATTTTTATTACTTGAAGGAAAATTATAATTGTTCCATTCAAATGGGTGGAAGTGATCAGTGGGGTAATATAACATCTGGTATAGAACTTATTCGGAAGAAAAACGGCAAAAAAGCATATGCCCTTACTTGTCCATTAATTACAAAATCAGATGGTTCAAAATTTGGAAAAACGGAAGAGGGCAATGTTTGGTTGGACAGAAACAAGACATCACCATATAAGTTTTACCAGTATTGGATGAATTCGTCTGATGAAGACTCAAATAAGTATATTAAAGTTTTCACTTTTGCAGAAAAAGAGTTTATAGAAAAAATTACAGACGATCATAAAAAGGAACCTCATTTAAGGAAACTTCAAAAATATATAGCTGAAGAGATCACAAAGATGGTTCACTCAGAACAAGATCTGAATAATGTTAAAAATGCGTCCTCTATTTTATTTGGAAAAAACACAAAAGAAGATTTATCCAATATTGATGAAAATACTTTTTTGGATATTTTTAACGGAGTTCCAAACAAAAAATTAAAAAAATTTGATCTTGATGAATGCGAACTGGTTGAAGATTTATTAATGAAAACAAACTTCTTTAAATCCAATTCCGAAATAAGAAGGTTAATTAATCAAAACTCTATTTCCGTTAATAAGAATAAGATTGATTCGGTATCAAAAATCACCAACATCAATCTAATTAACGATAAGTATATTCTTATTCAAAAGGGAAAGAAGAACTATTATTTAATTAGTATAATCAGTTAGCATCAAGTTGCATCCTCTTAAATCTGATTCAGATCCTCTCCCTAATATTTTAAAATCACCATTTTCAAATACCTCACCAAAGTCCTCAGTTGAAATGAACGGGCATGAGTATTTATTTGCTAAGTCAATTATGTTCAAAAATCCCCTTCCTGATCTGTGAACTTTAAATGGATCATTAAAATCTCTAATTAAAACTTTTTTCCATGGTGGTGGGCTAAAAACTTGGTTTTTTATAGAATAACTCTGCGATAATAATTCAGTCATTGCATATTCTGAATGAACATTTGGAGTGTTAAATCCATCTGAAATAATTTTATGTAACGCTTCCTTTTCTATTTCATCTCTCAAACCTTTCATACCTCCAGTTTCTATAATTATTGATTTTCTGAGATTATAATTTTTTTCCTCCAGCAAATCAAGAATTGCATAAGATAGTCCATAAATAATGTATCTTCTATTTTGTTTTTCAAGTTCAAGTGTTAATTTGTCAAATTCATTAATATCTCTCAAAAATTGACTTTCTTTTTTATTTGATTTTTTAATTAATTCATTAATCATATATATTAGTGACGAACCAGTTTTTGAATTATAATGAGGTGTTACACCAATTATCACAAAATTTGAAATTCTACCATAAATTCTTTCGAAACATTTCTCTATACTTTTATTATAAATTTCAAGACTGTGTATAAAGTGACTACTCTTTGCCCCACCTGTTCCACTGCTTTTGAATATTTTTTGGTGTGAAATTTTATTAATACAAATTTTATTTTTTTTAAAAAAAACAATGGGAATAAATGGAATTTTATTAATGCAGTCAATATTAGTTCTATTTACATTTGTCGAACTGCAAAATTTTCGATAATTTTTATTTTGATCATAATGAAAATTGAATAATTTTAAAGAATACTCTTTAAATGATTTTTCTGTTTTTACTTTTAAAAAATCCATCTTTAATTAAACTAAACTTAAATTGTAGACAATAAATGTAATATCGTAAATTATAATGAAAAATTCAGCTACTGTTGAAAAATCAAAATAGTTATTTTTGTTTAAAACATTTTTTTTGGGAAGTAAAAACAAACTTAAAAGATTCAAGGAAAATTTAAATTTTAAAAATTTATTTCAACCTAGTCGAGGAAATCTAATTGAAAATCATTTTGAGTTAAAGGGTAAATGGAACTCTTTTTTTAAAAATGATAATCCAATTGTATTAGAACTTGGTTGTGGAAAGGGTGAATACACAACTGAATTAGCAAAATCTAACCCCAAAAATAATTATATAGGTATTGACATTAAAGGAGCTAGAATATGGAAGGGAGCAAAAGAATCCAACCTTTTCGGTTTAGATAACGTTGCATTCGTAAGAACCCAAATTGAACTAATTGATAAAATTTTTTTTGAAAATGAAGTTTCGGAAATATGGATTACATTTCCTGATCCTCAAATAAAAATTCAAAGAAAAAAACACAGGTTGATAAATTCTTCATTTTTGTCACTATATAAAAAAATTTTAAAAAAAGGAGGACTAATTAACTTAAAAACAGACAGTGAGTATTTGCATGGCTACACATTAGGCTTAATTGAGGCTATGGGTATAGAACCAATTTTCTCAAACCATGATATATATTCAAACAATAATGCCCCTAGCGAAGTATTGGAAATAAAGACTTTTTATGAAAAAAAGTTTATTGACTCAAAAAAAATAACTTTTTTGAAATTTAAATTTGACTAATATGTCTACTAATTTTTTTGGTCAAGTATATGAAGTTGTAAAAAAAATACCCTTTGGAAAGGTAACCACTTATGGTGCAATTGCAACCTACCTTGGTTCGGGAGCAAGTGCCAGAACTGTTGGTTGGGCAATGAACAATTCACATCAGTATAGTAATATACCTGCACACAGAGTAGTAAATAGAAATGGTCTTTTGACCGGTAAGCACCATTTTTCTGGCACTAATTTAATGCAACAATTACTAGAAAGCGAAGGTCTCAAAATTGAAGATGATAAAATTATCAATTTTGAAAAACATCTTTGGGATCCCAATAAAACTACATAAATACATACTTAATCATATATTTGCATTTTAAATAAAAGTGGATAATTCAGTGTTCAATAAAGAAAAAATTTTAAATATTTTGAAGGGTATTTTAGAAGATGATCAGATTGTTAATATAAATAATTTCTCTCAAGAGATTCTAATTGACATAATACCACCCAATCCAACTCACAAAGCAAAAACAGAATTATCCAATAAAATAATTGAATTATTGAGGTCAGGGTATAGCTCTGATTTTAACTATAAAATTGATTTTAAGCCAATACCAAAAAATATTGAATCTGATCAATTAAAAAATCTATCAAATATTAAAAATATAATTGCAATTTCATCTGCTAAAGGAGGTGTTGGCAAGTCAACGATTACCTCTAACATAGCAGTTACACTTTGTAATATGGGCTTCAAGGTAGGAATTTTGGATGCGGATATTTACGGCCCCTCTATGCACATTATGTTTGATCTTGTTGGTAGAAAACCTCTAGCAGTTGATGTTAATGGAAAATCAAAAATGAAGCCTCTGGAAAGCTTTGGTATTAAAGTTCTGTCAATCGGGTTTTTTACCAAAATGGATCAAGCTGTAATATGGAGAGGTCCAATGGCCACAAAGGCCCTAAATCAATTAATATTTGATGCTGAGTGGGGAGATCTAGATTTTATGCTAATTGACTTACCACCAGGAACAGGAGATATTCATTTGAGTATAATGCAAAAAATCTCAGTCAATGGAGCCGTAGTCGTTAGCACACCACAGATTGTTGCTTTAGCTGATGCACGTAAGGGAGTTTCAATGTATAGACAAGAAAATATTAATATTCCAATTCTTGGAATAGTAGAAAATATGTCATATTACATACCAGATTCGAAAACTCAAGAAAAACATTATATATTTGGGAAAGACGGAGCTAAAAATATGGCTTTGGATTTTGATATACCTTTTCTTGGTGAAGTACCTATTTTGCAGGGACTTAGAGAAGCTGGTGATGTTGGAAGGCCAGGCGCTTTACAGGAAGATGATAATGTTAGACAAATTTTCTCTGAGATGACAAAAAAGTTGGTTCAGTTCTTGCTAGAAAGGAATAAAAATCTGCCACCAACTGAGATTTTAAAAATAAAAACTATGGCAGGTTGCTCTTAATTATGGAAACTAAAATAATAAATAACATAGAAAAAGCTTTAGATGAAATTAGACCCTTTCTACAGTCGGATGGTGGAAATATTGAATTAGTAAATTACGAAAATGACATTGTTAGGGTTAGACTTTTGGGTAATTGCATTGATTGCAGTGTCAATCAAATGACCCTAAAAAATGGTGTTGAGATGACAATAAAAAAACATGTTCCATCAATTAAAAAAGTCGTTAGCGTAGAATGATTAAAACAGATATTGTTGTAATTGGTGCTGGACCGACTGGCCTATTTACTGTTTTTGAAGCTGGTCTCCTTGGAATGAGATGTCATTTAATTGATTCTCTAACTAAACCAGGTGGGCAGTGCTCTGAAATTTATCCAAATAAACCCATCTATGACATTCCTGCTTATCCAGAAATATTAGCAGGTGATTTGGTTGAAAAACTATTGGAACAAATTAAACCTTTTAGTCCAGGATATACTTTAGGGGAGACAGCAGAAAAACTTTCCAAGTCGGGGGATGATTTTGTAATTACCACAGACAAAGGCACTAAAGTAAGCGCAAAGGTTGTTGCAATAGCTGGAGGTTTAGGAAATTTTGAACCGAGAAAACCAAACATTGAGGATTTGAACGTGTATGAAGAAAATGGTATTAATTACAGCATTGTAGACCCTAATAAATATAAAGGGAAAAACGTAGTAATTTCCGGAGGTGGAGACTCTGCACTTGACTGGACACTTGTTCTTTCAAAAATTGCAAAAAAAGTTACATTGATCCATAGAAGAAATCAATTTAGGGGTGCTGTTGATTCGGTAAATAAAATTCAAAAATTAAAGGATCAAAATGTCCTAGATATAATAACACCAGCCATCCTAAAAAAGTTAAATGGTCAGAAACAACTTGAAAGTATTGATATCTCTGTAGAAAATGAAATAGTTAATATACCAACTGATTATCTAATTCCACTGTATGGATTGGTGCCAAAAATGGATGTTTTTAAGAGCTGGGGATTAGAAATTGAGAAAAATGCTTTGAAAGTTAATAACGCATTAGATTATCAAACCAATAAAGAGGGTATATTCGCAATTGGTGATATTAATTATTACCCTGGAAAATTAAAATTAATTCTTTCAGGCTTTCACGAAGCTGCGATAATGTGTCACAGTGCTTTTAAAATTGTAAATCCAGGAAAGAAAAATTTCTTAAAATACACAACTGTTTCTGGAATCTCTGGATTTGATGGAACAAAAAAAGAACCCAAAAAATCTCAAGTTAATTCATTCAAATAATGTTTAGTTCATCATCCATAGAAGTGTTTGATAAAAATCAATTGTCGGGCACCACGACATGGCTATCACCATCGAACATTGCATTAATCAAATATTGGGGAAAAAAAAATTTACAGGTACCAATTAATCCCTCCTTGAGTTTTACATTAAAAGAATGTTTGACCGAGACAACAGTTTCATACAAACCTTCTTTGGAAGGATTTAAATATGAGTTTTATTTTGAAAATAAATTAAAACCTAGTTTTAACAATAAATTGGATGTTTTTTTTAAAAGAATCATTCAATATTTACCTTTTCTAAATCAAGTATCATTAAAGATTAGCTCTAATAATACATTTCCACACAGTAGTGGAATTGCATCCTCTGCATCTGCTTTTAGCGCTCTTTCTTTATGCTTGGTTGATATTGAAAAATCTTTAGTTGAAAATACAGATTTTTACAAAAAATCCTCATTTATCGCAAGACTTGGTTCCGGTAGTGCATGTAGAAGTATTTATGGATCCGCCTCTTTTTGGGGAAAATCAACTCTTGTTGATAATAGTAAAGACGATTATGCAATAGCATTTGATTTACCGAAATTTTTTAACGACTATAATGACACAATATTAATTATAGATGAAAAATCAAAATCAATTTCTAGTTCGGTTGGACATAATTTGGTTAAAGACCACCATTTTAAATCAAGTCGTATAAATCAAGCCAATAAAAATTTAGAAAATTTATTACATGCTATTCAAAACCAAAATTCAAATGAGTTCATAAGTGTCGTTGAGAATGAGGCTTTAACACTTCACGCGATGATGTTATCTTCTAATCCTTCTTTTATTTTATTAAAACCAAATACTATAAATATTATTAATAAAATTTGGACGTTTAGAAAAGAAAATAATACAAGCTTGTGTTTTACTTTAGATGCAGGTGCGAATATCCATCTATTATATCACCAAAATGATTTTGTTAGTGTACAAAAATTTGTCAAAAGTGAACTCGTAGATTATTGCTCTAACGGAAAATACATAAATGACAAAGTCGGTCCAGGTCCAATAAAAAAATAATCAACCAAATGTCTCCCAAGAAATTTTTTTCAAAACTTTTATTATTTGGTGAATATGGTATACTAAAAAATTCGAAAGCAATCACAATTCCTTACAAATCATTCTTTGGAAGTTTGAAAATTGGTGATCTGGTCGATAATAATAAAAAACAATCCAATGAGTCTATTAAAGACCTGTACAATTATTTAATCAAATCTTATCAAAGAAAAAATTTCGATTATAATCGATTTTTTGAAGATATTGAAAATGGATTATTTTTTGAAAGTTCAATACCTATCGGCTATGGTATTGGAAGTAGCGGAGCATTGGTTGCTGCAGTTTATGAAAAATATTTTTTGCATGAGACTTCTAATCTGCTGACAGCTAATTCAGACAAGCTTGTAGATTTAAAAAAAGAACTTTCTGAAATTGAGTCCTTTTATCATGGAAAGTCATCAGGTCTTGACCCATTGAATTGTATGGTTGGAGCTCCTTTATTTGTTGATTCTGATGGTACGATAAAAATAATTTCACTTCCAAAACAAAATTTAAATAGCAATAGAGGAATTTTCATAATTGATAGTGGTAAATCATCAAAAACTGATGATTTAATAAAAATATTTCACGAGAATTTAAAAGACGGTAATTTTAATCAAATTTTTCACTCTGAATTTATATCTTCAACAAACTATTGTGCAGATTCAATAGTGAATTACGAATTTGATTCATTCAAAAAAAATTTTAGAACACTTTCTAAATTTGTTTATCACAAACTAACTCCAATGATTTCCAAAAATTCTCTCCATCTCTGGAAAAGAGGTCTTGATTCTAATCTTTATTTTTTAAAATTATGTGGATCTGGAGGTGGAGGTTTTCTAATCGGTTTTTCAGATGATTTAAAAAAGGCTAAGAAAGAATTGATAAATCATGAATTTGAGACATTAATAAAATTTTAGTTTATCTAGCAGCCCAAGCAAAACCCCTAGTAAGTAGCTTCCACCCATTATCATAAATCATAAACTCATCTGGGTTGTGACCTATTGATATGAAAAAAACCTTGCCTTTGCCATACATTTTTTTCCAAGCTACTGGCATAACTACATCCTTTATCCATGGGTAAACCTTTCCACCAAATTTTGCTTCCGCAATTATTTTAACATTTGGATCATAGTGCATATAGTATTGTTCACTAACAATTTCAAAATCACTAAGTCCCTGAGTTAATTCATCATCTAACATTATTACTTTGTGCTCAATCATACCACCTGGGTGTGCAACAAACTGTCCACCTATCATAAATTGATAATTGGTGTTTTTTCTAAAAGAATCTACAAGACCACCATGAGCACCAGCAATTCCAACACCGTTTAGTACCGCTTTCACCAAATTTTCCTCTTGCTTTTTACTGATTTCGCCCATGGTTACAGATTGAATAATTAAATCGTATTTAATTAATTCATCATAATCATCATAGGCTTCAAGACCATTAGATATTTTGTAATCAGCTTTTTGTGATATAAGCCAATTTTCAACATGACTTGCAAATAATTTAGGTTTATGACCTTCCCAACCACCCCAGACTACAAGTACTTTTTTATTATTAAGGTTTTGTGATATTGAAATGTTTGAAAATATGAGGAACAGTAAAAAATAAATTATGCTTTTTTTCATTTTAATTTTTTAAATTTATGAAATCAGAATTTAATCTCAGAATCAACTATGAAAAATAAAAGAAGGAGTTTTTTAAAAAAATCAGCAATAGCAGGTACAGGTTTTTTTATTGTACCAAGAAACGTACTAGGTGGTAATGGATATATTTCACCAAGTGATCAATTAAATCTAGCTGCAATTGGTGCAGGCGGTAAGGGTAATGATATAACCCATGATTGGGCAAGTAGTGAGAGAGTTATTGCATTGTGTGATGTTCATCCCGACGGATCCCATGGTGTTACAGATTCCAGAAAAACATTTCCAAATGCTAATTTTTATGTTGATTACAGAGAAATGCTGGATAATGAGAAAGATCTTGATGCCGTAACTATTAGCACACCTGATCACACTCACGCAGTAATTGCTAGTAATGCAATGAATAGAGGTCTTCATGTGTATGTTCAGAAACCGCTAACTCATAATATTGAGGAGGCTAGAGCTTTAACTCAAATTGCTGCAAAAAATAAAGTTGTTACCCAAATGGGGAATCAGGGTGGATCAAGCGCTGGTGTTGTTAAGATTCAAGAATGGGTTGACAAGAAAATGATCGGAAAAATACATAAAATATATGCCTGGACTAACAGACCGGTTTGGCCTCAGGGATTTGATATGAAGAACAATGATGAGGTAAAACCTGCAAACCTTAATTGGGACTTGTGGTTAGGACCTGCTGCTTCAACTAAATACACATCACAGCTACATCCTTTCAACTGGAGAGGCTGGTGGGATTATGGTACAGGAGCACTTGGTGATATGGGCTGTCACATATTGGATGCTCCCTACAAAACCCTTGGTTTACACTATCCAACAGATGTTGAGTGTAGTGTTAGTCAAGTTTTTGAACAAGCATGGAGCCAAAACTATGTACCTAAAGGATGCCCTGCTTCGTCCATTGTTACATTGAATTTTGATAAAACAGCTAAAAATGATTCAAAAATCGAATTAGTTTGGATGGACGGTGGTTTAAGACCTAGTCATCCTGAGTTTATACCTGCTGATGATTTCCTAGGTGAACAAAACAGCACCAATGGAGTTTTAATGATTGGTGAAACAGGTGTAATTTCGTGTGGAGTTTATGCATTGGGTCCAAAACTTTACAGAAAGGGCCATGAAACTATCGAATTTTCTACTGATGATTATTGGAAAACATTGGATCATACTCATCACATGGAGTGGATTAATGGAATAAAGGCTGGATATGGTAGTGATGAATATAAAAAAATAACAGCTCCATTTGAATACGCTGGACCATTTACTGAAACTGTTTTAATGGGAAATCTAGCTATTCGCTCATACATGAGCATGGGTAAAGACAAGCCTAAGTTTTCACCAAATAGATATCACACATCTGAGTACAGTAAATTTGTTGGTAGAAAAAAATTATTGTGGGATGGCGAAAATATGAAAATAACAAATTTTGATGAAGCAAATAAATTTGTTGGAAGAACTCGTAGACCAGGTTGGAATATATAATTTATGAAAAAACTCAATTATATATTTGTCCTATTTTTTCTTCTCATATCTTGTAAAGACAGTCAAGATTGGAAATTGTTATTAACTGAAAATAGTCTTGATGGATGGCACTATTTTAATGATAATGGTAATAAGTTAGGATGGAATGTTTCGGATGGTATTTTATCTTTTGATCCGTCAGTTGGAAAGTATCAACGTGACTCCCAAGGTAATATTCTAACTCATGATAATGGAAGTCTAAAAAAGGAGAATAATGATTTGGTTTCCGATTTGGATTACACCAATTTCAAATTATATTTTGAGTGGAAAGTTGATACTTTAACTAATAGTGGGTTCATGTGGGGAGTAAAGGAAGGCGAAAAATATGAATTTCCGTTTGTCACAGGTCCAGAAATTCAAATAATGGATAATAATTATCCAGATCCAGTCAAAGCTGGTAGTTTATATGGTATGGTATCTCCCTCAGTCGATATGACTAAACCTGTAGGTGAATGGAATTCTTATCTAATAACAATCAATCATAAATCTAATTATGGAAACGTTATTTTTAATGGAGTCGAAGTTATCAATTTTCCTCTGAGTGGAGAAGCTTGGGACTCAATGGTGGCTGGCACAAAATTTGCAAGATGTGATGAGAAACCGTGGGATAACTGTGAGTTTGGAAAATTTAAGACTGGAAAAATTTGTTTTCAAGACCATGGAGCTAGAGTCTATTTCAGAAATATAAAAATAAGGGAACTAGAATTATAATTTTATGCAAATTAAAAATACAGCGAAAGAATACGACGTAGTAATTGTCGGTTCTGGAGCTGGAGGTGGCATGGCCACAAAAATCCTTTCCGAGGCAGGTCTTTCAGTTGCTGTTGTTGAAGCTGGTCCCTATTATGATCCTGCTAATCCACAACAAATGACTCAATTAAAGTGGGCTTGGCAGTCACCCAGAAGGGGTGCTGGAACAACCCGATTTTTTGGTGATTATGATCAAGCTTACGGTGGATGGGAAATAGATGGCGAGCCATATGGTCAAATCGGTGATACAGATTTTAAATGGTTCCGCTCCCGAATGCTTGGAGGAAGAACAAACCACTGGGGTAGAATTTCCTTGAGGTTTGGACCAAATGACTTCAAAAGAAAAAGTATTGATGGCTTGGGTGAAAATTGGCCAATCTCATATGATGACATCAAACCTTACTATGACAGAGTTGACAAATTAATTGGCGTTTTTGGCACTAAAGAAAACATGTATAATGAACCTGATGGTTTTTTCCTACCTCCCCCAAAACCAAGATTACACGAATTATTCTACATAAAAGGAGCTCGTAAAAGTAATGTAAAGGTTATTCCATCAAGATTATCAGTCTTAACTAAGAGGATAAATAATGAAAGGGGTATTTGTTTTTACTGCAATGGCTGTGCGAGAAGTTGTAATGTATATGGAGATTTTTCATCTGGCTCCTGTCTAATATTTCCAGCTCAAAAATCTGGAGGTCAAATTGATTTATATGTTAATTCGATGGTTAGAACCGTCACCACTAATAAAGAAGGCAAAGCCACTGGTGTGTCCTTTATAGATAAAGAAGAAAATAAAGAATACAAACTAAAAGGTAAAGTAGTCGTGCTAGCCGCTTCTGCATGTAGCTCGGCAAGAATTTTACTTAACTCCAAGTCTAAACAACATCCAAATGGTTTAGGTAATAGCAGTGATTTGATAGGAAAATATTTACATGACTCAACTGGTGGAGATATGATGGCTTTTCTACCACAATTAATTGATAGAAAAACTTACAATGAGGATGGAGTCGGAGGCATGCACGTATATTCGCCTTGGTGGCTAGATAATAAGAAACTCGATTTTCCTCGGGGCTACCACATTGAAGTATGGGGTGGAATGGGTGCGCCCACATATGGTACTGGTTTTAATGTAAACAGTTTTAATAAATTTTTTGGAATTAATAAGGCAGGAGGATATGGAGATGTTTTAAGAGCAGATATGAAAAAATATTATGGATCAACGATTGGAATTTCAGGCAGAGGTGAGTCGGTGGCACAAAAGACAAATTATTGCGAGATTGATCCAAATTCAGTTGATAAGTATGGGGTACCAACATTAAGATTCAATTACAATTGGACAGATAACGAAATAAAGCAGGCTAAACACATGCAAGATACTTTTGAGGAAATTATACATAACATGGGTGGAATTCCGCTCTGGGGAAAACCTGGTAAAGATGCTAATTATGGTTTAAACAAGCCAGGCTGGATTATTCATGAGGTTGGAACGACAAGAATGGGTAATGATCCTAAAAAATCTGTAACCAATCAATTTGAAAGGCTTCATGATGTATCAAACGTTTACGTGGTGGATGCCGGACCATTTGTATCACAAGCAGATAAAAACCCTACATGGACAATTCTTGCATTGGCGATGCGTTCATCTGAACATATTGTAGATGAATTTAAAAAACAAAATTTTTAGGATGAAAAGAAGAGATTCCATAAAAACTATAGCATTAGCGTCTTTTGGAGCAAGTATTTTCCTGGAATCTTGTTATGGTGTTAGCCGTGAAAAAATCACCCGATCACTAACTAGGTATGAGTATGGAAGAACACCTGAAGAAACTCTATATGATGATAAATTATTTGCTCAAAAGTTCTTTACTAATGATGAATTACTTACTCTTGATAAACTTTGTAATCTAATTCTACCTCCTAATGAATTTGGATCTATTCGTGATGCTGAGGTTGTACAACTTATTGAATTCATGGCTAAGGATATACCATCATATCAAGAGCCTCTAAGAAATGGATTACTGTGGATTGACAATGAAAGTCAAACCAGATTCGACAACATATTCATTGATTTGGATGAGCCTAATCAAAAAGAGATACTAGATGAAATAGCATATTACGATCCAAACGACAATATGAATGATTTACCTGAACCAGTACAATGGTTTAACTTGGTCAGAAATCTAACTATGACCGGATATTTTACAGCTGAAGTCGGGATAAAAGAGTTAGGTTATAAAGGAAATTTCCCAAATGTTTGGGATGGTGTTCCACAGGATGTGTTAGATCAATATGGGTTAGAATATGATAAGGAATGGTTAGACAAATTTGTTGATCAATCTAAAAGGAATATCACTGCAGAATGGGATGATGATGGGAATCTATTAACATAAAAAAAGCCGCTTTTAAGCGGCTTTTTTATTAACTATTTACAATTTTATTTTTTTGCTTGGTAATCGTAATAACCCTCTACAGGAATCATTAAATGATCATATCCTGTTCCTTTGAACATAACATATGGTCCACCAGAATTAAAATCAGTAGTAAAACCATCTAGGGTCGAAGGGTCCTTTGGAAATAACATGATATGTGCTCCAGACTCTATCCACTGTCCTTCAGCAGCATCTTCCTTGTTTAGAACAAAATGTTTTGTATTATCCTCACCCATATCTCCGTGTAGCATGTAAGAGTATCCATCGTGATCTAATTCAGGTGTTTTACCAGACATATATGCCATCGCCCACTTCATTGATTGAGCATCGCCAACCATTGGCATTGCCTCATGTGGGTCTTTCCAGCCGTTTTCAGGGTCAGCAGGACCTCTTGGATTTGCAGCCATAGCTGTCCAACCGTTTGTACCTTCTCTTAGAACAGTTCCATCTACGTCAACAACAGTGCACTCGTCTGCAATAAATGAAGGAGCTGCAGTACTGTATGCCCAAATTTTCCATTCAGCTGAAGTATGAGGGCCCTGAGGTTCACCATTATTATCAACTTTTTCAACAACAGCTGTTTGGCATGAAATCAAAAAAATTGTGACAAAAAATAATATAACTTTTTTCATATTGATTAATTTTTCATAAATATATAAAAAAACCTCCTGAGTTAGGAGGTTTTTGTGGTACCTCGCAGAATCGAACTGCGGACACAAGGATTTTCAGTCCTTTGCTCTACCAACTGAGCTAAGGTACCTTTGAAAATTGCAAAAGCAAATATAAACGTTTTAAGTATAAATTTAAAGTTTGAAAAAAACTTGTTTACATTTACAGCTCAAATGATTAATCTTCTCATAGATATAGGTAACAGCTCAACCAAAGTAGCTTTAACCAAAGAAAATAAAATTATTGAGGACTTTAAATTTTTTGAGCTTCATGCAGATGAAGTAATTAAAATTTTAAATAAAAATAAAATAAACAATTCAGCCTTATCAAATGTAGCTAGACCAGCACCGGAAATAGAAAAATTATTAATGGACAGAACATCTTTGTATTCAATAACAAAGAGTAGTATTCCTATTAAAGTTCCATATAGTATTGAATCTGTTGGTCAAGATAGACTTGCATTAATGATTGCTGCTTATGTTGATTATCCAAAAGATAATGTTTTAGTAATTGATATTGGAACTTGTATAACATATGATATTAAAAAAGGTAACAATGAATATTTGGCTGGAGGTATATCACCAGGCTTGCATATGAGAGTGGAGTCAATATCTAAAGGTGCCTTCAACTTAAGTGATATTTCACCTAGTTATCCAAATAGTTTGATTGCCAGTGATACGAAATCATCTTTAGATATTGGTATAGTTAAGGGAATACAATATGAAATTGAGGGTTTTATTCAAAAATATAGCTCTGATTATTCTGATTTAAAAGTCATTATAACAGGTGGTGGATCAAAAATTTTGTCAGGGAAGATAAAAAACACCATATTTACAAATTCAAATTATGTTTTTAAAGGACTAGATTTTCTAATTGAATATAATCAGAATGCATAAAATTTCAATCTTTTTTATATTAATATCCATTTTTGGTTATTCTCAGAGATCTAGTTACTCTCCTTACTCATATTTCGGTGTGGGAGAAACAAATTTTAGTGCCACTGTAGAAAATCAAATGATGGGAGGTAATACCGCATATTATGACAGTGTCCATCAAAATATGAATAATGCTGCTTCACTATCAAAGCTAAAACTCGTCAATTATTCTGTTGGAGTTGATCTAAAAAGTACAAGCTATGTTACAAATGAAAGTACTGAAAAATCAACTGCTGCTGCTATAAATTATATTTCTGTAGCCATTCCAACAAAACTTCTATCATTTTCATTTGGAATTAAGCCCAAAACCTCTGTTGGATATTTGCTTGAAAGTAATGAGACATCACTTACTCCACCTGAATTGAACAGATTTACCGGTAGTGGAGGCTTAAGCAATGCTTTTGTCTCAGTTGGGATTGAATTTTTTAAAAATTGGGGAATTGGTATCTCGAGCTCCTATGCTTTCGGAAACCTTAACCACTACCACACAAAAATATTAGAAGACGTAGAGTTATATACAAGGGTTTCAAGCGAATCATCTATTAGTGGCCTAGATTATAATTTTTCCTCGGTTTATCAAAAGACTTTCAATGAAAAAATAACATTATATACTAGTATAGTTTATCACCCTGAGGTTAGCTATAAATCTAAAAATAATCAAACCATTCAAACAATCAATCCAAGTGGAAATTTTGGGGGAGACTTTGAGCAAATTGACTTAGAAGCTAAAGGATTGAAAAATACAAATATCAAAATACCAAGTAGTTTGAGTTTTGGGCTAGGCTTAGGCCAGGATAAAAAGTGGTTCTTAGGATTAAATTACTTAAGAACTGATGAAGGTGGATTTAAAAATCAATTAATGGGATTAGATAATGTTGAGTTTAAATCTTCACAAACTTACTCTATTGGCGGATTTTTCTTACCCAAGTACGATTCTTTCACAGATTATTTTAGAACATTAACTTACCGTGTTGGCTTAAGATTCAAAAATGGTGGACTGTTTGTAAATAATCAACAAATAAACGAAATAGGTTTAAATTTCGGATTTGGCATACCTCTTGCTGGTGTTTCAAGTGCAAACCTGGGTTTTGAAATTGGACAAAGAGGAACTAAAAAATCCAGCCTCATTAAGGAAAAATTTTTTAGTATCCGACTGGGTGTATCCTTGAATGATCTTTGGTTTGTCAGAAGTATGTATAATTAAACTTAATTTATGAAAAAGCTTTTAGTTATAGTAATCATTTTATGCTCGATAAATGTATATCCTCAATCAAACGATGATTGCCTTTCAAACTTATCAATATTTGCAGAGTATTATAAGGTAAAAAATTACGAATCTGCTTATGAACCATGGATGCAAGTAAGAAGAGAGTGCCCTAAACTGAACGTTGCGATTTACACTTACGGAAAGAGAATGCTTGAGAGTTTTATCAAACAAAGTAACTCGAAAGGCCCAGATGGTGCAGCTGAAGCAGAAAAATATAAAAATGATCTTTTACAACTTTACGATGAATGGTTAATCAATTTTCCAACATATAAGGGCAGAAAAATTGTAGGAGAAATTATTTCTAACAAGGCTCAGGTTATGGTTGATTACAAATTGGCTTCCAATCAAGAGATTTATAATGTTTTTGATAAAGCTTACAATGAAGACCGAGCTAGTTTTGACGATCCAAAGCCATTATACAATTATTTTAAAGTATATTTTCAACTTTACAAGGATGGAGGGGTAAGCATGGAAAATATTTTTGACAAATACGAAGAAATTTCTGAAAGGTTTGAAGAGGTAATTGATGGCTACTCAAAACAATTAGACAGAATAATTAAAAAGGAGGAGTCTGGTGAAGCACTCACATCACGTGAAAAGTCAAATAAAAGAGCATTCGGGATAAATTCAACTGCATCTTCCACTTACTTAAAGAACCTTAATGCAATTATTGCCAAAGAGTCAACATGTGAAAATCTAATACCCTTGTATAGAAAAAATCTTAATGAAAATAAATCCAATGCAGTATGGCTAAACAGAGCTGCTAGCAGAATGGATAGTAAAGATTGTTCTGATGACCCTCTTTTTGTCGAGCTTGTAGAGTTACTACATAATCTTAATCCGTCTGCTAATTCTGCATATTATCTTGGGCTTTTGAATGATAAAAAAGGAAATAATTCTGAGGCACTAAGATTTTATAATGAATCTATTGAATTAGAGACTGATAATATTAAAAAGGCTAGAATTTCTTATAAAATTGCTTCAAAGTTTAAAAGCACAAAGCAATATTCGAAATCTAGACAATATGCAAGATCTGCCTTGAACTTTCAACCTTCAATGGGTAGAGCTTATTTACTAATTTCAAATTTATATGCAGCTAGTGCAAATAATTGTGCCACCAGCCAATTTGATAAAAGAGCTGTGTATTGGTTAGCTGCAAAAGAAGCTAGAAAGGCTGCATCTGTAGACCCTACAATCAGAAGAACTGCAATAAAAACAGCAGAGAGTTATGAAGGTAGGGCGCCAACTAAAACTGATATTTTTACCGAGGGTAATGCTGGAAAGGTTATTTCATTTAAATGTTGGATTGGACTTTCTGTCACTGTTCCTGCTTTGTAATATTTTGAAAACTTATTATCAAATTATTTTTATTATAATCCTCTTTTCTTGTGAAAGCAACTTTGATGATATAAAGCAAATAAATAAACAAATAATAATTCCAGTTGGTGTTACTGACAATTTTACATTGAGATACACAGATTCTGCAAATGTTAAGGCTATATTAGAATCTCCAAAAAATATAGATTTTACAAATCAAAACTTCCCATACTCTGAATTTCCTGATGGTCTTAAAATAGAATTTTTTGATCCTATTGAAGGTTCAACGATTGTAAGCTCAGATTACGGGATAGTATATTACGAAACTAAAATTGTCAGCTTAGTTGGTAATGTTAAAATATTGTCAGCTGATGGATCATCAATTCAAGCTCCACAGATATATTGGGATCCTGATGAAGAATGGTTATTTACTGAAAAAAATATTGTATTTTCAGGAGATGACTACAATATTAAGGCAAATAAACTGGATGCAGATAGATCGTTTAAGCAATTGAAGACAGGTCAGTTAAATGGAAATTTTTTATTTGAAGACAATTAAAGATGAAATACTATAAAATATCTGAATATTTGTATCTGGTCATTGGATTAGTCATCCTACTAGACTTGCTTTTTTTTGAAGAATCATTTTTCGATAATTTGCCGCTTCTTATTTTTTGTTTCCTCTCTTTTGGTATGTATTTTTTTAGAAGATACTACAGAACAAAATTTAATAACAGAGGTAAAGATTAATAATATTTAAATGTTATTTCTTTAACTAAATTTGTATTTTCGTTACCCAATTTTAAGTTATGGCTATTTTAGGAAATCTTAGAAAAAATTCTTTTGTTTTAATTGCAGTTATTGGTATGGCATTATTTGCATTTGTTATTGCTGGTGTATTTGATGGTAGCGGATTCCAATCACCCGACCCAATTGGTGATGTTAATGGTGAGGAGTTATCTATTAATGATTTTAGAGATCAAATGGATGTATTAAAAAAAGCATATAACTTCAACGATTTACAAGCTTTAACAACAGCTTGGGATGAGTCAATAAGGGCAAAATTACTTAAGCTGCAAATAGATGAACTAGGTATTGGATCATCAACTGATCACCTTGAATATTTTTTATCACAAAGCCCAAGTTTTAACTCAGATCAACGCTTTGTAAACGATGCTGGGATATTTGACATTAATAAATTTTCAAATTTTATTGCAGAGCTTAAGGAACTAAATCCCGAATCGTATAGCCAGTGGAGTAACCAAGAAAGCCAATTCAATCAACAAATTAAAACAAACATTTATTTTAATTTAATATCAAGTGGCTTGAACTCCACTTTTTTTGAAGGCAAAAATCAATACCAAAGATCAAGTTCTACAGCTAACATTTCATATGTAAAAATTCCTTACTCAAGTGTTAGCGACTCTTTAATTACTGTAAAAAACTCTGAAATCTCTAAGTATGTAAAAGAGAACCCTGAGGATTACGAACAAAAAGAAACCAGAGGCATTAGTTATGTAATTTTTCCTGAATCACCTTCAAAAAAGGATGAAACTGATCTACGAAATAGAATGAACAACTTACTAAATGAAAGAAATGAGTATAATCAGGTTTCAAAGCTAAATGAAACTTTACCTGGATTTTTATCCACGTCTGATTTAGAGTTTTTTTTAAGTGAAAACTCAGATATCCCTTATGATTCTTTATTCAGACCGAAAGGTTTCTACAGCTCTGAGCATGCTCAGATGATTTTTAATTTAGAAAATAACAATACTTACGGACCATATGTTGATGGAGATTTTTTGAAAATATCCAAGATGCTCAATAAGAAATCTGATGGCAATGTAAGAGCTAGCCATATTTTAATCTCTTATGATGGTGCTCAGGGAGCATCTCCTGAAATAACTAGAACAAAAAATGAAGCACTTATTGAGGCAAATAGAATTTTAAGATTGGTAAAATCTAATCCAGATAATTTTTCAACCTATGCACTTGATTTTTCAGATGGACCCTCAAAAACAAATGGGGGAGATTTAGGTTTTTTTCAAGAAGGTAATATGGTCAAGCCTTTTAATGATTATGTTTTTTCAAATCGAGTTGGTAGTATCGGTTTAGTTCAGACAGATTTTGGTTTTCATGTTATTAAAGTTGTTGCTAAGGAGGATGTTGTTTTGGTTGGAACCCTAGCTTTAAAAAATATCCCATCTGATAGAACAAGTGATTCGATCTTTAATATAGCTTCTAAGTTTGAAATTGGTTTAGGTAAAACTCCTGATATTGATAAAATTGCTAAAGATTTAGGTTTTGAAGTAAAAACATTAACAAGTATTGGTGAGCTTGATCATGATTTACCAAATATGGAAAATCAAAGAAGGTTAGTTCAATGGTTATTTGAGGAAGAAACTGATGTGGAAGATTATAAAAGATTTGATTTGGCCGGAGGTGGCTATGTAATTGTACAGCTTACAGATAAAAATGAAGAGGGTTTAATGTCTCCAGGTCTGGCATCATTAACTGTGCTCCCAATTTTAAAAAATAAAAAGAAAGCCAAAATTATTATTGACAGTAATAAAAATTATACAACATTGGAGGAAATAGCATCTAATAATGGTTTAGAAATTCAAAATGTATCTGCTTTAAACCAGTCGACTCCGATAGTTGCTCAGGCAGGTTTTGAACCAAAGATAATTGGATCTGCATTTGGACTTGAAGTGGGCGGAATATCATCGCTTTTTGCAGGTGAGACAGGTGTTTATATGGTCAAATTAAATAGTTTTAAAGATTCTGATGAAATTGACTCTTATACCCCCTTTGAAAATCAGTTAACAAATAGACTTAGATCAAATATTGATTTTAATGTTATTCAAAGTTTAAAAAAATCGGCTAAAATAACTGATAACAGAAGTGATTACTACTAAATAAAATTTTCTTTATAGGTCCAAAATATATTTAAGTAGAAAAATAAATATATCAAGGAGAGACAAAATTTTATTCCAGACCCAATTAAAATTCCTATTAGAGAGCCTAGTGCGGGTTTTAATGATTCTTTAAAGTTTCTTTTATTTATCATTTCACCTGTGATTGCTCCTATGAAGGGTCCTACAAATACTCCAATTGGACCAATGATAAATAAACCAATAATTAAACCAATTGCAGCACCGAATAAACCTCCTTTAGACCCCCCTAATTTTTTAACACCTACAATAGGAATTACATAATCCATAGCTGAAATTGCAATAGCAATTATTAATGTAATAAGCATAAATTGAAGGTTAAAATCAACAGCTTTTGTGATGTTTAATAAAAGCAGACCAAACCAAGATGTTATTGGCCCAGGGATTACAGGAATGAAGCTACCCACAATTCCAATTAAGCACAATATAATTCCAAAAATAAATAGAAATATGTCAAACATATAATTTATACAATTTTTGTAAATTCATAACAAGTGAATATTACAAAAATAATATTAATAGCCTTATTAGTTATTAGTTCTTGTCAAAGTAATTTAAATAAGGTGGAATCAGATAATAATATAGAAAGAATCACCTGGACTAGTAATGATGAATTTCCGTCGGTAGAACTATGTAATGAACTTGCTGAGCCCAGACTGGTAAATGATTGTTTTAAAAATTTTTTGTCGAGTGAAATTTTAAAAAATCTCAATTTATCTAAAATAACTATTGAAAAACCATTAAATGATACCGTCAATATTGAACTTTTGATTGATAATAAAGGAAAAATCACTATGGCGGATAAAGTAATTTCCAAAAATATAATTCAAAGGATATCAAATTTTGAAATTATTTTGGATAATGCAATTGACTCATTACCTATTGTTTTGCCGGCTACTAAAACAACCCTTGGTGTCTCTGTTAATTCAAAATTTCGATTAGCAATAATATTAAAATCAAAATAGTTTGAGACCGTCAAGAATTATATTAGGAATTGATCCAGGAACAACAATCATGGGATTTGGACTTATAGAAATAACGAATAAGAAAATGAATTTACTTCAACTTAATGAGCTAAAACTGACTAAAATTTCTGATCACTATTTAAGACTTAAGTTAATATTTGAAAGGACAATCGATTTGATTGACATGTACAGTCCAGATGAAATAGCAATTGAAGCACCTTTTTTCGGAAAAAATGTACAATCGATGTTAAAATTAGGCAGAGCTCAAGGAGTTGCTATGTCTGCTGGTCTATCTAGACAAATTCCTGTGACCGAATATTCTCCAAAAAAAATAAAAATGGCAATAACTGGGAATGGAAATGCATCTAAAGAACAGGTCGCAAAAATGTTACAAAATTTATTGAGTATTAAAGATCTTCCAAAGAATTTAGATTCAACTGATGGTTTAGCAGCTGCAGTGTGTCATTTTTATAATTCAGGAAATATAAAATCAAATAATAAATATTCCAGTTGGAGCTCATACATAAAAAATAATCCAGAAAAAATTGATTAAATTTTGGCGGGGATTTATGTACATATACCTTTTTGTAAACAATCTTGTTACTATTGTAATTTTCATTTTTCAACATCAGATAAGAAAAGAGGTGAAGTTTTAAATGCTATTGAACGTGAAATAGCTCAAAAGGCTAGACTTTCAGATGAGAAGATATCCACAATTTATTTTGGCGGTGGCACACCTTCAATTTTAGATGTAAAACAAATAAATTCAATTATTAATAAAATTTATCAGGAATTTAAAGTTGAAGAAAATGTAGAAATCACTCTTGAGGCAAACCCCGATGATTTAAAATCAAGTAAAGTTATTGATTTATCAAAAACAAAAATTAATAGGTTAAGTATAGGAGTGCAATCATTTATAGATAGAGAGCTAAAGGCTATGAATAGAGCGCATGATTCAAAAAAAGCCATGAAATCACTTGAATTATCTAAGAAATACTTTGACAATATTTCTATTGATTTAATTTATGGTGTACCTGACTCTAATTTAGAAACTTGGGCTTATAATTTGGAGGTAACTATGGGGTTCGATGTTAATCATGTTTCAACGTACGCCTTAACAATTGAGCCTAAAACTGCTTTGGAATCATTTGTTAGAAAATTAATAGTGGACATGCCTAAAGAAGGCTTAATCTATAAACAATACAATTTAATTAATGAAAAGTTAGAGCCCAGAGGATTTATAAATTATGAGGTTTGCAGTTTCGCTAAAGAAAATTTCTTCTCGAAAAATAATTCAGCATACTGGTTGAGAAAAAAATATATTGGTATTGGTCCTTCAGCACATAGTTTTGATGGTAAAAGTAGAAGCTGGAATATTTCAAATAACAAAAAATATGTTGAGCATATAAATGATGGCAGAAGCTATCACAAGATAGAGGAACTTACAACTATTGATCAATATAATGAATATGTTATGACTGGGTTTAGAACAATATGGGGAGTATCAACAGAATTCTTAGAAACTAATTTTAATTTAAAATTCAAACATTATTTCATAGAAAAAATTCAAAAACACATTGACCAAAAAAATATTGTTCTTAATGATAATGTATACACAACAACCAATAAGGGTAGATTTTTAGCTGATGGAATCGCCTCTGATTTATTCCTCTTAAATCTAAAATGAAAATCTATTATTTATAAAATTTATAAAAATTTGTTATTGTTTCAATCCCATTGAAAAAATTGGATAATCCAAAGTGTTCATTTGGAGAGTGGATGGCATCACTATCTAGTCCAAAACCCATTAAAATAGTTTTAACTCCCAATTCTTTTTCAAATTGTGCAATTATTGGAATAGATCCACCATCTTTTACGGCGAATGGTTCTTTTCCAAAAACTTCAAAGTAGGCTTTACTCGCTGCTGTATATGCTTTTGAATCTGTAGAGGTTAAGTATGGTTGACCTCCATGATGCTCATTAATTTTTATTTCCATACCATTGGGTGTAATTTTTTTCATATGATCTGAAAAAAGAGAGCTTATATTTTTCCAGTCCTGGTTGCTAACAAGCCGCATTGAAATTTTAGCATATGCTTTGCTAGGTATAACCGTTTTGGAACCCTCTTCTGTGTAACCACCCCAGATTCCATTCACATCTAAACAAGGTCTTATAGATCTACGTTCTACAGTGGTGTAATCTTTTTCTCCTAGTACATCTTTTATGTGTAAAGAGTCTTTAAATTCATCAATGTCAAATGGGATTTCACCATCTTTTTTTCTTTGCTCATTAGTGTATTCAATTACATTATCGTAAAAACCAGGAATAGTAACTTTATGATTTTCATCATGTAAAGATGCGATCATCTTAGCTAGACTATTAATTGGATTTGCAACACTTCCCCCATAGTGACCTGAATGCAAATCTCTATTTGGTCCGGTCAATTCAACTTCAAGGTAAGCTAATCCACGTAGTCCAACAGTAATTGAAGGAGTAGTTTTATTTATCATTCCTGTGTCAGAAACAATTATTATATCACAATCTAATTTGTCCTTATTCTCTTTAACAAAAGTTTCGAGATTATCGCTCCCAATCTCCTCCTCACCTTCAATCATAAATTTCATATTGCATGTTAATCCACCATTATTATTAAGAACCTCAACCGCTTTTAAGTGCATAAACATTTGCCCTTTGTCATCACACGAACCTCGAGCAAAAATTGCCCCTTCAGGATGAATGTCAGTTTTTTTTATTGTTGGTTCAAATGGTTCAGTATCCCATAATTCAATTGGGTCTACAGGTTGAACATCATAATGACCGTAAACTAGTACTGTGGGTAGCTTTTTATCTATAATTTTTTCAGCATACACAATTGGATGACCTTTGGTTTCACAAATCTCACAATTATCCATTCCCAGGCTTTTAAATTGATTAAATAGGAATTTTGCTGCATTTCTAGTGTCATTATTATGCTCTGAAACAGCACTTACTGACGGAATTCTGATAAGGTCAAATAATTCGTTTAAGAACCTTTCCTTATTACTGTCAATATATTCTTTAAAACTCATAATAATTACAATGTAAATTTACTTAATTTCAATTTTTATACACAGTTAAATGATACCTTTATTTTAATAATCTTGCTTATATTTGAATCCTTTTGCGGGTGTGGTGAAATTGGTAGACACGCTAGACTTAGGATCTAGTGCTTAACGGCGTGGGGGTTCGAGTCCCTTCACCCGCACTTTTAAACCCCGACATCTGTTGGGGTTTATTATTTTCTTTTCACCCAAATCTCGTGAAGTGGATCCCCTTTACTGCTAAAGCCTTTATGGTTCCATTCACCATCCATTATTTCAAAATCAAACTGTAATTTTAGCCCTGCCTTTGAATCGTCTCTAGAAAAAAATTCAATGTTTTCCGAGTAAACTCCATCTTTTGTGGTGTAGGTTCCGCCTCCAGTTCCCATGAACTGTTTCGTCTCAGTATTATACGCTATCCATTGAAATCTTTTCCCAGAAAGTAATTTCATTGTTTTTCTTGGTCGATCTATACTTCTTGTTTGTTTTTTTCCATTTCTATATCTTCCAGACATAAGCCAAGCACCTTCCAGTTTACCTGGTTTTCCATTATCTATTCTTTTCCATGTCCTGCTCATATCAGGAACTGTAATGGAGTTCTTTTTTAAGATTATTTTGAAGGTGACCTCAGATCCAACCCTTTCAGGATTTTCTGTATCAAACTCAACTTTTTCTGTTAAATCATCACCATTTAGTTCCCAAGTTCCACCATTAGAATAAATAAATTCACCAGTTTCAGCATTGAAAATACTAATAGATTGAAAACCATTTGAACTAAATATTACTATTTGCTTCTCTTTTACACCCGATTCATTCTCTTGAATAAGTTCCCAAGATCCAATTAAGCTTTGTGATTTTATGCTTGTTGTAAAAAGAACTAGCAGGATTATGGTGATAATATTTTTCATAATGATAAATTTTTAATTATTGAATTTGTGGCAATTGTTTGTTTGTTAAAATATTTTCTCATGTTATTAATTTTCTCTGTTCTATATTTTTGGTTGGTAATTAGCTTATTAATCTCATTGTCAAACTCATTTTGATTTTTCACAGATATTAAACCATTTAATTTTACTAATTCAACAGACTCATTAAACTTTTTATAATTTTTTCCAACTACAACAGGAATTTCAAAGACACAAGCCTCCAAAATATTATGTAGTCCTGTATTTCCCATTCCTCCACCGACGTAACTTAGGTCAGCGTATTTATAAATATTTTTTAAATGACCGATAGTGTTTAAAATAAGTATATTACCATGTACATTATCTTTATTAATATCAGAGTAAATTAAATGATTTGAATGTATATTTTTTTTAATTCTTTTTATATTATTTTTTGACACATCATGTGGTGCTATAATCCATTTTATATTAGTTTTAAAATTGTTAATGTAATCAAAAATCATCTTTTCATCCTCCTTCCATGTGCTTCCACAAACAATGCAAAAGTCACTACCCTTAAACTTCTCAATAATTTGATTATTGTAGCTTTCTTTTGCTAGAGTTAATGCCCTTTCAACTTTTAAACTACCCGATATTATAATATTTTTTACACCTACTTTATCCAGCAAATGCTTTGATTTCCTATCTACCGTAAATATTTTAGAAAACATCTTTAATTTACTTATATATAAATATTTTAAAGGAAATGATAAGTATTTGTCATTCTCTCTAAATATTGATTCTACCAAATATGTTTTTATTTTTCTTGTTTTTAATTCTCTAAGAAAATTCGGCCATATTTCTAACTTAATAAATATTGCCATTTTAGGTTTTATAATAGTTATAAAATTCTTTGCGTTTTCTGTTGTATCCAAGGGTAAATAAAATGTATAATCAATTTCTTTTATTCTATTTTTTACTTGAAAACCAGACTCTGAAAAAAATGTTAGTATTATTGTAGATGAATATTTTTCTTTAATTTTTTTTATTAAAGGTACAGCTATCTCATATTCACCTAATGATGCCGCGTGAAACCACACCTCATTTCCTTTAACTTTTATTTCATTTTCAATTGTATTAATTAATGAAACCCTATTACTTTTAAAACGTTTAATCTTGTCACTAAATATCCCTAATAATGGCAGTACAATTTTGTCGATAAGTTTAAAGAATATGTTGTATAAATGATTCACAATTACTAAAGTAATACATTTAGAAATAGTATTTTTACAGCAAATTTTATTTGATGAATAAAATACACATGGTTGACCTCAAGGGTCAATACAATGAAATCAAATCAGAAATTGATAAAGCCGTAATCAATGTCATAGAAAGTGGCCAATATATTAACGGCCCAGCTGTTCAAGAGTTCACATCAAATTTAGAGAAATACCTTTCTGTTAGCCATGTTATTCCTTGTGCAAATGGAACTGATGCGCTTCAAGTTGCCCTGATGGCTTTAGATCTAAGACCAGGCGATGAAGTTATAACCACAGATTTTACTTTTGCTTCTAGCGTTGAGGTAATTGCCTTACTAGGATTGAAACCTGTATTGGTTGACGTTGAAGTCGATACATTTAATATTGATATTGAAAAAATATCTAGTGCTATAACCAAAAAAACAAAAGCAATAATACCTGTTCATCTTTTCGGACAAACTGCGGAAATGGATGAAATTATGCGTATTGCAGACGAAAATAATTTATACGTAATAGAGGATAATGCTCAAGCCATTGGTTCTGTATATACTAATTCAAAAAATCAAAAAATCAAAGCAGGAACAATAGGACATATAGGCACAACTTCTTTCTTTCCATCAAAAAATCTAGGTTGCTATGGAGATGGAGGTGCGATTTTCACCAATGATGATGACTTGGCAAAAAAAATGAGAGGTTTAGTAAATCATGGGATGTATAAGAGATATCATCATGATCTAGTTGGTATTAATTCGAGATTAGATTCTGTTCAAGCAGCTATATTAGATATTAAATTAAAAAATATTGATAAATACAATGAATCGAGAAGAAAGTCAGCTACGATATACAGTGATTTAATAAATTCTAATGATATTATTAAGCCAATGATAAAATACAGTGAAGACTCCCATGTTTTTCATCAATATACTCTAAGATTAACCAATGGAAAGAGAGATGAAATGGTTAATTTTTTGAATGAGAATAATGTTCCTTGTGGCATATATTATCCAATCCCCCTTCATAGTCAAAATGCTTATAAAAGAGATGATTACAATGAGTCAGACTTTAATGTGACCAATAAAATTAGTAAGGAAGTTTTTTCTCTTCCAATGCATTCTGAACTAGATATGGATCAACAAAAATTTATAAGTAATTTGGTAAATGAGTTTACCTCAAAAAGCTGATTGTACTTTTACTTCCCTATCAACTTTTTTTATTAAACCACACAACACTTTACCTGGACCAAATTCCGTAAAACTATTTGCACCATCATTTAACATATTTTCTACAGATTGTGTCCATTTAACTGGAGATGTTAATTGATTAATTAAATTAATTTTAATTTTTCTAATCTCAGATTCAGGTTTTCCATTTACATTTTGATAAATAGGGCAGGTAGGATTTTGAAAATTTATGTTGTTAATTGCCTCGCTTAACTCATCTTGAGCATCTTTCATAAGTTGAGAGTGAAATGCTCCACTTACTGGTAATATTAGACTTCTTCTTGCACCAAGTTCATTGAATTTTTCACAAATAGATTTTACATCATTAAAGTTTCCTGAAATAACGACTTGTCCAGGACAATTAAAATTTGCAGCAACTACATAACCTTGAAAACTTTCACAAGTTTCCTCAATTATTTTATCATCCAAACCGAGAATTGCAGCCATCCCTCCTTTATTATTTTCACACGCTTTTTGCATAGCCAGTGCTCGAATTGATACAAGTTTTAAACCGTCACTAAAGCTCATAGATTTGTTGGCTACTAATGCAGAAAATTCACCGAGAGAATGCCCAGCCACCAGACTTGGATTAACATCATTTTCATTTAGGTACAACTCAGCAATCGAATGTAAAAATATAGCTGGTTGTGTGACCTTGGTCTGTTTTAGTTCCTCTTCAGAACCATGAAACATTATTTTTGAAAGGTCAAATCCAAGTATATCATCGGCTTCTTCAAAAAGCTGTTTGATTTTTTTTGAGCTGTTGTAGGCATCAAGTCCCATCCCTGGGAATTGAGCACCTTGACCTGGAAATACAAATGCATTCATTATTTTATTTTATTATATGTAATAAACGTAAAGTCATAATTATGGTTATCATCTTTTTTATTTGTAATTTTTTTTGTTTCTGCCCATTTACTTTTATCAATATTAGGAAATGAAGTGTCTCCTTCAAAATGATGATGAACTCTGGTTAATTCAATTCTATCGCTAATATCCATTGCTATTTTATATATTTCACCCCCTCCAATTATAAACGGTTGGGGATCTTCAGAAGCTATCGATAGAGCTCCTTCTAATGAATTAGTTACAATTGCATTTTCAGCTATATAATCTTTTTTTCTTGTAATAATAACATTAGTTCTATTAGGTAAAGCTCTTGGCATTGATTCAAATGTTTTTCTTCCCATTATAACATGATGACCTTTTGTTAATTCTTTAAATCTCCTCAGATCATTACTCAAATGCCAAATCAGTTTGTTCTTATTTCCAATAATATTATTTTCAGATGCAGCAACAATAATTGTAACCAATTGCGATTTTTTATTATAAAACTCCACTTCTGCTTTTATTTTTGATTCTAATTGCATTTTTTCTTTGATACTTTCAATTTCTTTTTGCTGAATATTTATCAATTTATTTTTTTGATTTTTTATCCATCTGCTATTGATAAACCTGTCTGTCACATAAACTTTAAAAACATGAAAAATAAGTATGAAAAACCAACAAAAAACAATCCAAAATGACCACGAATAGTCGAGAAGAGTAATGTCAGACCCAACATTAAAAATATAATCGAGAGATGAGCTAATTGCGCAACCAAAAATGAAAAACACAAAGTGAGAATAAAGAAATTTTTTTTGCCTTATTCTCTTTTGAGCATATTCAAGTTGTTCAATTTGTTCATTATCAATATCTGAATTACTTTTAACTTTCATAGAGTGCAAAATTAATAGAATTAATTGTTTAATCTATTCGAATTTGGTGAGATTTTATAAAGATTCAAATAAAGTATATCTAGATAGTGCCAAGGCTAGTCCTTACTACTATGAATTATTGGATTGGAGAAATAATTATGAAAAAAAATCATTAATTAAAAAAAGTGAAATAAGAGTAAATCATAAAAAAATTGTTGAAAATGTAAAAAATGAGTTAGCAGATTTTTTTGAATTAAAAAACGGAGATGTTTTTATAACTAATTCTTTTTCTCAGGGTTTCCAATCCTTAGTAAATCAAATAAAAGGTAAGCCAAAGTTTATAGTTCTTGAAGATGATTATCCCTCAATATCCAATGCTATAAAAAAAAATAATTTTGAATTAATATTTGTAAAAAATGATTCTAACATAGAAAATAACATAAAAATTGCTGTTGATAAATTCAATCCTGATTTCCTAGCTATTTCCGTAGTACAATGGATTGATGGAATATTAATTGATGAAAATTTTTTGAAAAAATTAAAGTCAAAATATAAAAATCTTACAATTATTGCAGATGGAACACAGTTTTGTGGGACGTGTAATTTTAATTTTGAGAAATCACCATATGATGTATTAATTTCAAGTGGTTATAAGTGGATGTTCGCAGGCTATGGAGTTGCATTCCTATTGATAAAAAATCATTTTTACAAAAATATATTTTTAAAATCAGACAAATTACAAATGGAAAATGCTATTGAAATAGGTCACTATGATATGTTAGCTATTGGTAGCTTATCCTTTTCACTAAAAAAGCTTTCAAAATCAATTAATGCAATAGAAAAAAAATTGAAAGAATTGTCTATAATCGTAATGTTTGAATTAAAAAATCTTAATCTACTTAATGATAAAGTTAAAATTAGAACCAAACACTCAACAATTTTCAATATTAAAGATCCAGAGGGAGCTCTGTATGATTGGTTATCTAATAATAATTTTATTTGCTCAAAAAGAGGTAATGGTGTTAGAATTAGCTTTAATTTTTTTAACAATAAAACAGAAATAAAAAAACTAATTAAGACAATAAAAAAATTTAACTCGTTACTTTAAACTTAGATACACCTGAATCAGAGTTGCTTCCTGAATTATCTTTACTAATCACTTTCCAGAAGTAGGTTCCTGGCGTCGTCATATCATGATTAATTGAGCTGGAGGTCTGATTAGATTTAACTTTTGTGGTTGGAGGATTAGATGTGTCTATATATATATCGTATGTTAGAGTATCACCTGAGTCAGCATCACTTCCCGACCATTCAAATTTTACTGAACCTGCAGTTACGGTAGCTTCTGATTTTGGACTAATTAAATCTGCCGGAAATGGAGAATAATTATTTACTGGATCGCCTTTTAAATAAAACTTCCATTTTTCACTTTCAGCGGTTTCTGTTGTGCTGTTTGATTTAGAAATAATATACCAAGAGTATGGTTGTCCCTTTGTAAGTTTTATCGTCGTACTTGTGGAACTTGTAGTTTGATTTAAGGGAACTTGTGTCAATAAATTTTTTACTATTATTTCATAACTATCTGTATTTTCAGATGCTGTCCATTTAAATTCAACATTTTCTCCATCTAAACACTCAGAGTTTTTAGTGGGAGCGTTCAGTGTTACTGCAGTTGGGGCAGGCACAGGAGGTGGAGTTGATCCACCACCGTCACCATCATCTTTTTTACAAGATGATAAGATGGTTAATACTACAAATAGTAAATACTTTAATTTATTCATTCTTTTATAAGTTTAGCAGTTTTTTTAACAGTTTCTGATTCGACTTTTACGTAGTAAAGGCCTGGTTTTAAATTAGAAACTTGTATATCAATAGATCTTGAACTAGGGACATTATTTTCATTTGTCCACAGCAATCTACCAGCATTATCGAACATACTCATATTTACATTCTTATCATTACCACCTATCCAAAGTTTTGATGATGATCTGGCTGGGTTTGGACTTAATAAAATATTTTCCGAGTTAAATATTGTTTCTTCGTATACTCCTTGACATTCTTTTTCGCCATAAACTTTTATTACGTTCAGTCCTTTTTTAAGTTCTAAGGCAAATTCAGATTTGTCTGTTTGAATTGGATTATTATTATGAATGATGGTATACGTTTTACTTCCACTCATATTTAGATCAATAGTATTGGACCCTTTAGCTCTTGCAGCTAAAACTGAAATATCTTGAGGTTCAGTTATAATGACATTAAAGCATTGTTCAAAATTTGTAATAGAGTTTGTAGTTAGACAAACAGTGTAGGTAGCAGCTTGCAGATTTTCTAATACCCAACTGTCTGAATCTAAAATTTCAGGTGTGTGGGTGAACCCTGACGGACCACCTTTGATAGCCAATGTGAATTTAATACCACTGTCATCTAAAACACCTTGTGTTTTAATATCCAATTGCATTCTACCATCGTTAGAATTTCTACATGTTTCGTTTGAAGATTGTAAACTGAATGTATCATTTGGAAGTGGATTAGAATCACATACATCTCCAATATTGTCTCCATCTAAATCTTGTTGATTTGGATTGTAGGTTTCGGGACAATTATCAACATCGTTCTTGACACCATCTTTATCATTATCATCAGAAATTACATTAAGAGTTATTGCTAGCTCTCTAGATTTGCTTGTCGATACAGCTTTAAATTTTAAATCATACTGACCTAATTCAGTATCTTCACCGACTTCAAGTTCAATTGTTAGTTTACCGTCCTGATTAACAGTAAATTTTTTGGCAGGACTATAATTAGCTTCAACACCTTCAGGTAAACCTTCAATTGTGAAAATTATTTCTTCGTTAAAGTCATTATAAACTCTGTAATCAACATCAAAACTTTTTGTATCACCAGCTAGAATTTCAATTGATTGGGTGGTGCTGCTGATTGTAAATGTGGGTTCTGAATTTTGAAAATGGCCAGAAAATATTCCAAGTCCATACGTAGAAATAAAAACCTTATTATCACCTTTTCTCATATCCATATCAGTCACCCTTAAATCTTTCATACCTGCATTGGCTTGAGCCCATTTAGGATCATCAGAGCTAAAATTATTGGTAAACCAAACACCAAGTTCAGTACCAATAATTACTTCATCAGAATCTAAAGGGCTTTGAAGTATATTATAGACAGGTATATCTGGTAAGTTACCTTCTTTACTAGCCCAATTTTGACCTCCGTCACTTGAATAAAAAATACTTTTTACCCCATAGTTGTAAAACGTAACAAAAATCTCATTTTCATCCTTTCCAAATTCAATATCTGAAACACTACCAATAAATTCATTACCGCTAATTATTTCTTTGGTTTGATTCGATGTGTTTTCAGCATTTGAAACCTTCCACAGATAACCATTTTCTGTTCCAACGTATAGAGTAGATGTTTGATTTTGAAATTGTGCAACATTAAGTGCAGTTGCTGTTGCTCCTAAGCCACTTATCACGTAATTATCTTTGATAGAGTTTGCATTAGAAAAATCATCCCAGTTGTAATAGGCTCTTACATTCCCGTTACCTGCATTAGCATATATTATTCCTAAATTGGAGTCAAGCGTGGCTCTATTTATAAAATCCCCCTCATCATCCTCATTATTTGAAATACGGTAACGACCAGCTCTATCGTTTGATTGCCCAGGGTTTAAATTTAAAACTCTCACACTATTATTATAAACATAATTGTAAACTACATATCTGTTGTTATTATTTTGTGAAAACATAGTAGCTGCACCATCTCCACTTCCAAAGTCATTTGCAAGGGAAAATCCATCATCATTATCAGCTTGAATTGATGTTCCATTGTCTTGCATTCCACCAGAGAAGACATCATCATGTCCTTCAATTGTAGTAAACATTTTGTATACAAAGCTACCAGCTCCGCCACTTGCATCTGGATCCCAAGACCCTTGTTCGGGATCATATCCATATACAACTGTTTTACCGTTTTTGAACATATTAAACGGTGCCACCGCTACAGTGTAATATTGTGCGGTGTGGAAGTTTTTACTACGAGTTTCTAGTGAACCGCCACTTGAGGAAAAAGCAACTCCTCCATCGCTTCCCACAAGCATTCTTAGAGGATTATTTTTATTAAAAATCACAGAATGTTGGTCTGCATGTACATATTGTGCATATCGTCCTCTCGAATGCGTCAGTTGTCCCCATGAATTTCCACCAGAATTTGAGCTAAATAGATTGATTCCACCCGCATATAATTTGTCTTTGTTTGTTGGATGAGCTTCCAAAGAAACGCTGTAATAGCCCTGACCTCTTGCAAAATCATATTGATTTATTCCATCATCTTGATCTACAGGTGGATCCAATTCGGTTTGATTCCCTGAAATCCATTCTTCAATAGTTCCTTTGTAAAGCCTAGGTGGCAGTCTGCAGTATCCATCTTCACACTTTACAGCAATACATAATACAACAAGTTCATTGTCAGCTGTAAATGCCATTTCAGTCCTTCTTCCATCATATGTAGTATTGCCTCGCTGTGTTTTAATTTCTTGAATTAAAGTCGCAGAATCACCATCGTCGTTTAACCTGTATATTTTTCCACCACCTTTGGGAGGATTGTCACCCCACTGATCACCAACAAGTTGATACTGAGGGCTAATTGTAGATGATGCCCATAATCTATTATCGTTATCTAACTCTAAATCCATAGGAACGACTGCAAGGTTATGTATTTTATTCTCTTCATTAATAGGATAAAAAAGCTCAATTTTTGTCCAGTTTGAGCCCCCATCGACAGACTTGTAAATTGCATCATGTCCAGAACCAAGAATTGTATTGGTTTTTTCTTTATCCCAAATTCTTGAACCTGCAGCTACATAAATTTCAGAATTACCATCATTATTCCTCACTACAACGTCATTTATAAAAAACATTCCGGGTACTATTCTAGCCCCTGAATATGCATAATTGGTTTGCTTTCTTATTTTGATAGTTGTTTCTTTTTCTTCAATTTGATTTTTAATATTGTTTCCATCTGACGCTCTGACATAAATTGAAGGAATTTTGACTGCTGTTGGGTCTCCATTCACAATATCCATTGTTTTTAAATCGTCTGTCCAATTTGCAGATCCATTATCCTTATTATAAACTACTACAGCGACAGCACCAGCATTTTGTCCTTCAATAATTTTTTTGAAATAACTACAACTATCACCACTAAGAGCGCCGTCTTCAATTAAGACTATTTTTCCATCGATTTCAGATGCATTTGAAAGAGTTGAACAACCATCGACAGGGTTTGCTATTATGATTTGTTTTTCAAGATATTTTTGAGGGGGGCCGGGAAGGTTGGGGCCAAAAGAAGCTTGTAAAAAATTAATCGGGCTTGAATCAGTTGATGTAATATCAACTTCGTTTATCTGGCTTGTAAAAGTTTGTTCGGAAGATGAACTTCCTCCAAAAATATTAGTCCAGCTTGCACCACCATCTGTTGATTTCCAGAGACCATTGCCAAGAGCATCTCCGCCAGTGTAAATTTCACCTGTGCCAGCATAAAAAATATTAGTATTGTTAGGATCATATGTTAGCACAGATACTGGGAGATTCCTTGGAACACCTTTAATCATTTTCCATTCAGAATCCTTATCATCAATATTATCATTAACAAAAATTCCACCACTAACACCACCTGCAAATACTCTCTTATTCGAGCTGTCATTCGGATCGAACATAATACCATTTGTTCTGCCGGCAATGTTCGATGGACCTCTCGGGACCCAAGCCATGTCTGGGTTTTCTCCGGGCACACCAGGTATCTTATTCATAGATTGTTCGTATAGATCATCTTGAATTTTATAAAGATTCTCTGTTAGTGGACGGCCTAGAATTGGATCCATTGTTAATTCCCAAATTCTATCATTATAAGGATTTGGAGGCAGCTGTAAATTTTTCCTTTCAGCTTTGGAGAGTTTTTTGGTATTCTTGAATGGACTATTTTTTAGATTTTCAATGTGCATTTCTCTTATAGATTCAATATCTAAACTATCCTCAGAATTATAATTTATTACGAAGCCACATATTGCAGCGAAAACTAATAAAAAAAGAAACCTATTTTTTCTCATGTATTTTTGCAATTTACTTTAAAAATTATTCTTTTATAAGTTTAGCAGTTTTTTTAACAGTTTCTGATTCGACTTTTACGTAGTAAAGGCCTGGTTTTAAATTAGAAACTTGTATATCAATAGATCTTGAACTAGGGACATTATTTTCATTTGTCCACAGCAATCTACCAGCATTATCGAACATACTCATATTTACATTCTTATCATTACCACCTATCCAAAGTTTTGATGATGATCTGGCTGGGTTTGGACTTAATAAAATATTTTCCGAGTTAAATATTGTTTCTTCGTATACTCCTTGACATTCTTTTTCGCCATAAACTTTTATTACGTTCAGTCCTTTTTTAAGTTCTAAGGCAAATTCAGATTTGTCTGTTTGAATTGGATTATTATTATGAATGATGGTATACGTTTTACTTCCACTCATATTTAGATCAATAGTATTGGACCCTTTAGCTCTTGCAGCTAAAACTGAAATATCTTGAGGTTCAGTTATAATGACATTAAAGCATTGTTCAAAATTTGTAATAGAGTTTGTAGTTAGACAAACAGTGTAGGTAGCAGCTTGCAGATTTTCTAATACCCAACTGTCTGAATCTAAAATTTCAGGTGTGTGGGTGAACCCTGACGGACCACCTTTGATAGCCAATGTGAATTTAATACCACTGTCATCTAAAACACCTTGTGTTTTAATATCCAATTGCATTCTACCATCGTTAGAATTTCTACATGTTTCGTTTGAAGATTGTAAACTGAATGTATCATTTGGAAGTGGATTAGAATCACATACATCTCCAATATTGTCTCCATCTAAATCTTGTTGATTTGGATTGTAGGTTTCGGGACAATTATCAACATCGTTCTTGACGCCATCTTCATCAACATCATCAGACGTAACTTCCAATAATATTCCCAAAGTTTTTGATTGAGTATTAGAGGTTGCGTTGATAGTAAGAGGATAACTCTTTACTTCAGCATTTTCACTTATTGTTAAATCAATTTTTAAACTATCGTCTTGATTGACAATAATATTATTATCTGGATCGTAGCTTTCTATAGTATTTTCAGGAAGTCCATCAATACTAAATTGAACATTTTCATTAAAGTCATTAAGTGATCTAATGTTAATATTAAATGATCCTGTCTCTCCTTTGAATATTGTGATGTCATCTACATCAGTTGAGATTCTAAATGTTGGCTCACCACCAGTCTCTGTGAATATAGAAGAGTAAACACCTAATCCGTATGTAGAGGCAAATACTTTGTAGTCATCTCTCATATCAAGATCTGTTATCCTAACATCTTTCATTCCAGCATTGGCACGTGACCATGATGGATTTTCGGTATCGAAGTTTTTTGTAAACCAAACACCAAGTTCGGTACCAACAATTACTTCGTTTTCTAAAAGAGGATTTTGTAAAATACATCTTACAGGTATATCAGGCAGATTACCCTCCTTTTTTTGCCATGTTTCACCACCATCTTCGGTGTAAAATATGTTTTCAACTCCATAATTATGAAACGTAACAAAAATATGATTTTCGTCCTTGCCGAGTTCAATATCAGAAACACTACCAACAAATTGTTGGTCTGTTAGACTGGTAAATTTAGCATCAGATTGTCCTGTCGTTGAATTTGGAACAGAATTAGCATTTTCAACTTTAACAACTTGTCCAGCCTCTGTACCAAAGTAAAGTGTAGATGAAATTTTTGTATATGGTGAAACGGTTAATGCAGAAACATTTGATGTCAAAAAGGTTGAGTTGGAGAGGATAAAGTTAGGAGCATTCACTCCTCTGTCCTCAGTTTTGAAATCATCCCATCCATAAATAACTATTATTCTATTTTGTCCATAATTTGAAAAAACAACACCTTGATTTGAGTCAAGAGCTTGTGTAGTTATGAAGTCTCCATTGCTTCCATTTTCATCTAGTAACTGAAAAATAACAGAGCCATCACCATTCAAATTAACAGCATCAACTGCGTTGTTGTATACATAATTTTGAATGAAATATTTTTTATCTGGATTTTGTGAAAACATTGTCGCCGCACCATCACCACCACCAGATCTTGTTGCTATTGTAGTGCCATTGCTTCTATCAACAGAAAATTGTGTACCATTATCTTGCAATCCGCCTGCGAAAACATCTTGCTTTCCGTCCGAGCTTGCAGATACTAATTTGCTTGAAGAATTTGAGTACCTTGAATCCCTGCCATACACTCTAACTTGATGGTCTGAGAACATGGTTGAGGGTGCAACTGCAATGGTGTAATATTGAGATGTGTGGAAATTATCGTTTCTAGTTTGAATATTATCTCCACCATCTGTTGATAAGAAAATTCCACCATCATTAACAAACAAAATTTTATTTGAATCTGACTCTAAAATAGATGCTCCATGTTGATCAGCATGGACATACTGTAGATTATTACCTCCATACCACTGGCTTAATTGTGCCCAAGGATTTGTAGTTCCTGAAGCTCCACCATTAGAAGTTCTATGTAGATTAATTCCACCAACAAAAACCTTACTCGGATTGAGGGGATCTGCTTCTAACATCTGATCGTACCAATGCTGACTTCTAGTAAACTCACCGTTTATGTCAACTGCATCAGGTAGTGTAACTTCTGTCGGAAGAACATTTAAACCATTTACACCTTTAAATAATTTTACTGGATCACCTTCCGAATCTCTAGTTGAGGAAAATATCCACACAGAGTTATTTGTCGTTACTTCAATTTCAGTTCTTCCAGGGTCAAATTCCTCATCAACTTGATATTTTTTTGTAAAGTTGTCACCAGAACTATCTGATTGCCAAATTCCACCACCACCATTTCCAGAAACATCACGTGTTGATGAAACCCAGACTGTATTATCAACAGGACTAAGTTCCAAATCAATTGGATGAATGGGATTGTTTGTGTTTTCGATAAAAACATTAATTTTTTTCCAGTTTTGTCCCCCATCAGTTGATTTGTACAAACCATAATCTTCAGCACCAAATAACGTTCTTGGTGCATCCCTGTATCCCGAATAACCCACCGCTACATAGACTTCAGAAGCTCCTTCATTGTTTCTAACAACAACATCATTAATATAAAATGAGCCAGGAACTATGGTGTAACCAGAAGCAACAGTTACTGTTTTTTGAATTGATAAGGTTACGTTATCATTATTCTTCATCAAATTTCTCAAAGTATTACCATCAGCTCTAGAGATCATTATGGTTGGAATATTTATTGAACTCAAATCTACAGATCCATCTGTTGGGGCACTCATACCTACTGGTGGACCATCTACATTGTTGATGATTATTAAAAGTTTAGCTCCAGCGGCTTGCGCATTGACTGTTTTTGTCGCGAAATAACATGCTCCTCTGTCAACAACAGCAATCTTGCCACTTATAGATCCAGAATTAGAAAGAGATGAACAACCATCCTGTGCAGTTCCATTACTGTCAGTCCCATCTCCAGAAGCATCAGTTCCGGCAATAGCATCCAGGACTATGGGTGAATCTGTTGGTACACCAGGCCCAAAGGAAGCTTCAACATACCTGAAAGTTCTATTGGAATTAGGGTTATTTATTTTAACTACGTTGTAACCACTCTCATAACTAGATTCTGTATCGCCTCCCATTACTTTATTCCAAGATTCCCCACCATCAATTGATTTCCATAGTCCATTTCCAAGGGCGTCACCACCTGTGTATGATTCTCCTGTGCCAACATAAAATATATTAGTATTATTAGGATCATAAGTAATTGATGATACCGCCAAGTTTTGTGGTAGTGTTTCATCCACTAGTTCCCACACTGAGTTTGCTTGAGAAATGCTGGTATTTTTAAAAATACCTCCGGAAATACCTCCAGCAAACACGGTTTCATTTGTTGGGTCATTAGGGTCCCACATTATAGCTTTAGTTCTACCACCCACATTGTATGGACCCCTTTGAATCCATTTTGTTTCTTCATTTTCTGGTTCACCTGGAACTCCAGCAATACGATTTTGTGGATCTCCCATCTGCCCAAGCTCTTTTTGTAAATAAAATAATTTTTCAGGTTCAGTGCGTCCTGTGTAAGGATTCATGGTTAGCTCCCACATTCTTTGAGCATATGCATTGGGTGGGAGTTCCATTTTTTTTCTTTCAGCTTTTGACAACTGGTTTGTCTCTTTAAATGGACTGTTTTTTAGAAATTCAGCATGATTTTTTCTAACTTCATTATAATCAATTTTGTTATAATCATAAATCGCAAATGCTAGGATTGCAATAACTAACGGAAATATATATTTTAGATTTTTCAATTTTAAAAAGGTGTCAAATTTAAATAATATTTACTATAAATAATAGTGTTTATTAAGTTTCAATAACCATACCAAAATCATATTGACACAGCTCCTTTTATATGTGGATGTGGATTATAGTTTAATATTTCAAAATCTTCGAATTTAAAATCAAAAATATTAGCCACCTTTCTTTTGATAATTAGCTTTGGAAGTGAACGCGTCTCTCTGCTTAATTGAAGTTTAACTTGTTCAAAATGATTTGTGTAAATGTGAGCATCCCCAAATGTGTGTACAAAATCTCCCAAATCAAGATTACAAACATGAGCAACCATATGAGTAAAAAGAGAATATGATGCAATATTAAATGGAACACCCAAAAAAATATCTGCACTTCTTTGATATAGTTGACAAGATAATTTGTTTTCCGAAACATAAAATTGAAAAAATGCATGACAAGGAGGAAGAGCTGCCTTACCATTACTTACATTTTCGCTAAATGATAGTGAGGTATCAGGGATAACGCTAGGATTCCATGCAGAAACAATCATCCTTCGGCTGTCAGGATTATTTTTTATCATATTAATCATATCTGAAATTTGGTCGATACTATCACCATTCCAATTTCTCCATTGAGATCCATAAACTGGCCCTAGGTCGCCGTTTTTATCAGCCCATCCATCCCAAATTTTTACACCATTATCTTTTAAATATTTTATATTTGTATCGCCACTTAAAAACCATAGTAATTCATAAATTATAGATTTAAGATGTAATTTCTTTGTAGTAACTAATGGGAAACCATCATTTAAATTGAATCTCATTTGATAACCAAAAACACTTTTGGTTCCCGTTCCAGTTCTATCTTCTTTTAGAGCACCATTTTCCATAACATGGCTGACTAAATCCAAGTACTGTCTCATACAATTTAAAAGTATAAATATTGATATTTATTATACACCTTTTTTTTAAAAAAAAATAAAAAGATATTAACCAATTAACATACCAGCTATTGCTGCAGAAAGCAATGATGCTAAAGCTCCTCCAATCAAAGCTTTTATACCAAAACTTGCCAAATTTTTTCTCTGGTTGGGAGCCAATGATCCAATACCCCCAATTTGAATACCAATGGACGAGAAATTAGCAAACCCACATAGCATGTAAGTAGCCATGATTACAGATTTTTCATATGTTAATTTAATTTGACTCATTGGGTTTTCCAGCTCAGCCAATTGCATGTAAGCTATGAATTCATTTATAGATAGTTTAATTCCAAGCAATTGTCCCATTGGCATAATATCAACTGTTGCTACTCCAATTAACCACATAAGTGGAGCGAAAACTACTCCCATCAAAGCCTCTAATGAAAGACTACTGTATATGGTATTTTGTTCAATTATTGAATTGATTCCAGTCAAATCACCAAATTGAAATAATACATAATTAAACATTGCCACAAAGGCGATAAAAACCAGTACCATAGCACCTATGTTAACTGCTAATTTTATCCCTTCAATTGTACCGTTTGAAATAGCATCAAGAATATTAGAACCAGCATTGTAGTCTGATATATTAATATCACTATCTATTTTTTCAGCTTGTGGAAATAGTATTTTTGATATTAGTATTGCTCCTGGTGCTGCCATTACAGATGCAGTAAGTAAATGTTTAGCAAACTCAATTTTCTTAACAGGATCATCTCCACCTAGAAATGCAATGTAAGCAGCCAAAACTCCACCAGCAACTGTGGCCATACCACCTATCATGACAAGTAGTATTTCAGATTTATTCATTTTAGGTAAGTAGGCTTTAATCAATAGTGGGGCTTCAGTTTGACCAAGAAAGATATTTCCTATTACCGATAAGCTTTCAGATCCGGAAATATTTAGAAATTTTGTGTAAAGTTTAGCAAAAAAACCCACCACTTTTTGAATAACTCCAAAATAAAATAACAATGACGTTATAGCGGAGAAGAAAATTACAGTAGGTAATATTTCAAATGCCCAAATGTAGCTGTTGGTTTTTGGAGTTAGTAGGTCGCCAAAAACAAATATTGTTCCCTCTCTAGTAAAGTCAATAAGTTTAACAAATAGGGCTCCAGCCTTTTCAAAAATAAGCTGAAATAAAGGAACTTTAAGAATTAGAATACCGATTAGCAACTGACTAAATAACGCCAATAAAATAGTCTTCCAAGCAATCTTATTTTTGTTAGAGCTGTAAACATAAGCAATAAGAATTATTGATGATATTCCTAAAACTCCCCTAACTATTCCATTCAATGTTAGTCCTGTACTTGGTATAAGCTCTGAGATTAAATTAATTGATGTCATTATTTCTTATTTTCTCTGATTGATCTCATCTCTAAGTTTAGCTGCTAATTCGTAGTTTTCATCATCAATAGCTTTTGCAATTTTTTTATTTAGTTGTTTGATACTAAAACCTTTAAAACTTTCATCAAACTTTTTTTCCTTATTTTTTTCAGTTATTTCTTTCTTTAAAATAATACCTGCTTTTTCTAAAATTTTGTCATAAGTATATATTGGTGATTCAAACCTTAGTGCCAGTGCGATCGCATCAGACGTTCTTGCGTCAAAAATTTCTTCTTCTTTATCTCTTTCACAAATTATACTTGAAAAAAAAATTCCATCAATAAGTTTGTGTATTATTACTTGTTTGATTTTAATTTGATAGTTTGCTGCTAGGTTTTTGAATAAGTCGTGAGTTAATGGTCTTGGAGGTTGAATCTCTTTATCTAGTGCTATTGCTATAGACTGGGCCTCAAATCCACCAATTACAATCGGTAATTTTCTTTGTCCATCAACCTCCTCCAGTATTAGGGCGTATGCACCGTTTTGAGATTGACTATATGAAATTCTATTAACTGTTAACTCTACTAGGCTCATTAAAATAACTTAATTCAAAAATAGAAAATTAGTTATTCTCAGCCTTGAAAGCTTTGATTTTTTCGTTTAATTCAGGTACGACCTCGAAAGCATCTCCAACAACTCCGTAGTCAGCTGCTTTGAAAAATGGAGCCTCTGGATCACTATTAATAACTACCTTAACTTTTGATGAGCTAACACCGGCTAGGTGTTGAATTGCACCCGAAATTCCTATTGCTATATATAAGTTGGTTGAAACAGGCTTTCCAGTCTGCCCAACATGTTCACTGTGTGGTCTCCAACCAAGATCTGAAACAGGCTTTGAACAAGCTGTTGCTGCCCCAAGTGTTTCAGCTAAATCTTCAATTATAGACCAATTTTCTGGACCTTTTAAACCTCTTCCTGCTGATACCACTACATCGGCATCAGCAATAGTAACTTTACCCTGTACTAAATCAATTGAGTTTTGTTTAATATTACTATTTGAAGCTTTAACTTGAAAGTCAATGATTTCAGGATTGGATGGGTTTTCAATCGTGCTGAAAGAGTTACTTGCAAGACTGATAATTTTATTATCTGACAAAATTGAGGCATCACAAAATGATTTATTCGAGAATGATGTTCTTTTTACAGTGAATGGTTCTACATTGCTTGGTAGTTCAACTACATTTGATAGGTATCCAGCATCTAGTTTTACTGATAACATCGGTGCCATGTATTTAGAATCAACTCCGCCACCTAAAACAATATGACTTATTGAAAACTTAGTAGCTACCTGCGACACTACATCAGCATAGGTTTTAGCATCAAAATTGTTTAGAGCAATATCGTTAACTGATATTATTTTGTTAGGCCCATATTTTTCCAAATTGCTGTGATTATCAATATTAATAGTTAAGACAATAAGTTCTGTGGAAAGTTTTTTTGATAGTTCTTTAGCGTAGGAAACAACCTCAAAAGAGTTTTTTTTTGGCTTTTTATTTTTTGATTCTATATACGCTAAAATTGACATATCTATATTACTTTTGCCTCATTGTGTAGAAGATCTATCAGTGTATCAAGATCATTTGAATCTACCATTTTGATTTCATTTTTTTCCTCAGGTTTATAAAATTTGTTTGTTGTAGTTTTAGTTTGTATTTCTGGGGGTTCAACAACTTCTAATGGTTTTTGTCTTGATTGCATAATTCCCCTCATGTTAGGAATCTTTAAATCACTTTCCTCAACAAGTCCTTTTTGGCCACCAATAATTATTGGTAATTTACAGGATAGGGTTTCTATTCCACCCTCAATTTCTCTGTCAGCAACAACAGTTTGTCCATTAATTTCTAGCTTAACACAATTTGTTATGAAATTTATATTTAAGAGCTCTGATATCATTCCTGGAACCATAGATCCATTATAATCGATTGACTCTCTCCCCGCAATAATAAGATCATATTGGGCTCCTTCAATGTGATTAGCTATCAGTTTAGCAACTTGAAAACTATCACTTGCTTTTTTGTTAATTCGAAAAGCTCTGTCAGCTCCAATTGCCAGGGCCTTTCTGAGAACAGACTCATTCTCTTGTTCACCAACATTTATAACATCAACATTAGCATCGTTTTGTTCTTTAAACCACATGGCTCTTGTAAGTCCAAATTCATCATTTGGATTGATCACAAATTGGACTCCATTTGTGTCAAACTCCGTGTCGTTTTCTGTAAAGTTTATTTTTGAAGTTGTGTCGGGAACACAACTAATACAAACCAAAATATTCATCATTACAAATATAATACAATTTATTATGCACGCATAGTATATTTAAAATTTAATTTCTAATTAAATATTCATATTTTTGCGTAAAAATAAATGAGAGAAATTCAATTTAGAGAAGCTATATGTGAGGCAATGTCTGAGGAGATGAGATTAGATGAAACTATTTACCTTATGGGTGAAGAAGTTGCAGAATATAACGGTGCCTACAAGGCTTCAAAGGGAATGCTTGATGAGTTTGGTGATAAACGAGTTATTGATACCCCTATTTCTGAACTAGGATTTGCGGGCATTGGCGTTGGATCTACAATGACAGGTAACAGACCTATAATAGAATTTATGACATTCAATTTTGCTTTAGTTGGTATTGATCAAATAATAAATAATGCTGCGAAGATTCGTCAAATGTCGGGTGGACAGTTTCCATGCCCAATAGTTTTTAGAGGACCTACTGCATCTGCTGGACAGCTAGCCGCTACGCACTCACAGGCTTTTGAAAGTTGGTATGCAAATTGCCCAGGTCTTAAGGTAATTGTTCCATCAAACCCTTATGATGCCAAAGGCCTTTTAAAATCTGCAATAAGGGATGACGATCCAGTCATATTTATGGAATCAGAACAAATGTATGGTGATAAAGGTCAAGTACCTGATGAAGAATATTTAATTCCAATTGGAGAGGCTGAGGTAAAAAAAGAGGGTAATGATGTAACTGTAGTTTCTTTTGGAAAAATTTTAAAAGAGGTCTTTAAAGCATCAGAAAAATTATCACAGGAAAATATTGATATAGAAATAATCGATCTTAGGACTGTTAGACCACTAGATATTGAAACAATTATTAACTCTGTAAAGAAAACAAACAGATTGGTTATTTTGGAGGAAGCATGGCCATTTGGAAATGTATCAACTGAGATAGCATATCAGGTTCAAAATCAAGCTCTAGATTACTTAGACGCACCAATTATCAAAATTAATACAGCCGACACACCAACACCTTATTCACCCGTTTTATTAAAGGAATGGTTACCTAACCACAATGATGTAATTAAAGCTGTAAATAAAGTACTTTATAAACAATAAATTTATATTTTTGACCCCTAAAATTTAAGATTATGAATTTCAACCCAATTTTTATTCCTATTATATTATCATTACTTGGATTATTGTACATGTTTTTTAAAGCCAAATGGGTAAAAAAACAAGACCCAGGAAATGAGAAAATGGTTTCGATTAGTTCTGCCATAAAAAAAGGAGCTCTCGCCTTTTTGAATGCTGAGTATAGGTTATTGTTATTTTTCGTAGTAATAGCGTCTGTTGCTCTTTTTGGAATTTCTTTAGTGGTTGAAACAACTAGTTGGATGATAATTCCTGCATTTGTAGTTGGTGCAATTTTCTCCGGATTAGCAGGAAATATTGGTATGAGAATAGCTACTGACGCAAATAGTAGAACAACACAGGCTGCTAGAACTAGTCTGCCCAAAGCCCTTAATGTTGCTTTTGGAGGTGGAACTGTTATGGGCTTAGGAGTTGCTGGTTTAGCAGTACTTGGTTTAAGCTTATTTTTTATGTTTTTTATCAACCAGTTTATGAATGATGGTGGAAGTTTTTACGATAATATGACTGTCGTACTAGAGGCGTTAGCTGGTTTTTCTTTAGGTGCTGAATCCATTGCTTTATTTGCAAGAGTTGGTGGTGGTATTTACACTAAAGCTGCCGACGTTGGTGCTGACTTAGTTGGAAAAGTTGAAGCTGGTATTCCAGAGGATGATCCTAGAAACCCAGCTACTATCGCTGATAATGTTGGAGATAATGTAGGTGATGTTGCTGGTATGGGTGCAGATTTATTTGGAAGTTACGTAGCTACAGTCCTTGCATCAATGGTTCTGGGTAACTATATAATTAAGGATATGAGTGACTATGCTTCTGAACAATTTTCCGATCCATTTGGTGGTATGGGTCCAATTTTATTACCATTATTCATCGCGGGTATTGGTATCATTGCCTCAATTATCGGAACACTATTTATTAGAATAAAAAATAATGAAGCAAAAGAAGCTCAAGTTCAAGCATCATTAAATACTGGAAACATAATATCAATTTTAATAACATTGGTCTCATGCTGGTTCTTGATTGATTATTTATTGCCAGATACAATAAATGGTATGAAATTCTTTGGAGAAGGCACTAGAGATATACCAAGTCAAAATATTTTTTACTCGACAATTGTTGGACTTGCTGTTGGATATTTAATATCAGCCTTTACTGAGTATTATACTGCACTTGGTAAGCAACCGGTTTTAAACATTGTTCAAAATTCATCAACAGGAGCTGCCACTAACATTATCGCTGGATTAGCAACTGGAATGAAATCTACTTTTTCATCTGTTATACTATTTGCTTTAGCAATATGGGGAGCTTATGAACTGGGAGGCTTTTATGGAGTTGCAATTTCTGCATCAGCCATGATGGCCACTACTGCTATGCAGTTAGCAATAGATGCTTTTGGCCCCATCTCTGATAACGCAGGTGGTGTCGCTGAAATGAGTGAACTTCCTAAGGAGGTTAGGGAAAGAACAGATATTTTAGATTCAGTAGGAAATACAACTGCTGCAACTGGAAAAGGATTTGCAATCGCATCGGCTGCACTAACAGCACTTGCATTGTTTGCTGCCTATGTAACATTTACAGGAATTGATGGTATCAATATTTTTAAAGCAGATGTATTAGCAGCCCTGTTTATTGGTGGAATGATTCCTGTAATATTTTCAGCCCTTGCAATGGAATCTGTAGGAAAAGCTGCAATGAAGATGGTGCAAGAAGTAAGAAGACAGTTTAAAGAAATACCTGGAATTTTAGAGGGTAAAGCTAAACCAGATTATGAAAAGTGTGTTGAGATTTCAACAAACGCAGCTTTGAAAGAAATGCTTCTTCCTGGAATTATTACAATTGTAACGCCTGTTGTGATTGGATTTGCTATGGGTCCTGAAGCTCTAGGAAGTTATATGGCAGGAGTTGCAGTTTCTGGTGTTTTATGGGCAATTTTTCAAAACAATGCAGGGGGAGCATGGGATAATGCAAAAAAATCATTTGAAGCAGGTGTTGAAATAAATGGTAAAATAGAAAAGAAGGGGTCTGAGGCTCATAAAGCAGCAGTTACCGGTGATACCGTTGGAGATCCCTTCAAAGACACCTCTGGTCCTTCAATGAATATATTGATTAAATTGACATGTCTGGTTGGTTTAGTAATTGCCCCAATTCTTGGCAATCATGGAGAAAATTCTAGTGTATACAACATTGATAAGAATATAGAGAAAAATGTGACTTTAAATATAAATGACGAAAACCCAGACAGAAGTTCATTAACAATAATTACAAAATCTGAAGTTAATGGAGTTGTTACTGAAAAAACAGAAAAATGTTACGGTTCACGAGCTGAACTTTTAGTTATGGCTTCTGAGATTTCAGGTGAAGCAGAATTGGTAGATGCCTTTGGTTCTCTGGATATTAATTTAAAAGATTAATTATACTATTTGGCACTGTTTATTTTTGAATCAATTTGTGCAATAATGGACTCGAAATCACTTTGATTTTCTACAAAATCAAGGTTGTCAACATCGATAATCAACAGGTTGCTTTTATCATAACTCTGAATCCAGGCTTCGTATCTTTCATTTAATCTGCTTAGGTACTCTATGCTAATAGAATTTTCATATTCCCTACCTCTTTTATGAATTTGGTCAACTAGGTTAGGAATGTTACTTCTGAGGTAAATAAGCAAATCAGGATCTTTAACAAATGATTTCAATGTTTTAAATATTGATTCGTAATTTTTAAAGTCCCTATTTGTCATTAATCCCATTGACAATAAGTTTGGAGCAAAAATATATGCATCCTCGTATATTGTTCTATCCTGGATAGTGTCTTTATCTTTATTGGAACAATCAATCATTTGATTGAATCTACTGTTTAGAAAATATATTTGAAGATTAAATGACCATCTTTCCATTCGCTCATAAAAGTCATCCAAATAGGGGTTTTTTAAGACATCTTCGAAATGAGGCTCCCATCCGTAATGTTTAGCCAACATCCCAGTGAGAGTTGTTTTACCTGCGCCTATATTTCCTGCAATAGCTACGTGCATTTTAGTAACATTCTAAAATAAAACATAAATTTTTAAAATCTAAAAAAGACTTTAGTTTTTTTTAAAAAAAAATATGGCCTAATTTTTGTTTAAGTAAACTGAACAATTAATTGAAAAAACATGAAATACCCCTTTTACTTATTTTTACTGGTTTCATGTTTCACTTTCTCCCAGCAATTTCAAGGAAAGGCATATTACATGTCAAAAATATCAGTTGATAAATCTTTTTTAGATAATCCAAGAGCTGCGCAATGGAAGGGATACATGGAAAAGATGCTTAAACAGAATACAGAAAAAAACTACATACTCGAGTTCAATTCAACTGAATCCATGTATAAAGAACAAGAAAAGCTTGAGATTGAAGAAGGAAGAGGTGGTTTCAATTGGATGGCTCAATATGTAGGCGATAATATAGGAAAGTTATACAAAAATGTTAGTGATAAAGTAACTGTAAATGAAACTGAGTTTATGGGTAGGTTTTTTTTACTAACCGATTCTATCTCTGATCAAAAATGGAAAATGACAGGTGAGTCAAAAAAAATTGGAAAATATACATGCTATAAAGCCACTTACGAAAAAGAAGTAAAAGAAAAGGTGTTTAGTTTCGGTTCTTGGAATAACGATAATAGTAACAGTACGCCTTCTGCTTCAAAAACAAGAAAGGTTGAGGTTACAGCTTGGTTTACGCCTGAAATACCTATTGCAACTGGTCCATCATGGTATGGGGGGTTACCTGGCTTAATTTTAGAAATTAGTGATGATAATACTACTGTTCTTTGTACCAAAATAGTGATGAATCCTACTGAAAAATCTAAGATTAAAAGACCCAAAAAAGGAAAAGTGATTGCTACTTCAGACTTTTTAGCCTTACAAGATCAGAAAAGAATTGAAGCACGAGAAATGTGGAACAAATCAAGGAGAGGATCTTCGTCAAGACTTAAATAGTATGAAGAAAATTCTAACACTATTATTTTTCCCCCTTTATATTTTTTCTCAGTCTAGTCTAAGTGGTTCAATCAAAGATTCCTCTGGGTATCCAATCATGGGTGCCAATGTCATTGCTGTTAATAATGAAACAAATATTCTTGATGGTTTTGGAATTTCTAATGAAAATGGATATTTCAGCATAAATTTAAAGAACGGTACTGAGTTCAATATCAAAATAACTTTCATTGGATTTCAACCAGTCGAGTTTAACACAACACTTAATTCAGATATTGTAAAAGACTTTGTTTTAGAAGAACAATCTGAGGCACTAGATGCAGTTGAAATTGTATACGAAATGCCAGTTGAAATCCGAGGAGACACTATAGTTTACAGCGCAGACGCTTTTAATACCGGTACTGAAAAAAAATTAGCAGATGTTTTGAAAAACTTACCTGGTGTCGAAGTTAACGAGGATGGTAGGATTGAGGTTGAAGGTCAAGAGGTTAGGAAAATTCAAATTGAAGGAAAAGATTTTTTCGATGGAGATACTAAGCTTGCTGCCCAAAATTTACCTGCCAAAGCCGTTGGAAAAATTGAGGTTTTAAGAAATTTTTCGGAAGTTGGGCAGTTAAGTGGGGTACAAAATAATGAAGATAATTTTGCTATTAATATTAGACTAAGAGAAGGAAAAGATAAATTTTGGTTTGGAGAAATCCTGGCAGGATCTGGCCCTGATGATATTCACCTTTTTGCGCCAAAAATATTTTATTATGCACCTAAATTTAATTTTAGTGTTTTAGCAAACTCCAATGATATTGGACAACCTCCCCTGTCCAGAAGAGATTTTTACAGATTTTCTGGAGGATTTGGAAATCTAAACTCAAGAACAGGCACATCCATAAATATAGGCTCAGATTTAGCTGGCATAGGAAGTCTGAATAATAACAGGGCCAAATCAATTGACTCTAAACTTACTGCTACAAACTTTTCAGTTAATAACGACAAAGGATTCGAAATCTCAGGATTTACCGTGCACTCATCAACTATTAATGAGCTAGAGGAGCAAATTGATAGGACATATGTTGCAACTAACGCTGTTGAAAACACTAGTGAATTTTCACTCCAAGAAAATGATTTAGAGCTATATAAATTTAGTTTAGAATATGAGCCAAGTGAAATTTTACAATTAGAATACAATATACTTTTCAATAAATCTAACCAATACGAGAACAATGACTTAACTTCAATGTACGGAAGAGTTGGTAATAGATTGGAAGAAACACTCGATATTACAAGGTCCCAAAAACCGCAATCATTGAATCAAGAATTTAAGCTTTATTTTACCCTTAATGAAGATCATATTTTTTCATTCGAGGCTCAGCATTTGGATCAAGATGAAAATCCATTTAATAGAGCAATTAGGGATAGAAACCCCTTTACTAGGTTAATTCCATTCAGCTCTAGCCAAAACAAATATGATATTACTCAAGAAAGAATGGTCCATACTGACAAGCTCGAAGCAAAACTTGATTATTATTTTCTGTTAAATGATGTGTCTAATATTAATCTAAGCTTAGGTGTAACTGACGTTAATCAAGATTTTAATTCTAGTTTTTATCAAATTCTTGATAATGGTCCATCACTGGACTTTAATGATGCTATTTACAACAATGATGTGAAGTTTGATTTCAGCGATGCTTACGTTGCTTTGAATTATCGTTTAAGAACTGGAATATTCACTTTTGATCCAGGTTTTACACTTCATTTTTACAATACTAAAAACACTCAATTAGGTAGTTCATTTGAAAGAAGGATGAGTGATGTCAGACCTAATTTGAGAATAAATATGCAGTTCAAGAAAACTGAAAGTCTAAGATTTACATTTAGAAAAAACACTCAATTCACTGACGTAAATAATTTAGCTGAGGGATATGTTTTTAATAATTATAACAGTATATTCAAGGGAAACAGAGAGTTAGAGTCTTCTGTAGTAAATACTTACAACTTAAACTACAGAAGTATCAACCAGTTTACCTTTACTAACATCTTTGCTAATGCAAGTTATTCAAAACGAAGTAATTCTATTCAGTCCAGAGCTAACATTGCTGGAATTAATGCCATAAGAACATCAATTAATTCAGTTTTTCCCAGAGAAACATATTCTGTTAGTGGTAGAATTGATAAAAGATTCAAAAATTTTAAGTTGAATGCCGACACAAGGTTTAATTACAGTGATTTCACAAATGTTATTAACGATGTTTCGGTAGGTTCAAACAGTTTAACGCAAAACTATTCAGCCAGCATCGAAACAAATTTTAGAGACAAACCAAATATCGAGTTGGGGTATAAATATAATATTAACAGATATGACAATGGAACAAACGAAAATAAGTTTATTACCGAGTCTCCCTTTGCTCAGATCGATGCATATTTCGGTAAAGGATTTGTTTTCACAGCTGAATACAGTTTTAATTCCTATAAAAATGAAACCCAAACACTGAACAAATTTAGATTCTTGGATGCAGATATTTCTTACAATAAAGAAGGTTCAAAATGGGAATTTGGTGTAGGTGTAACCAATTTGCTGAACGATCAATCTATAAACAGAGACTCATTCAACCAATTTTTTTCACAGACCAGGATGTATGTCATTCAACCTAGGTATGTATTATTCAAGTTAAAGTATGATTTAACTCTATTTGGGGGTAAGGATAAGAATGATGAAAATTCTGGTAAAGCATCAACAAACCCTAGACCGAGAGGTAACAGAGGGGGTGGACGTTTGAGGTAAGTTTTTTTTTTTTTTGAAATAATTTTGCAGAAATAAAATACTATACTATTTTTAATCCAATGTTAAACAAAAGTTATTACAACGAGTTCTATTTTTTCTTTTACTTTTCTAGTAAAAGCAGGATTTTTTGTTAATAATAAGAAAAGAATTAATATAAAAGTCCTGATTTTCAGGACTTTTTTTTTGTTATGAAAGTTGCTATTCAGGGAATTAAAGGCTCATATCATCACAGAGTCGCTTTGGATTTTTTTGGTAAAGAAATAGATATTCTTGAGTGTTTGTCATTCGATGATTTAGCTGATCTTACTCATGAAGGTAAATGTGACTACGCTATTATGGCAATTGAAAATTCTATTGCAGGCTCTATTATTCCAAATTATTCATTGATTGATGATAATGATCTACACATAATTGGTGAATATTTCATCAACATAAACCATAATTTAATGGTTTACCCTGGTGTTGATTTTAACAAAATAATAAATATCTCGTCTCATCCTATGGCCCTGCTACAATGTAAAGATTTTCTAAAAAAAACAGACAAAATAATTGTTGAGGACAGAGACACTGCCCAAGTAGCTAAAAGAATTCGTGACAAAAATATTAAAGATACAGCTGCTATAGCAGGTTTAGAAGCTGCTGAAATGTATGGTCTGGAAGTAATCAAGACCAATATTCAAACAATAAAAGATAACGAGACCAGATTTGTAGTGATATCAAAATCAAAATCAAAATCAATTTCGAATAATCCAGATAAAGCTTCATTAAAATTTATATTAAGCCATAGAAATGGTAGCCTAGCTAATATTCTTAATATTTTAGCCTCATATGATTTAAATCTTACAAAGATTCAATCCATTCCAATTATAGAAACACCTTGGAAGTATTCATTCTTTATTGATACAACATTTTCAAATTATAAAAAATATAAAGAGGCTATCAAAAAGGTATCATCCCAGTCTGAGATGGTAAAGGAATTTGGTGTTTACAATAATTTTAAATCCCAATGAAAACAGCAAAAAGACTTAAACATATCGACGAGTACTACTTTTCCAGAAAGTTAAAAGAAGTCGGTGAGCTGATTTCCAAGGGAAAACCAATTATTAATTTAGGTATTGGAAGCCCTGATTTGATGCCACCAAAATCATCAATAGACAACTTGATAAAAGCATTGCAATCACCAATAGCAAATAAATATCAAGGTTACAAGGGTATTGAACCTTTTAGAAAAGCAATAAAGGATTTTTACTTAAAAAACTACAATGTTAACCTTAACCATGATGAAGAAATATTACCGCTAATTGGTTCAAAAGAGGGTATCATGCATATTTCATTAGCTTTTTTGGATGAGGGTGATAAAGTTCTAATTCCTAACCCAGGATATCCAACTTATTTGTCGATTTGTAAAATAGTTGGAGCAGAACCCATTTTTTATGATTTGGCAGAATCAAATTCATGGCTTCCAGATATTAAAAAAATAAAAAAAATCAACTTATCTAAAGTTAAAATTATGTGGATTAATTATCCTAATATGCCAACTGGTGCTAATTGCTCTATTGATGACTTCAAAGATTTAATTGCCTTTTGTAAGAGTAAAAATATATTATTAGTTAATGATAATCCATACAGTTTTGTTTTAAATGAGAATCCAGTCAGTTTGTTAATGGCCGAAAAGAGCGATAATTGTATCGAATTAAATTCTTTAAGTAAATCACATAATATGGCAGGTTGGAGGCTAGGAATGGTAGTTGGTAGCAAAAAAAATATTGATAATATTTTAAAAATAAAATCAAATATGGATTCAGGTATGTTTTATCCACTTCAGATAGGCGCAATTGATGCATTGAATCAAAATCAAGCTTGGTATAAAAACTTAAATCAAACATATTTAAAGAGAAAAAAAATAGTTATTGAAATTGCTAGCAAGTTGAGACTTACTTTTAACAGTGATGGAACTGGTTTGTTTTTGTGGTGTAAAATACCGGATAAGTTTAAATCCTCGGAAGAATTTATAGATAAATTGCTGTATGACAAAAATATTTTTATAACACCTGGTTCAATTTTTGGATCAAACGGAGAGGGTTATGTAAGAATTTCACTGTGCTGTGATGAAAAAAAACTTTTAGAAGCTTTAAAAAGATTATAGATGAATATTGGTATTGTAGGTTTAGGTTTAATGGGGGGCTCTTTCTCAAAAGATATGAAAGACTTAGATAAAAAATCTGTTATTTATGGTCAGGATAAATCTAGTCAACATTTGAAATCTTCATTTGATCTAAATCTTATTGATTTTAAACTTGATGATAATAATATTTCTGAATTAGATTTAATATTGATCTCAGTTCCTGTGGATGAAACTATTAAGATTCTTCCTAAAATTTTAGATAAAGTAGGTAATAATACAATAGTTGTTGATGTTGGATCTACTAAATCAAAAATTTGTAAATCAATTGCTAATCATAAAAATAGAAGACAGTTTTTAGCAATGCATCCCATTTCTGGAACAGAGAATAGTGGTCCTAGCTCTGCAGTCGCTGGTTTATATCGAGGAATTACAAATATTTTGTGCGAAGTAGATAAAACAGATCCTATATTACTTAACAAAGTTTTGACTATACTAAATAATTTAAACATGAAGATTATTTACATGGATCCAGACTCACACGATGAGCATATTTCATATGTTTCCCATCTTTCTCACGTCACCTCTTTTATTTTAGCTAAAACAGTAATAGAAAAGGAAAGAAACGAAAAAAATATATTTGATTTGGCAGGCAGTGGATTTGAATCAACTGTTAGATTGGCTAAAAGTTCACCATTTATGTGGACGCCTATATTTTTACAAAATAAATATAACTTAGTTGAGGCTTTAGACAAATACGTTAAAAATTTAAATGATCTAAAAACAAAAATTATCAATGATGATCAAGAATCAATAATAAGTGATTTGAACAACATAAACAGAGTAAAGAAAATTTTAGGAGGTATTAATAATAAAAATGAAAAATAATAAAAAACTTAGAACATGGCTGGATGATTTTAACCTAAAACATCCATTGGTTATAGCTGGTCCTTGTAGTGCTGAAACTGAGAAACAAGTATTGTCAATTGCCCATGAACTCAAGAATAGTGATGTATCGATTTTCAGAGCCGGCATATGGAAGCCAAGAACTAGACCAGGGATGTTTGAAGGTGTTGGAGCTATTGGTTTAAAATGGCTTAAAAAAGTAAAAGAAGAAACTGGATTACTTACCACAACTGAGGTCGCTAATGCAAATCACGTGAAACTTGCCATTGAAAATGATGTAGATGTTTTGTGGATAGGAGCTAGGTCTACAGTAAGCCCCTTTATTGTGCAAGAAATTGCTGATGCCCTTGAGAGAACAGATAAAATAGTCTTATTAAAAAATCCAGTAAATCCAGATTTATCACTTTGGTATGGTGGAATTGAGAGGTTATTCTCTTCAAATATTAAGAAAATTGGAGTTATTCATCGGGGTTTTTCCTCCTATGGAAAATCTAAATATAGAAATCATCCTGAATGGCAAATACCTATTGAATTACAAAACAGATTCCCAGATTTACCATTGATTTGTGATCCATCGCATATTTGTGGAAGAAGAGATCTGATTCATGATGTATCACAAAAAGCTTTAGATCTAAATTTTGATGGTCTTATGATCGAGTCACATATTGATCCTGATAACGCATGGAGTGATGCTGCACAGCAAATTACACCCAACGAATTAATCAGATTAATGAAGGAATTAAAAATGAGAAAGCTTAGTGTAAACCAAGAGGATTATTTAAAAGAGTTAGAGAGACTCAGAACAAAAATCGACTCTGCCGATAATGGCATATTGGATATATTAGGAAAAAGAATGAAAATTTCTGATGATATTGGAAGATTAAAAAAGAAAGAAAATGTTGCTATACTGCAATCTAAAAGATGGAATGAAATTCTTGGAAAAATGATTTTGGAGGGAAAAGATAGGGGACTTAGTGAAGAGTTTGTTTTAAAAATTTTTAAAGCAATTCATCAAGAGTCAATTAATCATCAGGAAAAAATTATTAAAAACTGATGCGAGGGACTGTGTATAAATCTACCGGCAGCTGGTATAAAGTTAAGTTAGAAAATGGTGAATTTATAGATTGTAAATTATTTGGAAGATTTAGAACAGAGAACTTAAAATCGACAAACCCAGTTTGTGTTGGTGATAATGTCAGAGTTAATATAACTAAAAACCAGGTCCATCAGATTGAAGAAATTTTTGATAGAAATAATTATTTAATAAGAAAGTCTGTTAAACTTTCTAAGCAATATCACTTAATTGCCTCAAACATAGATGTATGTTTTTTAATTGTAACTGTTAAAAACCCAGAGACATCCACCATGTTTATTGATCGTTTTTTAGCTTCCACATTTTCTTATAATATAGAAACTGTTTTATTGTTTAATAAAATTGATGAGATTGATTATAATGATGAGAAACTAATACGATTGATGAATATTTACAAAAATGCAGGATATAAATGTTTAAGTATTTCTGGAAAAAAAAGTATAAATATTGATCATTTAAAAAAAGTTATGATTAATAAATCTTGTGTGTTTTCAGGACACAGTGGCGTTGGTAAATCAACATTAATTAATAAACTAGATTCAGAAATAAATATTAAAACCTCACCGATCTCAGAATCTAATCTATCAGGTCAACATACAACTACTTTTTCCGAAATGTATGACCTTAATTTCAATGCAAGAATAATTGATACGCCTGGAATCAAAGGTTTTGGCCTCTATGATGTTAAACAGAATGAACTTAGAGATTTTTTTAAGGAGTTTACTAAAGTCCAAGATTGCAAGTTCAATAATTGTTTGCATTTTGAAGAACCAGGTTGTCAAGTAAAAATAAAAGTTGATAACGGCACTATATCAAAATCCAGATATCAGAATTATATAACATTATTAAATGAAATAAATAATAACTACAGGATATAAAATGAGAGCAGTTATCCAAAGAGTAAATTATGCAAAACTAAGAGTTGAAGGTTCAATATTCAGCAAGATAAGTAACGGTTTGGTTGTTCTTCTAGGTATAACCCATGATGATGGTATTGAAGATGTTAAATGGCTAGCAAAAAAAATTGCTAATCTTAGAATTTTTAACGATGAAGCCTTAATAATGAATAACTCTTTGATTGATGTACAAGGTGAATTAATGATAATTAGTCAGTTTACATTACATGCTCAAACAAAAAAAGGAAATAGACCCTCATATATTAATGCTGCTAAAGGTGAAATCGCCCTGAAAATATATAATTCATTTATATTGGAATTTGAAAATGAATATAATTTAAAACCAAAAACTGGTAAATTTGGAGCTGATATGAAAGTTGAGCTAGAAAATGATGGTCCAGTAACTATTGTAATTGATACGAAAAATAAATAATAAATATGGAATTAAAAGATTTGCAAAAAAAGGTTGATGATTGGATAAAAAAATATGGTGTTAGATATTTTAATGAATTAACAAATATGGCGCAGCTTACTGAAGAAGTTGGAGAAGTAGCTAGAATAATTTCAAGAACTTATGGTGAACAATCAACCAAGCCTGGAGAAAAGTTGGATGATTTGGGGGAGGAGTTAGCTGATGTTTTATTTGTTTTAATTTGTTTAGCTAATAAAACGGGGGTTGATCTTGAAAAATCATTCAAATCAAGGATGGAAAAAAAAACAAAAAGGGATAATAAAAGACACCATACCAACAAAAAATTAAAATGAGAAAAATTAGGGTTAGTGGATGTGATGTAAAATCATTTCAAAATCTTAATATAAGTGGTTCAAAAAGCGAATCTAATAGAGTATTGATTTTAAAATCTATTTTTAACAATATCTCAATAGAAAATTTATCATCATCAGATGATACCAAAATCTTAAAAAAAAGTTTAATTAATAAAAATCCAATTATAAATGTTGGACATGCAGGAACATCAATGAGATTTCTAACTGCATACCTTGCAACCTTAGTAAATAAAAAATTTGTTTTGAGTGGTTCAAAAAGAATGCATGAAAGACCTATTGCTTTATTAGTCGATGCTTTAAATTACTTAGGTTTTAAAATCAATTATATTGAAGATGAGGGTTATCCTCCCTTGGAGATAATTGGTGCAAAAAACATAAAAAATAGTGTAAAATTAAACTCCAGTTTGAGTAGTCAATACATAAGTGCCCTAATGTTAATTGCACCAACTTTGAAGAATGGGTTAGTTATCGAGCTTGAAGGTAAAATTACATCTAGACCATATGTAGATCTTACTTTATCAATTCTTCAAAAACTAGGAATTGAGTCTAAAATCAAAGAAAATTTTATAACAATAAAACCACAAAAAAAAATTAAAACATCAACATATAAGGTAGAGTCAGATTGGTCTTCAGTTTCTTATTTCTTTTCAATAGTTGCCTTAAGTAATGGTATAGAGTTGTCGTTTAAAAATTTCAGATCCAACAGCAATCAGGGTGATAGAAAAGTTTGTAAATATTATGAATTATTTGGTATAAAATCTAAATTTCAAAATCATAGTTTAGTTATTAGTAAACAAACTGATTTTAAGTATCCAAAACAAATTACAATTGATCTTAATGATAACCCTGATTTGGCTCAAACAATCATTGTTACTTCTTTTGGACTTAATATTCCAACTAAGCTTACAGGTTTGTCAACACTAAAGATTAAGGAAACTGATAGGCTTGTTGCCATGCATAATGAGCTAACTATGTTAGGTGCCAAATGTGAAATTGATGATGATTCGATAGAAATTTTTAAAACTGAAAATAAATTAAATGATAACCACACAATTAAAACATATGATGATCACAGAATGGCATTATCATTTGCACCATTATCTATTATCAAACCCTTAAATATCAGTAATCCAGATGTAGTAACAAAATCATTTCCTGAATTTTGGAATATTTTAAAAAAAATCAATTTTTCTATTGATTATTTGTAATTATTTTGGATTTTTCTTGACATCGCCTATTTCACAAATGTATATTTGCCTTTTTTAAATTATGAAACTATCAAACTTTAATTACGAATTACCAAAAGAATTATTAGCTGAATATCCATCTGATCAAAGGGATGAATCAAGATTAATGGTTTTACATAGAGATACTCAAAAAATTGAACATAAGTTATTTAAAGATGTAATCGAATACTTCAATGATGGAGATTCATTTATATTGAATGATACAAAAGTATTTCCTGCAAGATTAATGGGGAATAAGGAGAAAACAGGTGCAAATATTGAAGTATTTTTACTTAGGGAACTTAGTAGAGAGCAAAGACTTTGGGATGTTCTGGTAGATCCAGCAAGAAAAATTAGAATTGGCAATAAGCTATATTTTGGTGATGATGATAGTTTAGTTGCTGAGGTTATTGATAATACCACATCTAGGGGGAGAACTTTGCGTTTTCTTTATGATGGATCCTATGATGAATTTAGAGAAAAATTATTAGAATTAGGTCAAACACCTCTTCCTAAATATATAAAACGTTCCGAAGAGGAATTTGATAAAGATAGATACCAAACTATATATGCTAAAACTGAAGGAGCTGTTGCTGCTCCAACTGCAGGATTACATTTTTCTAAACATTTATTGAAGAGACTTCAGATTAAGGGTATAAACCTAGGCGAACTTACGCTTCATGTTGGTTTGGGGACCTTTAACCCAGTCGAGGTCGAAGACTTATCCAAGCACAAGATGGATTCTGAGGAACTGTTTATTGATAATGAGGTTGTTGAAATGGTGAATAAAACTAAAGCAAACAAAAATAAAGTTTGTGCTGTTGGAACAACAGTTATGAGAGGATTGGAATCCTCTGTCTCTTCAATGGGTACTTTAAATCCATATAAGGGTTGGACCCACAAGTTCATTTTTCCGCCATACAATTTTAGTATTGCAGATTCTCTAATTACAAATTTTCATATGCCAAAATCTACTCTATTGATGATGGTTTCTGCTTTTTGTGGTCACGATTTCTTGATGGAGGCTTATCAAACAGCTATAAAAGATAAGTATAGGTTTTATTCCTATGGTGATGCTATGCTAATTTTATAAAATGACAATAAGTCTGACAGATATTAGATCTATTAGTAATGAAAATTTATGTTCCATACTAGAAGAAAATAATTTTCCCAGTTATAGATCAAAACAAATAAAAAATTGGTCTAGAAAAATCGATATTGTTGAATTTAATCAGATGTCGAATTTGCCAAAAAGATTGGTAAATTTTTTAAATGATAATTTTTGTTTAAATAAATCTGAGATTTTATATAAACAAAGAAGTTCTGACGATACAATTAAATATGCCATCAAACTATATGATGGCAAGGTAGTGGAGTCTGTATTGATCCCTTCAAATGGTAGAGTTACTGCATGTGTTTCGAGTCAAGTAGGTTGTAGTTTAGACTGTAATTTTTGCGCAACATCACTTTTGAAAAATATGAGAAACTTACATTATTATGAAATCTTCGATCAAATCATGTTGCTCAATGATGAAGCAAAATGTTATTTAAATTCAACAATCACAAATATAGTTTTCATGGGCATGGGAGAACCACTATTAAACTACAAAAATGTTCTAAAGTCAATTGATTATATCACAAGTGACTTTGGGCTAGGAATTTCTTTTAAAAAAATCACAGTATCGACTAGCGGAATATCTAAAACAATTAAAAGAATGGCTGATGATGATGTGAAGTTCAACTTAGCTGTGTCTTTACATTCAGCAATCGAAGAAACTAGGAATATTGTTATGCCTTTCACTAAATCTTTTCCGTTAAAAAAATTGGTTGAAAGTCTTGATTATTGGTATAAAAAAACAAAAAGAAAAATAACTTTTGAATATTTAGTTTGGAAAGGTATAAATGACGATTTTAAACATATAGATTCTTTAATTGAAATTTGTAAGAAGGTTCCTTCTAAAGTAAATTTAATCGAATATAATTCTACTGATAATTCTGATTTTAAATCTGCAGATATTGAATGGATAAATAACTATATTAATGTTCTAAAGGAAAATAAAATTGCTGTGTCTTTAAGAAGATCAAGAGGAAAAGATATTCAAGCAGCATGTGGCCAGTTAGCCAATAAATATTAATTTGATAACCCAGTAGTGAGTAGAGTTTACGAAATAAGAGAACCAATTGCATCAGAAATGGAAACTTTTGAAGAAAAGTTTTCTAAACTGATGTTGTCGGATGTTCCACTTTTGAATAGAATCACACATTATATAATAAAAAGAAAAGGCAAGCAGATGAGGCCAATGCTAATTTTTCTATGTTCAAAGCTTGTAAATTCAGGAAAGGTAAATGAAAAAGTATATAGGGGCGCTGCTGTTATTGAGCTTATTCATACTGCTACACTAATCCATGATGATGTTGTTGATGAAAGTAATAAGAGACGAGGCTTTTTTTCTATTAATGCAATTTGGAAAAATAAAATTGCAGTATTAGTTGGAGACTTCCTATTATCTAAAGGAATGCTTTTATGCATAGATAATAAAGATTATGATATTCTAGACGTCATTTCTGAATCTGTCAAACAAATGAGTGAAGGTGAATTACTACAAATTGAAAAAACAAAAAAATTAGATATAGATGAGAAAACATATTTTGATATTATCAAAAAAAAGACAGCTTCTTTAATCAGCTCATGTTGTAAAATTGCTGCAATTTCAGTTGATAGTAAACCAGATTATGTTAATAACATAGCTAGATTAGGTTTAAATATCGGTATAGCATTTCAAATTAAAGATGATCTATTTGACTATGGAAAAAAACGCATTGGTAAACCTAGGGGAATCGATATAAAACAAAAAAAACTAACTCTACCTTTAATATATGCTATTAATAATATTGAAAAGAAAGAAAAAAAATGGCTTCTTAGTTCTTTAAAAAAGAGTAAAAAAAATAAAGCTTTAATAAATCAAATTATTAGCTTAGTCAAAGAGAGTGGTGGACTTGAATATGCAATTGATGTAATGAATAAGTACCATAATCTAGCTTTAGATGATTTAGAATTATTTGATGATAGTCCATACAAGGATTCATTAAAAAAAATGATAAATTACGTTATCCAGAGGAACTATTAATATGATCTCAAAAAACACAATAGAAAAAGTTTTTGAAATATCACGTGTTGAGGAAGTAATTGGTGATTTCATACAGCTTAAAAAATCTGGATCAAATTATAAGGGTCTAAGCCCTTTCACAAATGAAAAGACACCGAGCTTCATGATTTCACCTGCAAAACAAATTTGGAAAGATTTTAGTAGCGGAAAAGGAGGTAATGTTGTTGCCTTTTTGATGGAGCATGAACAACTATCTTATCCACAAGCAATAAAGTTTCTAGCAAATAAATATAATATTGAAGTAGAGGAAACTGCAATTTCTACAGAACAAAAAGAAAAGCTAGATCAAAAAGAAAAATTGATGGTTATATGCGAATTCGCTAAAAAGTTTTTTAAAAAACAAATTAATGAAACGGACTTTGGAAAAAATATTGCTTTAAATTACCTAGGCGAGAGAGGATTTGATAATAAAATAATTGATCATTTTGATGTTGGTTGTTTAACTAGCAGCAGAAACTCATTCAAAAACTATGCAATTGAAAATGGTTACAACATTGATGATTTGATTTCTCTTGGTCTAGTTTCATCAAAAAATGAAAATGATATTTATAGTTCTAGAATAATTTTTCCAATCAGAACAATATCAGGAAGAACAGTCGGTTTCGGAGCTAGGACTCTAAAAAATTCAGTAAAATCAGCAAAATATATAAATAGTCCTGATTCAATAATTTATAATAAAAGTAAAATTTTATATGGACTTTATAATTCAAAAACAAATATCGTTAAAAATGATAATTGTTATATAGTCGAGGGTTACACAGATGTAATGAGATTTTTTCAAAAAGGGATTAATAATGTGGTTTCTTCGTCAGGCACCGCACTTACATCTGCACAGATTAATATTATACGAAGATTGACTAAAAATATAACTATGCTTTTTGATTCTGATAATGCTGGATTGAATGCTACTATAAGATCAATAGATATGATCCTCAGTGAAGGCATGAATGTAAGTATTTGTTTATTCGAGGAAGGTGAGGATCCTGATAGTTTTGCAAAAAATAAAACTACTGAGGAAATTCAAAAATATTTAAATGAAAACAGTATAGACTTTATTGATTTTAAAGCAAAAAAACTTAATGAATCAAAAAGAAATTCTGCTACAGAAAAAGCTAAAGTTGTAAACGATATAGTATCCTCAATATCAAAAATACCTGACAAAATTAAACAGGAGATATATATAAAACAATGTTCAAAAATGCTGGATATTACTGAGAATACATTATTCAATGCACTTGCTCAACTAAATCAAATTACGCAGGTTAGTAAAACTCAAGTTGCTCAAGATAGTTCAACTCCAATTAGGCAAGAAAGAACTGATCAAATTTTTAAGTTAGAAAAGAAAATTATTGAAATCCTAGTTTTGTATGGCAATCAAAAAGTCAGCTTTGATGAAATCAAAATGATAAAAGATGAAAATGGTGAAATAACTTATAAGCCAGATATGGTAAAGTCATATGTTCATGAAAAAATATTTCTAGACCTACATTCTGATGAGGTAGAATTTGCTAATGAAGAATTCAAAGTTTTATACAAAGAATTAATTCAAGAGTATCAAAAGAAGGAGAATTTCGATGCAAAGGTCTTTATAAATTCATTGCCAAAAAACCTATCAGAACTAGTTACTTCACTTATAATTGAAGATGAAATTTACCAGCTACATGATTGGAGATCAAAAAATGTTATTGTCAAGGGCAAGGATAGATCAATTTCACAGTTAGTTACTGAAACCATTTTAACATTAAGGACACTTTTAATAAATAAAAAGGTTCAGGAATTGAGTAAGCTTACAAATGAAAATGATAAAAACTTTAATAAAGATACTCTTGAGGAAATTGTAAATTACTACCAATTAAAATCACTGTTATCAAAAAAACTTAATAGAGTAATTTAGTTTCTTAATTTTTCAGGAATTTCGCAAACCGGAATTGGGTTCATTTTGTGACTGTTTTGTTTATTTAGTTTTTTCAAAATAGAAACTACTTCTTTTTGCCTAATTGATAAATCAGATGAATTATTTTTTTCTAATTCTTGCATGGCCCACTCAAGTTCATCATAGCTTGCACCAATTTGTTCTTCATCAGTCCTAGTGTCATCCCATAATCCATCTGTCGGTTTAGCAATTATTATTTCATTTATTATACCCATTTCTTTTGCAATGTTTCTTACTTCACTTTTCATTAAATCAGCTATTGGAGAAATATCAACACCACCATCACCATATTTTGTATAAAAACCAACTCCAAAGTCTTCAACTTTATTGCCAGTCCCCACAACTAAATAATTGTTAATTGAAGCATAGTAATATAAGGTAGCCATCCTCAATCTTGATCTAGTATTAGCTAGTGCAAGGGTATTTTGTGCGTTTTTTGAGTCCGAAATAGTTTTTTTTAACTCTGAAAAAGAGCTTGTTAGATTAATATTTCTGCTGTTGATATTTTTAAAATTAGATTTAAGCCATGAAATATGATTTTTTGATCTTTCAACTTCATTGATTGATTGAAAAATCGGCATTTCTAAACATATTGTTTCGAGCCCTGTTTTACAGCACAGTGTAGAAGTAACTGCAGAATCAACTCCACCTGAAACACCAATAACAAAACCTTTAGTACTTGAATTTTTTGAGTATGAACTTAACCAATTAACAATGTGTTTGATTAACTTTGAATTATTCATGTTCTGATTTGTAATTTAAAAAAAAGAAATGTCTCAAAACCAATGCCAAATTAAATTTTTTAAAATTGAAATTAAAATCTTTTTATCAATTATTTTAATTTTCTTTTCATCATGTGATTCAAGTAGAAACAGAATAGATAATCTTGGTAAAAACTTAGCTGATGTTCAGTTAGATAGATTTGATAAAAAATTTTTTCTAAGTGAAATAGATTCATTACCAAATTTAATTAGTGATTATCCATTTTTGTTCTCTGATATGTATAGTTTGAATCACTGGGTTGCTATTAAAACTGATTCAACTAGATTAAATATTTTTAAAAAAACTCAGGAAGTTTTTTCAAATGTAAAACCTATTGAAAATGAGATAGAAAGGATATTTTCAAAAACTAAAGCCTACTTTCCTGATTTCTCAAAACCTAAATTGATAACTCTTAACAATGGAATTGATTACAAGTACAAAATGATTGATTCGGATAGTATTGTCTTGATATCTCTTGATTGTTATTTAGGAGATTATTCTTTATATAATAATATACCCAGTCATATTTCTAAGTTAATGTCTCCAGAATTTATAACTGTTGAATTAAGTGAATTGATATCATCGAGATATTTAAAAATACCAGCTGATAGAAAGTTTATTTCTAAGATAATATATCATGGAAAACTACTTTATTTAATGAGTAAAATCTCTGACTTAGAACCTCATGAATTGTTAGGTTATGAAAAAAATAAACATGAATGGATGGTTAATAACGAAAATGATATGTGGAAATATTTCATTGAAAATGAGTTATTGTTTTCTACACAATCATCTTTGGATTATAGGTTTTTAGCTAATGCACCATTTTCAAAATTTGGTTTAAGTATAGATTTTGAATCACCACCAATGATAGGTCGCTGGATTGGCTATAGAATAGTGCAATCATATGCTAAAAGAAATAAAGAAAACCTAATGAAAATATTAAGCTATGATAATTACAAATTATATTTAGAGTCTAATTATAAACCAAAAAGATAACAATGAAAAAAACTGATATTGTAATAACTGTTTGTTTAGATAAAAATAAGATTCCTGAGAAAATGAGCTGGTCTGCTGTGGATGGTGGTATAAAAAACCAAAAAACAAAAGCCTTTTTATTTTCCGCTTGGGATGATGTAAATCAAGAGACTATGAAAATAGATTTATGGACCAAAGACATGCCAGTAGATCAAATGAATGTTTTTTTTCATCAGACACTTGTTAGTTTGGCTGAGTCTTATTTAAAAGCAACAAATAATGAAAAAATGAATGATACGTTTAATCAGTTTTGCGATTATTTTGCTGAAAAACTAGAGTTAAAAAAGAAATAATACTAATAAGACTTTTTTCCAATATAGTTCAAAATTTCTTCTCTTCCATATTTTGTCTTCGATGAGCTTATAAAATATTTATTGCTATAAAAATCACTAATTGCATCTATATATTTTTTGCAATGTACAGAAACCATACTTTCTTTGATTTTATCCTTTTTAGTGAATATAATAATAAACTTCTTCCTTATCGATTGTAAAAAATTCATAAACTCAAGGTCTGCCTTTTGAATTTCATGACGAATGTCAATTAAAAGAAAAATTTGACTTAATTGTTTTCTATTTTTAAAGTATAATTTATTAATCTCACTAATTTCAAATTTATTTTTCTTTGACAACTTTGCATAGCCGTATCCTGGCAAGTCTACAAAATATAGCTTGTCATTCACCAAAAAATAATTGATTAGTTTTGTTTTACCGGGTGTTTTAGAAACTTTTGCAATACTTTTTCTGTTTAGAAGCATATTTAATATGCTCGATTTTCCTACATTAGACCTGCCTATAAATGCTACTTCAAAGAGTTTTGTTTTAGGGCAGTTTTCGTTGTCAGAACTACTCTTTTCAAATGAAACTTTATTGATTTTCACTTTACAAATTTTTTCTCTTTAGCCATTTTTCTAAAATAGAATTAAATTTTTTTGGATGTTCCATCATTGGAGCATGTCCACATTTTTTAATCCAGAAGAGCTCGGATTTTGGCAATAATTTATCAAATTCATCAGCGACATCAGGTGGAGTTACAGAATCATTTGATCCCCAGATTATTGCCGTTTCAACATTTATTTTGGGTAAATCATTTGACATGTTGTGTCTTATCGCACTCTTTGCCATTGCTAATATTTTTATTAATTTTTTTCTATCATTAACAGTTTTATATACTTCATCAACAATTTTTTTAGTAGCAACTTTCGGGCTAAAAAATACAGCTTCTGTTCTTTCTTTTATGTAACTATAGTCTTCTCTTTTTGGATAAGAATCACCCATAGAATTTTCATAAAGTCCTGAACTTCCCGTTAAAACCAAACCTTTAATCAATTTTGGATATAATTTTGAAAAAATCAAACCAACATGCCCACCAAGTGAATTTCCTAGTATAACAACATCTTCAAGTTTTTTAAATTTTATAAAATTGTATACAAACTTTGCAAAGAACTTTACGTTTGTATTAATTAAGCTAGAACTGTAAACCGGAAGTTCTGGTGCAATAACCTGATAACCATTTTTTGGAAAATAATCAAAAACCCCATCAAAATTACTTAATCCACCCATTAATCCATGTAATATTAAAATCGGTCTACCCGAACCTACAGATAAATATTTGAAGCCATTCTCAGAGATGGATTTACTCATTTTAAAAAAATAATTCTCTTACACAAACAAATATATAGAATTCATTTTGATGAAAATTGTTTTTTATTGGATGAATTTAAACTCACATTAACATTATAAAAATCTGATAACCAGTAAAATAAATGGTTTTGTATTATCAATATGAAAAATTATTAACAATGTGGTAAAATGTGGTAAAATGTGGTAAAATTTCAATATATTTGATTATAGCGCTAATCAGATATGGTTAATCTAATCGGAACATACGAGTGTACTGTTGACAATAAGGGAAGAATTATGATACCTGCTCAGTTGAAAAAGCAACTTGACGGCGTCACTTCAGATCCTTTTATAATTAAAAGATCTGTCTTTCAAAACTGTTTAGAGTTATTCCCTTTTAGTGAATGGAAATTAATGATGGACAAGGTGAATAAACTTAATCGTTTTATAAAAAAGAATAATGATTTCATCCGTATGTACACCGCTGGTGTGAAGAGTGTTGATTTAGATTCAAATGGGAGAATTCTAATTCCAAGGGATCTAATAACAATTTCTAAACTTAAAAAACATGTCGTTTTATCATCTTCAATAAATATAATTGAGGTATGGGATAAAGATGAGTATGAGAAAAACATTAATGATCCAAAAATTGATTTTGCAAAATTAACAGAGGATGTTATGGGTAATGATAATGAAAATGTATCATAATCCTGTTCTGCTGGAGGAAACAATTGATAGTTTAGAAATTAAAGAGAGTGGTGTTTATGTTGATCTGACTTTTGGTGGAGGGGGACATTCAAATGAGATTTTAAAAAGGTTAAGTAGTAAAGGAAAATTAATTGCGTTTGATAGCGATATGGATGCTGAGGATAATCTCATTGATGATTCTCGATTTACATTTTTAAGACAAAATTTTATCTATTTGATGCAAAACTTAAACTTTCTAAAAATAAATGCAGTTGATGGAATAGTTGCTGATTTAGGAGTGTCATCATATCAATTAGACAAAGAGCAAAGAGGGTTTTCTTACAACAGCAATTTTGACTTAGATATGAGAATGGATAGGCATCAGGAAACAGATGCAATTAAAATTTTAAATACTTACAATGAGAAAAGTTTAGCTGATTTATTTTTTAAAAATGGGGATCTCAAAAACTCAAGAACCATCTCAAAACTCATATGTGATTACAGAAAAAAAATTAAAATAAAAAGCTCGAAACAACTTAATGAATCTTTAAAATCATTGCTCAGCAAAGGCTATGAAAATAAATTTTTAGCCAGAGTCTATCAATCAATCAGGATTGAAGTTAATAATGAAATTGATTCTTTAAAAAAATTATTAATTCAGATTCCTGCATTACTAAAGAAAAATGGAATTGTATCAATTATCACATATCATTCAATTGAAGATAGGTTAGTAAAAAGATTTTTTAAAAATGGTTGTTTTGACAATGAACCGGTTAAAGATAATTTCGGAAATAAAAAAATAGTCTTTAAAACCACAAAGTTTATTTCACCCAAAAAATCAGAGCTGAAAAAAAATTCAAGATCTAGAAGTGCAAAATTAAGAACAGCAAAGTTAATATGAGAAATAAAATAATTGACATTATAGCTGGAAAGTTTATCCTTGAAAAAACCAATACCAAAACAGTCAGATTTATTCTTTTTATTTTCTTTTTAGCAATTGTAATGATTTATTCATCGCACAGTGTTGACAGGAAAATTTATGATATAAATAAATTAACTAATGAATTAAGCAGCGTTGAAAGCAGTTATCTGAAAACTAGAAAGGAGTTGATGAGCTCTAAAATGGAATCTTCGATCAGATTTAAATTATCGGATAAACAAATTAAACCTTCTTTAAATCCACCTACAAAAATTTTGATTAGTAATGAATAATAATAACAATGATTTTTTGTGGAGATTGTATTTAGTGTCATTTGTTATGCTATTTTTTGGATTGGGTATCGGTTATAAATTATTTCATTTGCAATTTGTTGATGGGGATAAGTACAGAAAAATTGCACAAGAAAAATCCTTAAAAAGTTTTGTTATTAATCCTGTTAGAGGAAATATTTTTTCGGAGGATGGTAGCCTATTGGCAACATCAACAACTAAATTTGACGTCTTCTTTGATTCTAAAACTGTCTCAAGTAAAATTTTTGAATCTGAGGTTAAATCCCTATCAGTTGAACTATCAGAGATTGCTGGTGATGATAGTGAAAAATGGCTTGAATATTTGCTAAAAGCAAGAAAAGATAATAATAGGTATCTACCCATTATCAAAAATATAGAAAAAGATAAGGTGGATAAAATCAAACAACTTTCAATACTAAAATATGGTTCAATTAGGGGAGGTCTTATTATTGAAGATAAAATTAAGAGAGAGTATCCTCTTGGCAAAGTAGCTGAAAGAACAATTGGATATGAAAGAATTGATAAAAATGGAAATTATTGGGGTGTTGGTCTAGAACACGCATACGGTTCATTTCTCAGAGGAAAAAATGGTAAGATGACTAAAAGAAAAATTTCAAATGGTCAGTGGAAAGTAATCGAGAGCAATTTAAATAAAGATCCTATTGACGGTTTAGATATTAAAACAACCCTAAATACTTACATGCAAGATATAGTTCATGACTATCTATTAGAGCAAACTGAAAAGTTTGAAGCTGACCATTCATCAGCAGTATTAATGGATGTAAAAACTGGGAAAATTAGGGCAATATCAAATTTTGGAAGAACAGAGAAGGGAAAATACTATGAGAAGCTTAATTATGCAGTAGGAGAATCTATAGAACCAGGCTCTACTTTCAAATTAATGACAATGATAGCTGCTCTTGAGGATCAAGTTATTGATACTCTTCAAATGATTGATACAGAAAAAGGTGAAATTGATTTTTATGGTTACAAGGTAAGGGATTCTAAAAAGGGTGGATATGGTCAAATCAATGCAATGGATATTTTCAGACACTCTTCTAATACAGGAATTGTTAAAATAATTACTGAAGCATACAAAAAACAATCTGAAAAGTTTGTTGATAGGCTTTTTAATATGGGTCTAAATAATTCACTTAATATTGAAATTAAAGGTGAGCCAATGCCAAAAATACCTCATCCGTCTGACCCTGACTGGAGTGGTTTGTCTCTGCCTTGGATGTCATATGGTTATGGTATTTCTTTAACACCTCTACAAATATTATCATTTTATAATGCTGTCGCCAATAATGGAATAATGGTTAAGCCAACTTTTTTTGAAAGTGCGGAGAAATTAGGTTCAGCTCAAAAAAATAATTTTAAAAGACAAATACTAAATCCCTCAATTTGTTCGGCTAAAACTTTGTCAATTGTAAAAAAGATGCTATATGATGTAGTGCATCATGAAAATGGGACAGCAAAAAATATAAGATCAGATATCATTAATATAGCTGGCAAAACAGGTACCGCTCAAGTTGGATATGTAGAAAATGAGTTAGATTATATTTCGAGTTTTGTAGGTTATTTTCCAGCTGAAAATCCCAAGTATTCTTGCATTATTGTAATAAATAAACCTAATAAAAATAAAGGGTACTATGGATCTGATGTTGCTGCTCCTGTATTCAAAAGGATTGCTGAGAAAATATCATCTAGGTACCCAATAATTGAAAATTATATTTATTCGGAAATCATAAAGAATGTTGAGTTAACACAAATAGAAGATAATAAAAGAACAAATAAAACAAATTCATAATGCAACTAATTGAATTAATTAAAAATATTGAATTTACAGATATAAAAGGTAATAATGATATTGAAATTAATAAAGTTTCCAAGAATTCAAATGAAATAGCTGATGGAGATTTATTTGTAGCCATTGAAGGTTCAAATTTTGATGGACACGATTTTATTATTGATGCTATTGAAAAAGGTGCAAAATGCATTTTATGTGAAAAAAATGAATACCTGGCTAATGATGAAATAACTTATGTTTTTACAAACTGTTCTAAAGAAGCGTATGCAAAGGTTTGCTCTAATTATTTTGACAATCCAAGCAAAAAATTAAATCTGGTTGGGATAACAGGCACAAATGGAAAAACAACAACAGCAAATTTGCTATATCAAATGTTTAGTATAAATAACATCAAATCTGGCCTAATATCAACCAATGAGATAATTGTTAATTCAGAAACTTATAAAACTAAACTAACAACTCCAGACTCATTTGATCTAAATTTTTATTTAGATAAAATGGTGGATCGTGGTGTCCGTTTTTGTTTTATGGAAGTTTCATCTCACTCAATTGATCAAAGAAGAATAGCTGGCTTAAAGTTTGAGTTGGCCATTTTCACAAATATTACTCATGATCATTTAAATTATCATAAAACATTTAAAAACTACTTGAATGTTAAAAAAAGATTCTTTGATGATTTGGATAAAGATTGCATGTCACTTATAAATTTAGATGATAAGAATGCAAAGTACATATCACAAAATACCGACTCAAAAGTATTTGGACTGTCTATAATGAATAATGGTGATTTTAAATTAAAAATTATTGAAAATAGTTTTTCAGGATTATTGATAAAAGTTGATCATAAGCTTATAAATACGCAACTAATAGGAAAGTTCAATGCATATAATTTATTAACTGTTTTATCAGCATCTAAACTTCTTGGTCTTGAAAACAAAAAAATTTTTATAGGGTTAAGTATGCTTAAAAATCCTGAAGGCAGATTTGATGTTATTAAAATTAATGAAGTTATTGGAATTGTTGATTATGCACATTCGCCGGATGCTCTTATGAATGTTTTAGAAACAATAGCAAACATTAAGCAAAAGGAAAATTCTATTGTTACAGTAGTTGGATGTGGTGGAGGAAGAGATAAGGAGAAAAGATTTAAAATGGGAAAAATTGCCTCCAAGTTGAGTCATAAAGTAATTTTTACCTCTGACAATCCAAGAGATGAAGATCCTAAATTGATTATCGAAGACATGCTCAAAGGAGTTGAAAAGGAAGACAGGACTAAAGTCATATATGAATTAGACAGAAAAGAAGCTATTGTAAAAGCCTCAAAAATCGTTAAGCCTAAAGACATTTTATTAGTTGCAGGAAAAGGGCACGAGGATTTTCAAATTATTAAATCTGAGAAAATAAAATTTAATGATAAAGATATTTTAAAAGAAACCTTGAAAATGGCAGTATAATGTTTTATTATTTATTTGAATATCTAGAAAAAAATTATCAGCTTACCGGAGCAAGTTTATTTCAGTACTTATCATTTAGGTCGGCCATCACCTTCATTTTAGCTCTTATAATTTCTACAATATTTGGAAAAAAAATTATTCAATATCTCAAGTCAAAACAAATTGATGAAAATATAAGAACATTAGATCTTCCAGGTGAAGATGATAAAAAGGGAACCCCAACAATGGGTGGAATTATAATTATTTTATCAACGTTAATTCCTGTTTTATTATTTGCCGATTTTAAAAATATTTATATATCAATATTAATTATTACAACAATTTGGTTAGGTATTTTTGGATTTGTAGATGATTATATAAAAGTATTTAGAAAAAATAAGAAGGGACTAAAAGGTAGAATTAAAATACTAGCTCAAGTTATTCTTGGACTATTTATAGGACTTACAGTATACTTTCATCCAGAGATAACAACGAGAGAAAATAACACAATTCCAAAAAACAAATTAGAATTACAAATTGAATCAAAGAATGATAAAAACTTAAAAACAACAGTACCCTTTTTTAAAAATAATGAGCTTGATTATGTAAAAGTTTTCAAAATGAAATCAGATAATTATAATTGGATTCTTTATGTAATTATAATCACTTTTATAATTGTTTCACTATCAAATGGGACTAATCTTACAGATGGTTTAGATGGCCTAGCTGCAGGATCTTCATCAATAATAGTATTCACTTTAGGCATTTTTTCATGGATTTCTGGAAATATAATTTTTTCAGATTATTTAAATATCATGTATTTACCTGGAATTGGTGAAATTGTTGTATTTGTTGCAGCACTTCTGGGTGGTTTGATCGGCTTCCTATGGTATAATACATATCCAGCTCAAATTTTCATGGGTGATACAGGCAGTTTAACAGTTGGTGGGATAATAGCAGTTATTGCTATACTTGTTCGTAAAGAGCTCATTTTACCAATTTTGTGCGGTGTTTTTTTAGTTGAGACATTATCAGTTATTATTCAAGTTAGTTACTTTAAGTATACAAAGAAAAAACTTGGTGTTGGGAAAAGAATTTTCCTTATGACACCAATTCACCATCATTTTCAAAAAAAAGGATACAGTGAGAGTAAAATTGTTGCAAGATTCTGGATAGTATCAATAATGTTAGCTATTCTATCATTAATAACATTAAAAATTAGATGATAAAAACCAGAGACATAACAATATTAGGTACAGGAATAAGTGGAATAGGTTCTGCAAAATTGGCTAAGAAATTGGGAATAAATGTTTTTATATCTGACAAAAATATAATCGAAAAGAATGTTAAAAAACATTTGATTAAAAATGAAATTGGCTATGAGGAAAACGGACATAATTTAAAAAGATTATTGAATCCTGATCAAGTTATAATTAGCCCAGGAATATCATTCACTGAATTAAAAAATTCATTCCCAGAAATCAATGAAAACAAATTTATTTCGGAGATTGAATTTGCTAGTAGACATACTGACGCTTTTATAATTGCAGTAACAGGTTCTAATGGAAAAACAACAACAGCTAGCCTAATATACCATTTACTTAAGGAAAGTGGATTTAACGTTGGCTTGGCAGGTAATGTTGGAGTTAGCTTTGCAGAGTCTGTTTGTGATTTTTCTTATGATTATTACGTTTTAGAAGTAAGTAGTTTTCAGCTGGATCACATAACAAATTTTAAACCCAATATTTCTATAATAACCAACATTACGCCAGATCATTTAGACAGGTATGATCAAAGTTTCCAAAATTATATCAACTCTAAATTTGGTATCGTAAAAAATCAAAAAAATGAAGATTACTTTATATACAATAGCAATTGTAAAGTTTCCAAAAAAATCTTCAAAACTATAAAAGTGAAGTCCAAAGTATTTTCATTTTCATTATCAAAAAATGAAGATAAAAACACTCAGTTATTTATAGATCAAAATCATATTAATTCATTAATAAATAAAAAGAAGTTTATGTTAAGTACTAATAAAGTTCCAATAACAGGAATACACAATTTACAAAACTCTATGGCAGCAATAAGCGTTGCGCAAATATTGAAAATATCTAACAAAAAAATTAAAGAAAGCTTAAAAACTTTCAAGAGCATTCCACACAGGCTAGAACATTTTTTGACTATTCAAAAGGTTAAATATATCAATGACTCAAAAGCTACAAATGTTAATTCAGTTTTTTATGCATTAGATTCATTTGATGACCCGATTATTTGGATTGCTGGTGGAGTTGATAAGGGAAATATTTATGATGACTTGATTCCACTTGTTAGTAATAAAGTTAAAGCAATTATATGTCTAGGACAGGATAATAACAAACTAATTGATGTTTTTTCCTCATATACTGATGTGATAGTTAGTACAGATAATATTTCTGATGCAGTCTCCAGTGCTTATAAAATTTCTAAGCCTGGCGATGTTGTACTATTATCACCAGCTTGTGCAAGTTTTGATTTATTCAAAAGTTTTGAGGAAAGAGGTGATCAATTCAAAGAAGAGGTAAGAAAGTTATGAGTTTTATTGGTAATTTAAGAGGAGATAAAATTATATGGATAGTTGTCTTATCACTATCTATATTTTCTTTTTTACCAGTTTATAGTGCAAGCTCAAATTTTGGAGTTAATCTCATTTTTTCAAGTGTATTTAAACATGTTGCAATAATATTTATCGGTGTTTTGATAATGTATGCAACCCATCTTATTAATTATAAATACTTGAGGGGGTTATCACTTATAGTTTTGCCACTCGCAATTCTCTTACTATTGATAACGGCAATGCAGGGAAATGAGATTGATGGTGCCAATGCAAGTAGATGGATAAGTATCCCATTAATTAATATTTCATTTCAACCATCATCAATTGCTTCAATTTTTCTACTTATATATTTATCAAATTATATTTCAAAAAAACATGAAAAAAAAATTGAATTTAAAGACTCTTTAATAAAACTATGGATGCCAATCATCTTGGTGGTGATGTTGGTATTGCCATCAAATTTCTCTACAGCTTTCATGATTTTCACTTTATGTTTAATACTGATTTTTATAGGGCAATACCCAATAAAAAAAATTATTACAATTATTTTTTCAATAATCATTTTAACAACCACATTTATTGGTGTTTCTCAAAAATATCCAGAAATGTTACCAAATCGACTAGATACATGGTCAAACAGGATTGAAAATTTTATCAATCCTTCCATAGATAATGATTCAAATTACCAAATAAATAGGGCAAAGGCTGCAATAGCCACTGGTTCACTATTTGGTGTAGGAGCCGGAAAAAGTTCAATGAAATATATTTTACCACAGAGTACATCAGATTTTATTTTTTCAATTATAACTGAGGAATATGGCCTTTTCGTATCAATTATAATTTTGTTGCTGTATATAATTCTACTTTTTAGGATCGTAATTATATCTCATAAATCTAAAAACTTATTTGGTAAGTTACTCTCTTTAGCGGTTGGATTACCAATTGTATTTCAAGCATTAATAAATATGGGTGTAGCAGTACAATTATTTCCTGTAACAGGTCAACCATTGCCTCTAATTAGTACGGGTGGGACATCAATTTGGATGACTTTCTTTGCTTTTGGAGTTCTATTAAGTATTAGTAGAAATAATAAAGTAATGGTTGAGGAAACTAATATAAACGAATTGAATGATGAATTATAAAATAATTATTTCAGGTGGGGGTACAGGTGGTCATATCTATCCTGCAATAAGTATTGCAGATCAATTAACAAAAAAAATAACAAACTGTAAGATACTTTTTATTGGAGCTAAAAATAAAATGGAAATGAAAAAAGTTCCAGAGAATGGGTATAAAATAATTGGACTATGGATTTCTGGCTTTCAAAGAAGTTACAAATCATTATCAAATCTCTTATTGCCATTTAAAATTATCTTAAGTTTATTTCATTCATTAGTAATTATTCTTAAACACAATCCTAAAATAGTAATTGGAACAGGTGGCTATGCTAGTGGTCCTGTAATGTATGTTGCTTCAATCTTAAGAATTCCAGTTTTCATACAGGAACAAAATTCTTATCCAGGTTTGACTAATAGAATATTATCAAAATATGCCAAAAAAATATTTGTAGCATATGATGGTATGGATAAATACTTTACAAGTTCAAAAATTGTTTTCTCAGGAAATCCAATAAGAAAATCCATAAAAAATGTAAGCTTAAAAAATAAAAATGATTATTTAAAACAAATTGGCTTTAACTCTAATTTAAAAACAGTATTATTCATCGGCGGAAGCTTGGGTGCTGGTAGAATTAATGATTTTGTTTCCAAAAACTTAAATTATTTTAAAAAAAATAATTTGCAAGTTATTCTACAATGTGGTGTGAGATACCAAAGTAAGTATGAATCATTAAATAACTCCAATATTAAGGTTTTACCATTTATTAAAGATATGGATAAGGCATTTTCAGCAGCTGATATAATCGTTTCGAGGTCGGGTGCTAGCATCATATCAGAACTTTGTTTTGTAGGCAAACCAGTGATTTTTATCCCTTCCCCAAATGTTGCTGAGAATCATCAGTATAAAAATGCTAAAAAATTGTATGATTTGGGTGCTGCGGAGTATGTAGAGGAGGATGAAATTGAATATAAGCTTACATCAATTATTAATAAAATTTTGGTGAGTGATATTTACTACAGCTCTTTATCAGACAAGATAAGTGCTTTTTCAAAACCAAATGCATCCAAACTAATTGTCAATGAAATTAAGAAGTATTTAAAATGAACTGTTTGAGCCATACAAATTATTACTTCATAGGTATCGGTGGCATTGGAATGTCTTCATTGGCTGAGTACATGTCGCATTTAGATAAAAAAGTTGCTGGTTATGATCGTGAAAAATCTTTTCAATCAACGAGGTTGATTAAACTTGGAATAAAAATAATTTTTTCAGATTGTGAACAAAAAATTAACTCAAAATTTAAAGATTCAAAAAATACACTTATTGTTTATACTCCTGCGATAAATGAAAACAACAAGATTTTAAATTTCTATAAATCAAATAATTTTAATGTTGTAAAAAGATCTGATTTGCTTGCAGAGATTGTTAATTCAAGTTTTTGCATTGCAATAGCAGGAACACACGGAAAAACAACAACAACATCAATATTATCCCATATTCTTTTTAATTCAGAATTAAAATTTACCTCATTTATTGGTGGAGTTTTAAAAAAATACGAATCAAATATCATTATAAAGGGCGATGATATTTTTATTGTTGAAGCAGATGAATACGATAAAACCTTTTTAAAAATAAATCCAAATATTGCATCTATTTTAAATGTTGACGGTGATCATTATGATATTTACACTGATATTAATGATATTAACAAATCTTTTGAAAAATTTGCTAACAATTTAAAGCAAAATGGAATTTTATTTCATAATTCAAACTTAAACTTCAATGGAATTAGCTTTGGAGAAAATTCTTTTGCTGATGCTAGAATAATTAACAAAAAAAATTGTTGCGGTAAGTCAATTTTTGATATAGAGTTTCAAAATAATCTATACAAAAATATTGAGTTAAATATGCTTGGTGATCACAATGCTTTTAATGCAATGGTGGCATTCATTATCGCAAAATCATTAAAAATTAAACCTGAAATTATAATCAAATCGTTAAAATCATTTCCAGGTATAAAGAGGAGGTTTTCAATTGAGTTAATTGATCCTAAAATTTATATTGATGATTATGCTCATCATCCAAATGAAATAAATTCAATATATAATTCTGTTAAAACTTTATATCCAAATAAGAGAAAACTAGTAATCTTTCAACCGCACCTTTTTTCAAGGACAAAGGATTTTTTGGTTGAATTTGCTAAATCATTAGAAAAGTTCGATAAAATTGCATTATTAGATATTTATCCAGCTAGAGAGAAACCGCTAAAAGGAATATCATCAAAATCAATTTTTGATAAAATAAATAATAAAAACAAAGCACTCATTGATAAAAGTGATATTTCAAAATTATTATTAGACGACGATTATGAATTGGTAATATCAATGGGGGCAGGTGATATTGGAGATTTAGTTGAATCCATAAAACAAACAATAATTGATCAAAATGAAAATTAAAACCTTTTCCATATCCATTTTATTAATGATAATAACTGTATCAATTATTTATTCAAACTCTATTTACAATCATCGATTTAAATATTTAAATGTTGATAATGTAATAAATGATTCTTTAAGAATGATTACAAAAGATTCAATAATCAACTATTTAAAAACCCTTGAATTCGTTAAAGATTCAGTTATGATTAATAAAATTGATTTAAATAAAATTGAGAAAAGTTTGAATCAAATTAATTACGTTAAAAAATCAAATATACATTTTGGTATTAATTCAAAATTGAAAATTAAAATTGATGAAAGAGAACCAGTCGTAGAGATTAATTCCTTGAGTGCTTATTTAGACAGGGATGGAGAAGTAGTACCAAAATCAAATCTAATTGAAATTGAAGTTATTAAATTTTTTGGAAAAATTGATTCATTTAGATACGATAAAATTGCCAATCTTGGCTACAAAATAATGAATGACAGCTTTTTTAAGAATCACTTCAATTACATTTTTTCAGACTCGACAGAATTATTTATTAAACCCAAAAAACATTCTTATACAATAGAGCTTGGTAATCTTAATCTCTTAGAAAAAAAACTTAAGAATTATAAGTTTTTTTATGCATCAAAATCTAATGAAAATAATTTGGATGAAGCAAGAACAATCAATTTAAAATTTGATAATCAGGTAATTGTTGAAAAAAAATAATATGGAAAAAAATGAATTATATATAGGATTAGATATTGGTACAACCAAAATTGTTGCGATGATAGGTGTAGTTAATGAGTATCAAAAACTTAAGATAATTGGAGTTGGTAAATCTAAAAGTCTTGGTGTTCACAGAGGAGTAGTAAATAATATTAGTCAAACCATTCAATCAATTCAACACGCAATACATGAGGCTGAAAATAACTCTAATGAGAAAATTGATAAAGTAGTAGTTGGTATAGCGGGTCAACATATCCGCAGTCTTCAACACAGTGATTACGTAACGAGAGAAAACTCTGATCAAGTTATATGTGAATCAGACATAGAAAATGTCATTAATCAAGTTTATAAACTTGTTATGATGCCTGGAGAAGAAATAATACACGTGTTACCTCAAGAGTATAAAATTGATGGACAAAGTGAAATCAAGCAACCCATCGGGATGTTTGGTGGAAGATTAGAGGCTAATTTTCATGTTGTTGTCGGTCAAGTAAGTTCTATTAAAAATATTGCTAGGTGCGTCAAAAGTTCAGGAATTGATTTTGATGGTATTACTCTCGAGCCATTAGCATCTGCTGACGCAGTATTGAGCAGAGAGGAAAAAGAAGCTGGTGTAGCTTTGATTGATATTGGAGGAGGAACAACTGACCTTGCTATATTCAAAGACGGAATAATTAGACATACTTCAGTAATTCCATTTGGAGGTAATATTATTACTGAAGATATTAAAGAGGGTTGTTCAATTATTGAAAAGCAAGCAGAATTATTAAAAATTAAATTTGGATCAGCTTGGCCAGGTGAAAATAGAGACAATGAAATTGTTTCAATTCCAGGACTTAGGGGGAGAGATCCTAAGGAAATATCAATAAAAAATCTTTCGAAAATCATACATGCACGTGTTGTCGAGATTATTGAGCAAGTTTACATGGAAATAAAAAATTATGGTCATGAAGAACAAAAGAAAAAATTGATTGCTGGTATTGTTTTGACAGGTGGAGGCAGTCAATTAAAGCACTTAAAACAGCTAGTTGAATATGTTACTGGAATGGATACTAGAATAGGTTTACCAAATGAGCACCTGGCTGGAAATAATTCAATAGAGATATCAGATCCTACTTTTGCGACCGCAGTTGGACTTGTAATGAACTCAATGGATAAAAGAAAAAATATTTCACCTGGAGAGAAAAAAGATGAAGAAAGTGATAATGATATTGAGGATTCAAATTCAATCGAATCAAAATCCTCGCAATCAATCTTTGAAAAATTTACGGAAAAAATAAAAACATTTTTAGAAAACGCAGAATAACAAAATTATGAATACAGAAAATCAATTTGATAACATAGAATTTATACTTCCAAAAAACCAAAGTAATGTTATAAAGGTAATTGGCATCGGCGGGGGTGGTAGTAATGCTATAAATTATATGTATAGTAAGGGTATAAATGGAGTTGACTATGTTGTTTGCAATACTGACTCGCAAGCTTTAGAAAATAGTCCAGTTCCCAACAAGGTTCAGTTGGGTATAAAAGAAACCGAGGGTTTAGGAGCAGGGGCTGATCCAGTAATTGGAGAAAAAGCCGCAGTTGAAAGTTTAAATGAAATGAGAAGGTTGCTAGAAAAGAATACAAAAATGGTTTTTATTACTGCTGGAATGGGTGGAGGAACAGGAACAGGTGCAGCTCCAATTATTTCAAAATTAGCAATGGATATGGATATTTTAACTGTAGGTATAGTAACAATGCCTTTTGTATTTGAGGGTAAAATAAGGATGAACCATGCAAATAAAGGCTTAGAGAAGTTAAGATCTAATGTTGATTCACTTATAGTAGTAAACAATAATAAGCTCAGGGATATTTATGGAAATTTAGGTGTAAAAGAGGGATTTTCAAAAGCTGATGAAGTATTGGCAACAGCAGCTAAAGGAATTGCAGAAGTTATAACGCACCATTACACGCAAAATATAGACCTAAAAGATGCAAAAACAGTTCTTTCAAAAAGTGGTAATGCAATAATGGGTTCATATAGTGCTTCAGGTGAAAAAAGAGCATTAAGGGCAGTTTCAAATGCACTGGATTCACCATTACTAAATGACAATAGGATTGATGGCGCTCAAAATGTTTTACTATTAATTGTTTCTGGTTCATCCGAAGTAACTATTGATGAAATAGGCGTAATTAATGACTACATACAAGAAAAAGCTGGGAATAACGCAAATATAATTATGGGAATTGGAGATGATTCTAGTCTAAACGATCAAATAACTGTAACTGTCATTGCTACAGGTTTTGATATGAAACAACAGGATGAAATATTACATATTGAACCAAAGAAAACAATATATAATTTAGATGATGAGTCTGAAATTACTGAGGATTTTAGTGAGAAGAAAACAGAATTACAATATGAGTTATCTTCTGAAGAAATTGATTTTAAAAATACGGATTTCAATATTGATGATATTGAAGAACTAAATAATAATATTGTAAAAACTAGTGAAGAGATTAAAAATATAGACATTGAATTTGAATCAGTAGTTGTTAATCATCAATCTGTTGATGAAAAAATTGATCTAGTTAATGTTAATGATATAAATGTGGTTGATGCAGAATATGTTAAAATAGATAAAGAATTAAAATTTGATTTTCCAATATCTACAAATACTGAAATTGAGGAAAAAGTTGTTCACGTATTAGAGGAAGATGTTAATGATATAGAAGTAATTGATCCAGTTCAGATAATCCCCTACACGGTCGTTGAGGATGATAAATCTAGAGCATCTGCAGTTGAAAGTATTGAAAATGATGATAAAAAAAATGAGGTAAATCCATTAAATAGCCCTATTGTTGATGGTTTAGCAAAAAGAACTGAGGAAAGAAAAATAAAATTAAAAGAATTTAATTATAAATTTGTCAAATCAAGGAAAGTTGAGGACATGGAAAAGGAACCTGCATATAAAAGAGCTGGAATTGATTTGAATGAATCAGTTGAAAACTCTTTGTCATCATCAAGTTTAGAAGAAGATAGAGAGGGAAATTTGAATTTAAATTCAAAAAATTCATTTCTTCATGATAATGTTGATTAGTATGAAATTATCTGAAAAAATAAATATAAAAATTAAAGAAGCTATGAAAACTAAAGATTCTATTGAATTAGAATCTTTAAGAGCCATTAAGTCCTCAATCTTACTTTTTATTACTCAAAAGGGTAATAAATCGGAAATATCCGAATCAGATGAAATCAAGATTTTAAGTAAGTTGGTTAAGCAACGAAAAGAAAGTGCTGATATTTATAAATCACAAAATAGATTAGATTTAGCTCAGGTAGAAATAGATCAAGCAGAAATAATAAAGCAATTTTTACCTGAACAATTAAATGAGTCTGAAATAGAGACTATTGTAATTGAAATTATAAATAAAACAAATGCATCTGGAATGCAAGATATGGGTAAAGTAATGGGCATGGTTACAAAAGAACTTGCTGGAAAAGCAGACGGTAAGACAATTTCACAAATAGTTAGGAAAAATTTAATTTAAAATTATTGGCCAAGTAGTTCAACTGGATAGAACATCAGATTTCGGCTCTGAGGGTTGAGGGTTCGAATCCTTCCTTGGTCACTTTTTTTTAATTTCCAAATTACATTTATTAAAAAATCTGGCAGATAATAATAATGATGCCATCATAAGTCCAACTAAAAATCCTATCCAAACGCCTGTTGCTTTTAAATCAGTGTAAAGTCCCAAATAAATCATTATCGGAATTCCAAAAACAACATAGCATAAGAAGCAAATTAGTGAAGGTACTTTCACATCTTGTATCCCTCTTAGTGCACCTTGGGCTACTATTTGTATTCCATCAAATATTTGAAAAAGAGCAACAATTATTAATAGTTTTGATGCTATACTAACTGTTTCTAAAACATCAAAACTACCATTATCATCAAGGTATAACCATGGTAGTAAGTTAGAGCTAAGAATAAAAATGATTGCAAATAAGATTTCAATAATGATAGTTATTAGAAATATTGAAATTGCTATTCTTTTTAGATTTATAAAATCATTTAACCCCTTTTGATTACCAATACGAATTGTTGCTGTGACACTAAAACCTAATGCAACCATAAAAGTTATCGTTGACAGATTTAATGCAATTTGGTTTGCCGCTTGATAGTTTGTTCCAATTATTCCACAAACCCATATACCAGATATAAAGAATCCAACTTCAAACATCATTTGTAAAGCTGATGGATAACCTAAATCAAATATTTTTTTTGTGATAAATGGTGAATATTTCAGCCTAAATAAATCAGCTATGTATTTATTAATTTTTTTGTTTGATTTTATCAAGATTATAATTATTAAAACCATACATAATCGGGATACTAACGTTCCAATACCCGCTCCAACCAATTCCAATCTAGGAAAACCAAACTTTCCATAAATGAGAGCGTAGTTAATTAGAACATTTATAATATTAGCTATCACGGTTGATATCATAGCGATTTTAGTAAACGATAATCCATCCGAAAATTGTTTAAATGATTGAAAAAGTATTAGCGGGAATAATGAAATTGCTACCCAAGTAATATATGGAAAAGCCAGTTTTACTACTTCTATTGGTTGTCCCATTTTAAATACAATGGGTTTTGCAATTAAAACAAGAAGTGTAAGTATAATTCCTAAAATTGTACATGTTATAATTCCATTACTAAGAATATTTTTAGTTTCATTTATATTTTTTTTTGCATCACTTTCAGCAACAAGAGGAGTTATTGCTGTTGAGAAACCTATTCCAAATGACATAGCTATAAAAACAAAGCTATTTCCAAGTGATATTGCAGCTAGTTCCGAAGTGCCTAGTTGTCCTACCATAGCATTGTCAACAAAACCAACTAAGGTATGACCAACCATACCAATTATCACTGGATATGCTAGCTTTAGATTATACGAAAATTCTTTTGTGTAAGTACTTAAAAAAATCAATATTACATTTTATTTGATAAGTAAATTGCATTCATGAGAAGCCTATTAGTCCCATACCAAAATGCTCTAAAATTAGTATTATCAGTGAACAAGAATATTTTTCCAGATGAATACCTTTTTACTTTAAAAGGAACACTATTTTTTAATAATTCTAAATTTTCATTTGAAATATATCCACTTAGTAGTGGTTTATTTGAATATTCAATGGGATTATTATAACTGTTTTTATCAGGTTTCATGAAAATTGTATTATTTCTAAATGTCGACAGATTTTTTCCTTTAATTCCAAAATTTATTGGATGACTTTTGTCAATTATTGTTTCGAAAATGGCACCTCCTACGACTTGTGAACCAGAGAATTTTCCCCGATCTTCAAATGATATATTTTTAGCATACCTTTCATTTTTAAGAAAATCCACACTAATTATTTTGTTTTTTTCCAACCAGTTGATAGAACTTCTGTATGCAATTAAATTTCCACCATTACTCAAATAGTCTTGAATTTTTTTATTGCTTAAATTACTTCCTGAATAGCTTGGTAAAATGATATGAGAGTATTCATTTAAATTTATTCTAGTTATATTTCTAAGATCAATTTTGGTTATAGGAATCTTATATCTTGTATCGAAAAGATGCCATATTTCGCCAGCATCATAAGCTCTTACACCAGACCCAACAATCAAACCTACTTTAGGTTTTTTTATTGTAGTAAAAGAGCCTGAACCAAAACCTACATTATCTTCATATCCACCATTTAGACCATGAACGTCAATTCCAGTTTTATTAGATATGGCACTTAAGGTCTCGAAAATTTTATCTGAACTTTGAGATTGACCGACAACCGGGATAAGAAGAGTTCCATAATCAAAATGATCATCATTTATTTTAAACTGTTTACTACTTGATTTAATTCTAATTCCATTTTCTTGAATATAATTAATCAATGTAGGTATATGATAATCATGGGGTTTTATTAGATAACCATAATTTGAATAATTACTTACTTTTCCTACAGGCTTGTTGATAGAATTATTTGTTTTCAATTCTTCTTTAATAAATTCATAATTTAAATTAAATGCATAAGGAAATGTCCAAGCCGAAACATCATAAAATAGGCTATCCTCAAATTTTGTATTTGTGTCAAAAATTGCTTTTATTAATCTTGATTTTTTTTGTTTTAAGGGAACATAATATTTAAATTTTTTTTGTTTGGTTTCAAAAACATCTATTTTATGAGTTTTTAAAATTTTAGCTAGTTGATAACTGCTAGTTTTATCATGTTCATTTCCAAACCCAATTCCATTAAATTTAGATTTATTGTTTTGATTGAAATTATTAACGTAAAAATTATTCATGTAAGCAAGAAGCTCTTCTCTTAGTGAACTTGCTGCTTTTAATGTGGACAAGGTAGTAGTTAATTGATTCTTAATTGTAAAAGGAAATGTTAGGACACCATTTTGACTTTGTTGAAGATGTCCCCTAGAACTAGCTTGCTCAAATAGAATACCAATACTCCCATTTACATCTGGATAGGTGGAGCCTTTCCCAAAATAGAAGTCATCATAGTTTTCTTTACTGTAATATAAACTACCAATTTTATCCAAAAATTCTGAGTGATATTTTGCAATTTTTTCAGTTAAATCTTGATTTAAATTGGGAATTAATGGATTTACTCTGGATGGAACACCAGGTTGAAAAAAGAAAGTTGAGTTTGTACCCATTTCGTGGTGATCTGTTACAATATTTGGTAACCAATCAGTATATGTTTTTATTCTGGCTTTTGACTCGGGAAGTTGAACGGGAAGCCAGTCACGATTTAGATCAAACCAGTAGTGATTTGTTCTACCTCCGGGCCATATTTCACTAAATTCTCTATCATTATTGTCGGGGTTTGGAACTAAATTCTTATTGGAATTTGCCCAATATGCAAATCTTTGTAGTCCATCAGGATTTAAACATGGATCAAACAAAATGACAGTGTTATTTAATATTTCGATTGTTTCAGGGTTATTTGAGGCTGCTAAAAAATAAACCCCTAATAATGCTGCATTAGATGCACTAGCCTCATTTCCATGAACAGAGTATCCTTGATAAACAATTGCAGGCATATTTTTAAATTCACTTTTCTTTAATCCATTACTAATCGCCAAATGGTTTTTTTGAATGGATTTTAAGTTTTTAATATTTTCCTCAGATGAAATTTTTAAAATTAATAATGGTCTGTCCTCATAAGTTTTGCCCGTTTCTTCGATAATAATTCTATTTGATGAATTAGCCAGAGCATACATGTATTGAACCAACTTATCGTGTGTAACATGCCACTCTCCAACTTCATGACCTATAATTTCACTTGGTTTTGGAATTGTTTGATTAAATTTTTCAGAGTTTTCAAAATAATAACTTAAATGAGTCTGAGAATTCAGATTTATTGAAAGAGTAAGGATAAAAATTAAAATTAAATTTCTCATTCTATTGATATGGTTTTAATTGTTTTTAGATTTGTTTTAGGTGCAATCACATAATTTAAAATTTCAAATTCAAGATTGACTTTGTTTTCCACTTTTTTGGTCTTTACATAAATTGTTTTACTAGATTTTGGTTGAATTTCTATGAATTTATAGTCGTTATGAAATGTGTAGTCGCCAATGTAGTTGAGGCTGATTGGCGCAACAGATTTATTTATCAGTTCTACCTGTAGTATTTCAACCTTTCTGTCACGATATCCATATCCTTTGGAGACTACCTTTAGGTTGTTGTCTATAACTTGCTTCAGGTTTTTATGTTTACCAATTACTAAATCCCTATACCAAATGAAAGTATCACCATTAAATAACGCATCTCTTATAGATTTAATTGTCTTATTTTCAGACATAATGAATGTAATTGGTCTATGATAGCTTTCCTTTTCAATATTAAAATCCCAATCTATTAGTATGTGGACATCGCTGGTTCCAATCATTGTTAATTTATTGTCCAATGCTATTTGCATTGCTTCCTCAGAAAATGTATCAAAATTTACAACTTCTATTCCGTGTAACAATTTTTTATTAATTACTTCTCTGTGAATTGGGTCAAGTTTAGCTATACCGTCACTTCTATTAGCTTCCCACATTGGGTGGTTCCAAAATACGAATGCTTCTTGTTCATTAGCTTCATTTATTGCTTTTCTAAAATCTAAAGGTTCTTTATTGTTATCAAAAAATTTGTTTGCATCTTTTATGAAAATCGCATTGAAGTGTCCCGGTGGCATAGGCTTAGTAATTTCTGTTCCATGGACTACAGCTAAGGGTCTATTTTGTACATATCCACCAGCAATTTGAAAAGATCTATTCCTGTTATTGTGTGGAATATCAGATAAATGAGACTGATATTCTAGATGTTCTGTTAGAGATATTAAATCAATGCTATCTCTTATTGCTTCGTCTACTCTGATTGTAGGCCACACAGCACCATCTGAAAATACACTATGAATATGTAGATCAGATGATATGTAATAAATATTTTCTGGACTTTCGAAAAATGTCTTTTTATTTTGTGTAAAAATGGTATTTACACATAAAATAGTAATTAATAATATTAAGTTTTTCATTTTTTACGTTTTTAAATTTTTTAAAACTCTTTTTTTAATCTTTTCATATTTTTTGATATTCAGAGTATAAGATGTGTAGTTTTGAAAAATTTTTTTAACTAACAGCATGTGTTTTTTTGGTTTAATTTTTTTTAAAGACTCAAGAATTTCATAGTCTTCGCATCCAATCTTATGTGATTCAAATCTCAGTGACGATAATGGCTCGGTATCACCTGGATAAATGACATGTGTATCTCCAGCTGGTAGAAAATTGTCGGGACCGGCAGCTGGTGAGGGGTGTTTTACAACACTATTTTCGTATGGATTTGCTTTATATTGATTTAATCCCCAGTGCAAATAACCCATAGTATTATATTTTGAACCACCCCAACCAAAATAAACCTGTCTAATTTTTTCCATATCCAACGTCCTGTTTAACCACTTTCCACCCGGAACTAGGCAAGTATAAACTAAAATTTTTTCTCCTAGTTTTTCTCTCGACCTAAAAAAGTCTTCATTTTCTTGAAAATCATTAATTATTGGACACCAAATGTCTATTGAATTCCCCAAACTTTCCCGTGTGTTTGTAGCCTCCATTATTTGAATATTTGGGTGAATATTTTTAATTTGATTAGCAACATCTTTATAACATTGAGCATTCACGGAAGTTGGCTCATCAGCAATATGTTGAAGCCATTTATCAGATAAGTTATATTTTTCAGTGAACTGTTTAATTTTTCTAGTAACATCTTCAATTTCCTTTTTACCCTCATCAGAATAATATCCCACATTTCTAAGATTTGTTATTAATTCAGGATTTCCCCAATCATCATTTTTACCCCTTCCAAGAAGGTGTGGAGATTCAAAGTATTTGAAGCCGTATTTTAAGAAAACGTTAATGAACGACATCATTCTTTCTTCATTTAAAAATATTTCATCATTTTCAATATAAATTAGTTCACGAGGAATTTTTACACAATTCTGTCTTCCATAGGCCATTAATTTTGCATATTTATCAAGCATTTTATACCACTTTTCTGACCACCTCTCTAGTTGATGATATTCCTCCATCTTTGATAAATTAAACCAGTTGGTGTAAAAGAAATTACTTTTTTCTAGATCTGGTACAATAATATTATGAATATTTATTTTTAATCTCAAGCTATATTTTTTATTATTTACATAAACAGTAAAATCAATTCGATGTTTATCTAAATCAATTTTTTTATCAATTGGAATTTTTACATTAATTAAAGAAAAATTTGATTTACTAATTAGCATGTTGGAGCTAAGTGGTTTAATTATTTCGAAAATTCTAAATGGTGCCCTTCTTATCACGTGTGGATTAACGTAACCTTTAAACCTTTCTGTTCTACTATCCAGTCCTGTGTTCTGTTCAACTGGTACATCTAAGACTTCACTAAATATTATTTTATTAAAAGAATCACTTTCGTAATCTAGTTTTATTACTGAGTTAAGCTCAGATTTAACCACTATGTTGATATTGTATGTTGTATTTTTAGGAGAATCTATTGAATAATTTTTAAAGAATTTTAAAGTATTCTTGTCAGGATAAACTGCATCAAGGATGTTTGAAAAACCTGCATCTTGGGAAATTAATAGCGATGAAAAAAAAAATAGTAATATGTTATAAATATTTTTCATTCAAATTTTCATTAATTTAAGAAAAAATTAAAACAGCTAATCATGAAAAAATATTATTTATTACTATTACTCATAAGTTTTCAGTTTTCTTGTAACTCAACTCAGAATTTAGAAACAATAACATTATTTAATGGAGAAAACTTAGATGGTTGGATAATTTATGGTACAGAAAAATGGTTTGTTGAGGATAAAGAACTTGTTTGCGAGAGTGGTCCCGACAAACAATATGGATATCTTGGAACTGAAAAAAACTTTGATAATTTCATCCTAACCTTACAATTTAAACAAGAGAATAATGGTAATAGTGGTGTATTTTTCAGGTCAACAGTTGATGGAACTAGAGTTAAAGGTTGGCAAGTTGAGGTAGCTCCACCTGGATTTCACTCGGGTGGTATTTACGAATCTTATGGCAGAGGATGGTTAATTAAACCAGATCCATCAAAAGATTCAATTGTAAAAATGGGAGAATGGAATAGTATGAAAATTAAAGTAGTAGCAGATGAGGTAACTACTTGGATCAATGATACTGAGATGATCAAAATCAAGGATTCAATAATTGGTCAAGGTATTGGAGGAGTTGCTCTTCAAATTCATGACGGAGGAGGAATTAAGGTGCGCTGGAAAGATTTAAAAATTAAAAAACTTTAACCATATATATCACCACTTGAGTGATCTTTTGATGCACCAGTTACAGATTTCAAGCAATTAATTTTATTATTTATTCTTAAGTAACCTAACAGTCCAAATATTAAAGATTCTTTATAATTCAAAATTTGACTATCAGGGATGACCAAATTTGTATTATGATTTCTTAGACTTTGGATTAATGTTTTATTAAAACTCCCCCCACCACTAATTAAAACTTTTTCATCATCCATAATATTATTTGATATTTGAAATGCCACATGTCTAACGTATGTAGCTAATACATCACTTTCACATAGCTTGTAACTATCAATCATGGGTAAAACTTTTTCTAGTACAAATTCAAGGCCCAACGACTTTGGATATTTTTCAGAGTAGTAGCTCAACTGATTTAGTTCATTTAATAAATTTTCATCGACAGTTCCTTCAGATGATAGATTTCCATCATGATCATATTCATAACCGATTTTTTTTGAGTAAAAGTTTAAAACAGTATTTAATGGGCAAATGTCATATGCAAATATTTCATCACTGTTTTTAATAGAAATATTTACAAAACCACCAAGATTCAAACAGTATTTAAATTTTTTAAATAAAAGTTTATCACCAATTGGTACCAAAGGAGCGCCTTGTCCACCAAGTTTAACATCTTGTTCTCTAAAATTGTTAACAGTTCGGATACCGGTTATTTTATAAATAATACTTCCATTACCTATCTGTAAAGTTTTTCCAATATTTGGTTCGTGAAAAACAGTGTGGCCATGAGATGATATCAAGTCAGGCACAGGTAATTTATTTTCACTTATGAATTTATTTACACTATGAGCTATAAATTCACCAAATTTTAAATCTAAATCTTTAATTTTTTCATTTTCGCTGTAAATCACATTGATTAGCTCATTTTTTAAATATTTAGGGTAATCAATTGTTTTACAATTTATGATTTCATAATCCTCTATTTTGTTTTTAGAAAAAGATATATAACAGAGATCTAGGCCATCAACAGATGTACCACTCATTAATCCAATAATATTGATTGAATCTGCCATTCAGTTAAATTAATGAAATACAAGGACAAAGTTAATTTATTGCTGAATGTAATTTTTTAATTGTTAGCTCTGGGTTGTCTGATTTGAAAACAAAGCTTCCTGCAACCAAAATATCAGCACCTAATGAAATTAATTCATGAGCATTGTTTAAGCTTACTCCTCCATCGATTTGAATTAAGGTTTCGGATTTATTTTCTTCAATCATTTGCTTCAACTTTTTTAACCTTAAAAATGTTTCTGGAATAAATTCCTGACCGGAAAACCCAGGAAAAACACTCATCAAACATACTAGATCGATTTCTTTGATTGTATGATGAAGAACTGAAATATCTGTGTCGGGATTAATGGCTACACCTGCTTTAACATTAAGTTTTTTTATTTTTTTTATAGTATTTTCTAAGTTATCACATGCCTCATGGTGTATGGTAATTGTATTAGCTCCAAGACTAGCAAATTTTTCAATGTAATTTTCTGGATTAATAATCATTAAATGCATGTCCAAATGCTTTTTGCCAAAAGAATTGAATACCTCTAGAATGGGTGTACCAAAAGTAATATTTGGAACAAATACACCGTCCATAATATCTAGGTGGAACCAGCCTGCTTGGCTAGAATTAACCATTTCTATCTCATCTTTTAACTTTCCAAAGTCACAAGATAGCATAGAAGGAGCAACTATTTTCATTGGCTATCCTAGGTATGTTTTTAAAATTTTGCTTCTAGAGGTATGTTTAAGCCTTCTTATTGCTTTTTCCTTAATTTGCCTCACTCTTTCTCTGGTTAGATCAAATGTTTCACCAATTTCTTCAAGTGTCATTGCATGCTTTTCACCTAATCCAAAGTATAATCTAACAACGTCAGCTTCTCTTGGTGTCAAGGTTTCTAGCGCTCTTTCAATTTCGGTTTTCAATGATTCGTGAAGTAATTTTTTATCAGGATTTGGTGATTCACCGCTCTTTAATACATCGTAAAGGTTTGAGTCTTCACCTTCAACAAGTGGGGCGTCCATTGAAACATGTCTACCTGAGTTCTTCATTGATTCTTTAACGTCAGAAACAGTCATATCTAATTCTTTTGCTATTTCTTCTGCAGATGGAACTCTTTCTTTGGCTTGTTCTAAAAAAGCATACATCTTATTTATTTTATTAATAGAACCTATTTTATTGAGAGGAAGTCTTACAATTCTAGATTGTTCTGCTAGAGCTTGAAGTATTGATTGTCTTATCCACCAAACTGCGTAAGAAATGAATTTAAAACCTCTTGTTTCATCAAATCTTCTTGCAGCTTTTATTAAACCTAAATTTCCTTCATTAATTAAGTCAGGAAGTGTTAGCCCTTGATTTTGATATTGTTTAGCAACTGAGACTACAAATCTTAGATTCGCTTTTGTTAATTTTTCTAATGCTATCTCGTCGCCAGCTTTAATTCTTTGAGCTAATTCAACTTCTTCTTCTGCTGTAATTAAATCAACTTTTCCAATTTCTTGTAAGTATTTATCCAGAGAAGCAGTTTCTCTGTTTGTTACCTGTTTGGTAATTTTTAATTGTCTCATCTAGAACCCTTTATTATTTTATACGATAAAAAAGGCAAAAGGTTTCAATTTACTTATCTTTTTTAGGGGGTCTTTCCAAAAGCAATCTTCTTGAAACTTTTTGTTTTTTTGTTCTAGGATCAAAACCAACGTATTTTACGTCTACGAAATCACCAATTTTAAGGTAATCCTCAACTTTTTCCACTCTTTCCCATGCAATTTCAGAAATATGTAATAAAACTTCTTTGCCTGGTCTAAATTCTACAACGGCTCCAAAATCTAATATTTTAACAACTTTAACATTATATGTTTCCCCAACAACAGGGCTAAATGTGATGTCTTCAATTTTTTGGATTACAGAATCAATCATCTTTTGGTCAGTTCCTAAAATTTCTACAATACCTTTTTCATTTTCTTCTTCGATAACTATTGTGGTTCCTGTTTCTTTCTGCATTTCTTGAATTACTTTACCACCAGGCCCTATAACTGCTCCGATGTAATCACCATCAATTACCAATTTAACCATTTTAGGTGCGTGTGGTTTCACATGGCTTGCAGGTTTATCGATTGTTTTGTTCATTTTACCTAAAATCTCAATTCTACCTTCACAGGCTTGCTTCAATGCTTTTTCAAGAATTTCATATGATAATCCTTTAATTTTAATATCCATTTGACATGCTGTAATTCCTTGCTCTGTTCCGGTTACCTTAAAATCCATGTCACCGAGATGATCTTCATCTCCAAGTATATCAGATAGAACTGAATACCTTTCACCATCTGAAATTAACCCCATGGCTATTCCGGAAACTGGATTACTAATCTTTACACCAGCATCCATAAGTGCCATTGTTCCAGAGCAGACTGTAGCCATTGATGATGATCCATTTGACTCTAGAACTTCTGAAACAACTCTGACAGTGTATGGGCAATCATTAGGGAATACTTTACTTAGTGCTCTTTGCGCCAAATTTCCATGCCCAATTTCTCTTCTTGACGTTCCTCTCAATGGTCTTGCTTCACCTGTTGAGAATGGTGGAAAATTATAGTGTAAGTAAAAATTTTCTTCACCTTGATGGGTTGGAGAGTCAATAATATTAGAATCTCTGGATGTGCCCAAAGTCACGGTCGCCAAGGCTTGAGTCTCACCTCTAGTGAAAATTGAAGAACCGTGCGTAGAGGGTAAATAATCAACTTCACACCAGATAGGTCGAATGTCAGTTGTATTTCTTCCATCTAATCTAATTCCTTCGCTTAAAACTAGTTCTCTAACCGCTTCTTTTTCTACTTTTGAAAAATATTTTAAAACTAAACTTTCATTTTCTTCTAATTCATCATCACTAAATAATTCAAGCAACTGTTCTTTTACATTAGAAAACTTTTCAGATCTTTCTTTTTTAGACAACCCTTCTTTAGCAATGTTGTAACATTTTTCATAACATTCATTATGTACTTTCTCTAATAAATCTTTATTTTCAGTTGCCTCCTCATATTCTCGTGTTTCCTTTTTTCCAACTGCTTTGACCAGCTCATTCTGTGCATCGATTTGAACCTTTATAGCTTCATGGCCAAACTTTATAGCATCGGTCATTTCTTCCTCAGAAATTTCATCAAATTCACCCTCAACCATAGAAACAGATTCATAGCTAGCTCCAACCATAATATCAATATCCGATTCACTCAGCTGTTCACGACTAGGGTTTATAATAAATTCACCATTTAGCCTTGCAACACGAACCTCAGAAATCGGATACTCAAAAGGAATATCAGAAAGCTGAATAACTGCAGAGGCTGCTAGACCTGCCAGTGAATCTGGCATTACAGTATCATCATGAGACATAAGTTGTATCATAACTTGAGTTTCATAATGGTAATCTTTTGGAAATAGGGGTCTTAATACTCTATCAACTAGTCGCATAGTTAAGATTTCATCATTTGATGGCCTAGCTTCTCTTTTAAAAAATCCACCAGGGAATTTTCCCGAAGAAGCAAACTTTTCTCTGTAATCAACAGTCAGGGGTAAAAAATCTACTGGACTTTTTGTTCTTGATGAAACTACTGTTGCAAGCAGCATAGCATTACCCATTTGAATCACTGCTGATCCATCTGCTTGTTTTGCTAATTTTCCTGTTTCAATTGAAATAATCCTACCATCAGGTAATTTTATTTCCTTATTGTATATTTTTGTGTTCATTTGTTTTCATTAATTAATTTGTTGTGTGGGTAGCAACCAATGAAAACCGATCTATTTTCTAATAGACAACTTCTTTATAATTGATCTGTATCTCTCAATATCTTTATTTTTAAGATAGGTTAAAAGACTTTTTCTTTTGCCAACCATTTTTACAAGTGATCGTTCTGTATTAAAATCTTTTTTATTCTCTTTTAAATGATTTGTAAGATGATTGATTCTAATTGTATAAAGAGCGATTTGAGCTTCAGCAGATCCTGAATCTTTCTCAGATTTACCGTGTTCCTTGAATACTTCTTCTTTGCGATTCTTTGTTAGATACATTTATTAAATAATTTGTCGGCAAATATAGTATAATTTTTTAAAGATTTAATTGTAATCTCTTAGGGGTCTATTAAGTATTAGATCAAGATACAGATTTATATTCTTTTTCAAATTATTCCTATGACTAATAAAATCAATGAAACCATTTTCCAATAAGAACTCTGATCGTTGAAAACCCTCAGGTAAGTCTTGACCTGTGGTATCTTTGACAACTCTTGGACCTGCAAAACCTATCAATGCCCCTGGTTCAGATATTATGATATCACCAAGCATAGCAAAAGATGCCGTAGTACCACCTGTAGTTGGGTCAGTGCATAGAGAAATATAGGGTAGTTTATTTTTAGATAATTGAGTTAATTTGGCAGATGTCTTCGCCATCTGCATAAGGGATATTGCACCTTCCATCATTCTTGCACCTCCAGATTTAGAAATAATCAATAATGGAGTTTTTTCTTTAATAGAAAAATCAATAGCCCTTGAAATTTTTTCACCAACAACAGACCCCATTGAACCTCCAATGTAAGTAAAGTCCATTGATGCTATAGTGAGTTTTTTTCCAAATGATTTTCCATGAGCAACCTTAATTGCTTCATTAAGACCCGTCTTCTTTTGTGCAGCCTTTACTCGTGTTGGATAGGATTTTGTATCGATGAATTTTAGAGGATCTGCACTGACTAGATTATCAAATAAAACATCATATTCATTATTATCAAAAAGAATCTTGAAATACTCATTTGATCCAATTCTAAGGTGAAAGTTATCCTCTGGTGAAACATAATTATTATCAATCAATTCATCGTTGTCAACAATTTTTCCAGACGGTGTTTTGTGCCAAAGCCCTTCAGGAGTGTCTTTTTTATCCTGTGTGTTAGTTTGAATTCCCTTTTTTTTCCTTCTGAACCAAGCCATTATGATCTATTAAAAATTAAACTTACAACAAAAAATTATAAAGTATTGACGTTGTTAAGATCTTCAAATGTTCTTGTTAATCTTTTTACAAAATTTTTCTCAGATTTTCTTAACCACACTCTTGGATCATAAAATTTTTTGTTAGGCATATCAGACCCCTCTGGATTACCGATTTGTTTTTCTAAGAAAACAATGTTGTCAATAATATAATCTCTGGATGCTTCCATGAAAGCATATTGCATATCTGTATCAATATTCATTTTAATTGCTCCATAATCAATGGCTTCACGAATTTCAGAGACAGTTGACCCTGATCCACCGTGGAACACAAAATCTATTGGATTATCCTCCAAATTGTATTTTTCTGAGATTAGCTCTTGTGATTTTTTTAGTATTGTTGGTTTTAATTTGACATTTCCGGGTTTATATACACCGTGGACATTACCAAATGCAGCTGCAACAGTGAATTTATCACTAATATCAATAAGTTTTTTATAGGCATAGTCTACTTCCTCAGGTTGTGTGTATAACCTAGATTCGTTAATATCTGTATTATCAACTCCATCCTCTTCACCACCCGTGACTCCAAGCTCAATTTCCAAAGTCATTCCAATTTTTGACATTCTTTTTAAGTATTCGCAGCACGTTTTAATATTATCTTCAATCTTTTCATCAGAGAGATCAATCATGTGTGAACTAAACAAAGGTTCGCCTGTTAATTTGAAGTTTTTTTCACTTTCTTCAATTAAACCATCAATCCAAGGCAATAGATTTCGTGAAGCGTGATCAGTATGTAATATAACTGTAGCACCATACAAATCACTCAACTCTCTCACGTGTTTGGCGCCTGAAACAGCACCTTTGATTGCTGCAATTTGATTTTCATTACTCAAACTTTTACCGGCATTGAATATTGCACCACCATTTGAAAATTGAATTATTACAGGTGAATTCAATTTAGCAGCTGTCTCCAGGGTTGCATTTATTGAATTGGATCCGATAACGTTAACGGCAGGTAAAGCAAATTTATTTTTTTTAGCTTTTTTGAAAAGTTCTTGAACTTTATTTCCAGTTAAAATCATTAGAGATATTGAATGTCAAAATTAATAAGAATAATAATAGCTAAAAAGGATAATTTAATCCAATGTTAAAAACAGCCTTTTTTAAACTAAAGTCTTTGAACCATCTTCTTTCTTTGGTTAGTGCAGGATTATAGGTCTTTAAACCCATATCTAATCTAAAAACAAATAGTCCAGAGTCATATCTCAGTCCAAATCCTGAACCAATCGCCAATTCATTCAAATCTTTGAATCCATCAAATTTTCTTGAGGAGTCGTCAATGTCATCTAGTAGATTCCATATATTACCAATATCAGTAAATAAAGCACCATTAAACCTTCCTAGCATTTTAAATCTATACTCAAAATTCAACGCAATTTTAAAATTACCCTCATTAAATTCATCTTTTGCTCCACTGCTCCCTGGTCCTAATCTGTAAACTTCCCATGCTCGGTTGTCATTTGAGCCTCCACCAAAAAATGATTCTGAAAATGGTATATTTTCAGAATTTCCGTAAGGAATTGCAAAACCTAAAAAATATCTTGTAGCTATAGTAGAATTATCTCCAATATCCCAATGTTTGATGTAGCTAAGTTCTGACTTAAAAAACTGAGAGAACGGAATGTTGGAAATCGTTTTAAAACCTTCAGATTTAACATTATTTTTTCTCAGGAAAACATTTGTCAGAAGTCCAGCGCTTTTAAACTTGACTCTCCATTGATTAAAGTTATTTTTATCATACCGATTATCATAATTATTAGAAAAAGAGAATGAAGAACCAATAATTAAATTATTTGTAGTTAGCCTCTTTTTTCTGTTATTTATGTAACCTATTTTATTTAAATCATCAGTATTTATTGAACTTTTAAGTATAGTTAGAGCATCATTTATAAAAAGATTAATTCCGTTTGGTATTCCCAAATTCCCATTGATAAAATATTTACTGTCATTTGTATAATCTTTGGCTATTTCATTAATTAAGTCATATGAGTTAGAGTAAACATTAAAATAATTTTGGATCCTCTTGTTTTTAATCAGCTCAATTTGTGCAGGAGAGAAATTAAAAAAATTATTTTCTTTATCCCACGAATAATTAAAATCAAATTTAAGACTATTTCTGTCTAGACCAATATTTCTTTGATTTGATGCACCAAGATTGATATAAGATCTAGGGTTATATATTCGTGGTTTATTGTTAATTCTTTGACCTAAAAAGAGAAACTTAGGAAACTTTAAACTCATGTCATAATTAAGTTGTGATATGGTTATATCACCTGATTTTCCGATTGAGCCAACAGCAGAGAGTTCTAAATTTTCTCCATTTTTAAAAATGTTTCTGGTTTTGAACCTGTTTTCAAATGAAATCCCAATATCTTCAATATTCGATTGTTTTACATCAAAACCAAATCCAATAGCATGCTTTTTTTTTGAGTTTAATATTATGTTAGCTTCCAATTTATTCTTTTTATTTTTAATATAACTATAACTAACCGATGGAAAACTAAACAAATCAAGTTTATTAAAATTTTGAAGTGTTAATGTTCTCAAAGAATCATTGAATTTTTCACCTACTTTAAATTTGATTTGACTATTTAAAAAGTCTTTATTAAAATCAAAATTTCCATCTTTTTTAATGTTGGTAATAGATATTTTATCAATTTTATGAATGGTGTAATTTTTTCCGGTAATAATTATTTTTACAGGCAGGGAAAAAATATTACTTGATGAATCAATTTCAACATCGTACAAAATGGAATTTATTTGAAAGTTATATATACCTGAATTTTTGAAAAGTTTATATAGTCTTTCTCTCTCAAGTTCAAAGTTTTTTGTTTTAAATAAATCATTCTTTTTTATAAAAGATTTATCAAAATTTATTTTATACACAGAATCTAAGACAGTTGATTCAATCATTGTATCAACCTCTCCTACATAGTATTGGGGACCAGTTGTCACTTTGTAATTTACATCAGCATAATTGACATTATTTTCATTTATAATAATTTCAGAAACAACTTTGTTTTCAAGGAATCCAATATTTTGAAAATATGAATTTAGGTTTTTTATAGTTGCGAAGGTTTTACTAGAATCAATTATCTCAATTTTTTCCCCATTATTTTTTTTCCATTCATTAAAATTTCTATAATAATTTTTTAATTGATCAACTTGCTTTTCAGAGAAAATTTTAGTCAATCTTTTTCTTTTATTTTTTTTATTTATCCAATTATTAAATATACTGTCTGTATTTTTTTTTGACGTTGAATAAATTAATGCACCTATCGGTATTCCAATAAATGTTGAGTTTTTATTTTGTAAAAATAGGCCACTAAGAGTGTCTTTTGCTACCAATTGATCATTTACAAATAACTTGTTATTATTTAGTAATTTTTCATTATCTATTAAATTTTTGGATATGGAACAACTAGATAATATAATTGTAATAGTAAATAATATTATTTTTACCTTGTTGATTCTCATGAAATTCACATTCCAAAAATACATTTAATAAATGGTTAGCAAAAATCAACTTAAATTCATCAGATCACTTAATCTGAAAAAAAATAGAATTAAACATAATATGATTGTTGTTGAAGGTTTGAAGACCATTAGTGAATTTATTAAATCAGATTTCCAATTAGTAAAACTTTTTTCAACAGAGAAAAAAAAAATTAATAATATTAAACCTGAACTAATCATGGAAAGTGAACTGAAATCAATCAGCAACTACAAATCACCAGATGGAAGTTTAGCTATTTTTAATATTTCAGAAAGATCAATTGAAGATCAAACTCTGTACATCGTTTTAGATAAAATTGCAGATCCAGGAAATCTTGGAACCATAATTAGAACATGTGAGTGGTTTGGAATTAATCAAATTATTTGTTCCGAAAGTTCTGTAGATTGTTACAACCCCAAAGTAATACAATCTTCTATGGGATCTTTATCTCGAGTCAATGTGATTTACACCGATTTAATCAAGTTTTTGAAATCTAAAAATCTACCTATTTATTTAGCAGACTTAAATGGCAAAAAACTTAAAAAAAGTGTTATTAACAATGAATGTATTTGGGTTTTTGGATCCGAGTCACATGGAATTTCTAAAAAAGTAAAAAAATTAGCACATAAATCATTTACTATTCCAAAATATAAAAAGAATATTAGAACAGACAGTTTAAATCTTTCGACTTCAGTTGCCATCATACTAGGTTTATTGAGGATTTAGTAGAAACTAAAATTAATAAAAATAGCTCTTGTTAAAAATTTATCAATGTTACGCGTCCAGGGGTTGTCTGGTGTATTATTTGGGATTTCATCTTTAAGTGAAAAGACTCCTCTAACAGATGGAGAGAATTTAAAATATCGTAAGTAAAAGTCAACACCAAAAGATAATTCATAGTAAAAATTAAATTTTTCAAATTTAAAATTTTCTAAACCATAGCTAGCTAGAGTTCCCTCAATTTCATTTAAGTTAATTGATGTTGATAAGCCGGCTTTAAGGTAAGGTCTAAAATTATTCAGTCTTTTTGAACTATACTTCAATAAAAGTGGAATATGAATATTATTAGATTTTACTACCCATAATGTATCAGAATTGTTTGTGAAATCTTTCCTATCATTGAAAATGATATTTTTTTTATTAGCATGTAAACCAGGTTCTAGACTTAAGAATAGATTTTTATTTAATTTTAGTTCTCCTATCAATCCAACATTAATTCCCTCTGCCTTGTCAACAGAGATTGGATAAGGCGTATTTTGTTTGTAATCAACTTTGTTATCATATGAATTAATTCCAATATAGTACCCAAATCTAATATCTCTCTCATCAAAGTTTTGTAGATTTTTGAATTGAGATAAACATATCTGAACAGATAATAACAAAAAAAGTAAACTTTTTTTAAACACAATCCCAAATCTAAGTAAACTAATTTATAACAAATCAAAATTTACCAAAATTTCGAAAATCAAGTATATTTGTTTTGATTATATAACTCAGTAATGAAAATTGTTATAGCAGGAGCTGGAGAAGTTGGATTACATTTATCGAAAATGCTTTCATATGAATCTCATGATATCACTTTGGTTGATAATAATGAGGTTAATCTAAAGGATGGTGAGAACTATCTGGATATAAAAGTTGTTAATGGTGATTCCTCATCACCTTTGGTTTTAGAAAAAGCCAATGTAAACAATGCAGATCTTGTTATAGGTGTTACAGCAAGTGAGTCAATAAATTTTTTTACTTGTGTGCTTTCAAAAAAATTAGGAGCAAAAAGAACTATAGCTAGATTGACCAATACAGAGTTTTTAGAAAATGGTAGCAAATTTGATTTTTCATCTATAGGAATTGATGAGGTAATTTCACCGGAAAATTTAGCCGCAAATGAAGTCAAGTTACTTATAAATGACTCTGGCTTCACTAACAGTCACGATTTTGAGAACGGAGCTCTAAAAATGATGGCTGCCAAAATTCAAAATGATGCTCCGTTTGTTGGTAAGACAGTCATGGAAGCAGCTTCAGTATTTCCCGGGATAAAGTTTATGCCAATTGCAATTGAGAGAGGTGGTACCCACACAGCCATAATCCCTAGAGGAAATACTGTGTTTAAAAATGATGATCATGTTTATTTTATTACTTGTCATGACGGTGTGGATGAACTTTACAATTTAATGGGTACAAAAAGAGATAAAATTCAACAAATTATGATTTTAGGTGGAGGAAGAGTAGGTTATAAAGTAGCTAAAGAACTGAGCAATGAGGGCTACAGTGTTAAATTAGTTGAAATTAATCCTGAAAAAGCAGAGGATATTGCTAATTCATTACCCAACGTTTTAGTTCTCAATATTGATGGAACTCGTGTGGATTTGTTAAGTGAGGAGAGTCTTGAAGAAATGGATGCATTTATAGCAACAACTGGCGACTCTCAAAAAAATATTATGTCATGTTTAATGGCCAAATCAAAAAATATTGGACGAACAATTGCAATCGTTGATAATACCGATTATTTTGAGTTATCAGAATCAATAGGTGTAGATACTTTAATTAACAAAAAACTTCTTGCTGCAAATGAAATTTTTAGATTCATTAGAAAGGGTGATATTTTAGAGTTGAACAAACTTAATAATATGAATGCTGAAGTTTTAGAGTTTTTGATAAGTAAAGAATCAATTGTGAAAGGAAAAAAAATTAAAGATCTAGACTTTCCAAGATCTGCAATTATTGGTGGAGTGATAAGAGATGGTGTTGGTAAAATAGCTCTAGGAGATTTTGTAATAAAAAAAGGGGACAGAGTACTTGTCTGCTCGCTTTATAATGCAATAAATAAAGTGGAAAAATTATTCCTTTAGTCATGTCAAAATTTAATTACAGATTAATTTCATATATCATTGGATTATTGCTTTTACTTAACGCGAGTGCAATCTTTCTGACCGGTATGGTTAGTCTTTACTTAGGTGATGGTTTCTTTGAAAATATATTATATGCCTCCTTAGTGTGTCTAATTCTAGGCTCAATAATTATGTTGTTTTCAAAGAATCCTACAAAGGTTATCAATAGACGTGATGGTTATCTCATAGTAGTTTTTGGTTGGTTGACAATGGTTTTTTCAGGAACACTTCCTTATATTTTTACTGAAACAATAAATAATATTCCAGATTTGATTTTTGAAACAATGTCGGGTTATACCACCACAGGATCTAGTATTATAAGTAATGTAGAGAGCCTTCCTGAAAGCATTATTTTTTGGAGAAGTATGACCCATTGGCTTGGAGGTATGGGTATAATAGTTTTAGCAATAGCAATTTTACCTTTATTGGGAATTGGTGGAATGCAGTTATTTTCAGCTGAAGCACCTGGAAGTGGTATTAGTGGAGATAAAATACATCCGAGAATTAGTAATACAGCTAAAAGACTTTGGCTTATATATATAGGCTTAACATTGGCAGAGACTCTATTACTAAATTTTGCAGGAATGAGTTTATTTGATGCAATAAATCATTCTATGAGTAACATTGCAACTGGTGGTTTTTCTACAAAAAATGATAGTTTGTCATATTGGAATTCTATGCCGTCGGTGCAATATATTATTATATTTTTCATGATTTTGGCGGGAACAAATTTTCTTTTAATATACTTGTCAATTATTGGAAAATTTAAAAAACTTATTTCTAACACTGAGTTTATTTGGTTTTTGGTTCTAATTTGCTTTTTTGTAATGGTCACTACATTTATCTTAAATAGTAGTGTTGATCTTAATTCAACTAACTTTGATCATCCACAGGTTTTTGGCAAATTAGAGGCTAGCTTTCGACATGCACTTTTTCAGGTAGTGGCAGTAATGACAACAACTGGATTTGTGACAGGAGATTTTGCTGGGTGGTCCCCATTTTTGACGATGTTGTTTTTTGGTTTAATGTTTTTTGGAGCTTCATCTGGATCGACCTCAGGTGGAATAAAGATATCTAGGCATCTAATTCTTATAAAAAATGGTTTTTTAGAGTTTAAAAGATCACTTCATCCTAATGCAATACTACCATTAAGGTATAATCATTCAGTTGTCAAGAAAGAAGTTGTTGTAAACATCTTGGCTTTTTTTATGCTTTACTTGATTTTATTTATCGTTGGAGCTGCAGTTTTGAGCACGCAGGGTTTAGATTTTATATCTTCAATTGGAGGTTCTGCTGCGTCAATTGGAAATGTTGGACCAGCTCTTGGATCAATTGGACCATCATTTAATTATGAACAAATAACAGGTTTCGCAAAAATATGGTGTTCCTTTTTAATGCTTGTGGGAAGGTTAGAGCTTTTTACAATACTAATAGTATTTACACCATATTTTTGGAAAAATCTTTAGTTTAAAAGTTTATTTATTCTGCTAACAGCTTCAATAATACTTTCTTGTGATGCAGCATAACTTATCCTAATGTTATTTGGGCACCCAAAAGCATCACCTGTCACAGTAGCTACATGAGCTTTTTCAAGAACGACCATAGCAAAATCAGATGCTGAATTAATTATTTCACCATCTATTTCCTTTCCAAAATAATATGAAATGTCTGGAAAAACATAAAAAGCTCCATCAGGGTTATTTAGTTTAAATCCTTTGATATTACTTAATAAATTTATTATCAATTTTTTTCTCTCTTTAAATTCCTCAACCATGTAATTAATTTTTTTTGGGGATTCTGTTAAGGCTTTCACAGTTGCTTTTTGTGCTATACAATTTGCTCCGCTTGTAACTTGTCCTTGTAGTTTGGTGCATGCTTTTGCAATCCAATCAGGCGCTCCAATATACCCAATTCTCCAACCCGTCATCGCAAATGCTTTAGCAATACCATTAACTGTGATCGTTCTTTCATACATGCCTTCAAGGCTTGCAAAACTAACATGCTCAACTCCATAGTTTATGTGCTCATATATTTCATCTGACAGTATAAAAATATTTGGATATTTTCTTAGTACGGTAGCAATTTCATCTAATTCTTTTTTACTAAAAATACTGCCGCTTGGGTTGTTGGGTGAATTTATTATAATCATCTTGGTTTTGTCAGTAATAGCCTTTTCAATTTCTTTAGCACTCACTTTAAAGTTTGAATTAATATCACTAGCGATTATTTTGGGTACCCCCTCAGCCATTAAAACAATAGCTGAATAACTAACCCAAAATGGAGCTAAAAGAATTACCTCCTCACCAGGTTTAACCAAAGCCTGTACTGCATTAGCAATTGATTGTTTTGCGCCGGTCGATACCACAATTTGACTAACATTATATTTTAAATTATTATCTCTACTAAATTTTGTAGATATTGATTGCTTTAATTCAAGATACCCATCAACAGGTGTATATGAATTATAATTGTCTTTTACTGCACTAATTGCAGCATCTTTTATGTATTCGGGTGTATTAAAATCAGGTTCACCAAGGCTTAGACCTATAATATCAACTCCTTTATTTTTTAGTTCTCTTGCTTTTGCAGCCATGGTCAATGTTGCAGAAGCTGGTAAATCATTAATTTTATCACTTAAATACTCTTTCATATGGTAAGAATTATAATTTCCAAATATATTTAAATTACATTAGTATATATCTAAAAAATGAACGTGATAAAAAAATATTTTCCACAAATTGATGATAACCAAATCATGAAGTTGTCTTTATTCGAAAAGCTCATTAAGGATTGGAATAAAAAAATAAATCTTGTTTCAAGAAAGGATGTTGAAAACTTTCAATTAAATCACATTTTACACTCATTAAGCATATCAAAATTAATTTCATTCAGTCCAAAAACTAATATCCTTGATTTGGGTACGGGGGGGGGATTGCCAGGAATTCCACTTGCTATAATTTTTCCACAGGCGGAATTTCATTTGATTGATAGAAAAGAAAAAAAAATAAAGGTCGTAAATAAGATTGTTAAAGAACTAAAACTTACTAATGTAAAAGCTGATAGTTATGATTTAAAATATATAAATACTAAATATGATTTTATTATAAATAGAGCAGTAAGTTCAACAGATAACATTATTAGAATATGTAACAATAAAATCAACTCGATTAGTGTCAACAAAATCCAAAATGGAATAATATGTTTAAAAGGCGGTGACTTGAAAATTGAATTAAATAAGGTAAAGGATTTTAAAATTTTAAACTTAAATGAGATTTTTTTTGAGCCCTTTTTCGAAACCAAAAAAATAATCTATATACCTAATCCATATATTCGTAAGGATAATTAGTAGGGGGACTATGAGTTCGGCTAACTAATCTCGGGCTAACCCATCTCAGCAAATTAAGTTTTGAACCTGCCTTGTCATCAGTTCCTGACGCTCGACATCCTCCAAAAGGCTGTTGGCCCACAACTGCGCCAGACGGCTTATCATTCACATAAAAATTTCCAGCACTATATTTTAATTTTTCTAGTGCATATTCGATGCTATCCTCATTTTTTGAGATAAAAGCACCAGTTAGAGCATAATCAGAGGTTTTATCAACAATATCAAGCATTTCTTTCCAGCTCGCATCATCGTAAACGTATAAGGTAACTACTGGTCCAAAAATTTCTTCTTGCATTGTTTTAAATTGATGATTAGTTGTTAAAATAATTGTAGGTTCTACAAAATAGCCAATTGAATCATCATAATTACCTCCATGAAGTATTTTACATTCTTTACTGTTTTTTGCATAGTCAATGTAACTCGCTATTCTATTAAATGCACTTTCATGAATAACAGCAGTCATAAAATTATTGAAATCTATCGGTGAGCCCATTTTTATAGTTTTTGTTTCCTCAACAACTTTATTAATTAACTCATTAGATATTGATTCTGGAATATAAATTCTGGAGGCTGCGGAGCATTTTTGGCCTTGAAATTCAAATGCACCTCTTATTATAGCAGTTGCTGAAGCATCAATTTCTGCAGAGGGATGACAAAAAATAAAATCTTTACCACCTGTCTCTCCCACAATTCTTGGGTAATCGCGGTACAGTGAAATATTATTTCCAATTTTTTTCCATAAGTCTCTAAACACAGATGTTGAACCTGTGAAATGTAAACCTGAGAATTCAGGATGCCTCAAAGCAATATCACTAATCATTTCAGGATCACCAGTAACTAAATTTATGACGCCATCAGGAAGACCAGCTTCTTTAAAAATATCCATAGTTATTTTGGCTGTATAAATTTGATTATCACTTGGTTTCCACAATACAACATTCCCCATTAGTGCTGCACTAGCACAGAGATTACCTCCAATTGCTGTGAAATTAAATGGTGTTACAGCATATACAAAACCTTCTAAAGCTCTATATTCAAGATGATTTGATTTTCCAGGTCCATCAATTGGTTGCTCATTGTAAATTTCAGTCAGGTACGAGACGTTAAATCTTAGGAAATCAATAAATTCACAAGCAGCATCAATTTCTGCCTGAAAGATATTTTTAGATTGACCTATCATGGTGCCAGCAGTAATTATAGCCCTGTACTTTTTTGATAATAAATCTGCAGCTTTTAAAAAAATTTCACATCTTCTCTCCCACGGGGTATTTGACCAATCATTTTTATTTTCAATCAAATTGTTGATTGCATCATTAACATGTTTTTCAGATGCTTGCGAAAATGTTCCAACAATGTTTTTGTGATCGTGAGGAGGTAAAATATCTTTTCTGCTTTCAGTTAAAATTTCTTTTCCACCTATGTAAATTGGAACATCAACTTTGGAGTTGAACATCTGATTGTATGTTTTCTCAACATTTTGTCTTTCTTTTGAGCCCTTTTTATAACCCAACACTGGTTCATTTTCTGCTTGGTAAACTTTTATTTTATTCATTAATTTAAAATTTCTGGGAGTGAAAGTTTTGTTTGTGGTATGTATGCTTTAAACTTTTTTGTGTTATTCAAACTTATGATCGAAAAATAACCCATAATAGTTGCTATTTTTGATTTAGTTGAGTAATTCAAATTAATTGTAATTTTTTTTCCAGGTTTAATCACAGGCTTTTCTTTGAGCATTGAATTAAATCGTTTGACACCAAACAATTCAAGAATTTTCTTGTGTTTTGAAATAATTTGAATGGTATTTTTACTTTTATTAGAAATTGTTATTACATTTTTAAATAAGTAATTAATATTTTTTTCAAAATAAATTTTTTTAATAAAAAAAGCATTGGTTGAAATTCTAATTCCCTTTAGGTTGTCAAGGTCTGTAATTTTACTTATCATTTAGGAAAATCTTACTTCTAATTTACAATTTTATCTGAATTTTTAGTCGTATATCCAACAATTTTATAAAACCTGTCAGTTGGTTTTTTTTGGTAGAGAAAAGCTGAGTAATTATTTTCTGTTTGCCAAAAATTTGACAAATTTTGCGTGTTGCCATTTTCAGTTTTCACGTATTTGTAATTGTAGTATCCTTGTTTTAGTTTAATTGTTTTTGTATACAAATTATTTCCAGCCTTTTGCAGCATGTATTTTTCATTCGTTTCATAGTCATTAAAAGCGCCTATAACATATATATTATTATTTTCGGAGCTGGTTGTTCTTAGTGAAAAAGTTACATTAGTATAATCAGATTCTAAATTGTTGTCATCATTCAAACTGTTATTAATAAAAACTCCATTTTTATCTGGCTTATATGTATAATTTAAATTTTGAAAATCTTCATAAAGTATTGTTGAATAAATATTGTCTGGTATTGATTGTTTAATTTCATTATTAGTTCCTAGAATATTTTTCGTATCAAAACTATAATACTCATCGTCACCCTCAAATAAAATATCGTCGAATATAAGCTCATTTGTTGTTCTTAAGGTTGTTTTTTCGATTGATCTATAACTCTTAAGATTATTGTTTTGAATAACGACTAGCTTATATTCAGACCTGCTGTCAAAAAAACAATTAATACATCTGAATTTGATTTTTAAATTTTGAAAAGAATTTCTTTTTGTTAGATTCTTAGGCCGTGAAATATCAATAACACCTGGATTTAAATTTTCGACAATTATAAACCTGCGTTTGAAAATAGTATTTTCATCAGAGTCCATGACCGATAAAATAAAATTTCCTGAAAGTTTGATATTAAATTTTTCATTTGGAAAACTAAATGAATATCTCGTAAATTTTTGAAGTGTATTAAAAGATTTTTCATGGTCTGAAATTCTGATATCATCATAACCTGAAATAACTTCATTTTTAAAAATATTTGACTTATTCCATTCAAAGTCGAAATGATCTAATGAATAATAATAATTGTTTGTTTTGAATGATAATTCATCAAAACTTACCCTTATAATTTCGTCTTTGTAAAAAATAGATTTTTGTGTGTTTGTAATTGACCCAAAAAGCTGAATATTTTTGATTTTATCAGACTGATTGTACAGAGGATTTATAAAAAATAAACCAAAAAATAAAACGTAAATAAATTGTCCAATAATTCTCATAAAAAAACTACTTAATATTAGTAATAAATATTTTACTTCGTCGTATATTTGAATAGAAATTTATTGGGTCCATGTCTGAAGACATTAGAATCAAAAAGGGTTTATCCATAAATATCAAAGGTGTAGCTGATAAAGAATTAAAAAAAGTTCCTTTACCAAATCAACTTGCCCTAATTTTAGATGATTTTCATCTCATTATCCCTAAGCTAATTTTAAGAGAGGGAGATAGTGTTAAAAGAGGTCAACCTATCTTTTATTCAAAGTCAAATGAAAAAATGAAGTTTGTCTCGCCTGTTACAGGTTATATTGAAAAAATAGAACGAGGTGAGAGGAGAAAGATTTTAAAAATTGTTATTAAACCTAGCAAAGAAGACTTAGCTGTTAAACATAAAGTTTTATCAACTGAAAAATTAAAATCGTCAAAAATTATTGAAATATTGCTAGAATCAGGTTGTTGGCCCTTTATTAAACAGAGACCTTTTGACATTATTGCCAATCCCAAGGTTCTTCCAAAATCAATATTTGTTTCATGTTTTGACAGTGCTCCACTTGGAATTGATTTTGAGTTTATCTTAAAACACCAAATTACATCTTTTAAGAATGGCTTAAATGTTTTAGAAAAAATATTACCTAATAAATTAAAGATTGGTTTGAGTAAACATCAAAAATATTTACAAGCAGAGTTGAATAAATATGACACAAATACCTTTTCAGGACCTCATCCATCTGGAAACGTAGGTGTTCATATTCATCACCTAGATCCAATTTCACAAGGAGAGTCCGTTTGGGTTTTGAGACCTGAAGATGTTTGTATAATTGGAAATTTGTTTGAGAGTGGTGAATATATTCCAACCAGAACTATTGCTGTTTCAGGTCCACCTGTAAAAAATCCTAGTTACTTCAAAACAATCATAGGTGCTAAACTAAGTTCGGTTCTAAAGAATATTGAATTTAATAGTGACCATGAATTTAGAATTATTAATGGTGATGTTCTTTCAGGCATTAAAGTAGAAAAAGACGGTTATTTAGGTTTTTATAATAACAATATCTCCATTTTAAAGGAGGGAAATAATTATAAGTTATTCGGATGGATTCCCTTCATCAATAATAATGTCCCAAGCATCTACAGGTCATCATTCAATTGGTTGACATCATCGAAGCCTAAAGATTATGATACCAATTTGAATGGCGAGGAAAGAGCTTTCGTAGTAACGGGTGAAATGGAAAAATTTTTTCCTATGGATATTTATCCCATGCAATTGATTAAAGAATGTATGACAGGTAATATTGAAAAAATGGAAAGACTGGGAATTTATGAGGTTGCACCTGAAGATTTTGGATTAATTGATTATGCATCATCATCAAAAATAGAGGCCCAATCTATTGTAAGAGAAGGACTTGATTATTTAATAAAAGAAACTTTATAAAATGAATATTAGAGGAATAGTTGATAAAATGAAAACCCCTTTTGAAAAAGGACAAAAGCTCGAAAAGTTATACCCCGCATTTAATGCATTTGAAACCTTTTTATTTGTTCCAAATCATACATCAAAAACGGGTGCTCATATAAGAGATGCCATAGATCTAAAAAGAGTAATGATTACAGTTATTATTGCACTATTACCCGCACTGTTATACGGTATTTACAATACTGGATACCAATATCTTTACCAAACTGGAGAGAGTTTTACAACAATTGACGCCATTTTACATGGTTCTTATAAAATTGTTCCGATGATAGCGGTTTCATATATTGTTGGTCTAGGAATTGAATTTGCATTTGCTGTTTTTAGAGGTCATCAGGTCAATGAGGGTTATCTTGTAACAGGTCTTTTAATTCCTATGATAATGCCCGTGGATATTCCACTTTGGATGGTAGGTGTTTCCGTAGCTTTTGCAGTATTAATTGGTAAAGAGGCCTTTGGTGGTACGGGAATGAATATACTAAATCCTGCATTAACAGCTAGAGCATTTGCTTTTTTTGCTTATCCAACTTATATGTCAGGTAATCAAGTTTGGGTTTCTGAAGCTTCTTATGTAGATGGAATTTCAGGAGAAACAATTTTAGGTATTCTCGCTGCTGGAAATACTCCAGACCAATACAGTATGTTAGATATGTTTATTGGATCAATACCAGGCTCTATTGCTGAAACATCTACTCTAATGGTACTAATAGGCGCTTTTATTTTAATTTATACTGGTGTTGGTAGTTGGAGGATAATGCTTGGCTCTGTCATTGGAGCTGCTTTTACTGGAATTCTTTTTAATCTTTGGGGGGCAAATGAATTGATGAGTTTCAATTGGTTTAATCAATTGATTGTTGGCGGATTTGCATTTGGGATAGTTTTTATGGCAACTGATCCTGTATCTGCTGCTCAAACCTTGAAAGGAAAATGGATATATGGTATTTTGGTTGGCGTATTTTGTATTTTAATTAGAGTATTCAATCCCGCCTATCCTGAGGGTGTTATGTTAGCAATTCTATTAATGAATGTATTTGCACCAACAATTGATCATTATGTTATTGAATCAAATGTAAAAAGAAGAGAAAAAAGATTTTTATCTAAATTAAAAACAGCATAATGAACAGAGATTCTAATATTTATACTTTTTTGTTTGTAGGAGTTATGGTAATTGGTATCGCTTCGATTCTTGCATTTACATCACAAACGTTGAAGCCCATGCAGACTGAAAATGTTAAAAATGAAAAAATGCAAAATATTTTATCCACGGTAGGCATTAATGTTTCGAGAGAGGAAGCTAAGGAATTGTATAGCAAATATATTACACAGGAACTAGCTTTAAAGATTGATGGTTCTGTTAATGAGTCTATAAATCCTTTCTCCGATTTAAATCTTGCTAAAGAAATAAAGAAAGATTATTCGGATCAACATTTTCCACTCTACATTGCTGAAATAGAATCAGAAAAATATTACATAATTGAATTAAGGGGTGTTGGATTATGGGATGCAATCTGGGGCTATATGTCTCTGAAAAGTGACTTTAACACTGTGAATGGAGTCTCTTTTGATCATAAAGGTGAAACTGCAGGATTGGGGGCTGAGATTACTAAAGATTGGTTCAAAGAAAGTTTTATAAACGAAAAAGTTTTCAATTCAGATGGAGAGCTTGTTGGAGTTACTGTATTAAAAGGAAACAACGATCCTGGAAATAGCGACAAGGATGATCATGAGGTTGATGCTATTTCCGGCTCAACGATTACAGGCGATGGTGTAACAAATATGATCATTGAAAGGTTAAATAATTATTTGCCGTACTTAGAAAAATTAAATATTGCTCAATTATAGTTAATGGAAAAAGAAAAAAATAAAAGACCAATTTTTTTCTTCATTGGAAGAAATGATGAGCCAATTTTTTCAAAGAAAAATAGGAAATTGCTCTCTGATCCACTTGATGACAATAATCCTATTACTGTGCAGGTTTTAGGAATTTGTTCCGCACTTGCTATCACGGTACAGTTAAAGCCCGCAATTGTTATGACAATGTCGGTAATTTTTGTGATGGCAGCTAGTAATGTTATAATATCTGTCTTAAGAAATCTAATCCCTAATAGAATCAGAATTATTGTATTCTTGGTAGTTATTTCGTCATTAGTAGCATTGGTTGATCAGTTTTTAAAAGCTTATGCTTATGATGTCAGCAAAGAGCTTTCAATATTTATAGGTCTTATTGTTACAAATTGTATTGTTATGGGTCGATTAGAGGCATTTGCTCTTGGTAATGGTGTCTGGAAGTCCTTTTTGGATGGTATTGGAAATGCTATTGGATATGGTGTAATATTGATACTCGTTGCTTTTTTTAGAGAATTACTCGGATCAGGAAACTTAATGGGATATCAAGTAATACCAGATTTTGTATATGAAATGGGCTATGAGAATAACGGATTGATGTTGCTTTCACCAATGGCACTGATTACTGTTGGATTAATTATATGGATTCAAAGATCTAGAAATACAAATTTAATTGAGGAAAATTGATATGTTAGAAGACTATTTAAATCTTTTTGTTAAAAGTATTTTTATTGAAAATATGGTTTTTGCATATTTTCTAGGTATGTGCTCTTATTTAGCAATTTCAAAAACATTAAAAAATGGAGTCGGAATGGGATTTGCAGTAATATTTGTATTAACGATAACTGTTCCTTTAAACTATTTAATCTTTGAGTACTTACTTTCTGATGGTGCTTTAAAATGGATAGGACCAGAGTATGCTCAACTTGATTTAAGTTTTCTAAGTTTAATAATGTTTATTGCCGTAATAGCGTCAATGGTCCAGTTGGTTGAAATGATTGTTGAAAAATTTTCACCTGCTCTTTATGGTTCTTTGGGAATTTTTCTTCCACTGATTGCTGTTAATTGTGCAATTCTTGGAGGTTCTCTTTTCATGCAGATAAAAGATTTTTCCGGTATTTCAGAAGCAGCTGTATACGGATTTGGATCAGGTGTTGGATGGTTTTTAGCTATTGTCGCAATTGCAGCAATTAGAGAGAAAATTGCTTATTCGAATGTGCCTGCTCCCCTAAGAGGTTTAGGTATAACTTTCATAATCACAGGTTTGATGGCCTTGGGCTTCATGAGTTTTATGGGTATAAAATTATAATAAATGAGTGTTTACACATATATATTAATTAGTGCTATAATATTTATCTTAATTATTTTCATTCTTGTTGCAATGTTGCTAGGGGTCAAAGCCAAACTCTTACCATCTGGTCCAGTCAAAATTTTGATAAATGAAGAGAAAGAAATTGAAGTTGATTCCGGAAGCACCCTTCTTTCAACATTAGGTAATAATAAAGTCTTTTTGCCATCTGCATGTGGTGGTGGTGGTACATGTGTCCAGTGTAAATGTATAGTGAATGACGGTGGAGGAGAAATTCTTCCGACAGAAGTTCCTCATTTTTCAAGAAAAGAAATAAAAGATGGATGGAGATTAGGTTGTCAAGTTAAGGTCAAAGAGGATATGAAAATACATGTTCCTGAAGAAGTTTTTGGAATTAAAAAATACGAAGCTAAAGTTGTTAGAAATTATAATGTTGCATCGTTCATAAAGGAGTTTGTTGTTGAGATTCCAGAGGAAATGAAATATAAAGCAGGTGGATACATACAAATTGAAATTCCAAAATGTGAGGTCGATTATAAAGATATTGATATTACATCACATCCAAAAGAACACCCCGATGATCCAGATAAATTCAAGATGGAATGGGATAAATTTGGTTTGTGGGATTTAAAAATGAAAAATGATGAAGATGTTGAAAGAGCTTATTCCATGGCTTCTTTTCCTGCAGAAGGTAAGGAGATAATGTTAAATGTACGAATTGCTACACCGCCTTGGGATAGAAATAAAAATGCATGGATGGATGTTAATCCAGGTATTGCTTCAACCTACGTCTTTTCCAAAAAACCAGGTGATACAGTTACCATTTCAGGACCATATGGTGACTTTTTCATTAATGAATCGGATGCTGAAATGTTGTATGTTGGAGGTGGAGCAGGTATGGCACCAATGAGATCTCATTTATACCATTTATTTAGAACGATTAAGTCAGGGAGAAAAGTCAATTTTTGGTATGGTGGAAGATCAAAAAGAGAACTTTTTTATGTTGATCATTTCAGAGCTTTAGAGAAAGATTTCCCAAATTTTAAATTTCATATTGCACTTTCTGAGCCAATGGAAGAGGATAATTGGAAAGAAAAAGATGGTATTGATGGAGACGGAGATGGCTTTGTTGGTTTTATACATCAAGCTGTAATCGACAATTATTTAGTTCACCATGATTCCCCTGAAGATATTGAGGTATACTACTGTGGCCCTCCATTGATGAATAAGGCTGTAGGTAAAATGGCCTTAGATTTTGGAGTACCACCTGAGAATATTAGGTTTGACGATTTTGGTGAGTAGACATTTAAAAATAATATCATATTTACTTTTTTTTCACCTTTTAATTTCATGTGATTCTGAGCCAAAAAGTGTTGACATTTCAGGTTCAATATTTGGCACTTATTACAAAATTAAATATTACACCGATACTAGCGATGTTATAAAACAATCAGAAATCGACTCTATTTTCGATAACTTTAATAACTCTTTTTCAACTTATATATCCAACTCAACAATTTCAAAAATTAATTATGGTCAGAATGTTTTAGTTGATTATTTATTTAAAGATATGTTTTATAAATCCAAAACCTTACATCAGCAAACAGATGGAATGTTTGACCCTTCTATTGGTCTACTATTGGAATATTATGGTTTTGGACCAGATAAAAACAAGAAGTTTAATGGAAATTTTGATGTGATTATGCAATCCGTAGGTTTTGATAAAATCGATATAGTAAGTGATCAATTAATTAAACAAAACACAACAACTAAACTTGATTTTAATGCTATTGCTAAAGGTTATGCTGTTGATAATATTGCTAACCTATTTGATAAAAAGGCTGTAGAAAACTATTTGATTGATATTGGAGGAGAAATCAGAACAAAAGGAAAAAACCTAACAAAAAATAATGTGTGGGTTGTAGCTATAAACAATCCAGATTTAAAATCACAAAATAAATTTTATAAAATTTTAGGTCTTAGAAATAAATCAATTGCTACATCAGGTAACTACAGAAATTATAGAATAGATTCTATTACTAAAAAAAAATACGTCCATACTCTTAACCCACTGAGCGGTAAGTCTGAACAAACCGACATATTGAGCGCAACTGTGATAGCTGATAGTTGCTTTGAAGCTGATGCTTTTGCGACTGCTTTTATGGCTGGGAATTTTAAGTCTGCAAAAAAATTGATTAGAAAAAATAATCAAATAGAAGTTTATTTAATTTATGTTGACTCTAAAAATAACATTTCAGATTACTATACTGAAGGAGCTACAAACTACTTCATTAAATCTTGATACAAACAGGAATTATTTCATCTCTAGCTAGACCAAATTTTTTTATTTTATTGTCATCTAAATTGTCGCAGTATTTGACTTTATTTACCTTAAATCCATGTTTTTCAACTTTCTTAAAAAAATCTTTTCCATATATTCTTAAATGATCGTATTGACCAAACAATTCATTTCTTTTATTAGGGTTTTTTATGTCTCTACCATCAATGGTTTTGTTTAATTTAAAATCAATGGGCACTTGTAATACAGCTGTTCCCTTGACTTTTAAAACTCTTAATAATTCCTGAATTGCTAAATCATCGTCATAAACATGTTCAAGAACATGATTACAAAGTATAAAGTCGAATGAATTATTTTCAAATGGCATTTTACATATATCAACCTTGTAATCTGCTAACGGTGAATTTATATCAGCAGTATAATAATCGTTAAAATGTTTTTTAAAAGAACTGTAAAAACATTGTTCTGGTGCAATGTGAAGAATTTTATTTTTCTTATTGAAGAATGAGGTCTCATTTTTTAGGTACAGCCATAACAGTCTATGTCTTTCAAGTGATAATGTTCCTAATGACAATGCGTTTTTTCTTTGTTTATTATATCCGTATGGGAAAAATCTGCTGTATGATTTTCCATTTATGGGATCAGTAAACTTTTTTCCTTTGAATAATAAATTAAATAATGGAGCTAAAATTATACTAATTCTAATCAAAAGGCTTCTGGGTGCAGAATTAAGTAAAAATTTAATAAGCTGACTCATCCCACTTAAACTCATTTTCTTCATTGGATTTAATACCTAAAGAATCGTAAATAAAATCAAAAGTTGACAAAAGGACTGTTTTTCCATTAATTAAAGCAACATCATGCTCGAAATGAACACTCGGCATTTTATCAGATGTTTGAACAGTCCATCCATCATTAAGAAAATTCACTTTTTCTGTTCCCATATTAATCATTGGCTCGATTGCTATAACCATTCCATTCTCAAATTTTTTTCCATTGCCTTTTTTTCCAAAATTTGGGATTTCTGGACTCTCATGTAAATCTTTTCCAATTCCATGACCTACCAGCTCTCTAACAACTCCATAACCATGAGATTCGTTATGTATTTGAATGGCATTACTAATATCTCCAACTCTTTTTCCAACTTTAAATTCTTGTATTCCTAAGTAAAGAGATTCTAATGCAACTTTTAAAAGATTTTCGATATCAGGATTAACTTCACCAACCTTAAATGTATATGCATGATCACCATAAAAACCATTTTTTAAAACTCCACAATCAATCGATAAAATATCACCATTACTAATTGGTTTATCATTTGGTATTCCATGAACTACTTCAAAGTTTGGACTAACACAGAGGGTGTTAGGGAAATCATACATTCCAAGAAATCCGGGTTCGGCATCATTATCTCTGATAAATTCTTCTGCTATTTTATCAAGGTATAATGTTGTGATCCCAGGTTTTATCTCTTTAGCTAACAAACCAAGAGTTTTTGAAACTAGCTGTGCGCTTTCATACATTAATTTTATTTCTTCTAAAGATTTTAATATTATTTTTTTAGAATCCATAGTAAGCATTTTGGTATCCTGACCTATTTAAAATTTTTAGCATGTCTTTTTCTAATGATTCAATTGTTATTTCTACTATTCTGTTAATTTCTTCCCCATTCTCTAAAAAAATGAATGTAGGCACATTAATAATATTATATTTTATCTCATCTTCGTTTGGATTTTTTTTGTCAACATCTAATCCAATAATTTCTATGTTTCTTTTTCTAAAATTTATGTAATCCATTATTTTAAAAAATGCTGGAACATTTTCACGACTATCTGAGCACCATGTGCCCATTATAACTTTAATTTTTATTTTGTTAGTAATAATATCTTTTATTTGATTGGCAGTTTCTCTGTCTATAATGTAGTTTTCAAAATTTTCTTTATACCAGCTGCTGTAGGGTGGTTTTGTTAAAAGCTTTCTTTCAAAATCTCCAATAAGGTCAACATATTCAACCTCTTGATTTTCATCATTGGATTTAAAGCCTAAAGAATCATAAATAAAACCAATAAGCAAATAACTTGCGATGAGAATTACTGCAATAATTAATAATTTTTTTTTCATGTTAAATTTTTACCTGTCATTGTTAGAGGTTTTTCAATGCCTAAAATATTTAATATTGTTGGAGCTACGTCCGCTAAAACTCCATTTTCAATATGCCTCACATCATCATCAATTATTATAATTGGTACTGGATTTATTGTGTGTGCTGTATTTGGTGATCCATTGCTATTTATCATAATATCACTGTTTCCATGATCAGAAATAACCATAACCGAATATTGGTTTTTTATTGATTCATTAATAATCTTTTTTGTGCAATGATCTACTACCTCGCATGCTTTTACTGCTGATTTGAAGTTTCCAGTATGACCTACCATATCAGGGTTAGCAAAATTGAGACAAATAAACTCAGCAGATTTTTTTTTAATTTCTGGTAATATAGATTCTGTAATTTCCAATGCACTCATCTCAGGTTTTAGATCATATGTAGCAACTTTTGGCGATTGGCATAAAATTCTTTTTTCATTTTTGAATTTTTTTTCTTTTCCACCATTAAAGAAAAATGTAACGTGTGGATATTTTTCAGTCTCTGCTATTCTAATTTGCTTCATCTCATTATCGGAAATAATTTCACCAAGGGTATTTTTAATATTTTCATTGTCATAAATTGTATCTATATTTTTATAATTATCATTATAGCTGGTCATAGTTACAAAATTTAAATCCAACTTTTTCATTCCATGTTTATGTAAATCATTTTGGGTTAAAACCTCTGTCAGTTGACGTCCCCTATCTGTCCTAAAATTAAAAAACACTACCAAATCACCATCTTTAATTTTTGTCATTGGTTTTTTTTTCTCATCACAAAGTACAATTGGTTTTATGAACTCATCGGTGATTTCTTCTTCGTAAGAATTTTTTAAAGCTTCTTTAGTGTTGTTAGAGTATGATCCAATACCATTAACTAGTAAATCATACACTTTTTTTACTCTATCCCATCTCTTATCTCTATCCATTGCATAATATCTTCCGCAAATAGATGCTAATTTGGTTTTTTTATGTTTTAAAAAATTTTCTAATTTTTCAATGAATCCAATAGCAGATTTTGGATCTACATCCCTGCCATCTGTAAATGCATGTATAAACGCATTAGCCTCTTTTTTGGATTCAACTATATCAATTAATTCATATAAATGTGAAATATGAGAATGTACTCCACCATCTGAAACTAAGCCCATCAAGTGAATATTTTTTTTAGTAGATATAGCATCATCTAAAATTTTATTAATTTTTTTATTTTTTTTGAAACTTCCATTTTCAATTTCTTTATTAATCTTGACTAAGTCCTGATATATTATTCTTCCTGCTCCGATGTTCATATGACCAACCTCACTGTTGCCCATTTGACCTTTTGGAAGACCAACACTTTCACCATGAGTTATTAGCTTAGCATTTGGGTATTTTTGAAGTAAAAAATCGTAAAATGGGGTTTCAGCTTGATCAATTGCTGATAACTCTTTATTTGATGCGATTCCCCATCCATCAAGAATTAATAGGATTAATTTTTTATTTTTTTTCAAATTGATAATTCTATGCAAATTTAGCCATAAAATATTATTTCAAATCAGGGTTGATTTCAAGAATATTATTATTGATGTAATTATTAATAAAATTATCACTAAATAATTGCTTTCCCTCAATATCAACTTTTGAAATAATATTAACAATATCAATTTTTAAAAATGCGGTTAAATATTTTTTCGATACAGGAACATAGCTGTAGTGCCATGGTTCATATTCAAAGCCTTTTCTGTTTGGGTTATTGGTGTAAGTTAGGTGAAACCCATAATTCATTGAATTTTTATCCATCCATTTTTTAAGTTTGTGGAAAATCCCACCATTTTCATATTTTTTGGCGATCAAAGGGTCTTTTTCATTCTCAAAATCCTTATCTATAACATCAATTTCAGTACCCCAGTGATGTCTTGAGGTTCCAGGAATTGTAGAAAATCTTATTATTTCGTTAATGGCTTCATTAGGGGATAATTTATATTCATTTGTAAACCTTTCAAACTTTGAATTCCATATTTTTTTTTGCCTTTCAAAATCACGAAATCCTGAAACTATCTTTATGTTAACTCCATCCTGCAGAGCAGCTTTTTTCATTTTTTCAAAAGCGTCAAACGTATTTTTTTCAAGTTGTATTGTGTCACCAACTAAATTGTTGTGCTCAATTCCCAATAATAATTTGTAATCAATTTTTTGTGAATTCATAAAATTTGAACCAATAACTAATAATATCAAACATAATAATTTATGATTTATCATAGTTCTTTATACATTAAATAGTGTAAGCCAATTTGTCCAATTGAATATTTAATATTACTATTTTGATAATTTAATTTTAAATAAAAATTTAAAGCACTTTCTCTTGCATTCATCCATACATTTTTAACATTCATTTGCTTAAGCTTTTTCTCAACTTTTTCAACCAATTCTTTACCAATGCCTTTTTTTTGATATTCAAATTCAATACATAATCCCCTCATCTGATAGCAGTTCTCAATTTTCATTTTGTCACATTCATTATTTATTAATGTAACAGCCCCTACGAGCTTATTAGAGATAAAAGCTCCTAAATGAAAAGAATCTTTTCGATTATCACCAATATATGTACATTCTTTTGGGTTTTTATTATTTCTAAGAATTTTACTTCTTATAAACAAGAGCTCATTTGATTTAATTAATTTTATAGTTAAATTCAACGTAACAAATTTATTATTAAAATAATTAAAATTTTTGTTGCGGGAGTAGCTCAGTTGGTAGAGCGTCAGCCTTCCAAGCTGAATGTCGCCGGTTCGAACCCGGTCTCCCGCTCATATTAATAAAATGAATTTTATATTAAAAATTATAATTGCAATATTAGTTTTATTACAAACTAATGAAAACGATTGGGAGTATTTATTTAATGGGAAAGACCTAAACAATTGGACTGTTAAAATTAAAGGTTATCCAAGTGGAGAAAATTATGGTAAAACTTTCAAGGTGATTGATGGAGAAATTCAGGTCTCATATGAAAATTATGAAAATTTTGACTTTAGATATGGACATCTATATTACACAAAGAAAAAATTTAAAAACTATCATCTAAAACTTGAATATAAGTTTTTTGGACAACAAGCTAAAGGTGGAGAAGGTTGGGCTACAAAGAATAGTGGAGTTATGTTTCACAGTCAACATCCTGAAACCTTATTAATTGATCAACCATTTCCAGTTAGTATTGAAACACAATTCTTAGGTGGTCTTGGAGTTGGTATGCGACCAACTGGAAATTTGTGCACACCTGGAACTGATGTGGATATTAATAAAATAAAAGTTAAAAAGCATTGTACAAGATCAAACTCACAAACATTTAATAATGATGATTGGGTTTCAGCAGAAATTATTGTTTATTCAGATTCTATTGCTCATCATATCATTAATGGGAAAAGAGTATTATCTTATACAAATTTAAGATATGGTGATGATGGTAGGCTGCCTAATAATATGCTCCACATGAAAGATAAAAAGTTATCTGAGGGATATATTTCATTGCAATCCGAAAGTCATCCTATAAAATTTAGAAATATTAAAATTAAATCACTTGATTAACATGAGAATTTTTTTAGTTATTCTATTATTAATTTCTCTTAACATCACTAATTCTCAGGATGATTACAGGACTTGGATTAAGGGAAAAGTCCTTTATAAAAATGTCAATGTGAGCTCAGCCAATGTTATTAATAATACATCTCAACAAGCAACTACGACTGATGACGATGGTGAATTTGAAATTGAAGTAAAACTTAATGACAAATTAATTTTTTCCTCTGTACAATATCAAATAAGAGAATTAAATATTACAAAAGAAATTTTGCAAAGAAATAGAATTGTGATTGATGTTAATGAGAAGGTCAATGAACTAGATCAGGTAGTTATAACACCCGAAAATCAGCAAAAGTTTCTTGACTTAAAAGAGGAAGAGTTTAAAAGATTCGATTACAGTTTTGATAAATCTACCAGAGTTACTAACGTTATTAATGAGCAAGGTAAATTAAAGGATGGAATTAATTTTGTAAATCTTTACAGACTAATTTCGAATTCATTAAAAAATAGATCTAGTGAGGAAAAGTCAAGTTATAAATATAATCCAAGTGACCTCCTTAGAGAGCTTTATGACGATATTTTTTTCACAAAAAATTTGATGATTCCAACAGAAAAAATAAACGAATTTTTACTTTTTTGTGATGATAATTTTCCTGACAGAATTTTGCTCAAAAAGGATAATGAATTTGAACTTATTGAATTCTTAGTTAAACAAAGCAAAAGGTTTGTTAAAAATATTGCCAAAGACTAATTATATATTATTTGCTCTGCTATTTTCAGTTGGTTTGATTGGCCAAGAAAAAGAGTTTAAAACACTAGTTGGTGAAGTAATAAATGATAGCATTGACGTAAGCGGAATTCATGTCATTAATGGGAGCTCTGGAGGAAAATCAATTACAGATAAAAACGGTTTTTTTAAAGTTGGAGTTAGGAAAAATGATTCCATTTACTTTACATCAATACAAATCAAAACACAAATGATAATTATTGAGGAAACAGTATTTAAGTCTGATTCAATTAGAGTATATCTAGAACCAATTGTTAATCAGCTTGACAGCGTTACAGTATCACCGAATAATTTGTCTGGTGATTTGCTTGCTGATATGAAACAAATAAAAGAGAAAGAGGTTTTTAATTTTGATGATGCTGGGATACCTGGTTTTAAGGGCGAAAGGAAAGAAAAAATTGTATATAAAAATAGCTCAAGTGTACTTGTTAGTGTAATTCTTTTGCCATTAATGCCTTTGGATGTTGATGCAGTTTACAAACAACTAAGTGGATATTATAAAACATTAAGATCCGCAAGAAAATTGGAGTCTCGATCAGGGACAGCAGTTGATATTATTCAATTTTATGGTGTCGACTTTTTTATTGATAGTTATGATTTAAATATTAATAGCGTTTATGAGTTTGTTTTAGGTTCAATGGAAAATTATGATGTGGAAGCTTATTTTAGAAATTCAAATCATAACCTAGTTTTAACAAGTTTTAAAAATTTTTATGAATCCATTAATAACTAAATTTTTTGTTCTACTAATATTATTTTTTCATAAGTATTATGTAAGTTCAACATTAATAGACTACAGTAACGATTCTCAAACACATCAGGTCAGTTTAAAAATTTTTCATGATGATTTAGAAAAAGATTTGGGGTATAAAACAAATGAATTAGATTATTCAGACTACGTTAATACAAACACAATTATAAAAAATTATTTAAAAAACAACTTTAAAATTTACAGTAAAGAAGGTAAGTTAAAATTAGATTATTTGGGTTTTGAAAGAAAAAATGACTTGTTGATTTATTACATAGAAATTTACAATCCTAATAATTTAAAAAATTTTGTTGTAGAAAATAAGATTTTATTTAACTCATTTAAGAATCAAAAAAATATTATTCTTTACAGAAAAAGCAATTATAAAAAAAGCTTCATTCACACATATGATAATTTTCAAAGTGTCTTATCAATTCCGTAATATATTTATTAAATTTATCGCAAAATTTGATCATGAAAAAAAGTCTTGTTACACTATTATTAATTTGTTTCATAATTCCGTTTAATTCAATTTCTCAAGATGAAAGACAGCAAGGACACACAAATACCAATAAATTCCGACAGTTATATGATGAGTTCGCAAGTCCCAATATGTTTAGAACAGCCTCAGGAGCCCCTGGACCAGCTTATTATCAACAAAGAGCTGATTATAAAATAAATGTTGAGCTTGATGATAAAAACAAAAAAATATATGGTGATGAAATAATAACTTATACTAACAATTCACCAGAAACCTTAAGTTATTTATGGGTTCAGTTGGATCAAAATGTAAGGAAAAAAGACTCTCCCAGCCTAGAAATCGATTCTGAAGGTGTAAGTATGGCTTATATTCCTGATTCGTTTGACAAAGAATATTTAAAGGAGTCATTTGATGGAGGATTTAATATTGAATATGTGTTAGCTATAGACAACAAACCCTTAGATTATATTATCAACCAAACAATGATGAGGATTGATTTGCCAAATCCCATTTCCACTGGACAAAGTTTTGCATTTAAAATCAAGTGGTGGTACAACATAAATGATCATGTAAAACAAGACGGAAGATCTGGGTATGAGACATTCCCTAACGATGAAAATAGAGCATATATTATTGCTCAGTTTTTCCCTAGAATGTGTGTATATAATGAGGTTGAGGGTTGGCAGAACTACCAATTCTGGGGTGATGGAGAGTTTGCGTTACCTTTTGGAGATTATGATGTCAATATAACCGTCCCCGCTGACCATGTTTTAGAAGCTACAGGTGAATTAATTAACAGAAAAGAGGTTTATTCGAAAGAGATGATAAAGAGGTATAATAAGGCTAAAAAATCATTTGATGAACCTGTTGTAATTGTTTCTCAGGAGGAAGCTATTGAAGCTGAAAAAACTTTTTCAAATGAGAAAAAAACCTGGAAATTCTCCGCAAAGAATGTTAGAGATTTTGCATTTGCAACCTCCAGAAAGTATATTCTTGATATGATGGCTGTTAAGATTGGAAATGAAGATATAATGGCTGTTTCATTATATCCAAGAGAGGGTAATCCTCTTTGGGAAGAATATTCGACAATAACAGTCGTTGAAGCTTTAAAATCATTTTCAAAATATACATTTGATTATCCATATCATAAAGCGGTTTCAGTACACGCACACCGAATTGGAATGGAATACCCCATGATATGTTTTAATTTCGGAAGACCTAATATTGATGGGTCTTACTCCGATGATGAAAAGTTTGGAATGATAGGTGTTATAATCCATGAAATTGGTCATAATTTCTTTCCAATGATTGTTAATAGTGATGAAAGACAATGGGCTTGGATGGATGAAGGATTAACTACTTTTGTTCAATACCTGGCAGAACAAGAGTTTGGTGAAAAATATCCAGAGGCTATTTATCCAAACAAGAATTTTCCATCTGATCGTGGACCAGCAAATATGATTACAGATTACATGAGTGTTGATCAAAACTTCTTAGCGCCAATAATGTCTAACCCTGAAAATGTTTTCAGTTTAGGTCCTAATGCATATGGTAAACCAGCCACTGCTCTAAATATTTTAAGGGAAACAATTATGGGTAAGGAATTATTTGATTATGCGTTCAAAACCTATTCACAAAGATGGATGTTTAAGCACCCAACACCTGAAGACTTTTTTAGAACCATGGAAGATGCTTCAGCTGTAGACTTAGATTGGTTTTGGAGAGGATGGTTTTACACTACTGATTTCGTGGATATCTCTATAAAAGAATTAAATCAGTATTACGTTTCACCAAATCCTGGAGAAGAAATGAAAAAATTCATGAAGGAGAGAGGATTAGTGAGAAATAGACTGAGACCGCTAATATTCTTTGAAAAGTTTGAAAATGATGTTGATAATGATAGAGATAATAATCCTCTTGAGAATTCTATGCTATTAAACAATTACTTAAAAGAGAATTATACAACTGATCAGATTAATGATTTGCAAATTCCCAAATATTTTTATGAAATTGTTTTTGAAAAACCTGGTGGATTAGTAATGCCAATAATCATTGATATAAAGTATGAGGACGGAGAAATCATAAGAAAAAAATATCCGGCACAAGTTTGGAGAAAAAATGACAAAGAGGTCAGAAAAGTTATAGCATCTAATAGAAAAATTTTAGAAATAATTTTGGATCCAGAAGAGGAAACAGCTGACATAGATACAAGAAATAATTCGTGGCCAAAAAAAGAAGAAAGTACAGATTTTGATAAATTTAAATCTAAAATTCAAGGATGACATTTTTATTTATTAGTGGGGCAGAAATAGTTTTTATATTTTTTATAATTCTGATGATATTTGGTGCAGATAGGATACCTGATATTGCTAAGGGAATGGCCAAAGGAATAAGAAAAGTTAAAGATGCTACTCAAGAAATAAAAAGTGAAATAAAAAAGAGTGCTGATAAGAAAGGTGTCGATACTGATTCTATAACTAAGGAGATTGACAAGGTTAAAGATGATATAGACGACTTAACTGGGTCTATAAAACGAAACCTTTAATTTTTTAAAATAATATTCAAACCATCCCTTAGTGGTAAAATAATATTTTCTACTCTTTTATCATTGATAATCTTTTTATTAAAATCAATTAAATATTGTGTTACTTCATCATTGTAATTTTCTGGATTAACTACTTTACCAGTCCAGAGTACGTTGTCTGCAATGATTAATCCTCCACTTTTTAACTTATCAATGACCAAATCATAATATTCGATATAATTTTCTTTATCTGCGTCTAAAAAAACTAAATCAAATTGTTCGTCAATAGCACTAATTAGGTTTTTAGCATCACCAACATGACGAATAATTGAGTTATTATTATTTGATTTTGTGAAATATTTATTTTGGATCGTAACCAGTTCCTCATTTATATCAATAGTGTGAATTATTCCATTCTCTAACAAACCCTCGGACATACATATTGCTGAATATCCCGTGTATGTTCCAATTTCGAGTATTTTTTTTGGTTTAATTAGTTTAGTTATGATAGATAAAAACCTTCCTTGTAAGTGCCCACTTAACATCCTGGGGTTTAAGATCTTTAAATAAGTCTCTTTGTTTAATTCTTTTAAAACTTCAGGTTCTTCAGATGAGTTTTTTTCAATATACTCTTCAATTTTATGATTTACTATATCACTCATTTTTTTGGACGTGCATATTCAAATCTTTCGATCAATTTTGTTTCAGCATAACCATCAAGACCATTAATAGCTACAGTTTTGGCATCATCTAATTTAAGCCAACCATCGTCCTGTAATATTCCATCATCTACATATACACCTTCAATTGAAGCGACAACTAAGATTGTGTCATTTTCTTTTATGTCATATTCATTTAGGTATTTGCATGCAAGTTTTATTTTTGAGCTTTTTACAAAGGGAGCTATAAAATCATCAAGGTATTCAGCTTCTAAATTAGTTTTATCAAATTCAGAAATTTCTTTCGGATATTTGGCTGAGGTGTGGTGAGCATCTTCAATATCATCAACATTAATATGATTTACTGTGAAATACTTTTGTTTAAACATGTTGTTATATGTGTTACGAGGAACTGTTCTTGGCCTAAGTACGAATCCAATCATTGCAGGATTACTACCTAGGTGTGTTATGGAACTAAATACTGCCAAGTTGGTGTTTCCATCACTATCAACTGTACCTAAAAGATTAGCAGATTTGTATCCAGTGCAACTGTTAATTAAGTTTAATCTGTAAATTTTATCTAGATTATCTATTTTTTCTTTACTAAAATGTTTCATTTTTATTAATTTAAAATTATGAAATTTTATATCAGAACTCTATTATTTAGTTCATTTATATTTTTAGTTTATTCTTGCTCAAGTAGTAATAAAAATCTAGACAAACCAAATGTTATTCTTATTATGGCAGATGATCTTGGATATGAAGCATTGGGAATTAATGGTGCAGATGAATATGAAACACCCATTCTTGATTCATTAGCTAGAAATGGAATCAATTTTAACAATGCATATTCACAACCACTTTGTACTCCAACTCGTGTAAAAATAATGACTGGTAAACCTAATTATGTAAACTATGAATATTTTACTTATTTAAATCCAAATCAAAAAACTTTTGGAAATTTATTTCAAGAAAATGGTTACAAAACTGCTTTAGCAGGAAAATGGCAGTTAAATGGAGTTCAGTTTGATTTAGATAATAATCAAGATTTAAATAGACCTTACAATTTTGGTTTTGATGAATATTGTTTGTGGTGGCTGAGAGAAAGAGGCGATAGATTTGCTAACCCTAATATTGTTCAAAATGGTGAAAAATTAAAAAAAGGTATAGATGATTATGGGCCAGATATTTTTACTGATTTTATAATTGATTTTATAGATAAAAATAAAGATGATCCTTTTTTTATATACTACCCAATGGCTTTGGTTCATGACCCATTTCTTCCAACACCAGACTCTAATGATTGGAATGATTTAGAAAAAAGAAACAAAGGAAATAAACCCATTTATTTCTCCGATATGCTCAATTATATGGATAAAATTGTAGGTAGGATTTCAAATTCATTGAAAAAAAATAATTTGGACAATACAATCTTAATTTTCATTGGCGATAACGGTACTGACACCAAAGTTGTCACTCTTAACAAAGGGATAAAAATTCGTGGTGCCAAGGGGTCAACAATTAAATATGCCTCAAATGTTCCAATGATTGTTAATTGGAAAAGTCAAATTAAAAAGGGCTATAAAAATGATGCTATGATTGATCTCACAGATTTTTATGCAACTTTTGAAGATATATTGAATTTAGATAATTCCAACTCCTATGGAAAAAGTCTTCTGCCGATTTTTAAAAAAGAAGATTATGAAGAAAGAGAGGTTTTGATAACTTATTACAACCCAATTTGGGGATCCACATCTATGGGAAGAGGCGTATATGCTCAAAATAAAGATTTTAAATTATATAAAAATGGTAATTTTTTTAATTTTTCTAATGATGTTTACGAAAAGGAACCAATGGATATTACTAGTTTAAATGAAGATCAAAGTAAAGTTTATTTAAAACTCAAAAAATCATTAGATTCTATTCCAAATTTACCTGAATATAATCATAATGGTTGGATTGAAAGAAGAAAGAAAGTTAACGAAAGTGGAAAATTTAATAGAATATGGCAACTAAATACAAAATAGCAACTGGATTGCTAATCTTTGGAATTACTTGCTTCATTTTGTTTTATGTTATTGGATCTGAGGTTGATGAAGACGGTTATTTACATGAACCGTTCGCTTTACTACCATTGGGTTTTATATCTATTTGTCTATCAATGATTTTATATATTGTTTTTGCAATAATCAAAAAAAAATAGGATTCAAATTGAATCCTATTTTAAATATTTGATTGACGATTCTAATTTTTTCTATCCTTGTCCTCGTCTTTTGAAGCTTTACATTTACTATGAACCTCTCTCATTTCTTCATGGGATAAAATAGTATACTTAGTTTTTTCATCTTTTTTTGAAACCCAATAAATATCCATTGGGAACACAAATGTGGCTCTTCTTTTGGTTTTTGGATTAGCCTTGTGCCACTCTTTTAAAACTTCACAATGATTTTTTTTATCCGAAACTTCAACTTCGGAACCATCTGGAAATTGCAGTGTTACTGGATAACCTAGATAAAAACAATTCTTTTTCTTACCTTTTGATTCTTTTCCTTTTTCATCTCCTCTTTTTTTATCATCTCCTTTTGATCTTTGTAGCTCTCTACCATTTATATCAAAATAGAAGTCACCTGATTTATCACCCATAAAGAAAAAATCTAATGTCCTCATTTTAACTTCATAACCTAATTTGGGAGCTAAATTACCGTCATCAAAAAAATCATCGGGCATGTCATTATAAAGTGTATTTTTTGCATCAATTGGAAGATCTGTTTCTAAGATTTGAACTTTTTCATCTGAGTTAATAATAGCATCAATTAATTCGTCATCTGTCATATCATCCTGAATTTCACATCCAGAAACAAGTATTAAAAAAAGAACCGGGAATAATTTAAAAACTAGTTTTTTCATACTTAATTTTTTATCAAAATTAAAAAAAATAATGTTAATGTCATCTTTATCTATTTAAGTTGGCTTTTTCATCGATTATATTTAACATAAAACCATGATCTTTTTTGTTTTTTAATTGAATTTTTAAAAACCTATGATCAATATGAATTGTGTAATCCAATTTATCTACTTTAAAAATTACTAGTTTGTAATATGGGATTATTAGCGCATATGTTTCTAATAAAACTCGAAAGTATATAATAATTCCCTTTGGACGTCTTTCGATATTACATTGATTAATATTTTGATCCAAAACTAATAAACTTTCAATCTCTTTATTTGCTTTTGTAATTATTAATTTCCCTGAGCCTATGCCTTTTTGTTTTAATCTTTCCAACAAACTGAAAGGTTGACCAACAAGCTCATTTATTTCTTTTTCTTGTTTATCGTTTTTGTAGGAAACATTTCTTAGCATAGTTTTGTAAAGTTTACTTAAATTAATCAATAAATGAGCCAAATAACCAAAAATATATTGATGATAAAACCAAACTCTTTTGGTTATAATGATGAAACATCAAATGACAATTATTTTCAAAAAAATGTCAGCCATATTAGCTCTTCTGAGATTAAATCCATTGCCATCCAGGAATTTGAAAATATGGTTTCAATCTTAGAAAATAACGGAATTAATGTAGTTGTGATGGAAAATGATAAAAATAAACGTTTGACTGACGACGTTTTTCCAAATAATTGGATAAGTTTTCATGAAGATAAATATGTGATTCATTCAATGTTTGCTAAATCAAGAAGAAGTGAAAAAAATCAATCGTTTATTAAAGATCTTGCCTCTATGAATTTTAGTTACGAGCTTTTAAATGATTATTCAGAATTTGAAAATGAAAGTATATTTTTAGAGGGAACAGGAAGTGTTGTTTTGGATAGAATTAATAAAGTTGCCTATTGTTCAATTTCTAAGAGATCTAGTAACAAACTTTTTAAACTATTTTGTGATGATATAGGTTACAATGCCATTTCCTTTACATCTTTTGACCTCAGAGGAAATTTAATTTATCATACAAATGTAATGATGAGTATTGGAGACGAATTTTCACTGGTTTGTCTTGAATCAATTAAAGATGTTAATGAAAGAAACAAGGTTAAAAAGTCATTGGAAAAAAGTGGTAAAAAAATTGTAACAATAAGCTTAAAACAAGTTGATTTATTTACCGGTAATATAATTCAATTGGGAGATAATAAAAATAAGATTATTGTTTTGAGTGAAGAAGCCTATGAATCATTAAATAAGCATCAAAAAAATATTTTATCAGCTGAGTCCAAGCTTGTAGTAATACCTATCCCGACAATTCAAACATGTGGTGGTGGAAGTGTAAGGTGTATGATTACAGAGTTGATTTAGTTTTAAAAATTACTAAATTCAAAATTTTTAGATCTTATGCTAAATTATTTGCTTGACTGAACCTATATAATAGTCTATATTTATATTTTAAACCAATTACAATGAAAAAAATTCTTTCAATTTTAATATTAACCATTTTTTTTAACTCTGTAAATTCTCAGGAAACTTACAAATCTCTACTAGTAGATTATATGACTGCTCAGGGTCAGTTTGAAACATTTAATGCAACAATTGATCAAATGGGCTCGATGTTGGGAGTTACTATTGAAGATTCCGAAAAAGAGGATTTTACAAATGAAGTCATGGGAAGTCTTATTGATTTATTAGTCCCCGTATATCAAAAACATTTTTCGGAGAAAGATCTAAAAGATGCTATTGAAATGTATAAAACACCAATTGGAAAAAAGATTAGTGAAAAAACCCCAATTATTGCTCAGGAAACAATGCAAGCTAGTATGCAGTGGGGAATGGAACTGTCTCAAAAAATGCAGAAATATTTAGAATAAATTATAAAATTTCAAACATCGCAAAATTAATTATCGGGTGATTAGCTCAGTTGGTTCAGAGCACTACCTTGACAGGGTAGGGGTCACTGGTTCGAATCCAGTATCACCTACAAAAAAATTTACACTGATTATCAAAGCTTTACAAAACTATAAAGTATTCCCAAATGTTCGATTCGAACAAGTGTTGATTTAATTACCATAAAAATTGTAGATTTAACCGAATTTTTAATTGAAAATAATATGAAGAAAACAATTTTAGTGATGTTGGTTATTATATTGGCATCCTGCTCTGGTCCTCAACAAAATCCAGACTTTGAAAAAAATGTTGATTTAGCAAAAAATTATTTTGCAACTTTTATCACTGAAGATATAGATGCAACAGCAGCTTTAATTTCAGATGATGTCGAATGGCAAGGGTGTTTTTATGGAAGTCCTGTTATGAATAAAGAAGAAGCCGTTGAATATTCCAAAGGTTGGCATGCCGCCATGGAAAATATTTCTTACACTGCTGAAAACTATTTACCTGGTGTAGATCCTGAAACTGGCTTGTTAAATGGTAGCGTAAGGACCTATGGAACCTGGACAGGAACAAATACTGCAAGTGGTAAAGACTTTGAAATATTAATGTACCATTATTTTACATTTAATGAAGATGGTAAAATTATTAATGCAGGTGATTTTGGTGACGCGACTGGTCTTTTAATGGCTGTTGCTGCTGATCAGGATATGTAAAATTAATTTTTTATAAATAAAAACCCTCTCACTCGAGAGGGTTTTTTTGTTTTATCTACTCATAAACCTTTTGGCCATTCCAAGCTTCAAAATGTCTAACGATTTTTCCATCACTATCAAATCCGTGATTAAACATAACTGGAAAAACAATATCTTTTCCATCTGACTTTCTTTTTACATCAACTCTCCACCAGGACTGAACAAAATTCATTCCTGAGTCAACCTCATAATATTTTATGTTCCAATTATCCATAGATTTAATTTCAAAGTTATTATGAAAACTTTCAAATCCATTTTTTAAATCTTCCAGGTTGAGAGGATCATTCCCCCAATCATTAAAAAGTCCATTAACAACCACATTTTCATGATAGTCAGTCATCATATTTTCTTTATCATTTCTTTCTAGAGCTTCAGCAAACTTTCTTACTGTATTAATGTTTGGATGATGAGAAAATATCTTACCATCTTCCAACATTCTTTGACTTTTGTTCGTTTCCGTGTAAGGAGCTTGATTTCTGTAAACTCTTGCAAAAGCAACTTGATTATCCTTATTAACTACGTATTGAACATGTCTTGGATTAGTATAGTCTATACCTGTTGTACCACCAACCATTGACCAAATTTCCCAACTATATACCCAAGTTACACCAGCAAAATCTTCATCTTTATATTCAACTGCATCTGGATAGCTATTAGCACTTTTATTTACATTAAAATATCTATTATTTTCATGAATACTTTGTACTGTTTGGATAAGACCTGCCTTTGTTTGTGGTTCAAGGTCTTTATTGAACTGATCACCCCACATGCCTCTAAAATTGTCCGATAATATATTGTTCAATGCATCAGCATCATTGGAGTTCATTGCCTCGTGTAAGTTTTCTATAACTTTTATTGCAGGATGGTCTATATACATATTACCATTTTTTTTCTTTTGTCCTACAGATATTAATGTTACTAGAAAAGCTAAAATTGTTAATTTAATTTTCATTTTGTTTTATTTTGGTTAAGTTTTTAAAATTAAGAAAAAATAATTTTTTTAATTGTAGAACTATAATTCAAAATTAGAAATTTGGCATTCATTTTGTTAAAAATTAATCAATGAATATTTTTGATTCAATACCCATTAAGGGATGGTCTTTTGGAGTTTTTAAAGAAAAAAACATAACACCCTTTGAAAAGCTATTCGAAATATTTAAAGAGCTCATTACTTATACGTCTGGAGATTTTGATGAAGCTATAGATTGGTTAAGACAACTTGATAAAGAGTATGTTCTTACTGATGAAAATTATACAATTGATGATTTTATTGAAGATTTATTAAATAAAGGTTTTATCACTGCTGAAATATCACCTGAAGGTGATAAGTCATTCAATAAGATTTCAGCAAAAATGGAGAAAGCGCTTCGAAAGTTTGCTCTCAAAAAGATATTTGGACAAATTAAAAAGTCAAGATCTGGAAATCATAAATCAAAATATTTAGGAAATGATGATGATGATAATAACGATTACAAAAATTATCAATATGGTGATCGAGTTGATAAAATTATAGTTAGTGAAAGTTTAAAGAATATGTATACAAGAACTGGCTCAGACGAGTTAGATCTTATTTCAGATGATATTGTTGTAAAAAACTCATCCCATAACTCCCAAATGAGTACTATATTGATGATAGATATAAGCCATAGTATGATTTTGTATGGAGAAGACAGAATTACACCGGCTAAAAAAGTTGCAATGGCACTCGCAGAGCTAATTATTACACGTTATCCTAAAGATACCCTTGATATATTAGTCTTTGGAAATGATGCTAAAATTATTCCTTTAAAACAACTACCTTATTTAAAAGTAGGCCCATATCACACAAACACTGTTGCTGGATTACAACTAGCGATGGATATACTAAAAAAGAAAAAAAATAATAATAAACAGATTTTGATGATTACCGACGGTAAGCCAAGTTGTCTTAAGCTCAGTGATGGTAGTTATTATAAAAACAGTGCAGGCTTAGATCCAAAAATTACAAATCAATGTTATAATATGGCTAAGCAAGCAAAAAAATTAAAAATTCCTATAACGACTTTTATGATAGCTAGAGATGTTTACTTACAACATTTTGTGAGAGAATTTGCTAAAGCTAACGGTGGAAAAGCTTTTTACACCGGCTTGGATAATCTTGGAGAGATGATATTTGAGGATTATGAAAGTAATAGAAAAAGAAAAATATGATGGAAAAACCTAAAATTAAAAATTTAAAAGAGCTCAAAGCTGCTGGATATAAATCTAAATCAATTAAGGATGAGTTAAGTGATAATTTATCTGAACTAATTAAGTCAGGTAAACCATCTTTTCCGAATATACATGGGTATGAAAATACAGTAATTCCAGATCTTGAGAGAGCAATATTATCCAAACACAATATCAATTTTTTAGGATTGAGAGGCCAAGCAAAAACTCGTTTAGCTCGAATGATGGTTAAACTTCTTGATGAATGGGTTCCAATTATAAAAGGCTCTGAAATTAATGATGATCCACTGAGTCCAATTTCATCTTTAGGAAAAAAAATAATAGAAGAAGATGGAGACGGTACTAAAATAGATTGGATGCACAGAAGTGAAAGATTTTATGAAAAACTAGCTACACCTGATGTTACAGTCTCTGACCTTATTGGAGATGTTGACCCAATAAAAGCCGCAAGTCTCAAATTATCATATGCTGACGAAAGGGTTATTCATTTTGGGATGATTCCAAGAGCTAATAGATGCATATTTGTAATTAATGAATTACCGGATTTACAAGCTCGAATTCAAGTAAGTCTATTTTCCATACTTGAGGAAAAAGAGATACAGATAAGAGGATTTAAGCTGAGAATACCACTTGATCTACAATTTATATTTACTGCTAATCCTGAAGATTATACCAACAGAGGAAGTATTGTAACTCCTCTAAAGGACAGAATTGGATCACAAATTATTACTCATTACCCTCATACTTTAAGCATTGCAAAAAAAATTACTAAACAGGAATCAGATATTATACAATCAAGTGTATATATTCCTGAACTTGCGCATGACCTTATAGAGGAAATTAATTTTGCCGCTAGAAAAAGTGAATATGTAGATTTTAAAAGTGGAGTAAGTGCTAGGATGAGTATTACAGCATTTGAAAATTTGGTTAGTACTGCAAAAAGAAGAATGCTAATAAACAATGAGGAAAAAACATCAATAAGACTTTCTGATTTTACAGGAGTCATTCCTGCAATTAATGTAAAAATAGAATTGGTATATGAGGGAGAGGAACAAGGAGCTGATCAAATTTCATTTAATTTAATTAGTGAGGGTGTAAAGACCATTTTTTTAAGATTTTTTCCTGAAATAAGTAAACTTGAAAAGCCTAATGAGATAACACCATATGACAAAATATTGAGCTGGTTTGTTGAGAATGGCACTGAATTTTTTATAGGTGATGAATTTACAAATAAAGAATATCAAGATTCTCTAGATGAAATTAAACCATTAGATGAATTAGTTAAAAAATATTGTAAGGATATTAATAATGAGGATATTTCTTTTATTAAAGAGATTTTACTTTGGGGACTATCCTCATTCAAAAAATTGTCAAAAAATAGAATGTTAGATGGAATAGAGTTTAAAGACTCTTTAGGCAGCTATCTAAAAAACCTGAATTCAGACCAACTTTAAAAAGAGGCTTCTATTATCTTCCCTGAAATCTTAAGGAAGTAGAGTTCTGATAATTTTGCCTCATATCTGGCAGAATTTCTTGAAAGTTTAGCATTGAGCAAGTTTAATTGTGCATTCCTAAACTCTATTGATGATACAATTCCTATATCATATTTTTCAAGATTTCTCAGAAAGTTATTATTACTTGTATTTAAACTTTGTTCTTGAACCTCAAGAATAAATAAGTTATTATTGTAGGTTTCATAAGAATTATTTAATTCTTTTTGAAACATTAAATATGCTTTTTCCTTTTCAATTTTAGAATTTTCAAGCATTACTTTAGCATTTTTATTTGCAGTTATTCTTTTACCCTGGTTAAAAATATCCCATCTCAAATTTATACCCCCAGATATTCCGTCATAAATATTTTTATTAAAAAAAGCGTATGGGTTATCATTTATGCTTTCATTCCAATCATAAGATCCATTTAATCCAACTGTTGGTAAATATGTAGAACGTATTGATTTCAATTCAAAATCTGAAATCTCAACAGACTTAGCATAAATTTTAAGTTTGGTGTTATTTTTTGAGGCATTTTCATAAAAGTTAATTATGTTTTCTGCAGAATTATAAACAATTTCTTTATCTAAAATATAATCAGAGTTTAAGTCTATATTCATAACTAAATTTAGATCCCTTTTAGCATTGGATAAATTTTTAACTGCATTTAGATATCTTATGCTGTCAGTGTTAACATCAACTTCAGCATTTAATAATTCTAGTTTAGTTGATTGTCCAAAATCAAATTTTATTTTATTTCTTTCTAATCTGGATTTTGAAATTTCAAGAGAGGATTTAACAATATCTTTTTCCTCACTCAAGCGGCAAACTTCATAAAATACTGTGTATAGTTGTAGCAATGTATTTTCAATAACTTCTTTAACTTCAAGACCCGATCTATTTGAAAGTTCTTTAGATTTTTTGTAATTAAATTTTCTACCATTGTTGTCGAATAATATATATTCAATTGAAACATTTGAAAAACTGTTCTCACTCTTCATATTATCCAGCTTACCAGACAAATTATTTGGAGTTTCAATTTCAATGTTTTGGTTACTTTTATTAAAACCGAAACGACTACTCACTCTGGGGAGATAGCCACTATTTAAAAAACTTGCATTGTTTTTTAGAATCTCATTTTGATTCTCAGAAATCTTTATGTCAAGATTATTTTCTAAAGCCAATTTTACAGCATCATTCACTGTTAGTTTATCTTGTCCATTTGAGAGAGAAAATGAAAGTATTACAATAAATATTTTAAAACTTTCTCTCATTTTTTTCGGTTAAGTTCAACAACAGGTGATTCAACATCTCTTTTATCTAAAATTTTTCCGGTTAACAGCCAATTCCCTTTGACTTTAAAAGTATTAGTAATTGATATCAAAATTGGTAGTAAAATCAAAGTTAAGAATGTTGCATACCCTATACCATAAGCTATGGAAATAGCCATTGGTTTTAACAGCTGAGCTTGGAAGCTTTTCTCTAATATTATAGGAGCTAAACCAGCCATGGTGGTAACTGAGGTCAGAAAAATTGCTCTAAATCTTTCTCTTCCAGCTTTAAAGATAGCATCATCAAATGTCATACCTTCTCTTAAGTTTGAATTGAATTTGGAGATAAGAACTAAGCCATCATTAACTAAAATTCCAATCAGCGCTATTATCCCAAGTAATGATATTACATTAACTGGGAAGCCATGTAGGAGATGTCCCCAAGCTACAGTAGTTAAGCTAAATGGTATTAAAAGAATGAGTAAAAATGGTTGACTGTAAGTTCTGAATGTAAAACCAATAGTTGCAAAAATTAAAAATAAAACAAGAGGAAATACTGTGTAGGCAGATTGAATAGTTTTATTAGCCTCCCTGTATTGACCTTCAAAGGATGCTGTGATTGAAGGATACTTACTTTTAATTGTTGGGATTGTATTATTTTTTAAATCAAAAACAATATCGGCTGCACTTAAATTTGGATCAATTAAATTTGCATTAATTTGAACTTCTCTTTTACCGTCGAGATGGTTAATAGAAACATCACCTCTTTTAACTTCGTATGTAGCAATCTCATTTAACGGAACTCTATTTCCATTCGGAGTAAGTATTTTCATTTGTTCCAAATTGTTAATGTAGGATCTAGAACTTTTATCATATCTTACCCATACTTTAATTTCATCATCACCCCTTTGAAATCTTTGAGCCTCTATCCCAAAAAATGCTGATCTTATTTGGTACATTATTTTTGAAAAATCAAGACCAGACAAATAAGCATTTTCTTTTAATTTAACCTGAATCTCTTTTATTCCCTCAGGATCATTATTAGAAACATCAGTGAGAAGAGGATGATTTTTTAATTTAATAATTAGTTCATCTTTAGCTTTTTTTAGTTCATTTAAATTATTTGTTTCACTAAGTAGAGATATTGAAACTGGACTTCCACCGAAATTAGCTGCATCATTTAAAGTAAATCTTTCAGCTCCAACAATCTCACCAATCTTTTCTCTCATGATATTAGCGAGCATAGTTGTTTTTATTTCATCTGGTCTCTCCTCACTATCAAGGATGTAAATTTCTAGTGATGCTGTTGATGAACCTCCAACATCTCCAAAACCTTTGAGCATTGACATATTATCGGCTGAAAAACCAATATTTTTATTTATATATTGAATTAAATTTCTGTCGTCATTCTTCATAAATTTCTTTTCAAGTTCAAGTCCTGATTCATATGCTTTTTTTTCTACCATTGAAATAATTGAGTCAGTAATTTTCTCATTTGTCCCCATTGGCATTTTTAGATCTACAGTTAAAATATCACTGTCTATGACAGGAAAAAAATCAACAGGTATTATTCCGCCAATTACTGAACTCGCAGTAAGATAAAGAGCGGCAACAAAACCAGAGAGGCTAGCAAAACGATTTTTGAGTGCGAATTTTAAAGTAGGACTATATATTTTATCTCTTAGCCAGTTCATTATTTTAAATCCTCTTGCATTTATTTTTTTCATGTATTCAAAAAAGTTGAATTTTTTTTCATCAATTTTTTTATTGCTATTTTGAAGTGCTTTAGACTTAGATAAATGTGCAGGTAAAATTATCAGGGCTTCAACCAATGATATCGTTAATGTTAATATTACGATTAAAGCAACTTCACCAAAAAAGTCGCCAACATCTCCGTCTAAAATAATTAATGATGAAAATGCAATTATAGTTGTTATAATGGCTGAAACAATTGCAGGCATAACTTCAATCGTTCCATCAATAGCAGCGTCTTCAGGTGTTTTACCTTGTTCATAATGTCTAAATATATTTTCGGCTATGACTATACCATCATCTACTAAAATTCCAATAACTACAATCATTCCAAAGAGTGACATTAAATTTATAGTGATGTCAAATTCACCAGCAAATATTAGCATACCTAAAAATGAAATAGGTATACTAAATGCAACCCAAAATGCCAATCTTATATTTAAGAATAATGATAGAAAAATAAGGACAAGAAAAATACCAATACCACCGTTTTCTAAGAGTAAATTTGTTCTCTGTTGTAAGGCAATTGAATAGTCTTTTAGAACAGTTAATTTAAATCTGTTATTTGTTTCATTAAATTCATCAATATAATTATTTATAATTTCCGCTGAATCTAAGAGATCTTCACTGTTGGTACTGGATGTAGTGATTACTACTGCAGAATTATAATCAACAAATGTAGACACAGGTGTTTCAGAAAATTGGTCACTAATTTTAGCTACATCTCCAATTCTCACAATTTTACCCTTAAGATCCTTTTTTAGGACTAAGTTTTGAAGTCCATTGGCGTAATAATTTTTATTATTTGCTCTTATTAAAAAATCCTCCTCATTGGTCTTAATATTTCCTCCACTAACAAGAATATTAGAATTGGTAACTGCATTTACTATATCTTGAAAACTCAAGTTATAAGCCATTAAATTATTCTCGTTAATTGCAATTTCAATTTCTTCGTTTGGGAATCCAGATAAGGTAACTTGTGAAATACCATCTATTGCTATTAAATCATCTTCAACATTTTTTGCCATGTTTTTTAATGATTTTAAATCAATTTCAGAACCACTCAGTGAAAATATAACTGTTGGTTGTTGCTCTTCAATTTTGGTGACAACAACAGGCTCGAGCGAAATTGGATAGGATGGGACTTTATCAACAGCATTTTTAATCTCAAAAAGCATAGCATCAATATCGTAGTTATCATCGGTTTCAATTAAAATACTTCCAGTATTTTCTCTTGATGTTGATGTAACTCTAACAACACCAGGTATACCTTTAAGATTTTCCTCGATTTTTAAAATAACACCCTCCTCAATTTCCTCAGGTGAAGCACCAGGATAATTAGCATTTATTGAAATGAATTTAGAATCAATTAATGGAAAAAATGATGATTTTAGAGAAATTATACCAGCTATACCAAACACGATAAAAAACATTATTAAAATGTTTACAGCTTTGGGATAGGTTACAAAATAGCGTATGATTTTTCTCACTAGTCTATAATTTTAACTTTCATTCCATCATAGACACCAGGTATGTAGGTTTTTAAAATTTTTAAACCATCTTTTAGACCCTTAACAACAACATATTCATCATCATAGAACATGGGTTGTACATTCATGATGCCTATAGTCATATTTTCTTTAACATAGTATACGAAAGAATCATTGATAAGTAAAGATCTAGAAAGTGAGAAGCTTTGATCAATATTTCCCAGTGGAATATTTACTTCAGAATACATACCATCTTTTAAATTATTTGATTTGAATTCAATAAAAACTCTTATTGACTGAGAACTATCATCTATTGAGTTGTTAATTCTGATTATTTTGCCTTGGTGAGTTGTGTTAAATGTCGAATTAAAAGTTACACTTTTACCAATTTCTAGCTTATCTCCATATTTAGATGGAACTGAGACTTCTAATTCAAAAATATTTGTATTGATATAGGTGCCAAGTTTTTGACCTGGCATCACTAACGTTCCTTCATTAGTGTAGGACTCAATTAAGGCACCATCAAAGGGAACTGTTACGGTGTACTTACTCAATCTTTCCTCTAAGTTTTTAACTCTGAAATATTGGGCTAAAAGTCCTTTGCCTACAATATAAAATTTCTCTTTTTGTGAGCTAGGCTCTGGCATTTTCTTAGTATTCTTGTTAATATCTAAATTTCTAAAATAATTTTCCCAATTTTTATAATTTTCAGGATAGTCAAGCTTTATGTCTGGCAGGACTGAGGCAATTAAGTTTTGCAGCTGGCTTCTGGTTTGTTTAACATTTGCAGAAAACTCTCTAGAATCAATCTTAATTAATACTTCACCTTTTTTGTAGTTTTGACCTGATTTAAATTCCTTCTTTGTTTTTTGAATAGTTCCTTGAACTTCACTAAATAAATCAATTTTAAACTTCGAAGTTAAGCTTCCGTTTACCTTAACTGAAATTGGATTAGAGTTATTAAGAACCTCAGCAATTCTGACTGAGTGAATTATGTTGGTATTGTTATTATACGACTCAGTTTCGTTGTTGATGATTAAATCAGAGATAAAGTAAGTTAATACTAATATTGTTAAGCCACCAAGAAATGAAATAATTTTTCTGTTCATATCATTATTTGAGTTGCAAATTTAATACCAAAAGACTCATGGATTGCTATTTAATTTATATTTGCTGATGATGCTTTTCCAAACAGAAATAATGTTAGAACCAAAAACTAGAGGTTTTCATTTAATTACTGAAAATGTTACTGAGGTTTTGCCGTCTATTTCTGGATTAGTGAATATTTTTATTAAACATACCTCTGCAAGCCTAACTATAAATGAAAATGCTGACCCCTCAGTCAGAGTTGATTTTGAAACACATTTTAACAAGATGGTTTCAGAGGACGAAAATTATTTTACCCACAAGGATGAAGGTCCAGATGATATGACTTCACACATTAAAAGCAGTATTTTGGGCTCATCTGTTTCATTTCCTCTAAAAGACGGCATACCACAATTAGGGATCTGGCAAGGCATTTATCTGTGTGAGCACAGAAATAATGCATCATCTAGAAAAATATTTATTACCTTAATTGGAGAATAAAAGACACACAAATGAAATATATAATCTTCATAACATTTTTTTTCTTCGCCTCTTTTTCTATTTCACAAGATTTCGATAGTAAAATCGAAAAATTAATCAACCAAAATATTGTAGAAACAATAGAACTAAGACATTGGTTTCATCAAAATGCTGAATTAAGTAACAGGGAATTTAAAACAGCAGCAAGAATTGCTGATGAGCTCACAAAAATTGGATATAAACCGGTCACTGGAATTGCTAAAACAGGGGTTATTGCAATTTTAAATGAGGGAAAACCTGGACCTGTTGTGGGACTTAGGGCAGATATTGATGCTCTGCCTGTAAAGGAAAGGGCTAATATTCCTTGGGCATCAAAACAGAGGGGTATCTACAATGGTGAAGAAGTTCCTGTAATGCATGCTTGTGGTCATGATATGCATACAGCAATTTTATTAGCTGCAGCTAAAATTTTATATGAGATAAAAGATGAAATTCCTGGTCAGGTTAAATTAATTTTCCAACCAGCTGAGGAAGGTGCACCCCCAGGAGAAGAGGGTGGAGCTGAGCTTATGGTCAAAGAAGGTGTTTTGAAAAATCCTGATGTTGATGCAATTTTTGGTCTGCATGTCTGGTCTGGTTTATATGCAGGTCAAGTTTATTTACGCCCTGAGGGTATCATGGCAGCTGTTAACGAATTTAGAATAGATTTAAAGGGTGTACAAACTCATGGTTCAACACCATGGACTGGAAAGGACCCAATCGTTACTGCAGCGCAAATCGTCAATTCTTTACAGACTATTGTTAGTAGAAGTTTACCACTAACGGAAGCTGGAGCAGTAGTTACGATAGGAAGTATTCATGGAGGAGTTAGAAGTAATATTATTCCTGAAGATCTTTACATGCTTGGAACAATAAGGACATTGGATAATGGAATGAAAGCTACAGTACTAAAAAGATTGGAGGAAATTGTTTATAATGTTGCAAAATCAAATAATATTGAAGCTAACATAACATATTTAGTCTCATATCCGATAACATTTAATGATCCGTACTTGTATGAGGAAATATTACCAACTTTAGAGAGAGTTAATGGTAAAAAAAATGTTCATTTAATGAAGGCAATAACAGGTGCTGAGGATTTTTCATATTTTCAAGAAAAAGTTCCTGGAACATATTTTTTCATTGGAGGTCAAAAGACTGATGTTGATCTTTCTACTGTAGCACCACATCATACTCCAGACTTTTATGTGGACGATTCTGCAATATCTACAGGTATTCGATCAATGGTTGGGTTGACATTGGATTACATATTCAATAATTAATTTGGCATAATTTTAGCTTGATTAATTATATGAAAAATCTATTTACACTTTTAACAGTATTATTATTATCTCAATCATTAATCTCACAGTTGTCCCTTGATTTAGAAAAAAGTAAGATTAAGTGGACAGGAAAAAAAATAACAAATGCATCTCATTGGGGGTCTTTGAGTTTTTCAGAAGCAAACCTAGAATTTGATGGTAACGATCTTATCGGAGGAAAGTTTGTTGTTGACATGAACACAATGTCTGTTGACGATATCCAAGGTAGAGGAAAGCAAAGACTAGAAGGTCATTTAAGAAATGAGGATTTTTTTGATGTCAATAATCATAAAGAAGCGATTTTAATGTTCGATCAAAGAGTGCCTTTAACAAATGGTGTTTATGAAGTCATGGGAAGCCTAACTATCAAAGGTATTTCAAAACCAGTTAAATTCACGCTCGTTCCGGATGGTCAAAATTATTCATCTAGTCTAGTATTTGATAGAACTGAATTTGAAATTACTTATAGCTCAGGAAACTTCTTTGAAAATCTTGGTGATAGATTAATTCTTGATGATGTTGAGCTAGAGGTTAGCCTTGTACAATAATTACTTTGAGTTTTCTGGTGCAACTCTTCCAGAAAAATTAGATTCAAAGTAGTGGCCGAGTTCGTAAAGTTTTTGCTCACTGTTTGATTTAGAAATAAAAGTTAATCCTACTGGCTCGTTATTTTCTCTAAGTCCCATTGGAACTGTTAACGCTGGATTGTGTGCTGCTGCAGCATATCCAGCATGATAATTATTGATAGATAGGACTGCATCAAGTTTATGTTTATCTATTGGTATATCATAAAATTTATTTCCCTCAGCCATTAGCCTTAATTTTAATTTTAAGAAATCATCTTTTGGCATTGTATCTCTAATGATTTTTTTGAAAATGCTTTGACCGTAAGGTGACCTCTCAATTGAATCCAAGTTGTTATAATCAATAATACTTTTTATGTCACTCACAGAAAGATCATCATTTCCATATTTTAAAAAATAATCTTTTAAATCTTTCCTCATGTCTTCATCTAAAATTTTGGCAAATCCAGCCATGTTAACTTTTGGTGCATCAATTTCAATCAATTCAATTTGCTTTTGACGCAAAAAATCAATAGCATTTTTATATACATTATCATTTTTATAAAAATTTGAATAATATCCCAGTTTTATTTCATTAGGTTTAAAATTTATGACATTCTTGATTTGAATATCTCTATTCTGTTTTGAATATGAATCTTTATTATCATATTCATTTATAGCGTTGTAAACTATAATATTATCAATGATATATTTGGTCATTGGCCCTGCTGTATCAAGGGTTGAGGATATGGGTATGATTCCTGATCTACTAACATTGCCAATTGTAGGTTTCATGCCAACTAATGAATTAGCTGATGATGGGGATAGTATTGATCCTGATGTTTCAGAGCCCAATGATACAGATGATAAATTTGATGTTGTAGCAACTCCGCTTCCAGAGCTTGATCCACCAGTATCAATTATCATTCGACCATATGGGTTTAAAGTTTGACCACCTAAAGCAGTGTATCCGTTTGGACACCCTGAGCAGAAATAATTTGCCCATTCGCTCAAATTTGTTTTTCCAAGTATAATAGCACCTTTATCTTTTAAACTCTCAATAATGAATGCATCTCTAGTGTAATTGTTTTGAAGACTATGAGCACCAGCTGTTGTAGCTAAGCCCTCAAACCCTATGTTATCTTTCAATAAAATTGGAATTCCAAAAATAGAATATATGTCAGCATTACCTGTTTTATCTCTTACTCTTGCTTCATCTAATGCATTTCTATTTATTGAAATTATTGAATTTAGATAAGTATTTTTATTAAACTCTATTAAATATATCCTGGAAATGTAAAATAGAGTTAAATCATAGTAATTAAACTCTTTGTTTATGATACTTTGTTGAATTTCAGGTATACTTTTTTCTAATATTTTTGATGCAAATTTATCATACTTAGTTTCGATAAAGTTGTTAATCTCTTTTTCGTAGCCTGAAATTAAATCATTTTTATCTGAGGATATTGATTGTATTCTTTTGTATTGAAGTTTTTTATTTTCGTTCGAACTATTTTTTGAAATCTCTGCACTTTGGTTATAGGATTTCCATCTCTCTAAGCCTGATTCACAGCTTACAAAAAATAAAATCAGTACTAGTCTTATAAGAATTTTCATATTATATTGTTTTTTAATATTTGTTCCATTTCCATTCCTCTTGACCCTTTAATAAGTATATTTTTATAATCCAAAGTTCCTATTTTTTTATATAAATCTTCTTTTGATTTAAAAAAAAGATTGTTGATGTGATTGTTTTTTAAACTAAAAAACTCTTGACCAATAAAAATGCGTTTGTCAATATTATAACTTTCTGACAATTCTATTATCTTTTTATGCTCATCAATAGAGCTTTCACCTAACTCAAACATGTCCCCAAGAATCAGTGCTTTTGTTCCAACTTTTTTTATAAATGATTTGATTGCAAGCTCAACACTGCTTGGATTTGCATTGTAGGCATCTAGTATGACACTTTTATTATTAATTAGAACTAATTCTGATCTATTATTATTTGATGAATAATTCATGAGTTTGTTTTGAATCAACCTAGAATCAATTCCAAACTCTAATCCAATTGAAATAGCAGCACAAACATTCGAGAAATTATAATTTCCATATAAATTAGACTCATAAGTGACACCATTACATTCGACGATAACATTATCATCATCAATAATTTGAAATTTGTATTTAGAGTTTGATGAGGAACCAAAAGAAAAATTATTTGATAATCTAAATTTACGTTGTTGCGAATCATCAAAGTTTAGTATCAGGGTTTTACCATTATTAATTAACCAATTGTAAAGTTCAGTCTTGCCTTTTATAACACCCTCAATATTTTTGAAACCTTCCAAATGAGCTTTTCCAAAATTAGTTATATAACCAAAGTCAGGTTCTGTTATTTTACTTAGAAAATCAATTTCACCAAAATTATTTGCACCCATCTCAATTACTGAAAATTCAGTATCTTCTTTAATTCTCAATAAACTAAGTGGTACTCCAATTTGATTATTTAGATTGCCATATGTTGATATAGTTTTAAATGTTGAACTTAAAACAGAACTTATTAATTCCTTTGATGTTGTTTTCCCATTACTGCCCGTAATTGCAATGATTTTAGATTTTATATTACGTCTATGAAATAAGGCTAAATCTTGTAAAGTTTTTAGAGAGTCCTCAACAATAACTACATTGTCTCTATATTTATTTACTAGATCAATAGAATCTGTGATGGCAATTTTGGCACCTTTTTGTAAAGCTTCTTTAGCAAATTTATTTCCATCAAAGTTTTCACCTTTGATTCCAAAAAACATAGATCCTTTTGTTATACTTCTTGAATCAATATCGACCTTTGAATTACATTCTAAAAAACTTTGATATAAGGTTTCGATATTCATTACCTAAAGATAATGAGAATACAATTAATAGAATTATGAATGAATTTATCTCTTTTTAGGCTTGGATACATTTCTAGATTCACCCAAATAAGACATAGCACATCTAAAACCAATGTAATTAGTTGTCATATACTCAGGTAAAAATCTTCTCTGGGCTGGGTCCAAATAGTATGATCTGTCTAACCAAGACCCACCTTTGTAAACTCTAGAGTCATTGCTTATCAAAGATGACCTAAAATTGCTCGGATCTGACTGATCATTTGAAGGTGAATTGTACATTTGATTACTTTGATCTTGTCCCATGAAGAAAAATCTCGATGATTCAGAATCTCCATCTCTAAAATCACGATTGTCTGATTTTGAATAATTTGTTCTTATCAAATCGAGTGAGTCCAAATTAACTTCAATAATCTCACCTGGAAAATTTTTAAAATTTATCCTACCATTTGGAAGTCTTTCAAATTGATCCGAAATATTCTCCTTGTTAACTGTCACAACTTTTCCTAATTCATCAATTACGGGCTTTGTGTATAAATTTCCTCGGTAGTAGTTAAAATCATTAGCATCCTCATCAATGATGGGTCTATATACATCTGCAACCCACTCAGCTACATTACCACCCATCCCAAATAGACCAAAGCTATTGGGTGGATAAGATCTAACAGATGTCGTAATTCCAGATCCAGTTTCAGACCATCCTGCAATACCTCCATAGTCACCTTTTCCTAATTTGTAATTGGCAAGTTGATCACCTAAAGTCTTTTTTCGCTGAGATCTTGTGTATTCACCATCCCAAGGAAATTTCTTTTTTCCTCGATACAAATTTGCATCTCTCAATTCATCCATACCAAGAGCAGCATACTCCCATTCAGTTTCAGTTGGAAGCCTGTATGCAGGAAGTAAAATACCATCCTCAATCCCAGCAAAGCTGTAAGAACCATTTTCTTCTGATTTGGCTTTCTCTCCAATTAATTCTTCTAAATTTTCACCGAGAGAGTTTTCTGGATCAAGTAAATATCGTGTAGTATTGAAATTGAGTTTAGATTTCGGGCTTAAAATCGAATCTCTATTTAAAAAACCTTTTTCAGCTAAAATCCTAACATTTACTCTTTGTGTTCTCCACTTAGCGAAGTTAGTTGCTTGCTTCCAACTTACTCCCACAACTGGATGCTCTGAGAAGGCAGGGTGACGAAGATAATTATTAACCATATCTTCGTTGAAACCTAAGGGGTTTCTCCAAACAAGTGTGTCTGGAAGTGCTGCTTTATATATATCTGAGAGAATATCATCATTTCCATACATATTTTTTAACCAGAATAAGTATTCAACATACATACCGTTTGTTACTTCAGTTTCGTCTATGAAAAAAGATCTAACATATTGTTGAGTTGGTGTGTTATTCCAATCATGCATCACATTATCTTTTGTATTCCCTTTAACAAATGTTCCGCCCTGTATAAAAATCATTCCAGGAGCATTTATTTGTCTTTTATATTTGTTATTCAACTTAAAACCTCCTTCAGATGAATTAATCTTCCATCCAGTGGCTTGAGAAATATTTTTACCGGATTTATAACTATTCTTGTTACAACCAATTGTAAAGGTTAAGCACAAAATAAGGTATAGGAATGAATTTTTTTTGATCATAATGCACGTAAATATAAAAATAATCAGAGTTACTTTACAAAAGTTTTTCTTTTAATTAGTGATCAACAACTATGCCCACAAATATTTTATTAAACAATTTTTGTTAATCTAAAAAAAAACTATACTTTACGTAAGTCAATATTTTTGTGTACAAATCTCATCAAAATCTTATGAAACAATTTATAATTTGTACTGTATTTTTGCTCTCGATTTTTAGTATTCACGCTCAAGAGAGAAGAGTGATTACGACTGCAGTACCCTTTTTAATGATATCATCTGATGCACGTGCTTCTGGAATTGGAGAACAGGGTGTAGCAACATCTGCAGATAATTTTTCCCAGCATTGGAACCCATCTAAATATGTTTTTTCAGAAAATAGCTCAGGAATTGCATTTAGCTATACCCCATATCTTAGTAAACTTGTTAATGATATTTTTCTTGCTAATATTTCTTACTTTAAAAATATTAATGACAGGTCATCGTGGAGCGCTAGTTTAAAATATTTTAGTCTCGGTGATATTGATATCCTACAAAACCCTCTTGATATCCCAATTATTGAAAACCCTAATGAGTTTACTCTGGATGCCTCATACTCTTTAAAATTGAATGAGACCTTCGCTATGGGAGTGTCGGGAAGATTTTTAATGTCGGATGTTAAATTACAGACTCTTGACTCTGAGACAGAGGCTGCAACTTCTGTAGCAGTTGACATTTCAGGATTTTACCAATCTGATGTGCAGTCATATCAAAATTATGATGGAATATGGAGAATGGGATTCAATATTTCTAATATAGGACCCAAGATGAAATATTCAAAAGTTAATGGAGGCACTGAAAGTTATATTCCGACAAACCTAAGGCTGGGTAGTGGATTTGAATTTATTTTTGACAGCAATAATACTTTAGCATTTACATTTGAGATAAATAAGTTACTTGTTCCATCACCAAGTGAAGAAGTCTTTAATTCTAATGGAGAGGTAGTTGCGTACCGACAGCCTGATGTAGGATTTTTACAAGGTATGTTTAAGTCTTTTGGAGATGCTCCAGACGGTATGTCTGAAGAAATTAAGGAATTAACATATGGATTCGGTTTAGAATATTCATTTAGTAGATCTTTCTTTCTAAGAACAGGATATTTTTCCGAGCATAAACTCAAAGGCTCAAGAAAATTTGCAACAATTGGTACTGGCTTTAAAACATACAAGGATCTTGTTGTGGACTTGTCATATTTGATATCAACCTCAGATGTTATAAGTCCATTAGAAAATACTATTAGGCTATCATTGGGATTTAATTTTAATTAGTATAAAAAGACCTCTTCTGTTCTATAAAAATCAGTACTTCAAACTGGAAAATTTCAATTATCTTTGCTGGTGAAATGAAGCCTATTACTAAAGAAACTTATTTAAAATGGTATAAGGATATGCTTTTTTGGAGAAAGTTTGAGGATAAATTAGCTGCAGTATACATTCAACAAAAGGTAAGAGGTTTTCTTCATTTATACAACGGTCAAGAGGCTATTCTCGCTGGTGCTCTGCACGTTATGAATTTGGACAAAGATAGAATGATAACTGCATACAGAAATCATGTGATGCCAATAGGAATGGGCGTTGATCCCAATAAAGTTATGGCTGAATTATATGGAAAATCGACTGGAACATCAATGGGTTTGGGTGGATCTATGCATATTTTTTCAAAAGCGTATCGATTTCATGGTGGACATGGTATTGTTGGTGGTCAAATACCTCTTGGTGCAGGCATGGCTTTTGGTGACAAGTATTTCAACAGGGAGGCTGTCACCCTGTGCTTTATGGGTGATGGTGCTGTAAGACAAGGCTCTTTTCATGAGACTCTAAATTTAGCTATGCTATGGAATTTACCTGTTGTTTTTATAGTAGAGAATAATGGATATGCTATGGGTACCTCTGTTAAAAGAACATCGAATCACACGGATATTTGGAAACTTGGATTAGGTTATGAAATGCCATGTGGCCCTGTTGATGGAATGAATCCTGTAAAAGTTGCTGAAGCATTGGACGAGGCTATCGAAAGAGCTAGAACAGATAAGGGTCCTACATTACTAGAGATGAAAACCTACAGATACAGGGGCCATTCAATGTCTGATGCTCAAAAATACAGAACAAAAGAAGAGGTTGAAGAATACAGAAAAATTGATCCTATTAGTCAAGTAAAGGAAATAATTATTCAAAATAATTATGCATCCCCAGATGATATTCTGGAAATTGATGCTAGTGTAAAACAAAAAGTAACTGATTGTGAAAAGTTTGCTGATGAATCTCCCTACCCTGAAAAAAACGTTATGTACGATTCAGTATATGAACAAACCGATTATCCTTTTTTAAAACATAAACCCGAGTAGATGGCAGAGGTTATTAAAATGCCGAGACTTAGTGATACCATGGAAGAGGGTGTAGTTGCTCAATGGTTAAAAAAAGTGGGGGATAAAATCTCTGAGGGTGATATATTGGCTGAAATTGAAACAGATAAAGCAACAATGGAGTTTGAATCATTTCATGATGGAACATTGCTTCATATTGCAATTGAAGAAGGTGTTGCTGCGAATGTTGATGCAATGTTATGTATCATTGGAGAGGATGGCGAAGACATTTCTTCTCTTATGAATACTAAAATTGAGGAATCATCAAACTCTCAACTTGATTTGGTAGATCAAATAAATCAACAGGAGAAAATTGACGAAAATCATTCAGAATTAGAAGATGCAGATTCAGTATCTACTGAAAAAGATAAACCAGTCATTAATGAAAATATAAATGTTGAATATATTACAATGCCCAGATTAAGTGATACAATGGAAGAAGGTACTATTTCAACATGGTTAAAAAAAGTTGGGGATGATATTTCAGAGGGAGACATATTAGCTGAAATAGAGACAGACAAAGCTACTATGGAATTTGAATCATTTTACAGTGGAAAATTAGTTCATATTGGTGTTGGAGAGGGTGAAACAGTTAAAGTTGATGATTTGATAGCTATAATTTCTGATTCTGATGTTGCTGTTGATGATTTATTGGATAATTATGGCAAAGATCAAGATTCAACCAATAATATTAATCTAAAAGATGAAATAACATCAACAACTGATGAAAAATCAATCGAGGATGTTTCCCTTGATAAGCCTATTGTACCAACTAATAATCAATCCGATTTAAGAGTCTTAGCCTCACCATTGGCTAAAAAAATTGCTGCAGAAAGAAATATTGATTTATCAAAAATCAAAGGCTCTGGTGATAATGGAAGGATAGTAAAGGGTGATCTCGAAAATATCGATTCGAAACCAACAGCTTATAAGGAAGCAACAATAGTTGATAATTCTGAAAATATCGAAAAAGTTATAAAACCAGTTAAAAAAATAGTTGTTGGCGAGGAATCATTTGAAGATATCCAAAACTCAACAATGAGAAATGCAATAGCTAAAAGACTTTCTCAGTCAAAATTCTCAGCTCCACATTATTATCTGGGTGTTGAATTTAATATGGATAATGCGATTGCATTTAGAGAACAATACAATTCAATTCCCGATACAAAAATTTCTTTTAATGATATAGTTATAAAGGCTTGTGCAGCAGCGCTTAAAAAACATCCCCAAGTTAATTCGCGATGGATGGAAAATTCAATTAGACTAAATCACCACGTACACATTGGAGTAGCAGTTGGGGTAGAGGATGGTCTTGTTGTTCCTGTAATTAAATTTGCGGATCAAGAGACATTACACTCTATAAATACTATGGTTAGAGATTATGCAGTTAGAGCAAAATCTAAGAAATTAAGACCAGACGAAATTGAAGGAAGTACCTTTACAGTATCTAATCTTGGAATGTTTGGAATACAAGAATTTACATCAATTATAAATCACCCAAATTCAGCGATTTTATCTGTAGGAAGCATAGTAAAAAAGCCTGTAGTAATAAATGAAAAAATTGTAGTTAGTAATACAATGAAGGTTACTTTAGCATGTGATCACAGATCTGTCGACGGAGTAACAGGTTCACTATTCTTAGAAACTTTAAAAGGATTTATTGAAAATCCTGTAACTATTTTAGTTTAATGAAAAACGTTATAATCACAGGTACGAGTTCAGGCATTGGACTCGAATTAGTTAAAACATATTCAAAAAATGGATATAATGTGATTTCATTATCCAGATCTAACCTTGATGAAAAATCATTAAAAAACGTAAAACATATAAATTTTGATATTACTAATGATGAATCGATAACTAACTTGGCTGATACTGTAAATAAGGAATATACTAGTATTGATATTTTAATCAATAATGCTGGTAAGATAATCAATAAACCTTTTGAAGATTTTACTAAGAAAGACTTTTACTCTATTTATGATGTAAATGTTTTTGGTGTTGTTAACCTAATTCAAAAACTATTGCCATTTTTTAATAAAGATTCTCATGTCGTAAATATTAGTAGTATCGGAGGATTGATTGGAAGTTCAAAATTTCCTGGATTAAGTGCATACTCCTCAAGCAAAGGTGCCTTAAATATATTAACAGAGGTCTTAGCAGAGGAGTATAAACAAAAAGGTCCAAAATTCAATTCACTTTCGCTAGGATCTGTTAACACACCAATGTTAAATAAGGCTTTCCCAGGTTATTCTGCATCCGTTAGTCCAGATGAAATGGCTTCTTTTATATTCAATTTTGCCAACTCTGGGTCTAAAATTTTTAACGGAAAAGTTATCCCAGTATCTTCAACAAACCCATGAAAGATATTTTATCATTAGTTCCTACAAAGGTTAATGATTACGTTATAAGCTTGATTGATGGTCAAGAACTTATAATTAAAATAGTTCCAGAAAGAAAAACCAAACATGGTGATTTTAGAAAATCGAACAAAAAATATATTATAACTATTAATCGTATAAATAATAAATATAGATTTCTACTAATCTTAATACATGAACTTGCGCATTTTAATGTATACAAGAAAAAAATAAGAACGAAGCCTCACGGTTCGATTTGGAAAAATGAGTTTAAAAAATTATTACAACCAGTCCTAGATAAAAAGATATTTCCTAATCACCTTCAAATTTTAATTCAAAATCATATGAAAAAACCAAAATCATCCTTTTCATATGACAGTGATTTGGAAATGGAACTTAATAAATATGATAATAATATTAAAGACTACACTTATCTAGAGGAAGTTGAGATTGGAAATGTTTTCAGAAATAACGACAAGTATTATAAAAAAATCGAAAAAAGAAGAAAAAGGTATCTTTGTATTGAAAAGGATAGTGGAAGAAAATATTTATTTCTTCCTCATGCTAAAGTTGAATTAATATGAAAAAAATTGCAATTAGTGGATATTTTGATCCAATTCATGTAGGTCACATAGAGTACATCAACAATGCAAAAAAATTAGGTGATTGGCTTGTTGTAATAGTAAACAATAATAAACAATGTGCTCTAAAAAAAGGCAAGTATTTTATGGATGAGAATGATAGAGTTAAAATTGTTAAAAATATAAAAGCTGTTGATGAGGTTTTTTTGTCAATAGATGATGATAAAACTGTTTGTAAATCATTAAAATCTGTAAATCCAGATGTTTTTGCTAATGGTGGAGACAGAAAAAATTACGAGATACCTGAATCCAATGTATGCAAAGAAAATAACATTGAAATAATTGATGGTTTAGGTGATAAAATTAGGAGTTCCTCTGACTTAACAGGTCTAAAAGAAATTAAATAAATATTGGAAACAAAATTTGATTTTAACGAAAGTTCTGAGCAACCAGATATAAAGAAAAATGCACAAGGTTTATTTACTGGAATTATAATTTTTTTAAAAAGTATTCTAAGCTTTTATAAAGATGTAGATAAAAACTCTACTGTAAATGCAATTAAGGCAGATATATCCATGAAGGGAACAACTGCTTGGATACTAATTTGTTCAATTTTAATTGCGTCTGTTGGTTTAAATGCAAACTCAACACCAGTTGTAATTGGTGCAATGCTAATTTCTCCACTATTGGGACCCATTCTTGGGCTAGGTTTTTCCATAGCTACAAACGATATAGAAACACTTAAAAACTCTTTTATAAACTTTATTGTAATGGTTGTTTTAAGTGTTATAACTGCGTATGTCTTTTTTTTAGTTTTTCCATTACGTGAAGAATCTTCAGAATTATTATCTAGAACAAATCCTGATATAAGAGATGTTCTAATTGCCTTTTTTGGTGGCTTAGCTTTGATAATAGCAAAAACAAAAAAGGAAAATATCAGCTCGGCTATTTTTGGAGTTGCTATAGCTACTGCCTTGATGCCACCTTTATGTACAGCAGGTTTTTATTTTGCTGAGCAAGATTATAACCTAGCTATTAAAGCATTGTATTTATTTACTATCAATAGTATGTATATAATAGTAGCATCATATTTAGTTTTAAAACTCTTAAGATTTCCATTAATTAATTATGCTAATTCAACTAGAAGAAGCTTTATAAATAGACTTGTCAGTGTACTGTCTTTAGTAATTCTTATTCCATCAATTATAACTTTCAATGGAGTTTTAAACAAAAGTCAGTTTGAATCTCAAGCTAGTAAGTTTTTAGAAAATGAATTAATTGGCATTCCCAATTATGAATTTTTAAAAAACACTTCTCTAAGTAATTACAATAATGGCAATTCATCAATAATTATTAATACCTATGGTCAAAAACCTTTGAGCCAGGAAACCATTAATTTTTTAAACAAGAAAATCCAAAACTACAGTGAACTAAAAAACACCAAGCTTGAATTTATACAGAATGATAGCAGTTTATCAAACTCTGATAAATTTATAAATGAGCTAAGGAAAAGAGACTCAATAGAATTAATTTCAAAAATAGATGAAATAAATAAACTAAATCAAAAATTAGTTGATTTAGAATCTTTGAGTAGAGAAAAGTTAATTTTTAACTCCTTAGCGAAAGAAATTAAAATTATATATCCAGATCTTAATGAATTTGAGGTTTTTGAAACAATTAAAACCGACTTTAATGCAATTGACACTGTATTAGTATTTAATTTGAAATGGGCTAATGAGCTTGAAAATGTTGAAAAATTAAAGCTTAATGAAAATGTAAGAAACTGGCTAAAGTTTCAACTTGAAGATGATGTTTTTGAAATAAGAAGCAATGTGGATTAATGCTTTCTATTGCCTTAGCTTTTTTAGTAGCTCTGAAGAGTAAACAAAATCTTCAACCTCTTTGTTTTTTGACTTCAAAATTTCTTTGTTTGTTCCCTGCCATATCTTATATCCCTCTTTTAGAAAAATAATGTTCTCACCAATTTCAATCACTGAATTCATGTCATGAGAATTAATAATTGTAGTAATATTATATTCCCTAGTAATCTCTTGAATTAATTGGTCTATGACAATTGCTGTTTTTGGATCTAGTCCAGAGTTCGGTTCATCACAAAAAAGGTATTTTGGATTCATCACTATAGCTCTAGCAATTGCAACTCTTTTTTGCATACCCCCAGACAACTCAGAGGGTAATTTGTTAGTTGCATTTATTAAATTAACTCTTTCAATACATTTCATCGCCCTTGAATATTTTTCAGATTCTTTAATATTAGTTAGCATATCCAATGGAAATCTTACATTTTCAAGTACATTCATAGAATCGAATAATGCGCTACCCTGAAAGACCATACCCATTTCTCTACTAATATTTAATTTATCATCACTGCTCATGTCTTTAGACGATAATCCATCATAAATTATCTCACCAGAATCGGCCTCATATAGACCAAGAAGACACTTAAGTAAAACAGTTTTACCAGAACCACTCTGACCTATTATTAAATTTGTTTTTCCTCGGTAGAAAGTTGTATTAATTTCACTTAAAACTCCAGATTTTTCAAAAGATTTATATATGTTCTTAACTTCAATCATTTATGCTAGTAAAAGTTGAGTAATTATGTAATTCAGAATAATAATTATTATTGATGTCCAATAAAATGACTTGGTGCTAGCTTTACCTACATCAAGTGCACCACCTTTCATGTAATATCCGTGAAAAGATGGTACTGTTGCTAAAACAAATGAAAAAACAAGTGTCTTTATGTATGCGTATGTAACATGATAAGAGTCGAAATCCATTTGGATTCCTTGTATGTAAGCTTCACTAGGTACGCCAGTTAAAGTCATGGCTAATAATCCACCAATTATCCCTAAAAACATTGATATTGTAATTACAAAGGGATAAAATAACATTGCAATAATTTTTGGGAAAACGAGATAATTTAGAGAATTTATACCCATAACTTCCAATGCATCAATTTGTTCAGTAACTCTCATGGTTCCAATACTTGATGTGATATAAGAACCAACTTTACCAGCCATTATAATAGATATAAACGTGGGAGCAAATTCTAAAATAACTGACTCTCTAGTTGCATACCCAATCAGTGTTTTAGATAACAAAGGGTTCTCCAAACTTAGAGCCATTTGGATCGAAACAACTCCACCGATAAAGAAGGACAATATAGATACGATTTGAATTGAGTCTAAAACAAGATCATTAATTTCCTTAAAAACTTGCTTATAAATAATCTCTCTTTTACAAGATTTAACAAAGGATGTTTTTATCATTAAAAAATACTTTCCTATATCTTGTAGAAAATTCATTTTATAATTGATAAGTTATTGCATTTATGTTCATTCCTGCTCCCACACTTGCAAATAAAATAACATCCCCCTTACTAACTTTATGGTCTTTAAAATTTGTTTTCAATACTACATCATAGAGAGTTGGTATAGTGGCAACAGAGGAATTACCAAATACATCAACACTAATCGGCATAATATTTTCAGGGATTTTCTTATCAAACTGTTTGTAAAAATATTTTAATACCGCCTCATCTAATTTTTCATTTGCTTGATGTAGAAAAATCTTTTTTACATCATCGATTTTTTTACCACTTTCTTCCAAACATATTTTTAATGCTGATGGAATATTTGATATTGCAAATTCATAAACTTTTCTTCCATTCATTTTTATATGCTTAATTTTTTCTTTGTTGTTTGGGTCGTAAGATCTTTCACAAAATAGATAGAGTGCCTCTTTGCCAGCTTTGGTGATTGTTTTGTGTGATAAAATTCCACCGTTCTCATCAGTTTCCTCTACAATTGCTGCACCAGCTCCATCGGCAAAGATCATTGAATCTCTGTCAGAGTGATCAATTGTTCTTGAAAGCGTGTCAGCACCAATTACTAAGCATCTTTTTGCCATCTTTGATTTAATAAAAGATTTAGCCTGAATAATTCCTTCAATCCATCCAGGACATCCAAAAATCAAATCATATGCAACACAATTCTCATTTACAATTTCAAGCTTGTGTTTAACCATGGTTGCAACCGATGGGAGGGCAATATATTGGTTTGTACCGTATTCAACCTCTCCAAAGTTATGGGCAACTATAATATAGTCAATAGATTCTTTATCAATTTTAGCATCTTTAATTGCTTCTAGGGAAGCAAAAGTAGCTAAATCAGAGGTTGTATGTTCTTTGTCAGCATATCTCCTCTCTGTTATACCGGTTATAGCTTGAAACTTATCAATGATTTCCTTGTTAGAATTTGGATAACTAACACCTTCTTTATCAAAAAAAGATTTTTCAACAAAAGAGTTGTTGGTGATTTTATTTTTGGGTACGAATGATCCGGTGCCTACTATGTGTATTGGCATAAAATTAATTTAATCAAAAATAGGAATAAATTAGGACTCAATATAATCTTCAATTGGAGCACATGTACAAATTAAATTCCTATCTCCAAAGGCTTCATCAATTCTAGTAACAGATGGCCAAAACTTATTATTTTTTAAATATGGCATTGGAAATGCTGCTTGTTCCCTCGAATAATTAAAATGCCATTTATCATCTGTAAGAGTTGCTAAAGTGTGAGGTGAATTTTTCAAAATATTGTGCTCATCTTCCTTTTTACAAGTGATAATTTCGCTCTTTATTGAAATTAAAGCATCACAAAACCTATCAATTTCCTCCAAACTTTCACTTTCAGTTGGCTCTATCATCATAGTGCCTGGTACAGGAAATGAAACAGTAGGGGCATGAAAACCATAGTCAATAAGTCTTTTTGCAATGTCCATAACGTCTATACCATATCTATCTTTATATTCTCTACAATCAATTATTAATTCATGAGCAGATCTACCTTTTTCCCCTTGATAGAGTATTTTATAGTCTTTTTCAATTCTCTTTTTGATGTAGTTCGCATTAAGTATAGCAATTTCAGTTGCTCTTTTTAGACCATCAGGACCCATCATTGAAATGTAGCCATATGAAATCAAACAAGCCATGGCAGATCCCCACGGAGCAGCAGAAATTGCTTTTACTCCATGTTTTTTCACAATACTTCTATCTGTTTGTGGCAGAAAGTCAACAAGGTGTTTAGCCACACATATAGGTCCAACACCTGGTCCACCACCACCGTGAGGGATAGAAAATGTTTTATGTAAATTTAAGTGACATACATCAGCACCGATTGAGAATGGGTTTGTCAGCCCTACTTGAGCATTCATATTCGCTCCATCCATATACACTTGTCCGCCGTTGTCGTGGATTGTTTTGGTAATTCTTTTAATTGATGATTCGAAAACCCCATGTGTAGATGGGTATGTGATCATTAACGCTGCTAAATTTTCACTGTGCAGGGTTGCTTTTTCCTTTAGATCGTCTTCATCAATATTACCAAACTTATCAGTGCCTACAACAACAACCTTCATTCCAGCCATAACAGCGGATGCAGGGTTGGTTCCATGTGCTGACGCAGGAATAATACAAATATTTCGATTTGTTTGACTAATGCTCTTAAAATATGATCTAATGACCATTAGCCCTGCATATTCACCTTGGGCACCAGAATTAGGCTGAAGTGATGTGCCGCTAAATCCAGTGATTTCATTTAGTTGTAGCACAAGCTTATTCAACATTATGTTGTATCCTTCAACTTGATTAGATGGTGCAAATGGATGTATATTATTCCATCTGGCTGAACTTAAAGGCAACATTTCAGCAGCAGCATTCAATTTCATAGTACATGAACCAAGAGCGATCATTGAGTGGTTAAGTGCAAGGTCTTTTCTTTCTAATGATTTTATGTACCTCATCATTGATGTTTCAGAGTGATATGATTTAAATACTTTTTCGTCAAGGAAACTTGATATACGATTGAGGCTTTTTGGTATTGATTTAAAATCAATATTTGTATTATCAACAATACTATTTCCTGTAATTTTTGAAAATAATTCTACTATTTTTTCTATATCCTCAACTTCAGTTGCTTCGTTAATCGAGATAGAAAATTCTTCATTATTTATGTAGTTGAAGTTAATTTTATTTTCAACTGCAGCATCTCTAATTTTGGAGCATGAATATTTAAAATGTAGGGTATCAAAATAGCTATCATTAGTTTGGTTCAAACCCAATAGTTTAAGTTTTTTATCAAGGTTTTGGGTAAGCTTATTGATTTTTTTGGCTATGCTAATTAATCCTTCTTTTCCGTGGTATACAGCATACATTCCTGCCATAACAGCAAGAAGGACCTGAGCTGTACAAATATTGGATGTAGCTCTCTCTCTCTTGATGTGCTGTTCACGAGTTTGTAAAGCCATTCTTAATGCTCGGTCTCCGTTTCTGTCCTTTGAAACACCAATTATTCTCCCTGGAATAAAACGTTTATAGTCAGATTTTGTTGCAAAATAACCAGCATGTGGACCACCGTATCCTAGTGGAATACCAAATCTTTGAGATGTACCAACAACAACATCGCAATTGAATGAGGAAGGTTCTTTAAGTAATGTTAGACCCAATAAATCAGCTGCAATTATCAACTTACAGTTTGACTCAACTATTTTATTAGAAATTAATTCAAGATCATTTATTTTACCTGTTTTTCCAATATACTGCACAATGCATCCAAAAACATCTTCAGAGATTTTGATAGAATTGTAATCAACTACCTCAATTACAATTCCTAGTGGTTCCGCACGAGTTTCAAGAACACTAAGCGTTTGTTCAAAAATATCACTACTAACAATGAATTTATTAACTCCATTTTTAACTTGTTCTCTTGTTCTACAGCCATGTAGCATGGTCATTGCTTCAGCAGCTGATGTTCCCTCATCAAGGAGGGATGCATTGGAAATCTCCATACCTGTCAAATCACAAATAACAGTTTGGTAATTTAGTAATGCCTCGAGTCTGCCTTGGGCTACCTCTGCTTGATATGGTGTGTAAGCAGTGTACCAGCCAGGATTTTCAAGTATGTTTCTTTGAATAACTGGAGGAAGTATTGCCTCATTATAGCCTTTTCCTATATAATTTTTGAAATATTTATTCTTCTGAGAGAGTTGATATATGTGGTTTGAATATTGTGATTCTGAAATAGCACTATCCAACTTTAATTCACCTT
>CACNQJ010000002.1 GCA_902622575.1 uncultured Bacteroidota bacterium
CTGATGGAAAAACTAAGGGCGAGTATAGCCCCATTTTTTTTAATAGAAAAAAATATAAGTTATTATTAAATAAAACCTTTTGGCTATCTCATGATCCAGAAAAAGTTTCAGTTGGATGGGACGCAGCAATGGAAAGAATTTGTACCTACGGACTTTTTGAAAATATTTTTTCAAAACAAAAGATATGGGTATTTAACACCCACTTTGATCATGTTGGAATTGAAGCTAGAAGAGAATCAACAACTCTGATTTTAAAAAAAATTAAAGAACTTAACACTAAAAATCATCCAATAATTCTAACAGGTGATTTTAATTTAGATGATCAAAACAGCTCAATCAAAAAATTACAGAGCCAGTTAAATGACGTGCTTTTAAATATTAATGTTTTAGACAATAAATATGGAACATATAATGGTTTTAAAAGAGATAGGACTGAGAAGAAAAGAATAGATTATATTTTCGTTAAAAATCTCATAATTAAAGAAGCACAACACAAACATTTAAAAACTAAAAATCAAGAATGGGCATCTGACCATCACCCTGTATTATCAATTTTAAAAATTTAATATTATGAAAAAAGTCTTTTTATTACTTTGTTTTTTAGGAATAGCATTTCCTTACTATTATTTATTCAAATATTTAGAATTAAAAAACTGGGAATGGTCTTTATCTCAATTTTTTTCTGAAGCAAATTCTAACTTTGCCTCCCAGATGCTTTCTGCTGATTTGAGTGTAGCGGCTTTAGCATTTTTCATTTTTATAATATATAGCTTTTACAATAAACCTGTGAAAATTTTGAAATATATGGCTTGTTTTTTTCTGGTTGGTTTTTCATTAGCGCTACCCTTTTACTTTTATGATAATTTTGAAGCACTCAAAAAATTAAATCACGTAAAGTAAAATCATTAAATAGTGACTTATACTCCCAAGTAAAACAAATAGGTGCCAAATGGCATGATTATATTTTAATTTTTCTGCTAAATAAAATAAAACACCAACAGTATAGAAAAATCCACCTGCAATTAATAGGGGTTTTGCACTTGAATCAATCAAGCTAAATAGAGTATTCACATCAACTACAATTAACCACCCTAGTATTAAATAAAGACCCAGTGAAATTTTATTAAATCTATTATTACTAAAAACTTTAAATATTGTGCCTATTATTGACAATCCAAGAACAGTAAAAAAAATAGGAATCCCTGAATAATTATAAAGAGTGATAAAGCAAACTGGCGCATAGGATCCAGTGATTAGATAATAAATACTAATATGATCTAAAACTCTAAGCTTCTCTTTTAATTCGTAGGATTTAACATAGTGATAGGCCGTTGAAGAGCAGTAAACAAATAACAAGCCCACTGAAAGAAATAGGATACTTATTGTACTGTATGGAGTTAGATTATTATTGAGAATAAATAAAAACGGAATACCAATAAGACTTAAAATAATTCCAATTGAGTGAGTAGTCCAGTTCCAAAATTCTTCTTCAATTGTTTCACTCATCAAATGTGAAATTAACAAACCAAAGTATTAATAACAAGGTTTATTAATTTAAAGTGAATTAAAATATGAAAAAGTGGGTTTAGACTTTCTGTTGAGGAAATGGATTAATTATTATTTTTTGGCATTTCAGGATCTTTTGCCAGTTCTTCGTCTTGAATTTTATTTTGTCTGTAAATAACAGTCAAAAAAGCAATCAAATAGATTACAAAAATTAAAAAACCAACTATAAAAATTATTAAATCCATATTTTTAATTATCCTCTTCTTTGTCTTATTGTTATTGAAAGTGCAAGTATTGATGGCACCCATATTCCCACAAAAATTCCACCTAGTTTATCACCACTAAACCAAAGATACACCGAGAATAAAAATGATATAAAAGCAAGGACAATTGGGTAATATTTTAAGAAAAAATTTGTCATGATTAAATTATTTTATGTTATTGTTTTAGTTTTTTTATTAAAGATTTTGTTACAGCTAAAATTATTAGAGCTATCCAAATATACACAACTATATCACTTTTAAAACCTATTAGCATTTTATGAAATTTTTGCATTTACTGAAACCCTATTTTTAGTGCCTTGAATTATTGGGCCTAAATCTTTGAGGATATCCTTTTCAACTGTATTAAGGTATTTTTTTCTCTTTTCATCTGAGATAAATGGTACTGACCAAAACTGTTTTGTTTTTGTGAAAAGGGATAATTTCCATCCAAATACAAATGAATATACTCCCATAACCAATCGAAGCTTTACTGAGTTTACATATAGAGTTAGAACAGGAAGAGCAGGAGCACCGTGTGTTACATAAGTCCTTAGTTTTTTATTTTTAAGGAAAGGTTTTGGGTATGCATATGTTTTAGTGATGTTCACAAACTTATATGCAAAACCAGGGGTAAATACTTCGTCAAAGAAAATTTCCATTCTTGGGGTCAATCTAAACCACCATACAGGTGAAATAATATATATTCTATCTGTCCAAGTAACTAAATCTTGATATCTCTTTATTACATTGTCTCTCGGTCTAGTAAATTTGTCTCTATATAAATCAATCACTTCAAATTCTTCATTTCTATCCTCCATAATGCTCTTGATTTTCATAAAAATACCATTGTAGCAAAATGAATTTTTATCAGGATGACCAACAACAATAAGATTTTTCATAGTTAGTGTTTCATCGACAAGGGTACAAAACATGTGCCATAAAACGTTGTTTTACAATTTGATAACGTTGGCATCATTATTGGAAAGTAGTAACAAAACAAATAAAAATGAAAAATTTAAAAATACTTTTGTTGTTAATTTTTGTAGTTGCCTGCTCATCTGATTCAGGTGATGATGGTTATGGGAATAACAATAATTACAATAATAATGATAACAACCAGTCATCCACAACTGGTTATAATATTTCTGTTTCATCTAGTGGGATGAGTGATTACAAACTAAGCGGTAAAGACAGGGATGGTAATGTTTCAGGGAATGACCCTAGCGTAAAATTTAAAGTTGGTGATCAAGTAACCTTCATGGTAAATGCATCAGGCCACCCTTTTTATTTGAAAACAAAAGCTAGTCTAGGAACTGGTGATCAAATAAGTGGAGTAACGAATCAGGGTACAGTGAATGGAAATGTTTCTTGGAAACCTTCATCTGCAGGTACTTATTATTATGTATGTTCAAAACATACAAATATGTTCGGAGTAATTACAATAGTTAATTAATCTGGTTTTATAAATTCAAGTGTGCTTGCAAAGGCATGTCAATTTTGTGAATTTTTTGAGCAGCTTTTGCAGCAACATTTGTTTTAATTTCTCTTCTAAGTTTTTTTATTGAAGTTTAAATATAATCGGTATAGAAAAAGGGACATTTACTTTTTCTCCCTCGATAATTCCAGGAGAAATTCTAGGAATAAGACTAATAATTCTTCTTGCTTCAGCCTCCAGTATAGGATGTGGTCCTCTAGTTCTAATTGCGGCTACACAACCTTCCTTAGCAATCATAAATTGAACAAACACTCTACCTTGAATTCCTTTAAGCTGAGCTTCTTCTGGATACTTAAAATTTCTGGCAATATGTCTTTGAATTTGTTCTTGGAAACATTTTCTTAATTCAGATTTTGGCACTTGTTCACACCCAGGGTACACTGGTACCTCCTCAATAATTTCAAAGGGAACATCCTTGTCTTGCTTATCAGCTAATAGAACCTGTTTTTGTTTTTCATCACAACTATTTTCAATTAATTGTTTTAATGGATCATAAAGATTTAAAGCGCATGCAGTATTTTTTGATTTAGATAATGTAGCATCTTCACAAGCTCCTTTTTTATCACCATTTCTATATTTAATTAATCCTCTATTGTAGTATGCCCTGGGATCATCTGGCAATATTTCGATTAAATTTGTATATGTGGAAATGGCTCCATCAAGATTTTTCATTTTTAACATAATAGATGCCTTTTGATAATAAACTTCAATAAATTCTTTATCAATATTGATAGCACTATTTACATCTGAAAGAGCTTTTTCATATTCCTTCAATGCAGTAAAAATTCTAGATCTGTTAAAAAAAGAAACCTCATCATTTGGGCTTAATTCAATCACAGTTGAATAATCATTTATTGCTTCTTCATATTTTTTTAAATATGTGTATGATAGAGCTCTTTTAAAATAAGCATCAACAAACTTGTCATTTTTTTGAATAGATTTATTGAAATTTTTTACTGCCATGTCAAAGACCCCAGCCTGAAGTTCTGCTAATCCTTTTTCATATAGCTTATCTGCTATTTTTTGAGTTACAGATAATTGAGCAACTAATAAGAACAAACATAACAACATTTTCTTTTTTGATTCCATAACATTTTTATTTATCAATACTAATAAGACTTTATAAACTCAAGTGTACTTGCAAAAGCTAACCAATTTTTTGAAAATTTTCTGTGGAGCTTTTGTAGCAACATTTGATGTCCAATGTCTCGAATCCAACTAATCATATCTTTATCTTTACAATAAAACTGTACTGAAAAGGTGCTTCCTTTTACATTATCCATTCCTTCTTCAAATTTTACTTTAAGCAAATCAACTTGGTGTACACTTTTGCCCAGTTCAGGTAAAACTTCCCTGTCAACAAACTCAACCCAATCCTTTTCAATTTCAGGTTCTACAATAAAAGTGATATTGTAAATATTCATAAATGAGTATTATAAAATATAGAATAAAAAAACCCCCAAATAATCGGGGGTCATTTTGTCTAATTTAATGATGTACTTAATTTCTCATTAAAGTGATATCTTTCAGTTGTTCTGCTATACATTTCTAGAGCTTCATTATACAGTCTTGCATCTTTTCTGTATGCCTCCCATCCAAACATTTCGTTATATAATTCTTCAAGAGTTTTTTCAGTGTCTGGAAATTTACCACCGACACCATATTCATTGAATCCTGTACAAATAATATATTCATTAGTGTTCCCACCGGAGATAAGTCTAAATACACCCTCTATACCTGTATAATTGTGTTTATCATATACTTTTTTTGCTCTTTGTAGGAAATGATATATGTCTTGATCTTTACCAGGTTTAATGAACCTTCTTTGTACGAGCATATATTTGAAATTTGTTTCAGGTGACCAATTGTGTGATACACCTTTTTCTCTTCTCCAAACTTTCCATCCATTAGAATCTTCAATGTAAGGATCAACATTATCTCTCCAATATTTTAATTCATCCGATCTATCTTCTTGAGAGTTCATAAAGCTCCAGTCTTTGTACCCAATAACTCGAGCATACATTCCTTGGTTTTCACCATCCATAATATTGAATGTAAACATTGCAGTCTCAGCTGTTGAATTATATTTTTTCATTTTTTTTACAGCTGCTTGTTCAAACTTTTCTTGCATTCCTTTTTTTGCTTTAAGTTCATAAGTCATCCAAATTTCAGGACCATCTTGCGCTGTTATCATCAATGCAAAAAACATTGATATTATCATTGTAATTTTTTTCATTTGTATAGTTTTATAATTTAGATTGAATTTAAATAAAAAACCCCGAATAACCGGGGTTTTTTTATTCAAATTAGTATCGATTTATGAGCCATTGATCTCCTACCATTGTTTCACCATTAATCTCATAAATCGTGTTACATTGGATCTTGTTGAGTAATCTATTTGATCATTCATTTTTTCCATCTCTTTTACCATTTTTGGGTTATTAGCTCTAAATTTTTGACTGTTAGACCATGCATTCATGTATGCCTCATAGCTGGGATATCCTGCTACAATCCACGTATCTCCATCTGAGTGAGGGCCACCCACAATTATTCCACCAGTCATCCAGTTATAATCATCACGAGGATACTTTGTTCTAATTGTATTTTGCATTTCTAACCATTTGTTTTGGTTATCTCTGCTAGAAATATCAATGATACTAACGACTTGAAATGGAAGGTTCTCGGGCCCAAAATTTAGATCCCTCCAACCATTACCAGAAAATACAGGCTCCATGAAATTATTAATTTTTGAAGCGAAAAGTTGCCAAATTGTATTGCCTTGAAATTCTGGAGTATAAAATTTAGCCATATTTTCTGTCTCACCATTAAAAATAATTTCGTGAGTAAAATTTAAATCACCTGGCGTGAAAAGTATTGAGTAAAGTGTTACAGTAACTCCTTCAATTTTATTAGCACTAAAATAATCATCCATTAATTTAACTACCATTTCTTCATTTTCAGGGTTCACTTTGACACCATAGGCTGACCATCTTTGAGAAAAGGAAAGTGTAACAAAAAAGAGTAATGTTATTGATAATATTTTTTTCATTTTTAATTTTTTTAAATTTAAATTGAATTTAAATAAACAATTTTAATATTCCTATATTACATATTAACTTACTAAAGTGTTTCAATTAATTAAATTAGAGTATAAATCCTTTTTTAGATCATCCACACTTGGAGGAAAAATAGCTGCTAAGATATTTATGTGGCTTAGTTACATATACATTTTGTTTATGACAATCGGCCTGGCTTTCATTCATGGTAATGGTGGAGCAGCGTTTGTAAAACAAGAAGCTGATGTAGAGAATCCATTTTTACTATTAAATTCTAATATGCTTTTTTACATTTTTGTATTTTGGGTCGTAGGAAGATACTTTGGTCAAGCCACCCCAATAATAAATATTAAACCCTTACTCTTATTAAGAATTAACAGAGATAAAATAATTAGATTTTCATTAAATAAAACCATTTTCTCTTTTTTTAATTTAATATCAATTCTATACCTAATCATTTTTTCACTGACAATTTATTCACCAGAAAAATTTGATTTAACTCAACTTATGCTTTGGAATTTATCCATGTATTTCATTTTATACATAACCAACTTTCTTAACATATATCTAAATAAAAAAGATCGAGTTGTAATTGTATTAGGAGTTATTTTGGTCATTGTGTATGCTTTAGATTACTTTCAGATATTTAGTTTTAATCCTATTTCTGAGTGGATATTTTACATGTTTTATGAGGATAAAATATTAGTAATTATTCCCATAATAATTTTAGCCTTTACTTATTATAGAGTAATTCAGTTCTTTAAAAACAATTTTTTCATAGATACTGGTCTTAGAAAAAAAGTCATGGAAGCAAAGCAAGATAATCTGGTTTTTTTAAATCGATTTGGAGATATGTCTACTTTTTTAAGAAATGATTTTAGACTTATTAAAAGATCAAAAAGAGCTAGAACTACAGCTCTCATGTCTTTATTATGTATTCTATATGGACTCATTTTTTTAGGCACTCAAGACTTGCTAGGTGATACTATGCTATTTTTTGGATATTTATTTTCAACAGGGGGATTTATTTTTACCTTTTGTGCTTTGGTGCCAAGCTGGGATAGCCAACACTATTCATTTATGATGTGTCAAAATATTAAATATGTTGATTATATAAAATCAAAGTGGTACCTAGGTAGTTTTGGTGTAATTATAGCTACTATTATCGCTCTCCCAATCTATGGTTTTTTTGGATCATATCATCTTATAGCAGTTTTATGCTGTGGTTTATTTAATCTTGGAGTGAATTCATATTTAACTTTGTGGGCTGGAGCATTTACAAAAGTCAAAATTGATTTAGATTCATTTAAAAATGCTATGGGTAATACCAAAGCTTTAAATTCAAAAACGATGCTACTGACCCTCCCTCAAATGGTTCTCCCGCTGGTTTTATACTGGGTTGTGTCAACATTTTTTGGTCATACAATTGGATGTATTTCAGTTGGATCAATAGGTATTTTAGGAGTTCTTTTTAAAGACATGGTATTAAACATTATTATAAAAACTTATAAAATTGAAAAGTATTCAACCCTTTCTGCATATAAGGAAACAAATTAGTTATGATAGAAATTAGAAATATTACAAAAACATACAATAAGGAAACCGTCTTAAAAATAGATTCTCTAAAAATTAATTCAGGCCAAACGTTTGGACTAGTTGGAAATAATGGAGCAGGTAAAACAACCCTGTTCAGCGCATTACTAGATCTTATTAAACCAACAACTGGGGAAGTTTTAAATAACGGTATAAATGTTAGAACCAGTGAAGACTGGAAAAGTTTTACCTCCGCATTTTTAGATGAATCATTTCTTATTAGCTATCTAATGCCTGAGGAATATTTTTATTTTGTTGGAGAATTGAGAAACTTTTCAAAAAAGCAGGTCGATGAATTTTTAAGTCAGTTTGAGGATTTATTTAATGGCGAAATTTTAGGTGGTAAAAAATTCATTAGAGATTTATCTAAGGGTAATCAAAAAAAGGTTGGAATCGTAGCAGCACTAATTGGAGATCCCGAGGTTATTGTTCTAGATGAACCTTTTGCGAATCTTGATCCAACTACTCAAATTAGATTAAAAAAAATAATCAAGAACCTATCCCAAAAAGTTGGTGTAACTGTCCTTGTTTCTAGTCATGATTTACAAGATGTGACTGAGGTTTCAGATAGAATTGTTTTATTAGAAAAAGGATTAGTAATTAAGGATATTAAAAAAACAAAAAAGACTCTACAAGATCTTGAAAGCTACTTTACAAAAGAGTAATAATCTTCCACCTCAAATTATATCAACGATAGAAAGAGAATTAAAGCTTTTTTATTTTAATGCATTTAAGAGGAGATCAAAAAACCTATTAACTCTGGAATTAATAAAAGAGTGTTATACCGATCAAATTGAATACTTTACCACCCATATTTTAAAGCTCATTTCTAAATGCGATAGAAAGTTAATAAAGGAGGAGCTTTTAAAAGATTTATTCAATTTTAAAAAAAATGAGGGTTGTAATAAGAAAATTTTAGAGACCCTAATATTGCATCTAGATGAGAGGTATGATAATCTCCAAATAACCTCCTCAGAATTGAAATCACTACTTTTGTTTGAAGATTAGTGTAGCTAATGGCATATTTTTTGAAAAACCAATTAGCAATCTGTAAACTATGAAACAAATAATAGCTTTCGGAGCAAGTTCATCAAAGAAATCTATAAATAAGGATCTAGCAACCTATACTGCTTCTGTAATTCCTAATGCAAACGCATTGATTTTAGATCTTAATGATTATGAGATGCCAATTTATAGTATTGATTATGAAAATGAGAATGGAATACCTAAAAAAGCATTTGATTTCAAAGAAAAATTAAAATTAGCTGATGGGATCATAATCTCCTTTGCAGAACACAACAGTGTTTATACGGCTGCTTTCAAAAATATTTTTGATTGGATATCTAGAGTTGAAAAAATAGTTTGGTATAATAAGCCAATGTTTTTAATGTCAACCTCTGACGGAGACAGGGGCGCAAAAACAGTCCTTGAAATTGCACATAATAGGATGTCATTTGGTAATCCTCATGTAATTCCAACTTTCTCGCTTCCAAATTTTAATAAGAACTTTGATAAAGTCAAAGGCATAACTGATATTGATTTAAATAATAAATTTCAAAAGGCATTAAAAGTTTTTATCTCAAACCTTTAATTATATGGCTCTGAAAATATATAAGAAAGATCAACAAGCAAGAGGCAGTTTTAATAATGGGGAGATCCTTGAATATAAACCAATCGGATTCCCTCAAGATGGGGGGCCTTTAAAACCTTATTCAAATTTATTTTATTGGGCTCATGCTTGGACGCCTGCAGAAAAAAGTACAATAGGCTTGCATCCGCATCAAGGATTTGAAATTTGTAGCTTCGTCTTGAAAGGCAGAATTAACCATTTTGATACTAAGCAAAACAGGTGGATTCCATTAAAAAAGGGGGATGTACAGGTAATCAGATCTGGAAATGGCATTTCACATGCCGAGGAAATTGATAAGGAGTCTGAAATTTTTCAAATTTGGTTTGATCCCAATCTATCAGTATCACTTAAACAGGATGCTACTTATGATGACTATAAAGAAAAAGATTTTAATGTCGAAGATTTTGATGGTGTCAAGAAAAAATCAATTTTAGGGCCTAAGTCCCCAATGAAGATTAACACTGAGCATATTTTAATTAACGAATATTCTTTTAAAAATGGTACTCATTCATTAAAAATAAAACCAGGTTCAGTACATTCACTATTTATCATTGAAGGCGAAATTGAATATGACCATAATTTCTACAAAAATGGAACATTTATAAAAATTTCTGATTTGGAAAACTTTCATTTTGAAACATTAAATAAAACAAAAATCTTTGAGATTATTTCACCTATAGTACCCTCATACAAAACGTATGTTAATATGCGTTAATTAAAAACGAATTAAAATATTTATAAAATGAAACTTAAGCTATTATCAATTCTATTTCTTTTTTCTTGTGGAGTAAACAATGATGTTCTAATCAATGATTTTGACATCGAACTACCCGCTCTAAGAACCAATGACAATTTTAACCAAGGCTATAGAGTTTTAAAGACTACTATTTCAGATCCGTATATGTTTGAGTACACATTCCCTGAAACAGATTTGAGTGTAGGAACTGTTTTGAGATATTATTTTTATACTGGCATTGATTTATCGTCTAGTAAAAATGAGCTCATTAGTATGGATAATACAGCTTTTGATATGCCTTCAACTGTTGATCCCATTGAACTAACAAGAGCAGCTATCTACGAAATAAGAAAAATGGGTTTTGGATCTGAGGAGTATCGTGATTTTGTAAACAAATTCTTTTCAGGTTGTATCAATCCTGATAAAATATCTAACGACTGTGTAATTCCAACAATTTATGAGCCAGTCTGTGGCTGTGATGGATTTACTTATTCAAATAGAGTTGAAGCTGAATGCAATGGTGTAGTTAGGTACAAAGAGGGTATTTGCAATTAGTTATTTCTTTTCTTTCTCCATATTGTTGTAAATAAGAAGAATTATAAGTCCGAAAACTATACCTGATACTAATAACAACAAGCTTGTTAGACCGACAGCACTAAATGAGAGCCTAAGAAGTATTGTTGAAATAATAAAACCAGTATTTCTTATTAATTGTGAGTAACGTTCTGTATACTGGAAAGAAACCAAAAGTATAAAAACATCAACTAGAATAAGTATTGTAAAGAAGTTTTCGAAAAATAAGTAATCTATATTCGAGCTTGTCCCTATACCAAGAAAAACATAATTATACCAATCAAGGAAACTGAAAATACAGAGTAAGGTTAAAGTTGGAACTAAAAACAAACTTATAAGTTTTTTATAACCTATAAATTTGTCGAGATTTTGATGAACAGGTAATTTTGGTAAATCTTCTTTCAATTTTTTAAATAAGTATATTAAAAAGAATACAATCAAAACACCTGAAAGGTCATAAATCAGTTGCAAATTATTTTCGTTTTGAATCCAATTATCATCAAGATTTACATTTGGAATATCTTTGAATATCTTTCTAATCAGAATCAATGACATTATTTCAAACTGCTTAGCCACTGATGTTGTAAATGATCTAGGCAAGAAATAAATTAATAGAAAAGCCTCATAAATTAAAATAAATGAGAAAGGCGTATAAATTGCCGAAATTGGATTTACAAATAATTTATCTTGAAAAAATGATAAATCAATATATCCATTGTTATTTAATAAGATTAAAAGTAAATGGATTATGAATCCAAAAGTTGCAGATATAAGTATTAATTTCTCAAATCTTTTTAAATTTTCCTCAGAAAATAATCTAGAAAATATGTTTTCTACAGCCTGAATCATTTATTAAAAAATAACTAATTTTACAGCAAATATATAAGTTAATTATATTATCAATAATTTTGAGTCATGTTTGATAGGTATAAAAAATCCGACTTTTTTCTTTTAACAGCTGTTTTGATTTCTTTCTTGGTCTCTGTTGGTTTATGGTTTTCGGGGTACAAAGATGAGGGATTGTATGTGGGTATTTGGGTCCCGTCAATTTTGGCTCTCGGTTCTTATTTAAAACAAATTAAATAAAAAATGGAAATCTATTTATTTGCTTTAGGTGCTATAGTTATTGGGTTGGTCATCGCTAGTGTTCTTCTTGTTAATGACGAAGAAACAAGAAAATACAATGATCTTTAAGAAATGGAGATATATATTTTTGGGCTTGGTGTTTTTGTTGTTTGCTTAGTTATAGCAAGTGTTTTTTTTGTTAATGAAGAAGAAACAAAAAAGTACAACGACTTAGATCAAACAAATGAAATTGATTATGATGGTATGGGGAATTATGGAAGGTTCCCAAACAAAAAGTAGCTTATTTCTTTCTGGCTTCAATGAAGCTTCTCACAAAATAAACCATTGCGAATAAACATGTTCCGCACATTGCAATAACCCTTACCAGTCCAAGACCACCTGACTCTAGTGATTTTGGGAGCCTCATTCCAATCAATGCTAAAAGTATTACAAGTGTTAACAACACCGCTATATGAGCTACTATTTTATTCTGATTTTTTACACCGCTGTAGCATAGTAATAAGGCCACACCAAAACCAACAGGTATTAATGCAGTTGGGGAAGTTACTTCTAAATAACCCCAGATACCAAATGCTATTAGTGAAATTGAATTTATTAAGTTTGCTTTAGTTGCATTCATAATAATAATTTTATTCAAATTTAATGTATTATTTATAAAATAAAAGGAATAACAGCTTTTCTGTTTTTTGGGTAATTATCAAAATTTTCAAGATACCAATCATGGTGATTTAAAGCTCTAGGTACAAGATTAAAAAATGTCCATAATGTGAAACTTAATGCTGGAAGGCTCATTGCGATAACAGAATAACCAATCCACTCTATAATTTCACCCATATAGTTTGGACAGGATACAAAGTTGAAAAAACTTCCTTTTGGAATCTTATATCCCTCGCTATTTTTTCTTAAGGAAATCAATGTATTATCAGAGCTAATATTAATAGTCATCCCAGTAACAAATATTAAGAGACCTATCAATACATTATAGTTGTAAATGGATCCTTGATCCATTATAAATCCAACATAGTAACCATTAAAAAATCCGTTAAAAATATTAAAGAAAAAAGCACTTAATGCAATAGATATAGGCATTTTTTTTCCTTTAGTTTTAATTCTTAGTGGAAAAATGATGACTCTGTTAAAGTAATGAATAAACCATATTAAAATAAGCAGAATCGAGAATGAATTCAATTCATTAGGTCCAATTATGCTTAAAATTGGCATTACAACTAAAGCGGGAAATTCCATCCAAAACCAAGCCCATGTATTGTTAACCATAATTCCCCAACCATGGGAGCTATGTCTTCCATATGGTGTCCTTATTTTGGATACTATCAAGTATAAGAATGTTAATACCCCAAAACCTATCCAAATATATAAAAGCAGACTAAAGTTATTTGTCATAGATAGCCAAAGCTTTAATGACTTCTATTACAGCTTCTACTGTCTCATCAGAAAGACCTGATTTTTTTAGTGAACTCAAGCTCTCCTCAGAGGGTTTATAGCTCGACCTTTCAGCTGAAGCTTTATACTCTCTACCAATTTGCATAATTACATTCATGACACTCCTCATATTTTCCCTATCTACACCTTGTTCTCTAACGTATTGTGCAAGTCTTTGTAAAACAGGGTTAACTTCAGGTCGTGCTGGACTTTGCCCATTATTTGAACCCAGCCTTTGACCTCCTCTCTGACCTCCTCGCGCTCTTGAATTGCCTCCTCTAGATCTGTTATTTTGATTAAAGTCTCCTCTTGCCCTGTTAAATCCATTTTGATTATTGTTTTCAAAAGAATTCATTTCACTTTCTTCTCTTTTCATACTTTCTCCAACTATTTTAGACATTTTTTGGGATAATGTTTTGAGAATTTCTATTTGATCCTCATTAAAAGAAAGGTTTTTTAATTTTTTCTCAGTCTTTTTTGAAATTTTTTTCTTATTAAAAATTTCCTTGGACATATCTCTTACAAGCTGAACTGTATTTCTTAGCTCATTTCTATCAAATCCCTCATCAAATAAATATTTTGCTACCTCTCTCCATCTATCTCCTTCATTTTTTTGAGAATAGGAATTTATAGTAAAAAATGCTACTATTAAAAAAAGGACAAATTTTTTCATATAATTCTGATTTATGTAATACAATTTATGATTATTTTTTTATTAAATTTCTAAATCTATGAATAAGAATACTTTACAGATTTTTCAAATCGATGCTTTTACCTCAGAGGTCTTTAAAGGAAATCCTGCTTGTGTTATGCCACTTGAACAATGGTTACCAGATAACATACTCCTAAATATCGCCAAGGAAAATAATGTTTCGGAAACAGCTTTTTTCATTAAAAAAGATGATCATTTCTATTTGAGGTGGTTTACCCCTGAGATTGAAATGGACCTATGCGGACACGCTACTTTAGCCACTGCATACTGCCTAAAGAATCATTTAAATTTTAATAATGATTTTGTCAAATTTGATTCCATGAGCGGTGAACTTATTGTAAAGTACAAAGGTGACTACATGCAGATGGATTTTCCACATAGAAAACCAATAAAATCTGAATTACCACAAAATATAATGGATTCATTGAGTATAAAACCATCAGAAATTTTGAAATCTAGAGACTATGTTTTAGTTTATGAAAGTGAGGATCAAATCAAAAATATTCAAATTGATAAAGAACTTTTTGATAAAAAAAATATTGATCCGGGTGGTGTTGTGATAACCTCTATAGGAAACCACTCAGACTTTGTATCTAGATACTTTGTTCCTCAATGTTCTTTTTTCGAAGATCCAGTTACCGGTTCAACACACTGTTCCTTGGTCCCATATTGGAGCGAAATATTAAAAAAAAATAAGTTAAAAAGTATTCAGCTTTCCGAACGAGGTGGAGAAATGATTTGCGAAGATGTAGGAAACAGGGTGTTGATTGATGGTAAAGCAGTTACTTACTCCGATGGATATGTTCATTTAAAATATTAATTTTGTGAACATTAGTGAAGAAATCAGTCTCCAAAAAACCTACCAAACAGATTTATAAAAATTATACTAAAGAAGACTTCAAGGTATGGAATATTCTATTTAATAGACAACTGAAAAACCTGGAGGGTATCGTAGCAGATGAATTTATAATTGCGTTAAAAGACTTAAACTTTAAAGCTGAAAAAATTCCAAACTTTATTGAAGTTAACAACACTTTAAAAAACATTACTGGATGGTCTATTAAAACAGTACCAAACATCAGCCCGCCTGAACAATTTTTTTCATTTTTATCAAGAAAGAAGTTTACCACAACTTGTTGGCTCAGATCCATGAATCAAATTGATTATTTAGAAGAGCCAGATATGTTTCATGATGTATTTGCTCATGTACCTTTGTTAAGTAATAAAGATTATACAAATTTTTTTAAAGAAATTGGGGAGATTGCAGTTTCTGTGATAAACGACCCAGTCAAATTGAAAAAACTCCAAAGAATATACTGGTTTACAATTGAATTTGGTTTAATTAAAAGAAATAATGATTTTAAGATTTATGGTGCGGGGATTATTTCATCAAAGGAAGAATCACAGAACGTGTTGTCAAGCAAATCTAAAAAGAAGAAATTTGATGTGAATACAATAATGAATCATTCCTTTAGAATTGATGTAGTTCAAGATATCTACTATTATATAGATTCATTTGAGGAGTTAACTTCTTCAATTAATGAAATAAGAAAAAATATTAATATTTAATTTCTACTTTTCAAAACAGTTGTCAAGTAAACACCTGAGAAAATTAATATTGAAGCAATTATAATAGTAACTGTAACTGTGTCAGATTTTGTGAAAATTGCAAATAAAACCCCTATGATTGGCTGAAGATACATGAATACTGCAACCTCTGTAGAAGTCAACTTGCTTAAAGCGTATCCGTTTAGGAAGTATGTCATGCATGTTGTACCCAAGACAACAAAAGCCATCGGTAAAATTGCTTGATATAACGGTAGATTAACCCAGTCAACTTCTAAAAACTGATTAATTCCTAGTGGAAAATTAAAAATTAGACCAACTAGAAATAACCATTTAAATAATGTAATTAAATCATATTTTTCGGCCATCGGTTTAACTATGATTAGATAGTATGCATAAGAAATGCTATTTACAATAAATAAGAAATTACCTAGGGGAATATTTCTTCCAATAGAGCTGTTTGAATCCGCAGTCAAGATTAGAATAATAGCTCCAATAAACCCTAGAATTATACCTAAAATTTTAACAAAGTTTATTTTGTTTTTGAAAATAAAAAAAGATAAAATCACAACAAAGATTGGAGAAATTATTATTAGAATTGAGCTATTGACAGGTGTAGAATAATCCAATCCGGCTATAAATGCAGCAATGTTAAGGCTCATTCCAAAAATGCCACATTTCAAAATTGTAAATCTATCTTCCTTATCTATCGGTTTGCTTTTAAAAAAAAGACTAATGGTCCAAAACATAATAGTAGCACCAAGAACCCTTAAAAATACAAGGCCCAATGAGCCTATATAAATTGGCATAACCATTTTTGCTACAGTATGATTTACACCATAAATTGTAGTTGCTATTGTTGCAGCAAGTAGAGGAAAAATTTTTTTTTGCATAATTTTTATGACTGATTTTTAATAATCTTTGATATGTATTTTCCAATCATATCAAATTCAATATTTACTAAGTCACCTATGCTAATATTTTTAAAGTTTGTGTGATTATATGTATAAGGTATGATAGCTACAGAAAATGTATTTTCATGGGAATTGACAACAGTTAGGCTAACTCCATTTACTGCAATAGAGCCTTTTTCTATGGTAAGATTTTCTGATTTATCATATTCAAAATTGAAGTACCAACTTCCGTTTTCCTCAGATATTTTTTTACAAGTAGCAGTTTGATCAACATGGCCTTGAACCATGTGGCCGTCAAGCCTATCTCCTAATTTCATAGCTCTTTCAATATTAACCAAATCCCCCTCTTTCCATTCCTTAATGGAACTTTTCATAATGGTTTCTTTGATTGCTGTGACAGTATAAATATCATCCTTGATATTCACTACAGTCAAGCAAATTCCATTATGAGATACACTCTGGTCAACTTTTAATTCTTTTGTTATGGAGCTTGAAAAACTAATTGAAAGATTCTCTCCCTCTTTTGTAATTTCTTTAATTTCAGAAAGGTTTTCAATTATACCTGTAAACATATAGTTGTATATTTAATTGCTCAAAAATACACATTATAAATAAAGAGATGTCAAAAAATTTTGAACCATTTATTGGTTTTTCGACTGGTGATCCAAATGGAATCGGAATTGAGATCATCTTAAAATCTCTCTCTGATTCCAATTTGAATAGCAAGTTCAAGCCTGTTGTATTTTCAAATTATAAATTAATTGAAAGTCAAAACAGAATCTTTGACTCTGGTTGTCAAGTAGTTCATATAAATCAAATTGAGGATGCGAATGTAGGCTTTGTTAATGTTTTAAATATTAATAACAAATCTTTCGATTTAAAATTTGGAGAATCCAATCGACAAGGCGGAGAGTTCTCAAGAGATTCTTTATTTCACGCTGTTGATTTTTTAAAACAAAAAAAAATAGACGCTCTTGTAACAGGCCCTATCAATAAAAATAATATTCAAAGTAAAGAATTTGACTATAAAGGTCATACAGATTTTTTAGCTGATTATTTTCAAGGAGATTCCCTAATGTTTATGGTTTCCGAACATTTAAAAATCGCATTACTGACCGAACATATACCTATAAATGAAATTATTTCAACAATTACCCCCGATCTAATAAAAAAAAGAATAGAAATCATTCATAATTCTCTACTGAAAGATTTTGATGTTCAAAAACCTAAAATTGCTGTTTTGTCCATTAACCCACACATTGGGGATAATGGTGTAATTGGCACACATGATAATGATATTTTAATTCCAACAATTAGTAAAATTTCAAAAAATGGAATTGATGTGAATGGACCATTTTCTAGCGACAGTTTTTTTGGATCAAATGATTATAAGAAATATGACGCTATTGTTGCAACATACCATGATCAAGGCTTAATTCCATTTAAAACGCTAACCTTTGGAAAAGGAGTAAATTATACTGCCGGGTTAGATGTAATCAGAACATCTCCAGACCATGGAACAGCATACAATATTTCAGGAAAAAATATTGCCAATGAAAGCTCATTTAAGGCCGCTGTTATTTCAGCTTTAAATATTCTTAAAAACAGAACAAAAAATTAGTATATTCGCATGCCAACTTGTAAAAATGAGCAAGTCAAATCAATTTTTATTAAAATTCATTGGTCTAAAAGATGGTATTCATAATTTTGATTACTATTTAGAAAATAAATTTTTCACAGCACATGACTATATGGATTTTAATAGCTGTGACATCAAGGTTGAGATTCAGTTAATTAAAAAGGCAACTGTTTTAGAGTTAAACATAAGGGGAACAGGTAATGCAAATGTAAATTGTACTCTTTCGAATGAACCTTTCACATATCAAATTGATTCTAAAATGAAGGTTTTAGTGAAATTTGGGGATAATTATGATGATAGCAACGATGAGCTTTTAATTTTACCACACGGATCGCATACTATAGAGTTAGACCAACTATTATACGAAATGATTGTTTTATCAATGCCGATGAGAAACGTTCATCCAGGAATTGAAGATGGCACCCTGAAATCAGATATTTTAAATAGATTGAAAGATTTTGATATAAATAAAGAAAAAAGTAGTAATTTCGATGCCCGTTGGGATAAACTTAAAGAATTAAAAAAGTAAAAGATGGCACATCCAAAAAGAAAAACATCAAAAACTAGAAGAGATAAGAGGCGTACCCATTATAAGGCTGCTAATGCTCAGATAGCTACTGACAAAACCACTGGACAAGATCATTTATACCACAGAGCTCATTGGCACGAAGGAAAACTTTACTATAGAGGAAAGGTTTTAGTTGATTCTACTGAGGAGGCTGAATAGTTATCTAAGTGTTTTTTCCATAAAAGACTTTGCAAATTTAAAAGATTCTTCCCTGTAAACTGCATTACCACCAAGGTTAACCCCTCTCTTTACACAAAATAAAAAACCAATTTTTTGCATTATTGGAGATGACATTGGTAAATGTAAATAGTTAATTAGCACATCTCCATCAGAACTTAGTTTAAACAAACAATTTTTAAAACTGTATCCCTTTTCATTAAATGAGACTGGCTCCTCACTATCAAAAGAGTGATGTGAATTAGGAAATACTGTAACACCAATATTTTTTTTGAGATTAATTTTTTCAACAAAGGTTACGCATGGCTCAGAAGGTGTCCAGTTATCTAATTCTCCAATCAAAATATGAATTGGTTTTTCTGTGAAGTTTGTATTCTCAGGGTCAAAAAAACAAGGTGGATAAAAAGCTAAGTGTGATGAAAATTTTAAGCTATTAGTTATCGCCCTCCTTAAAGGCTCCCATCCAGAAAATAAAGCAACTGCACCCCCAAGACTCCAGCCTGTGATTGAAACCTTATTTTCATCAATATTCGGATTTTCTAAAAGCTTTTCAAATGCTCTGTATGCATCTAGAATCATAGCTGCCGTGGTAATTTCTATTTGTGATCCAACTGTTGAAGTTATATTTCGACTTTTAAAACTATTTAATTCAAAAGTAGCAAAGCCATTTTTTTGATACATCTTCATATAATCATAATGGTGTTTGCGCCAACCCAAGCTACCTGCAACACCAATAATCAAAGGGTATTTTTTATTAATATTTAATGAATCATCTGGTATGGTTAGAAGACCAAAAACCTCTTGTGATTCAAGTTTATCAAGTTTATTGATAATATCACTCATTGCGAAAGGATTCGCACTTTTAAATTGAATTTTTGTTTTGGTTTGAGATTCTAATGAAAATTGAATAAAAAAAAGGTAAAATGAAAAAAAAATGGATAGTTTTTTACTGTATTTAGGTAAATATTGATTTTCTGACCCCATTTTTTTGTTTAATATAAATTATTCAACTGAAAATCAACTTTTTTTAAAAATTTAATTATAAATAAATACTTATGTCCATTTTTTATGTTGTATATAATGTATTTTAATCCAAATTATTATAAAAATCGATTAAAAATATCATAGAATACTATAAAAAATCAAAAATATTGTCAAATAATAATGAAAATAAGTAATATTTGACAGAAAATTAGAATAAATATGTATAAAAATTGCTTTATAACCTCATTAATTATTCTTTCGCCTTATTTAATTTAATTTTTCTTTAATATTTGCTTGTTTTTAATGTTTTTTTATCGATTTTTGCTTTATTAATAACAATTATTATGAATTTTAAGCAAATTCAACAACTAATTAAGTTTGTTTCTAAGACAGACGTCGCAGAGGTTAATATTGAAAACAATAATTTTAAGATTAACATTAAAGGTTCTAAATCAGTACCTGTTGAAAAACCAATTCAAGTTGTTCATCAACCAGCTCCTTTGCCGCATCCAACCCCGGTTAAACCTTCAATTGCTCCACCAAATAATGCTTCTGCCAAAGAGGCCGAATCTACCGATAATCTTCTTACAGTTAAATCTCCTATAATAGGAACCTTCTATCGAAAACCATCACCTGATAAAGATGTATTTGTCAATGTAGGAGATATCGTAAAGGAGGGAGATACCCTTTGTGTGATAGAGGCTATGAAACTATTTAATGAAATAGAGTCAGACTACTCTGGTAAAATTGTTAAAATTCTAGTTGAGGATGCTTCCCCCGTTGAATTTGACCAACCTTTGTTTTTAATTGAACCTTAATAACATTATATGTTCAAAAAAATTTTAATTGCCAATCGTGGAGAAATTGCTCTTCGAGTGATTAGGACCTGTAAGGAAATGGGTATTAAAACAGTGGCGGTTTATTCAAAAGCTGATGAAGAGAGTTTGCATGTGAGATTTGCTGATGAGGCCGTCTGTATAGGTCCAGCACCAAGTTCTGAATCATATTTAAAAATACCTAATATTATAGCAGCTGCTGAAATTACCAATGCAGATGCTATTCATCCTGGATATGGTTTTCTGTCTGAAAATGCTAAGTTTTCCAAAATTTGCAGTGAGCACAAAATTAAATTTATAGGCCCTTCACCAGAAATGATTGAAAAAATGGGAGATAAGGCTACAGCCGTTTCTACAATGAATAATGCTAAAGTTCCAACAATTCCTGGTTCTGGCGGAGCTGTCGAAAGTGCTGAGGAGGCTGTTAAAATTGCATCAAAAATCGGTTTTCCGGTTATGGTTAAAGCTTCTGCCGGAGGTGGCGGGAAAGGAATGCGAGCAGTTTGGAATAAAGGAGAATTTAAAAAAAATTGGTCAAGTGCTAAACAAGAAGCCTCAGCCGCATTTGGTAATGATGAAATGTATATTGAAAAACTAATTCAGGAACCAAGACACATTGAAATACAAATTATAGCTGATCAGTTTGGGAATGTTTGTCATCTTTCAGAGAGAGATTGCTCAATTCAACGTCGTCATCAAAAACTAACTGAGGAAACTCCTTCTCCCTTCATGACCAAAAAATTAAGAGATAAAATGGGTAAAGCTGCTGTTAAAGCTGCTAAGTTTATTAATTATGAAGGTGTAGGGACTGTTGAATTTTTGGTTGATAAAAATAGAAACTTCTATTTCATGGAAATGAATACTAGAATTCAAGTTGAACATCCAATAACTGAGCAAGTCATAGATTATGACTTAATCAAAGAACAAATTAAAGTCGCCTCAGGTATTAGAGTTTCAGGAAATGATTACTTTCCAAAACTTCATTCAATCGAGTGTAGAATTAACGCAGAAGATCCTGAAAATAATTTTAGACCATCACCTGGTAAAATTACAAACCTACATCTACCTGGTGGTCATGGTGTTCGAGTTGATACTCATGTTTACAGCGGCTATACTATTTCACCAAATTATGATTCCATGATTGCTAAAGTAATTACAACTGATCAAAAAAGAGATGAGGCAATCAATAAGATGAGAAGGGCGTTAGATGAATTTGTAATTGAAGGAATCCAAACTACTATTTCATTTCACAGAAAGTTAATGGATAATAAAGACTACATAAAGGGGATTTATACAACAAAATTTATGGAGGACTTTGAATATTAATTGATGTATCCTTTAGATTTTATTAACTCTAAAATTTGAACAGCATTTGTAGCTGCCCCTTTTCTCAAATTATCACTTACAACCCACAGATTTAAGCTGTTTTCACATGAAAAATCCTTACGAATTCTTCCTACAAAAACGTCATCTTTTCCTTTTGCATTAATTGGCATTGGATACTTGAAACTTTTAGGATCATCTTGCAATTTAATTCCTTTTGAATTGGATAATAATTCTTTAATTTCTTGTACATCAAAATCTTTTTCGAGCGTCAAGTTTATTGATTCACTATGCCCACCAATTACTGGGACTCTAACAGCTGTTGCTGTAATGCTGATTTTTGGATCCAGTATTTTATGTGTTTCATTTATAAGTTTCATTTCTTCCTTAGTATAACCATTGTCTTCAAAATCATCACAATGAGGAATAGCATTTTGATGAATTTGATATTTGTAGGCCATTTCACCCCTGATTTTATTATACTCATTATTAAGTTGATTTAAAGCAATTCTTCCGGTACCAGTTACAGATTGATATGTTGATACTATAATACGAGTTATACCATACTTTTTATGCAAAGGAGCAAGAGCAATTAACATTTGTATTGTTGAACAATTTGGATTTGCTATAATTTTATCATTCTCACACAGCTCATTTCCATTAATCTCAGGTATTATTAGTTTTTTTCTATCGTCCATTCTCCATGCTGATGAATTATCAATTACAGTTATATCTTTGCTTGAGAAAATAGGCGCCCATTTTAAAGAAATATCTTTTCCTGCAGAGAAAATGGCAACATCAATACTTTGTTCAAGACACTCTTCTATAGAAATTAATTTGAAATTTTTTTTCTGAAAACTTATAACCTTTCCTAGTGATTTTTTTGATGCAACTAATATCAAGCTACAAAGCTGAATATTTCTTTGGGATAGAATTTTTAGTATTTCTTCACCAACAAGACCAGTTGCACCAATAATAGCTAGATTCATTTTTTAACTTTAAACAAATTTAAATATTAAGCATCAATTATAATTCTTTTTATTCTAGATGATAGTGCTGTTAAAATTTCATAAGATATAGTACCAGCTACATCTCCAATATCTTCTGCAGTTTGATTATATTCATCCATGATAATAACTAGATCTCCCTCTTCACATTTAATACCTGAAACATCAAGCATAAGCATATCCATGCATATGTTTCCAACTGTTTTAGCCTTTTGGTTATTAATATAAAAGCTAATTTTCCCCTGACCTAAGTTTCGACTAATTCCATCTGCATGACCTATTGGAATTATAGCAATTTTATGTTTTTTTTCTGCAATAAAACCTCTGTTATAGCCTACAGAATCACCTTTTTTGACTTCATGGATTTGTGAGATAACCGATTTTAAAGACAATACAGGCTTAAACTTTTCTTTGTATACGGAATCATTTCCATAACCATAAACCCCTATTCCAGTGCGAACCATATCATATTGATAGTCCGAGTAATTTAAAATACCTGAAGTATTAAGTAAATGCTTTTTAAAAACCTTACTAAACATAGTATTCATTTTTTTTGATATTAGCTCGAACAATTCAATTTGATCAATTGTGTGAGATTTTTCATTTAAATCATCAGAAGCGCCAAGGTGAGAAAATAAATATTTGATATTAGAATTTTCACCCAAAAATTGATATAACTTTTCTACATCATTTATTTTAAATCCTAACCTGTTCAGTCCTGTATTAAATTTTAAGTGGAAAGGAACTTTATAAGATTTAGATAAAAAATTTTTTAATATTCTGAAGGAGTAAATATTTGGTTCAAGATTATATTTATCAATTAGATCAAAATCATCAAATTGAGGATGAAGAACTAGAATTGGAAGTTCAATACCTGAGGATCTTAATTCTACACCCTCACTAGTATACGCAACCGCTAAATAATCAATATTGCTCTTCTGAAAAAAGTTACTAATTGTGATAGGATCGGCACCGTAAGCAAAGGCCTTTACAACACACATTATTTTTGTGTTAGGATTCAGGTGCTTCTTTAAAAAATCTATGTTACTTTTTAAATTTTTTAAATTAATTTCAATGTATGTCCCTTGATAACTCAAATAATTATTTTTTTTTCATTTTTGAAACAAAAGCTTTTCTAGAAAGTGGTTTGTATTCCTTTTTTTCACCAATCATTACTGTATCACTGTTTTCAACTTTTCTATAACTGTACATGGCTGGACCACCTGTTTCACTGCATTTTGCATGTACTTTCGTCACATCTTCAGCAATAGCCATTAGAAAAGGCATAGGTCCAAAAGGTTTTCCAGAAAAATCCATATCAAGACCTGCTACAATAACCCTGACACCATCATTAGCTAGTGTATTGCAGACTTGTACTATGTCATTTGTAAAAAACTGAGCCTCATCAATACCAATCACATCAAACTTACCCATATCATTTAAAATTTCTGAAACATCACCGATAGTTGTAGCTTCAATTTCTATTTTACCATGAGATACAATTTTATTTTTTTTATTTCTGGTATCGGTTTTTGGTTTAAAAACCTTGTAAGATTTATCAGATTTTCTTATCCTTTTTATCAATTCTTCAGTTTTACCTGAAAACATAGAACCACATATTACTTCAATTCTTCCCAATGCTATTTTTCTTAGATAAGTTATTAATTTAGACAAATATAAATTTAAATGTCAAAACTTATTTTAATACCTACACCTATTGGAAATCTTGGAGACATAACTCAAAGAGCAGTTGAATGTATGAAGACCGTGGATATGCTTTTATGTGAGGATACAAGGAGAAGTTTAAAATTATTAAATCATTTAAAAATTAAAAAACCTATCAAATCCTACCATAAGTTTAACGAACATTCAACTGTTGAAAAAGTTATTAATGAGATTGAATCAGGTTTAATGGTAGGTTTAATTTCAGACGCAGGAACCCCAAGCATCTCTGATCCTGGATATTTAATTGTTAAAATGTGTATCGATAATAATATCGAGGTTGAATGTTTACCAGGTCCAACAGCACTTATTCCTGCGTTAGCAGTAAGCGGTTTACCCTCTGATAGGTTTGTTTTTGAAGGGTTTATCCCTGTGAAAAAAGGTAGAAAAACAAGGCTAGAAGAGTTATCAAATGAAAAAAGAACAATGATCTTTTATGAATCCCCGTATAAATTATACAAAACCTTACAAGACTTTTCAGACTCCTTTGGACCAGATCGGGAAATTTCAATTTCTAAGGAGTTAACTAAAATTTTTGAATCAACAACAAGAGGAAGAATTAAGGACTTGATTCCAGAATTTGAAAATAAAAAATTAAAAGGAGAGTTTGTGATAGTTGTAAAAGGCCTTAAATAAAAAAACCCTTCAAAAGAAGGGTTTTTTTATTTAATTGGAATTTATAATTTAAAATCTGTAAGTAAGACCTAAGTTATATGTTCTTCCCCATCCTGGGAAAACCTTAGCTGTTAAAGGAATTCCTTTATAAGTAGGGGTTGTTGGTGTAGCTATCACGTTATTTCTTGACATATAATAATATTCTTCATCAAAAATATTATTAATGTTAAGTCTTAAACCAATATCTTCTCCTCCAATAGATAACTTGTAAGAAGCACCGAAGTCAAATAACTCATATGCTGGTAATTGCATAGTTGTATCTTCAGGATCTTGGAAATCTTCAGTATTAACAGTTCCAAAAATATCATCTGCGTGGAACAAGCTTAAGTTGAATTTAAACTTATCAGATGGATTAACAGTAAGGTTCAGTCTAGCTGTGGTGTGAGCTGTTGTACCAACTTTTTCTCCATCAAGATATAGAGTAGCTGATCCAATAGACTGACCACTATTGTTTGTAACATTAGGGTCGGTAACATCGCTACCATATTCATAATTACCTAATGTAACCATACCCTCTAAGTTTACTAAAGGACTAATTCTCCATAAACCATCAAATTCAATACCTTGGTGCACTTGTTCTACTCCAGTATAGTTTGCAATACCACTTACCCCATCAATTCTTACACCATCAGACAGGAATCTGTCTTTCCAGGATGTTCTATAAATATTAAGGTTCATAGTGAGATTACTTGATCTATATCCATAACCAGCTTCAATACCCATGACTTTTTCATTATTTAGATCTGAATCGGGTGTAACATAGTTGTCATAATCTTGGAAAACAGCATCAAAGTTTGGAGCTTTTGAATAATATCCTGCATTTACATAAACATTGTTCTTAGCATCAATGTTATAGTTAGCACCTGCCTTGATGGTTCCACCTAAAATATTCTTGTTATCACTTTTATGCATTGGATCGTTAGGAGCATATCTGAAATAATCAATTCTTTGAAATCCTTGATTTGCTACAGAGCCCTGTACAAAAACAGAGTAAGTATCTGTAACGTACTCAGCTTGTCCAAATAAACCTTGCCATGAAACCAATCCGTCATTGTGATAGTCAATTTTTGGATCATCATCAGTACTTCCAAATACATTCCATAAATTACCCCAATCTTTGTGAGAAATTTCTTTACTAATTACTGCCCCATTAGAAACTCTATCGTATTTATCAAAGTCTCTATATCCGTCAGCACCTAGTAAATTATCAACTCTTCGGTAGTGAATACCTTTATAATACCTAAGGTCCGCACCAAGTTGCCATGCAAAATTCTCATTTGCTTGTCTTTTCAGGTTGATAAGTCCACCAACCCAGTTATGAGAATTCATAGAGGCTCTTCTTATGATACCATTTCTTTTTACACCATTAACTCTTTCGTCTTGGTCATTTACTATGTATAGCCCTGTTGCAGCATCTACAACATTTGAATATGTTCTTCCATTGTAAAAAGTAGTTGGCACACCACTGTTGGATGAAGCTATTTTATCAAAATCTACCTGACCAGTTTGTGGATTTCTCAGAGCATATCTTCCGTTGTAGTTAAGATCACCACTGAAATATTGATATCCATATAATCTTCCAATATCACCAGTACCTCCACCTCTACCAACAGATGCATACAATGTTGTTGAAAGTGTTGTTTTATCATTAGGTGTATACTCCCAGTTTACAGAAGCAATTGGCTTATGATAGAAATTGTTTCTCATATTAAAGCTTTCACCATCAAGAGTTCCATGGTTATAATTATACTTTATACCAAAGTCTTTATATTGTTGTAAAGTCGCTTGGTTGTAGAAACTTCTATATCTGTGACCATGAATTTGGGGAGCACCAGTAACAATGAATTGAACATTGTGTTTACCATCATTACTTTCTTTACCATATCCAAAGAAATAAGAATATGCTTCAAATTCAGTTCCACTCACATATCCATCTCCGGCAGTTCTACTGAAAAGCACTGAAAATGCACTACCATTATCCATTTTTCCAGTATTATAGTTTGCGACAGTTTTTAGGTAATTGTCATTACCAACTCTTACGCTAACTTTTCCACCTTCAGATAACTCAGTAGACTTAGTAACAATATTAATTGTACCACCTACAGACGAAATTGGCAGAGGAGAAGATCCTAAACCTCTTTGTACCTGCATAGCTGAAACAACATCAGTCAAACCAGCCCAGTTACTCCAAAATACTCTTCCATTTTCCATGTCATTTACTGGCATACCGTTAATTAGTACTGCGATATTCTCTTGTTGAAAACCTCTTAAGGTAATTCTCGAATCACCAAAAGCACCTCCACCACCAGTTGCAAATACACCAGGTGTAGAGTTTAATAACTCAGGAAGTTCAAGATTACCAATTCTTTCTTCAATTTCAGCTGTTGTTAGTGTAGACACTGCAACTGGTGTTTGTCTATCCTTTGCAAGATATACAGATCCAAATACAGTTACACCTGATAATACATTATTACCTGGTTGTAATTGAATTATTCCAACATTTGCAGATTCACCAACAACAACTTCTTGAGACTCATATCCAACATAGGATACGACTAAAGTTGCTCCGGAATCTACTGAAATTGAAAATGAACCATTAAAGTCACTTGAAACTCCATCAGATGTTCCTTTGACTACAATTGTAGCACCTGGAAGTCCAGTTCCGATTTCAGAGTCGACAACGGTTCCAGTTACTGTAGTTTGAGCAAAACCAATTCCAGTGATTAGAATGGATGCAAAAAACAAAATAAATTTTTTCATTTTCGAATAGTTTTAGTTGACGCAAATATGAAGATTTTTTTACCAATAAAAGTGGTGAAACAATTAAATTTATGAACAGGATTTTAAGTAAAAAATTAAAATACTTTATTGCTAAAAAATTATGAGTAATTTTTTAATTTTTTCAGATGGGATTTGGTTGATTCGTCGTGATCCCCAATTTCATCACTTTGAATTTCTGTTAATAACTTAGAAGCTAGTACTTTACCTAATTCAACACCCCATTGATCAAAACTGAAAATATTCCAAATTACTCCCCTGGTGAATACAATATGTTCATACATTGCTATCAACATTCCTAAAGATTCGGGATTAAGCTCGTCAATTAAGATAGACGTAGTAGGTCTACTGCCGTCAAAGACTTTGAAATTTGAAGTTCTCTCAATAGTTTTTCTATCAATTTTTTTTGATTTCATTTCCATAATTACTTCCTCTAAATTTTTTCCCATCATGAGAGCTTGCATTTGACCAATAAAATTGGACATTAACTTGTTGTGACTGTCTTTATTTCCATGAAGGGATTTTTTAAAACCTATAAAATCACATGGAATTAACTTTTCTCCCTGGTGAATTAATTGAAAAAATGCATGCTGAGTATTTGTTCCAGTTCCTCCCCAAATTATGTTTCCAGTACTGTAATTAATATTATTTCCAGATCTATCAATATTTTTTCCATTACTTTCCATCATGGATTGCTGCAAATAATTGGGTAGTAGATTAAGATATTCTGAGTAGGGAATAATCGCTTGTGTTTGCGATCCAAGAAAGTTACTATTCCAAATACCAATCAATGCTAAGCAAACGGGAATATTATTTTCAATTTCTGTTTCCTTAAAATGTTTATCCATTTTCTCAGCACCAATTAAAAACTTTTTGAAGTTATCGTAGCCGATTGAAATTGAAATCGATAGTCCAACGCCACCCCACACAGAAAATCTTCCTCCAACAAAATCATACATATTAAAAATAAATTCTCTATTGATTCCAAAGGAATTTACAGCCTGAGTATTTGTAGATACTGCACAAAAATGGTTTTGAATTTTTTTGGTATTTAAATTTTCTTCAATCCATTTTTTTGCTAAGTAAGCATTGGTCAGAGTTTCCTGAGTTGTAAATGTTTTAGAAACAACAATAAAAAAAGTAGTTTCAGGATTTAAATTTTTTAAGACTTCACTGGTATGGTCACCATCCACATTAGATATAAAGTGAACATTCAAGTGGTTTTTATAAAACTTGAGTGCCTCGACAGCCATCTTTGGACCTAAATCAGATCCACCAATACCAATATTTACAATATCCGTAAATTTTTTTCCGGTCGATCCTTTAATTGATCCATCAATTATTTTGGATGAAAAACTTTTAATCTTTTCTCTATCTTTTTTTATTGATGAGTTTTTAGTATTGAAGTTTCTTAGCTCTGTATGCAATACTGATCTTTCTTCAGTTTCATTTATTTTATCACCATCAAATAACATTTTAATTGAGTCGGTAATTTTACATTCCCTAGCAAGATCAGTAAGAAGTTTAAATGTTTTTTTATTTAAAATATTTTTGGAGAAATCAACATCAAAACAATCCCATTCAATTGATAAATATTTTAATCTATTATTTTCTTCTAAGAATAAATCGTTTAATCTCTTTTTGCAAAGAATATCTCTTTGTTGGATTAATTTTCTCCAGGCCCTAGTTTTTGTTGGATTTATCTTATATAGTGGCATTTTTATGGAATAGTTGTAATTGTTTTTTCATCAAAGTTAAGATTTGATTTCATACTATCAAGCTTCAACTTGATTGGCCCCATATAAGCAAGATACTTTTGTTTTAAAAAATCTGATATAGGTTTGGCCTCAGGTAGTTTTTGTTTTAGTGGGTCAACTTGTTTTCCATTTTTCCAAAATCGGTAGCAAACGTGAGGACCTGATGTATATCCAGTCATTCCAACTTCTCCAATTTTATCGCCTTGTTCTACATATGTCCCAACCTTTAAACCTCTTTTTCTCATGTGTAGGTATTGGGTGGAGTATGTCGCGTTATGTTTTACAGTTACGTAATATCCATTTCCTCTTGTATATCCAGATTTCACAACTCTGCCAGCGGCAGTAGTTCTGATATTAGTACCAACTGGCGCAGCAAAATCGGTTCCATAGTGAGGCCTGACCTTTCCATAATATGCAATTTTTCTTCTCAGGTTATATCTCGACGAAATTCTACTAAATTGCACAGGTGATAATAAAAAAGCTCGTCTCAAGTTTTTGCCCTTATCGTCGAAATATTCATACATCCCTTTGATTGAATCAGTTTGAAATTCAATTGCATAAAAAGGTTTACCTCTATGTTCAAAATATGCATTATGTATTCTATTTAGTCCAATGTTTATGGTGTCATCTATATACCTTGATGTGTACAATATCTTAAAATTATCTCCTTTTTCAAGTCTGAAAAAATCAATATTCCATGCATAAATTTCAGACAGCTCATTGCTTAGTAATGGACTAAGTTTGAGATCTTGCATAGTTTCAGATAATGAGCTTTTGATTGTTCCAACGGCCTCAAATTCAACAAGCTTTATTTCTTTTTGTTTTTTTTCTGCCCAGAGAGAATCGCCTAATGATACAACAATGTAATCAATTGGATTTGGTTGGTAAATAAATACCAATGGGTTATTCATAGAATCTTTTGATGAGAGAATCGTGTAGGGCCTTCCTACATTTATTTTTCTAATATCAAAAACTTTTTTAGTTTCTTGAACTATATCATAAATTTTAGGGTAAAAGAGATTATTTTTTTCGAGAATTAACCCAAACGAATCTCCAGAAATAATGGTGTCCTTTTTTACGTTGTAATTATTTAGTGTAAAGCCAAATTCCTTTATAATTTTTTCTTTTTTTAGTTCGATTTTCGTTTCGGTGTTTTTCTTTCCACATGAAAACAAAAAAATAACTATTACACAAAAAATAATTCTATTCACCTACTACAATTTTAAATGGATTAGCAAGTCCTCTAAAAGAAACTAAGTTAGCAACAATAGAACCAACTCTCAAATCAGCTTTTACTTTTATTGGAAGCCTATTTTCATCATTTGTTACCCAAAGTTGAATCCCCTCGTTGTCCCTGAAAACTCTGCCAGATTCCATGTAGGGTCTGAGTCTCATACATTGAACAGTCCCAAATTTAGTTTTTACTTTTTCAATTCCTAAAAACATCATTTTGAAAGGATATATTTCTCGATCAAAGAAAATATCTACATAAATTAAATCATTTGGCTTCAATGATTTAATATCAAAATGTTTTCTTAAATAATAAAAAGTAGAGATTATATCTTGTATTTTAGGATGAATATTAAATTCCTTTTTTACATTTTTTAATTTATCATAAAATAAGGCTTTGTTTCTAACATAGTCATAAGTGGTTTCAGCCTCTCTTTCATAGCCGCCCTCATAAATATCTCTTATAGATTTAACTGGCTTTACTAAATCTGTCGGAAAAAAAGTTTCATATATGTCATCAACTTTAAAGAATAATCTAGCTAGACCAGTCGTTTTACCTATTGATGTAGCTCTTAAGACCTTATTTCCGTCCAAAAATTCTTCTTTTAAAGTCAGTGAAGCATAACTCGCATTAAAAAAACCATAATTTAATTTGTATTCAAGTTTTTCACCTGGCTTGAAAGCATTAAAGTTAGGAAGGGTTTCGACATTATCTTTTTGTGATAAGCAAAAATTTATCGGGATTAGGATTATAATAAATAAGATAAACCTCATTTTAAACAAAATTATAAAACTAGTCATCTCTGTCCAGAAAGTCTATTAGTTTTTTTGCTTTACTTTTTCCAATTTCATCCTCTATTTCTTCTTTTCTAACCTGTTTTAATTGTAAAATTGACTTGAACTTTCTAAGCAATTTTAATTTTGTCTTTTCGCCAATACCAGGAATTATATCAAGATCTGATTTCAAAGAATCTTTTGATCGTCTATTTTTATGAAAAGTTAAGCTGAACCTATGAGCTTCATTTCTTAAATTTTGGATTACTTTAAGTGTTTCTGATTTTTTATTGAGGTAAAGTGGAATAGAATCATTTGGATAATAGAGTTCTTCTAACCTTTTTGCAATACCGATAATTGGTATTGTCGTATATAATTTTAATTCTTTTAGACTCTTTACTGCTGAACTTAGTTGACCTTTTCCTCCATCCACAATAATAAGCTTAGGTAAAGGGTTATTTTCATTAATCATTCTTAAATAGCGTCTGTAAATTACTTCTTCCATGGACTTGAAGTCGTTAGGTCCATCAACTGTTTTAATAATGAATTTTCTATACATTTTCTTCATAGGTTTCCCATCAATAAAAACAACACAAGCTGCCACAGAATTTGTGCCTTGAATATTAGAAACATCAAAGCACTCTATATGATTTGGTTCATTATCAAGCTTTAAATCAATCTTCATTTGATTCATGATTCTGTTTTTATGCCTCTCGGGATCTAAAATTTGTATTTGCTTCAATCTTTCAATTTTGAACATTTTACAATTTTTTAATGAGAGCTCTAACAGTTTTTTATTATCTCCGACCCTGGGAACAATAAATTTTATACCTAATTGTTTACTCAAATTATATTGTGAAATAATAGTTTTGGATTCTGATCTAAATTTATCTCTAAGATTAAGAATTACCAGACTGATTATTTCAATATCACTCTCATCCAATGTCTTTTTGATTTCTTGATTATGAAATCTTATTACACGACCGTATGCAATTTGTAAGTAGTTTATGTAGGCATTTTCAGAATCTGAAATAATAGAAAAAACATCTATGTTATTCAGTTTTTTACTAACTACTGTAGACCTTGCCTGATAGTTTTCTAATGTCTCAATTTTATCTTTTATATTCTGTGCCCTTTCAAATTTCATTTTATCAGATAAGGCATACATTTCTTCTTTGAGTAATTTTTTGACTTTTTTAAACTTTCCATTTAATATGTCCCTGGCCAATACAATATTTTTATTGTAAGTTTTTTCAGAAAGTAAACTTTCGCTAATTTTTTTATCTCCACTTTCATGAAATCCGATTATTATAGAATGTTCATTCTTCTTAAAAACCTTCAAGAATAACTCTTTGTTACTATTCTTTATCTGTCTCTCTGAGAAATTATAGTTGCTATTTCTTATTGGATATAGTGTTCTAATTATATTTAGTAGAACATTTATAACCTTAATATTTGTGTATGGTCCAAAATATTCTGAACCATCTTTTATCAATTTTCTTGTTAAAAAAACCCTTGGAAACCTTTCATTCTTTATACATATCCATGGATAGGTTTTATCATCTCTCAATAGTATATTGTATTTGGGCTGATTCTTTTTTATTAGAGAGTTTTCAAGAAGTAGAGCATCAGATTCAGATTGTACTACTACATGTTCAATACTATCAATATTTTTAACAAGATTTATAGTTTTTCGTGATTTAATATTTTTCTGAAAATAAGATTTAACCCTTTTTTTTAGATTGATTGCTTTACCAACATAAATTATCTTTTTTTCTTTATTTAAAAACTGGTAAACTCCAGGTTGCTCGGGAATTGTTTTAAGTATTAATTTTGATATGTCAGACACTTAACTAAAATAATTATTTTATTTGTTTAGATTTAGATAATGGACAAATTTAACGCCAGAAAAAAATATCTACAATTAAGGGGTGAATTTTCTAATAATCAGATATTGGATTTAAGTGTAAAAATTGCAAATAATTCTTTGAATTTAGACATATGGGAGTACAAGAATTATCACATTTTTTTATCAATAGAAAAAAATAATGAAGTTGACACAAATCCAATCCTAAATATTTTAACAGCTAAGGAAAAAAAAATAATAATTTCAAAATCAAATTTTGAGGATTTATCTATGACCAATTATATTTTAGATGATGATGTTGTTTTGGAACTGAACAAATATGGTATTCCAGAACCTATGAATGGTCAAAAAATAAAAATTTCATCCATTGAAGTAGTATTTATTCCACTTCTTTGTTTTGACAAAAAAGGCAATAGAGTTGGTTATGGGAAAGGTTTTTATGATAGATTTTTAAATGAATTACCAAAAAAATCAATCAAAATAGGTTTATCATTATTTTCTCCAGAGTATTCTATTTTGGGAATTAATAAACATGACGTAAAATTGGATTATTGCATAACACCTAAAAAGGCTTTCAGTTTTCCTTAAAGAAAGACTTATTAAATACAATCATTATAAATATTCCTATTGAAATTACGGAGTCAGCTATATTAAAAACAGGTTCAAAGAATGTAAATTCACCTCCTCCGATAAATGGTAAGAATGAAGGCCATGTCCATGTAAATAAAGGAAATTGAAACATATCAACCACATTACCATAAAAAATTGAACTGTAACCATTACCTGGTGAGAAGGTAGCTATTTGGAAATAGCTTTCAGTAAAAATATATCCATAAAAAACTGAGTCAATCACATTACCAATTGCACCAGCCAAAATCAGAGATAATGAAATACTGAATAACTTACTAGAGTTTTCTTCAACTGTTTTTTTGAGCCAGTAAAATATAAATCCAATTGCAATAATTCTAAATAGAGTTAAAAATAATTTACCATTTTCTTCACTTATAAATGGCACAAAATCACTTATTTGTGCTCCCCAAGCCATTCCTTTGTTTTCAATAAATAAAAGTTTAAACCAACCTAAATCAAAGATTGGATCTTGACCATAGATGGTAAGAGGAAAATTTAATTTTATGTAAACTTTGAGAAATTGGTCACAAAATAAAATAAAAGCAACAATAGCTAAGCATTGTATAAAACTAATTTTTTGACTTTTCATTAGTGCTCTCAAAAATATGATTTGCGGATTTTGTTATAAAACCATCAAAATTATTATATCTATATGCAAATTCGTAATAACAACCAGGTATTTTATGATATCCATCCGAAAATTTGACTTCAATTTCTTGTGACATTATCGATGATTGCTCAAGACCTTGATTTACAGAACCTTTTATTTCTCCACCTGAAGAATTAATTTCAAAACCATTTTCTTTTAAATATGAGTTTAATTGGGTTAAATTTTTAAAGTATGAACAATCAGTTACACTTACTGTGAAGTGATTAGCTATATAGCCCATAGCTAAAACCCATGATGCATATTCAGATTCTGATTGTATTTTTTTATATGTAACATAATCAATTGGAGTCCATGGTATCCCAGATGATAAAAACTCAGCCTTAGAAATTGATTCCAAATCAATTTCATTTACTTTATCATTGATTATTTTTTGAAGTTCATCAGAGAAATTTTCTAGTAAAAGTTCACTTATAAAGATTCTTGGTAATGTCGGGTTTGGATGTAAATAATAGGTTGCTTTAAGCTTTTTTTGGGTAAAAGATAAATCTTCAATTGCTTTGTAGCCATTTTCTATAAAATAATTTGACAGAACATGTCTATTGACTCTTTTATGATTAAAAGTCCTTAGTGCTATATGATCATTAATTATATCATTATGCTCTTTATCCTTTATTAAATTTAAAACCCTATTAATATGTGGATTTAAATTTGAGTAATCATTCCACATTTTTGAAAGAAAATCATTGATTTTCATAGTTTATAAAATACTAAGAGATATTATTTTTTGCTTCAATACTAAGAGTTGCATGAGGTACAAGTTTTAATCTCTTCTTTGAAATTAACTTTCCCGTTACTCTACAAATCCCATAAGTTTTATTTTCGATTCTTATTAAAGCGTTTTTCAGATCTCTTATAAACTTTTCTTGTCTTATTGCAAGTTGTGTGTTAGCTTCTTTCGACATTGTTTGTGAACCTTCTTCAAATGCTTTAAATGTTGGTGAAGTGTCTTCTGTACCATTATTGCCATCATTCATATATGCACTTCTAATAAGCTCTAAATCCCTTTGAGCTTTTGAAATTTTTTCTTCGATAATCTTTTTAAAACTTCCTAAATCTTTATCAGAGTATCTAACAACTAGGTTATCCTTTTTCATTTTATATGTTTTTAAAAATTTTAATTTTAATAATTAAGTTATCAAATTCAACTTCTTGGGCATTGATTAAATTTTCTTTAAAATTTAACTCAATAGCTAAAGTTTCATTTTTAATATAGTCAATATTTTCAAAAATAGCTTTTTCAATTAAATTATTGTTTTCAATTTCTATAATAATTTTATCGCTAACATTATATCCAGAATCTTTTCTAATATTCTGAATTCTGTTTACTATTTCACGAGCTATACCTTCATTTTTTAGTTCCTCATCAATATTGGTATCAAGTGCAATGGTAGTGCCGTTTTCTGAAACAACTTGCCACCCTTCGATATCTTCAAAATAAATTTCAATATCCTCTAGTAAAAGCTCAATATTATTTTCAAGAGTTAATAATTTGTCATTTTCTATTTTTTCGATTTGTTCTGAACTTAAGTCATTAATGTAGGCACTAATAATCTTTAAATCTTTTCCAAACTTAGGGCCCAATAGCTTAAAATTAGGTTTAGCTTTTTTAATTAAAATTTTCGATGAATCTCCTACAAGTTCAACGTTTTTAACATTAATTTCAGATTTAATAAATTCAGAAATGTCCATTAAACTTTCTTTCTCATTTTTATTTCTGTATGGAATTATAATTTTATTTAAAGGTTGTCTAACTTTTATTTTCTCTTTTTTTCTCAACGATAAAGCAAGTGAGCATATTTCTTGCGATTTTCTAATTTTTTTCTGCAACTCTTTTTTAATTAATGAGTCAGAGTGAACTGGAAAATCAGTTAAGTGAACAGAGTCATTATTTCTGTTCAAATCTTGATATAAATTATCCATGTAAAATGGACTAATTGGTGATGATAAAATGGATACTGTTTTTAAGCATTCTAATAATGTTTGGAATGCAGCTATTTTATCATCATTATATTCTCCCTTCCAAAACCTTCTTCTAGAGAGTCTAACATACCAGTTGCTTAAGTTATCCTGAACAAATTTTGAAATAAGTCTAGCTGATTTGGTCGGCTCATAATTTTCATATGCATCTTTTACTTCTTTAATCAGGGTGTTCAATTCTGAAATAATCCATCTGTCGAGCTCACATCTGTCATTGTAGTCAATAATTTTTTCATGATTTTTAAATTTATCAACATTGGCATAAAGACTGAAAAATGAATATATATTATGTAGAGTTCCAAAGAACTTTCTTCTAACTTCTTCAATTCCTGCTACATCAAATTTTAAATTATCCCAAGGATTTGAGTTTGAAATCATGTACCATCTAGTTGCATCTGGCCCAAATCTGTCTAGCGTTTCAAAGGGATCAACAGCATTACCTAATCTTTTTGACATTTTTTGTCCATTTTTGTCTAGTACCAGTCCATTTGAAATAACATTTTTATAGCTATTTGAATTAAAAACAAGAGTACCTATAACATGAAGGGTATAAAACCACCCCCTGGTTTGATCAACACCCTCTGCTATGTAATCTGCAGGAAAAAACTTTTTTTCGTCTATATAATTTTTATTTTCAAAAGGGTAATGCCATTGAGCATAGGGCATAGCTCCTGAATCAAACCAAACATCAATCAAATCACTTTCTCTATACATTTTCTTTTTTGAACTTGATGATAAAACTATATCATCAATTGTATGTTTATGTAGATCTATTTTATCATAATTTTCATTACTCATATTTCCAACTTCAAAGCCTTGAAAAGGGTTAGAATCCATATTTCCGTCTTCAATAGACTGATTTATTTCTTCAATCAACTGTTTTACTGATCCAATTACTTTTGTTTCAGAGCCATCTTCGGAAATCCAAATAGGCAAGGGGATTCCCCAAAATCTAGATCTTGAGAGATTCCAATCATTTGCATTGTTAAGCCAATTGCCAAACCTTCCCTCACCAGTTGATTTTGGTTTCCAATTTATCTTATTATTAAATGCAATTAACTCATTTCTTTTTTCTGTTACTTTTATAAACCACGAGTTTAAAGGATAATACAAAACTGGTTTATCAGTTCTCCAGCAGTTTGGATAACTGTGAGTATATTTTTCTACCCTAAATGCTTTATTTTGCTCTTTAAGTTTAATTGCTATTTCAACATCAACCGATCGTTCAGGCGCTTTACCGTTTTCATAATATTCATTTTTTACAAACTTTCCACCCAAACTTCCCAACTGTTTTACAAATTTTCCCTGAAGATCAACAAGTGGAACTAATTCTCCATTATTGTTTTTAACTAACATAGGGGGAACTTCTGGGTTAGCATTTTTAGCTGCAATAGCATCATCAGCACCAAATGTTGGTGCTGTATGAACTATGCCAGTACCTTCTTCAGTGGTGACAAAATCTCCTGAAATTATCCTAAATGCATTTTCTGGATTATCATTTGGAAGTGGAGCATCATTCCATATTTGATGATATTTTGTGCCAATAATTTTTTTCCCTGAAAATGTTTCCGAAATAATATATGGAATTTCCCTTTCATTATTAAAAACTAATTCTCCCTCATTTTGAACCTCAAAAAAGTTGATTTTAAAGACTTTAGTTATTAAAGCTTTTGCAAGTACAACATTTACTGGTTGATGTGTATATAAATTAAACGTTTTGATTAGGCAATAATCAATTTTTTCACCTACTGTTAATGCTGTATTTGAAGGTAAAGTCCATGGTGTAGTTGTCCAAGCTAGAATATGAATTTTTGAATATTTTTTTAAAAAAGTTGGGACAGATTCCTTCACACATTCAAATTGTGCTGTTACAGTTGTATCTGTAATATCTTGATACGTTCCAGGTTGATTGAGTTCGTGAGAACTAAGGCCTGTTCCAGCTTTTGGTGAATATGGTTGAACACTGTAACCTTTATATATTAATTTTTTATCGTATAAGTCTTTCAATAACCACCATACAGATTCAATATATTTTGATTTGTAGGTGATATAAGGATCATCCATATCAACCCAATATCCAATTCTTTTTGTTAGTTCATTCCAAACATCAGTATATTTCATTACCGCTTTTTTACATGCTTCATTATAATCTCTTACACTAATTTTCGAACCAATATCTTCTTTGGAAATATTTAGTTCTTTTTCAACACCTAATTCAATTGGAAGTCCATGAGTATCCCATCCAGCTTTTCTATTTACTTTGAACCCATTAAGAGTTTTATATCTACAGAATATATCTTTTATAGCTCTAGCCATTACATGATGAATACCCGGCATCCCATTGGCGGATGGTGGACCTTCATAGAAAATGAATTCTTTATTGTCTCTGCTTGAAATACTCTTTTCAAATGTTTTATCAACTTTCCAAAAAGAGGAAATATGTTCAGAAACTTTAATTAGATCTAATGTTTTATATTCTTTAAATGACATAAAAATTAAAAAACGAAAGTAATTAATTTTAATGTAATTTATGGATAATAAGCTGGACTTAATTTAAAATTGCAACCAAGTTTAATGATCTTCCAGGTGATGAGATTCCAGATGCAAATTCCCTGTAATGAATATCAAAAATATTGTCAAATATAATCTTGAGGTCAACTGATCTTTCAAGTAGTTTAGTTTTAAAAAGGCCTGAAAGTTGTAAAACTCCCCAGGCAGGCATACCAGTGTATTGTATATCTCCATTTTGACTAATTATGGCAGGTGTTTCATCTAACCCATCTTCTCCACCTATGCTGTATGTTTTCGCATCTTTTGAACTAGAGAACCTGTAGGATATTTGATATTGTGACTTTTCGTTTAATAATTTTAATTTAATGCTTCCAAAAAAGGGAGGAATGGAAGGCATTGGAAGTACATCTCTTTGGACTGAACCTTTCGTGTATGTTGCACTTCCATCTAAAAGAATATTACTAATAATCTTTGTTTTGAAATCAAAGTTTCCACCATAAATATTAGAAGTACCTAGATTAAAATTTGCCATAGTTTGAACATATTCTTCATCATATAATACTCTGTTTCCCTCACCATTATAAAAATCACGCCCTATTGATCCATTCAAAATTGTATAATAAACATTGAGATTTGTTCTAAAATTTTTGTTGAATTTAGACCAACCGAAGTCTAGTGTGTAGACATATTCAGGCTTTAAATCCGTATTTGGCACATTAAGTATACCTGAATTCTCTCTTATTTTTCCTATGTCATCAATATTTGGAGATCGGAATCCGCTGGATAGATTTAATGAAATTTTGTTAAAATCATTCATCCTGTGTGCAATCCCTAAACTTCCAGTTAGTGACGAGTTACTCATTTCTAAGCCATTAAATTGCTGAAAAAAAATAGTATCATATTTATCTTCATATTCAGAGTCAAAAAAATTATAATCCCAATTAGCATTAATATTAATTCTAGAAATTCTTAATCCAAGGTCATAGTTTGTATTTCTGTTTAAAAACTTTCTGTAATTAAAATATCCAGCTAATGATTTATAACTACTTCCGTCATTTGGATATCTTGAAATGGAACTAATTAAATCATTTGAATTTATGGAAGATTGATAACCATTTGAATCTAGTTGATTGTTTGTAATTTCAAATCCATAAGCTATCGATTTTTGCCTATCAATTCTTTTAAAAAAATCAGAATTAAAAGAATAAACATTTAAATCTTCGTCCTGAATATTTAATAAAGTTGATCCAAATTTCCTCTGGTTTCTAGTTTCATCAATTTTTTGATAGGCAAAAATCATATCAACCCTGTCAAAAAACTTTTTACCTGAAAAGGTGAGTTTTGTAGAAATAAATGACCTTTTTTGCGGCCCATAGTACCACTCTGCATACTTTAGGTTACCAAGATTATTTTTTTCACTCAGCTTATCAAATCTATTGATATTTGATGATTCTGAAAATTGAAAATTCAGGAATAGTCTGGCATTTTCAGAAAGCTTGAAATTAAATTTTTGAATTAGGTCTTTTTGTTTATATGATGTATTTTTTTGAAGATTAGGATTATTGTTTATGGATTGATTCTCAAAAAAATTACCGTTCATATTTTTTGAATAATAATTTACTAAACCCCAATCACTGTATCCATGATTTCTAGTTTTGCCCATAAATATATCTCCAAAGAAGGAATTTGAATAGCTAGTATAGCTAGCCCAATTTTTTTTGCTTATTTCGATTGAGGAATTTCTAACTATAGATTTATCCTTGGTGTTGTATGAAATTAATTGTTTGAAGTCAAAAACTTTATCATTTTCTAGTTTAGGAGTTTTAGTATAAAAATGAATCACACCTCCAATAGCGTCAGATCCATATCCAACAGATGATGGTCCAAAAATTACCTCTGTCCTTTCAAGAGAGTTAGCATCTATTGAAATCGAGTTATGGATATGTCCTGATCTGTATATAGCATTATTCATTCTAACACCATCTACAACTAATAAAACTCTGTTAGCCTCAAAGCCTCTAATTACAGGGCTTCCACCACCAGCCTGTGATTTTTGGATGTGAATTCCTCCTCCATGAAAAAGCATTTCAGCACTGGTTCTTGGATTATCTAAATTCGTAGTTCGCTTATCAATTACAGAAACTTTTCTTGAAAGAGTTGCTACATTTTGTCTATTTCTTGATACCGACAAAACAACCTCACTCAATCCAAGAGCTTTAGGTGATAAAATTACTTTATCATTGTTTTTTATTGATTTATATGAGATGACCTTTCTTTGAAAAACTATGTGAGTGAAAACAATTGAGTCGGAATCTTTAAAAATATTTAAGTCTATGGTACCATTTCTGTTTGAAACTTTCCTTTCAGATCTATCTAAATCATAAACTAGAACAGCAGGAATTGGTCTGCCATTTGTAGAATCTAAAACTGTAATCTTTTGGGATGAAATTTCAGAGCAAAAAAAAGAAAAAACTGTAAAAAAAAATATATTATGAAAATATTTCATTTAGAATATCAACAGATTTTGGTCTTTTAAACCCTGGAACATGAAATTCATAGTATAAAATCAAAAAATTAAGCATGTCTTTTCTCTGATTAATGTTGGTTAATATATTATTATTATAATCAAATTTTATGCCCAAAATGTTCTGTAAATCTTTTACAACCCTACCCTCAACATAGTTTTTTGAAATCGGAGTGTTAGTAAAAACTCCATTTTCTATATCAAAATATAAATAATCATTTTCAGAGTGTTTTGGCATTATGCCTAGATAATATGAAAGTTTTATAACAAAAAGTAAATGAAAATTTGAGATTTTATCAGAATTATCAAACCACAATAAACTTTGTTTTATAAATTCAAAAAGAGGTTTGTTTTTAAGATCAACTTTCAATGTTTTTGATAAAAACTCAGCCAGGAAAAGACTAATATTTATTTTAATTATTTCATTATTAACAGTCGAGAAAGGCTCAATAATTTTAATGTTTTTTAAATATGAAAGAGAGTTGTTTCTTGAATTGTTAAATTCTATATCTAATATTGTTAAGGCCTGTAATTGTCCTAGTGTTATTTTCTTCTTTTTTTTAGATCTAATTCCTTTAATTATAAATGATTTGAATCCGAAATCTTTGGTGTAGGCTTTGAGGATTACACTAGTTTCGGAATAATTTATGTAACCTAAAATTATTGCCTCAGAATTAGTAAGCATTGGTTAGATTTAAACAACGCCTTGAGCAAGCATTGCATCAGCAACTTTTATAAATGATGAAATATTAGCGCCCTTTCCATAATCTACATAGTCTTTGTCTTGTCCATATTTAAGACATTTTTTATGGATTTTGACCATTATTTCCTTTAATTTTTCATCTACTTCATCTCTAGTCCATGAATATCTTAAGGAATTTTGAGCCATTTCAAGACCAGATACAGCAACACCACCTGCATTAGAAGCTTTTCCAGGGGCAAATAAAATTTTATTATCCTTAAATTGTTTTATAGCATCGTGATCACATGGCATATTTGCACCTTCTGCAACACATATACAACCATTTTTGATTAGTGTTTTAGCATCTGTATAGTTTACTTCGTTTTGAGTAGCTGAGGGAAGTGCTACATCGCATTTAACATCCCAAGGTTTTTTGCCTTTTATAAACTCAGCTTTTGGATATTTATTTACGTATTCAGAAATTCTACCTCTTTTAACATTTTTAATATCCATGATATATTTTAGTTTTTCTTCATTAATCCCCTCTTTATCATAAATATAACCTGAAGAATCAGACATTGTAAGAACCTTAGCACCTAAATGAAGACATTTTTCAGCAGCATACTGAGCAACATTACCTGAGCCTGAAATTGTCACAGTTTTTCCTTTAATACTGTCACTTATATGATTCAACATATCCTCTGCAAAATATACAGTTCCATATCCCGTAGCTTCAGGTCTAATTAGTGAGCCTCCCCATGACACTCCCTTTCCTGTTAATACACCAGTAAATTCATTTTTTAATCTTTTATACTGACCAAATAGATACCCAATTTCTCTTCCCCCAACTCCAATATCACCCGCAGGAATATCAGTGTTAGGACCAATATGTCTAAATAATTCAGTCATGAAACTTTGGCAAAACCTCATGACCTCCCCGTCTGATTTATTTTTTGGATCAAAATCTGCTCCTCCTTTACCACCACCCATTGGGAGCGTTGTCAAACTATTTTTGAATACTTGTTCAAATGCCAAAAATTTTAAAATACTTAGATTGACACTCGGGTGAAATCTTAAGCCTCCTTTGTAAGGACCAATGGCAGAATTCATTTCAACCCTATAACCACGATTAACCCTTATTTCTCCATTGTCGTCTATCCAATTGACTCTAAACATTACAACCCTCTCAGGCTCGACCATTCTCATTAATATATTTTTACCGTGGTAAATATTTTGGCTTACGATATATGGGATTAGATCCTCAGAAACTTCCTTAACAGCCTGCATAAACTCAGGTTCATGAGAATTTCTATTATCTATTTCGGCAAGAAAATCATTAATTATTTTGTTCATCAACAATGATTTACACAAAATTAGTCATAATTAGCCAATTGCTTGCCTAAGATCTTCAATTAGATCATTAATATCCTCAATTCCAACACTCAACCTTATTAAAGAATCAACAATTCCTATCTTATTTCTTTCGTCTACTGGAATGGATGCATGCGTCATTGTTGCAGGATGGTTAACTAAACTTTCAACTCCGCCAAGTGATTCAGCAAGTGTGAAAACTTTAAAATTACTTGTAATTTTTTTTACTTTTTCAAAATTTCCATTTTTGACAGTAAAAGAAATCATTCCACCAAAATCCTTCATTTGGCGAGCAGCCACATCATGGTTGCGATGTTTTTTTAATCCTGGCCAATATAATTTATCAACTGATGGATGACTATCTAAGAACTCAGCAATCTTTGATGCATTTTCACAATGTCTATCCATTCTCACATGTAATGTTTTTATTCCTCTTAATGTCAAAAATGAATCCATTGGACCACATATAGCTCCGCTTGAATTTTGCATGAAGTATAATTTTTCAGCAAGTTCATCATTTGATACCGCCAATAGACCTAAAATTACATCACTATGCCCAGCAAGAAATTTAGTTGCTGAATGCATAACAATATCAGCCCCCAAATCTATCGGTTTTTGTAAGTATGGAGTTGAAAATGTGTTATCAACTCCCAAAAGAATATTTTTTGATTTACAAATATCAGCCAAACCTTTAATATCAATAACGTTTATCATTGGATTAGTTGGTGTCTCTACCCAAATTAATTTTGTTTTATCACTGATTAAACTTTCAATATTACTCTGATCTCTTAAATCAGTAAAGATGAATTTTAAACCAAATTTTTCATAAATATTATTAAAGAGTCTGTATGATCCACCATATAAATCGTTCGTTGAGATAATTTCATCACCAGGTTTGAATAATTTCATTATCGCATCAATAGCAGAGAGCCCAGAACTAAAGCCTAAGCCATATTTTGCATTTTCAAGACTTGCAATTGAACGTTCAAGTGCATGTCTAGTTGGATTTTGCGTCCTACTATATTCATAACCCTTATGTTCACCTGGACTGGATTGAGCATAGGTTGATGTTTGATAAATTGGCGGCATTACGGCTCCATAGCCCTTTTCCTTTATCTGACCACCATGAATTGCTTTAGTATTGAATTTCATTTATTCAACTATAAATTCACCTCTCATTATTTGATAATGTCCTGGAAATGTGCATAGAAAAACATATGTTCCAGGCTGATCGACTGTGAAGCTAATTTGATCTGATTCTCCGCCACCAATCATTGAAGTGTAGGCAATAGTGTCATCACCTGCGGGAATATATTCACTTTCTTTTGCTAGCATAGCTGCCTGAGCGAAATCGTCTACATCAACACCATTTTTAAGCAAAACAAAATTATGACCCATAAATTCTTTGCCAATTTGACCTGTGTGATTTAATAATAAATTAACTTCCTCACCTGCCTTGGCTTTTAGTACACTTTTGTCAAATAACATTTGATCATTTGAGTTCAAAACTAGCAGGTTTGAATTAGTTTCTGTTTTTTCTTCTACTTTCACTCTCTCATAAGAGAATTTCTCTTTTTTTGGTTCGTTTCCACAACTAATTACTAACAAAACCAAACTGAATAGGGCTAACAAATTTTTCATAATTATTTTTTTCAAATTTACAATTCATTAGATCAATACAAAACACATACCGAAAAATTTAATTCGTTCTGATTTGATAGAGAATATTTCTAGTTTTTTCATGAAAATTAATTAGCTATATTTATTAAGTAAAACAACAATTATATGAATAGAAGAAACTTTTCTAAACTAGCCGTAATGAGTGGTTTAATAGGTTTGGCTCCATCCGACCTTTTTTCAACATTAAAAAAAGACCATCATTTAAAAATTTCACTCGCTCAGTGGTCTTTACATAAAGCCATAAAGTCTGGAAAGCTTTCAGGATTGGATTTTGCAAAAAAATCAAGATCTTTTGGTATTGATGGAATTGAATATGTTTCTGGACTATATACCACACACTCAAATTTATTGGAAAAAATGTCAATGGATAAACTATCAGATGAACTTTTAAAAAGATCGAATAATTATGGAATTGATAACGTTCTGATTATGATTGATGGTCAAGGAAATTTAGCTAGCTCAAATAAAAAAGAGAGAATGCTAGCAATTGATAACCACAAAAGATGGATTGATTTTGCTGCTAAATTAGGCTGTAAAACATTGAGGTTGAACTTGAATGGAGATATGAACTTAGAAAAGTGGACTGATAATTCTGTAAAGTCTTTAACAACTTTATCAAATTATAATGATAATATAAATGTAGTTGTAGAAAATCATGGAGGATTTTCCTCAAGCGGTAAGTACTTGGCAAATGTTATGTCAAAAGTTGATTTGAAGAATTGTGGAACACTTCCTGACTTTGGAAATTTTTGTATGACAGGTAGCCCTAGGGGAGCTTGTGCAAAATGGTATGATAAGTATCAAGGCGTAGAGGAATTAATGCCGTATGCGCATGCTGTAAGTGCTAAATCTTATGATTTTGATAGTTCTGGTAATGAAACAACAATTGATTATGAGAGAATGATGGATATTGTAAAAAAAGCTGGTTATGAAGGGTATGTTGGAATTGAATATGAAGGAAATATAATGTCTGAAGATGATGGAATTATTGCTACTAAAAAATTACTTGAAAAATTAATTTGATATTATGAAAACAATTAAAGGTCCTGCAATTTTTCTAGCTCAGTTCTGTGCAGATGAAAAACCATTCAATAATTTAAAAGATATTGCTAAGTGGGCTAAAAATCTTGGTTATAAAGCAGTTCAAATTCCAACTTGGGATAAAAGAATTTTTGACTTAGATAAGGCAGGATCCAGTAAGGATTATTGTGATGAAATTAAGGGTGTTTTAAAAGAAGAAGGATTAGAGATTAGTGAGCTTTCTACTCATTTACAAGGTCAATTAGTTGCCAGCCATCCTGCATATGATTTGATGTTTGACGTGTTTGCCCCTGAAAATCTACATGGAAATGTAAAAGATAGAACAAAATGGGCTGTTGATCAGATGATCAATGCAATTAACGCAAGTAATCATTTTGGAATTTCTCCAATGGCATCATTTTCTGGATCGTTACTCTTCCACACATTTTATCCATGGCCTCAAAGACCTGCTGGATTAGTTGATGAGGGATTTAAAGAATTAGCAAAAAGATGGAAACCAATTCTTGAACATGCCGAATCAAAAAATGTAGACATTTGCTACGAGATTCACCCTGGTGAAGATCTTCACGATGGAGTAACTTTTGAGAGATTTTTAGATGCTTCGAACAATCATAATAGAGCTAAAATACTTTACGACCCAAGTCATTTTATTTTACAACAACTAGACTATTTACAATTTATTGACTTTTATAAAGATTATATTAAGATGTTTCATGTGAAAGATGCTGAATTTAATCCAACTGGAAAAGCAGGTGTTTATGGTGGCTATTTGGATTGGAAAGATAGACCTGGCAGGTTTAGATCACCTGGAGATGGGCAAGTAGATTTTAAATCAATTTTTTCTAAGTTAAGTCAATATGGTTTTGATGGATGGGCAGTACTTGAATGGGAGTGTTGTATTAAAAGTCCTGAACAAGGTGCAAAAGAGGGTTCAAAATTCATTTCTGATCATATTATCGAGGTTACAGAAAAATCTTTTGACGATTTTGCAGGTACCGAAATTGATAAAGGACAAATTAAAAAAATACTTGGTTTATGAGATTTTATACTACATTACTTTTAACAGTTTTTTTTATAGCATGTAAAGGGCAATCATCTAAGGACACAGAAATTTGGGAACCAATTCCAAACGAGGTTTACTCTATTTCAGATTCTTCTGCACCTGATGATGCTGTAGTTTTATTTGATGGAACAGATTTGTCGAAATGGAAAGCTAAATGGTCAAATAAAGAAAGTGGTTGGCAAATTAACGATGATGGATCTGTTACTGTAGTATTCGATGGATCTGGGGGAATCGAAACCTTAGAAAGTTTTGGTTCTGTACAATTACATATTGAATGGAAAACAAACGAGGATACATCACACGAAAATCAGAGCAGATCAAATAGTGGAGTTTTTTTACAAAACAGATATGAAATTCAAATATTGGATAGTTATAAATCGCCAACGTATGTTAATGGACAGGCAGGCTCAGTATATAAACAATACATACCAATGGTCAATGCATCTAGAAAACCTGGAGAATGGCAGTCATATGATATAATTTTTGACGCTCCAAAATTTGATTCTGATGGAAAAAAAATAAAATCAGGATATTTTACTGTTTTTCATAATGGTATACTTATTCATAATCACGTTGAAATTTTAGGAACTACTGAAAATGTTGGACCTCCAAAAAATATAGCTCATGGAGATGGACCTATTTCACTACAAAACCATTGTTGTTCTCAAGTCTCATTTAGAAATATTTGGGTTCGTAAATTATAATCATAACTTAAAAATTCTTTCTTAAATTTGAATATGCTTCAATCCATGACCGGTTATGGGTCAACCTCTTTGCAACTTGATGAACTGGAGGTTTGTATAGAAATAAAGACCTTAAACAGCAGATATTTTGATTCAAAAATATCAATACCTTCATCACTATTAAGTCAAGAATTAATCATAAATAATGTTTTAAAGGAAAAACTAATTAGAGGAAAAGTAGAGCTTAGAATAAAATTTGTGGGAACTTCAAATGACTCGGTTGCTTTCAATAACAGTGTAATTAAAAAATATATTGATGAGTTAAAAGAAATATCTGAATTTGATGATTCACAAATTCTAAAATCAGTATTATCTCTTCCAAATTCCATTTCTAAGGGAGAGCTCTCACTCTCAGAAGCTCAAATAAAAAAAATAATCAATTGCTTTGGTACTGTTATAGAACGTGTTATTGACTTTAGAAAAATTGAAGGAGAAAACACTTTAAAAGATCTTAAAGAAAACCTTACTGTAATTAAGGAATATTCTGAAAAAATTGAAAAAATCAGTGACTTACATAAAAAATGTATAAAAGATGAATTAAAGATTAAATCCGAAAATTTGGAAATTAGTTTTGATAATGGCAGATTAGAGCAGGAGGTCTTTTATTATTTAGAAAAAATGGATATAAATGAAGAATTAGTGAGGTTAAAAAGTCATATGAGCTTTTTTATTGAGACATTAGACAATGATTTAAAGGAGAAAGGAAAAAAGTTAGGATTTATTTGCCAAGAAATTGGAAGAGAAATAAATACTATAGGCTCCAAATCAAGTAACTCCAAGATTCAGAAATCTGTAGTTGAAATGAAGTCGTGTTTAGAAAAAATAAAAGAGCAAACTTTAAATATCCTTTAATGGCAGGTAAAGTAATAATATTGTGCGCACCATCTGGTAGTGGAAAAACAACCTTAGCAAAACATCTTTTAAATCAAGAAATGTTCAACCTTAGATTCTCTACATCGGCCACAACCAGGAAAAAAAGAGAAAATGAAACAAATGGAATTGACTATCATTTTATAACCATTAAGGAATTTGAAAATAAAATCAGTCAGGGCGAATTCATTGAATATGAAAAAGTTTATGATGATGTATATTATGGGACTTTGAAGTCTGAAATCAAGGAATTAATTAAGAATTATAATATAATTTTTGATGTTGACGTGATTGGAGCTTTAAGTTTAAAAAAATATTTTACTGAACAAGCATTAACTATTTTTATTAACCCACCAAGTTTAGAAGAGCTTAGAAAGAGATTAATTGAAAGAGGATTAAATTCTAAAGATGATCTAGAAGAAAGATTAAATAAAGCAAAAAAAGAAATTGAAATGAAATTAAGTTTTGATCATTCTGTAACTAATGATAAACTTGATTTTACTAAATCAAAAATTTCAGAAATAGTTAAAGTTTTTTTAAAAAATTAATGAACAAAGTAGGTTTATTTTTTGGAACCTTTGATCCAATTCATATTGGACATGAAAAAATAGCTGACTATTTTTTAGAAAGATATTTTGAAGAGATTTGGTTCGTTATAACACCATTAAATCCTGATAAAGTAAATGAAGATTTGACAGACCAATCAATTAGATTAGAAATGGCTAAGAAGTTTTGTCTAGACAGAGTTAAGTTTAAGTATTGTGATATTGAATTTAATTTACCCAAACCTAACTATACTGCTGATACATTAGAGGAATTAAAAAGGAATTACCCAGACCAGAGCTTTAGTATTATAATGGGTGAGGATAATCTAATTGGGTTAGAAAATTGGAAAAATTATGATAAAATATTGGACAGTAAAATTTATGTTTATCCAAGAATTAACCCAAGTAAAATTGATGCTAAACTAAAGAATCATGAGTCTGTGATTTTTTCAGACGCTCCAGTTATGAAAATATCATCAAGAGAAATCAGAAAAATAATTAATAAAAAAGAAGAATACTCTAGTCTAGTTCCTAGTCAGGTCCACAAGTTTATTTTGGATAAGAATCTTTACAGATAATCTTTTTCATATCTTATTTAACCATTATTTAACATTATTTAACAATAATTTTTTATAGTATTGTTCCCCCTAAAAATTTGATTATGGATAATAGTAAAATTGATATAAGCAAAATAAATGAAAAAATTAAAAAAGAAAGTTCATTTATTGATGTTTTATTACCTGAGGTAAATAAAGTAATTGTTGGTCAAAAATACATGATAGAAAGGTTGTTAATTGGTCTTCTAGGAAGAGGACATATTCTTCTTGAGGGTGTTCCGGGTTTAGCTAAAACTTTAGCTATAAATACTCTAAGTCAAGCTGTAAAAGGGTCTTTCAGTAGAATTCAGTTTACTCCAGATCTTTTACCAGCTGATGTAATTGGGACGATGATTTATAATATGAAACAGAATGATTTTTCAATCAAGAAGGGTCCCATTTTTGCAAATTTTGTATTGGCAGATGAAATAAATAGAGCACCTGCTAAGGTGCAATCTGCATTGCTTGAGGCCATGCAAGAGAAACAGGTAACAATCGGAGATAATACTTTTAAATTACAACTACCATTTTTAGTTATGGCTACGCAAAACCCAATTGAACAGGAAGGAACTTATCCTTTACCTGAAGCTCAAATGGACAGATTTATGTTGAAGTGTGTAATCTCTTATCCTGAATTTGAGGACGAACAACAGATTATTAGATCTAACATCAATGAATCTTTTGAAAAAGTAAAATCGGTTGTATCAATTAAAGATATTCTAAAAGCACAAGAATCTGTAAAAGATGTTTACATGGATGAAAAAATAGAGAAGTATATTCTCAAGTTGATTTTTGCAACTAGATATCCTGAAAAAAATAATTTATCAGAATTAAAACCTTTAATTGGATTTGGATCCTCACCCAGGGGAAGTATAAATTTAGCTTCTGCTGCTAAATGTCATGCATTTATACAAAGAAGGGGTTATGTGATTCCTGAGGATATTCGAGCTGTAATTCATGATGTGCTTAGACACAGAATAGGGTTAACATATGAAGCCGAAGCAGAAAATATTACATCGGTTGATGTGATAAGTAAGATTGTTAATTCAGTCGAAGTTCCCTAAAATATCAAGGCTTTGGAAGCAAAAGATCTTTTAAAGAAAGTTAGAAAAGTTGAAATAAAGACTAAGAGGCTATCAAATAATTTATTTGGTGGTGAATACCAAAGTGCTTTTAAGGGGAGGGGAATGACATTTAGTGAGGTTAGAGGATATGAATTTGGAGATGATGTTAGATCAATTGATTGGAATGTAACTGCACGATATAATCAACCTTTTGTTAAAGTATTTGAGGAGGAAAGAGAACTTACTTTGATGTTAATCATAGATATAAGTGGTTCAAAATCATTTGGAACCGATTCTCAGTTAAAAAAAGATATTGTTACTGAAATTTCAGCCACCTTAGCCTTTTCCGCAATACAAAATAATGATAAGGTTGGTCTTATTTTATTTTCTGATCAGATAGAACTTTTTATTGCACCAAGTAAAGGAAAAACACATATTCTTAGAATTATCAGGGAACTTATCGAGTTTAAACCTAAAAGCATAAAGACTGATATAGCAGTTGCATTAAAGTTTTTTTCTAATGTTGTCAGAAAGAAATCAATAGCATTTCTTTTATCTGATTTTAATTCAAATGATTTTTCCAAATCATTAACGGTTGTTAGTAAAAAACATGATATTACTGGCATAAGAATTTATGATAGATTCGAGGAAGAAATTCCAAATATTGGTTTTGTACCAATGATTGATCAAGAGTCATTTGAGCTCAAGTATATTGATACATCTTCAAAAAAAATCAGGTCCGAGTACAAGGCAAAGTGTTTAGAAAGAAAAAATTATTTTGAAACTGTCTTTAAAAAAAATGGTTCAGGAACTATAAGCTGCAGAACAGATCAAGATTATGTGAAATTATTATTAGGATACTTTAAAAATCGTGGTTAGAATATTACAAATATTATTAATTTTTATTTCCACTCAAATTATTTTTTCTCAAGATGAGAAGCTTGAGCTTTCATCCACAGTAGATTCAACAACTATTAAAGTTGGACAACAGTTTAATTACATTATAAAGGCAGAGGCAGAAAAATTAACTGATCTTGTTTTTCCAGAAAAGTTTAATTTTAGTCCATTTGAAATTGCTGAAGAATTTCCTCTTGACACTTCCTTTTTTAAAGGGAAAAAATCAATAGTTAAAAAATTTAAGCTTACTAATTTTGAGGAAGGTTTTTATTCAATCAAGCCCCAACAGATTTCATTTAACAATAAAAAATATTTTACAGATTCAATTATAGTTGAAGTTAGGACGATAAAAGTTGATACTGTATCAAAAAAGTTTTTTGACATAAAAAACATCATACTAAATAAAGAGCAAAGAGTTCCATTAACAACCTATTTGTCCTCATTATTAATTTTAGTGTTAGGATCATTGATGATTTTTTTCTTGTATAAAAAATTTAAAAATCATGTGTATAACAAGAGTGATTTTAAAACACCTTTTGAAAATGCAATCGATGAACTAGTGAATTTAGAAAAAGAAACTTTAGAAAGTCAAAATGATTTCAAGTCATTTTACTCAAAACTGACTCTAATAGCTAAGGAGTATCTAGAAAATGATATTAAAATTTCAGCTCGAGAAAGTACCTCAAAAGAATTAATTGATAAAATAAATTTGTTAAATGATTCAAAAAAAATTAATATTTCAATTGAAATCATTGAAAGTTTCAAGAACATTTTGAACAATGCGGATCTTGTTAAGTTTGCTAAATTTAGCCCTGAGCAGAGTGTGGCTTCAAATGATAATATTGTTTTAAAATCATTTATTCTTGACACCAAGAAATCTATTCCAAATAATATTGAACAAGAAAATGAACAAAAGAAACTAATTGAGTTGAGGTATAATCAGATGATAAAGAAAAGAAAAATTAAATATTCTATTGTATCAATTTTTGTATTATTTATAACTCTCTTGTCATCTCTTACAGTCTTATTTGGACCTCCAAAATTTGACTCATTTTTAGTTTTTAATAACGATAAAAAAATTCTTAAACAAGATTGGATTACTAGTGTTTACACTGGATTGAATTTGAGTATTGATACACCGGATGCATTACTCAGATCCCCTGATTCAACAATAAATAAGTTGAGCTTTATTTCAAAAAATAAAAATTTAGAAATCAATTTAATAACTGAACAAATTGATGAAAATTCAGATCCAATTAATGAGTTGTTGGATGACTTCAAGCAAAGAAATTATATTAATGTGATTACTAAGCAAGAAGATTTCAAAACTATTGACGGAGATCAGGGTATTAAAATCTTTGGCTCCTTTGATAATGAAAATATAAATGAGAAAAGAGATTACTCTATTATACTTTTTGTATTAAATAAATTATCAATTAAGATAGAGCTGATTTTCGAAAGAAAAAATCTGAGTTTAGAAACAGTTTCAAAAAGAGTGATTGAATCTATAAAATTTATTAAGTAGTGGGTAATATAGAATTTTACAGTCCTGAATTTTTATGGCTATTAATTTTAGTGCCTATTATAGCTACGTATTATTTTAAATCAAAAAATAGCAGAGCAAGCTCATTTAAAATTTCTTCAACTACTGATTTCAATATTGGATTAAAATCCAAAATTTATCCAATTCTTGATATGCTTAAGCTTTTAACAATATCATTGGTAATTGTTGCCTTGGCAAGACCTCAAGAAATTAGTAATTCAGTAAGGACTAAATCAACTAGTGGTATTGATATTGTCATTGCTGTTGATATTTCATCAAGTATGTTAGCTCAAGATTTAAAACCGAATAGGCTTGAAGCTCTTAAAAGTGTTGCAGCAGAGTTCATTAATGATAGGAAAAATGATCGTATAGGCTTGGTTATTTATGCAGGCGAAAGTTATACAAAAACACCAGTCACTTCAGATAAATCAATAATTATCAAATCACTTAATGATATTGTTTTTGATGGAATCATTCAAGATGGAACTGCAATAGGAATGGGACTTGCAACCTCAGTAAATAGACTTAAAGAAAGTAGCGCAAAGAGTAAGGTAATAATTTTGCTTACTGATGGAGTAAATAATTCAGGCTTTATAGATCCCTCAACTGCTGCAGATTTGGCTTCAAGTTATGGAATTAAAACTTACACGATTGGATTAGGATCTAATGGTAATGCATTGGCACCAGTCGCTTTGAATCCAGACGGATCATTCAGATTCGGCATGACTAAAGTTGAAATTGATGAGGAATTGTTAAGCTCAATTGCAAATAAAACAGGTGGCCTGTATTTTCGTGCAACTACAAACAAAAGTTTACAGGAGATATATGATGAAATAAACAAATTGGAGAAAACCGAAGTGGAAGAGATTAGATTCTCTGATGCTGAGGAAAAATATAGGCTTTTAATTATCATTGCATTAGGCCTAATATTTGTAGAGTTTATATTTAGAAAAATAATATTTAAAAGTATAGTGTAATGTATCAACTTGAAGAAACATTTTATTTTTATTTGCTCATATTGATTCCATTATTACTTGTGGTCTTTTTTTATAATAGAATTTGGCAAAAAAATATTGTAAACAAACATTTTAATAATAAAACTTTTAAATTTTTAAGCCCTGAATTTTCCTCATCTAAATTTTTATTAAAAACTGTAATTAAAATAGTTGTTATAATTCTTCTAGTTTTTGGTTTGGTTAACCCAAAAATTGGAACTGAACTTAAAACTGTCAAAAGAGAGGGTGTAGATATTGTTTTTGCGCTAGACGTGTCAAAGAGTATGCTAGCTGAGGACATTGCTCCAAACAGAATCTTCAAAGCAAAAAGATTGGTTTCGGAAATTTTCAACAAATTAGGCTCCGATAGAGTGGGGATTATTGCGTATGCCTCTACTGCGATACCTGTTTTGCCCATAACAACGGATTTTTCATCAGCAAAAATGTTTTTAGAGAGTTTAAATACCGATATGCTTTCATCTCAAGGCACATCTATTATAGAGGCTATTCAATTATCAAAAGGTTATTTTGATGATGATAACCAGACAAATAGAATTCTCTGTATTTTAAGTGATGGTGAAGATCATGAGTTCAAAGAAGATCAGCTTTTCTCAGCAATTCAAGAAAGTGGAATAACAATATTTACTGTAGGTCTTGGTTCAAGTAAAGGGGCACCCATACCAATTAAAGAAAACAATATTGTTAAATCCTACAAGAAAGACGAAAAAGGTGAAGTGGTAATAACTAGGTTGAATGAAAATTTACTTCAAAAAATGGCTAACCAATCAGCTGGAAAATATATAAAGGGCGATAATACCACTCAGGTAGTTGATGATATAATTAATGAGCTTAAAGAAATGGATAAAAAAGAGTTCGAGTCAAAACAATTTGTTTCTTTTAAAGATCAGTTCCAATGGTTTTTAGGATTTGGTTTATTATTACTTTTAATTGACTCAATTGTTTTTAATAAAAAAACAAAGTGGATTGAAAAACTTAATTTATTTAATGAAAATGAATAGAATATTTATAGTTATGCTTTTGTTCTCAGGAATTCTTTTTTCTCAAGATGAAAAGAGAAAAGACTCTAATAATTTTGTTTTTAATGGAAATAATGATTTTCAAAAAGATAAATATCAAGATGCCGAGTATAATTACAGAAAAGCTGTTTCTTACGACTCTTTGAATTATAGAGCCCCATACAATTTGGGTAATTCACTATATAAAAATAATTTATCAGATGAGGCAAGATTCAATTATGCTAAATCGTTAAATAAATTGGAAAGTAAAGAGGAATTGCACAAAGCCTATCACAACTTAGGAAATACTTTTATGAAGGATGAAAATTATCAGGGTGCTGTTGATAATTTCAAAAAAGCTTTATTGAATAATCCTGACGATGAAGAAACTCGTTATAACTATGTCCTTGCTAAAGAACTATTAAAAAATCAAAATAATAATAAGGATAACCAAAAAAATAAGGATAATAAAGACAACAAGGATAAGGAAAAAAATAAGGATCAAAAGCAGGATGAAAAAAATGATCAAAAGGACAAAAAAGATAAAAAAGATGATAAATCAAAACCAAAGGATGATCCATCAAAACAAGACATATCTCCACAACAACTTAAGAATATTTTAGAGGCTATGAGTAAAGAGGAGAAAAAGGTTCAGGAAAAAGTTAACAAGAAAAAGTTCAAGGGTAATCCTAAATCCAATAAAAAAGACTGGTAGCATGAAAAAGTTTATTCTCATATTATCTTCGATTCTATTTTGTTCACTTACTACAGCTCAGGTAAAGTTTGAAGCTGAAGTGAGTAAAAATAGGTTAGGTGTAAATGAGAATCTTAGGGTTGATTTTAAGATGAATAAAGATGGGGATAATTTTTCCCCCCCCAACTTTAATGGATTTAACATTGTTGGAGGTCCAAATCAGTCTGTAAGTAATAGCTGGATTAATGGTACTAGAACATTTTCAAAAACGTATTCTTACTTCTTATCTCCAGTAAAAAGAGGACGTTTTACTATTGGACAAGCCTCAATTGAAATAGAAGGTGACATTTATAAAACCTCACCTGTTGATATCCAAGTTGTAGAAGCTGTAGATTCATCAGCTTCACCCAATAATTCTGAGTCATTGGTCGATGATGATATTCAATTAGTTACGGAAATATCAAAGCGAAGTCCTTACTTGAACGAGCCAATATCTGTTGTATATAAACTATTTTTTAGCCCTGAAATTAATGTTAGAAATTTAGGTGAAATTGATTCACCAGAATTTAAAAATTTTTGGTCACAAAAAATTGATGTTCCTCGCCTTGAGATAAAGAGATCTTCATTGAACGGTAAAAGCTATAACTATGTTACTTGGAAAAAAACACTACTGTATCCACAAAAAGACGGAAGTTTAGAAATTAATCCAATGACATTGGATGTTTCTATTGACGTTCCAACAAACAGAAGAGATTTTTTTGGTAATATAATTTATAATCAAACGTCAAGTAAAGTTTCCTCTAAAAAACAAATAATAAATGTAAAGCCATTACCTAATGAAAACAGACCAGATGATTTTATTGGTGCTGTAGGTAACTTTGATATAAGTATTAGTTCCAATAAAAGTGAGCTGAAAGCTACTGAATCGTTTCAGCTTGAGTTAAAAGTTTCCGGAACTGGAAACTTAAAGTTATTCTCTTTACCCGAAATAGTTGTTCCATCTTCCTTAGAAAAATATGATCCTGAGTACACTGAAAATGTTAAAATTGGACTTTCAGGAATGAATGGAAATATATCTAACACATATACTATTGTCCCGCAATTTCAAGGAAAATATCCAATACCTATTATTAAATTTTCCTTTTTTAACCCATCACTAAAAAAATATGTTTCGATTTATACGGATGAAAAAATTGTTGATGTATATGATGGGCCTATAGTATCTAATAAAAATGAAAAAATTGTAAATGACAAAATAAATATACCAGCGAACGCTTTACAATTTAATTTTATTGACTTGTATTCCGACTTTCAGGTTATTTCAGAAAAGCAATCAAATTTAGATGGCATATTAGGCTACTTAGTTGGCTTTCCTATTATTGTAATCATACTTACCTTCCTTTATTTTAGGTTTGCTAAAGATTCAATGACAACGGCAGAAAAAAATTCAAAATTATCCAGAAAATTAGCGGATAGTTTCCTTGAGATAGCTAAGAATGACATTAACAATACGGACCTTTTTTACGTATCTCTTGAGAAAGCAATATTTAATTTTTTAAAGTCAAGATTTGATTTTCAAACATCTGATTTTTCAAAGGAGAATATTAAATCTAAATTATCTCAAAAAAATATTGCAGAGGATACAATTGTTTCTTTAATTGAAATTTTAAAGAGTTGTGAATATGCACGCTACACACCCTCAAGTTCTAATGAAATGAAAAATGATTATGAAAAAGCAGTTGAAATAATTTATAATATTGAAAAATCATGATTTTAAAGACAATTAAATTTATCATCTTTTTATTTTTGTCTAATTCATTTGGCCAAAACGCAGAATTGTTTGACCAAGGAAATAAATTTTATAATGAAGGAAAATATTTTGATGCAATTGAAAAGTACAATGTTATTTTAAAAAATGGAAGTCACTCAGAGCAATTATATTATAATCTTGGAAATTCTTATTATAAGTTAAATGATATTGCAAATTCAATCTACTATTTCGAAAAAGCACTGGTCTTAAGCCCAGGTAATGAAAAAGTATTAAATAATTTAACATTTGCAAACAACATGTTAATTGATAAAATTGATTCACTGCCTAAAAACCAAGTTTCTTTGTTTATCAACACTATTTTAAATTTATTTAGTTACACTACCTGGCAGTACATATTTCTGTTATTTGAGTATTTAGCAGCTATATTTTTGGTTTTGTATTTCATTAGTAAAAGGCCCAAAAACAAAAAAAAGTATTTTATATCGGCTTTGACATTTTCATTATTTTTTCTTCTATTTCTAGTTGCGGCTAATATCACAAAAAGTAACTATCAAAATTACAATCCAGCAATTATTTTTGACAAACAAGTTGATTTAAGGGCGGAACCTAACTTAAGGTCAGATGAGATTAGCAAACTTCATGAAGGAACTAAGCTTAATATTATTGAAAGTGTTAATGATTGGAGTTTAATTGAACTAAAAAATGGAAATAAAGGTTGGCTAACAACATCTTCTTTTAGAACTATTAAATAGTCAAAGATTTATTATTCAAAAGGTTTAGCACCATATCTCCAATAGAAATAAGAACGGGGTATACTTTAGAATTATTAGTTTGATCAGTTGGGATGATTTCTAGACCTAAAAGATCAGAAAAATAATTAATCACCATAGAGATAGATACAATTATTATTAAAAATTTAAATACACTAAATAATCCACCAAGAATCCTGTTTATCGTACTTAATGAAATATATTTTACAAGCTTAGTCAGAGACTTACCAGCTAAAGTAAACATAAGTGATGTAGTTATAAATAGAATAATAAAACTTAAAATATTCCATACGTTAGGTGAAATGACATATAAAGGTGAATCTTTTTTTATATAATTATTAATAATTTCTGAAAGCTCATCTGACAAACTATAAGAAATAAGAGCCCCTATTAGTAACCCAAGAAATGAAGCTATTTCATTCACTAGACCCTTAGAAAACCCCTTTATAAATGCATAAATGATAATTACTATTATTATTAAATCTATTAAAATCAAAATTTAAGTATAATTTCATGGTAAATTTATAACTAAAATGGAATACTTTGCAGATTTGGGATATTTAGGACTATTTATTTCTTGTTTTTTAGCTGCTACTTTTGTTATTCCTTTCAGCCCCGAAGTAATTTTAGGTATTTTAATTGTAAAAGGATTTAATCTTCAGTTAACGATTTTTATTGCAACCATTGGTAATTGGATTGGAGGAATGACTTCTTATTTTGTCGGAAGGATTGGTGACTGGAAGAAAATTGAAAAGTACTTTAAAATTAAAAAAGAAAAAGTTTTAAGATTTAAACAAAAAATAGATAAATGGGGAAGTGTTTTAGCTTTTTTTACTTGGTTTCCATTGGGGGGAGATATTTTAGCTCTAAGTTTAGGTTTCTTTAAAGTGGATCCTTACAAAGTATCACTATGGATGTTAATAGGTAAGTTTTTTAGATTTGTTGTATCAGCTGTAATTATATATTATGGGATAGATTTAATTAAATTTTGGTGAAGTTTTAAAAATTAACTTAATTAAGATATTTTAGCAATTGTAATGATAGAGGAAATAGAAAAACATTTAGCAGATTTAAAAAAAATTAAAATCATTGACACAGATGGGCTTGAGAAATTTAGAATAAAATATATTTCTAAAAAAGGAATAGTCCCTCATTTGTTTTCACAACTGAAGAATGTGCCTGATAGTAAGAAGAAAGAAGTTGGGTTAAAAATTAATTCTATAAAACAGACGGTCAACGAGATAATAACAATTCACAAAGAAAAATTATCAGATAAATCTCAAGATGATTCTTTTGAAGACTTGACAAAACCAGCTAATTTTCTCAAACTAGGATCCAGACATCCTATTTCAATTGTAAAAAATAAAATAATTGATATTTTTTTAAAAGTAGGTTTTGATATTTCTGAAGGGCCTGAAATCGAAGATGACTGGCATAACTTTACAGCATTGAATCTCGCTGAACATCATCCAGCTCGAGATATGCAAGACACTTTCTATATAAGTAAAAATCCTGATTGGCTCTTAAGAACGCACACTTCATCTGTTCAAATAAGACACATGGAAAATAATGATCCACCAATAAGGACCATTTCACCGGGGCGGGTTTATAGGAATGAAGATATTTCTGCCAGGTCTCATTGTTTTTTTCACCAAGTTGAAGGTTTGTATGTCGACAAAGCTGTTTCTTTTGTTGATTTAAAACAAACTTTATTACACTTTACAAAGGAATTATTTGGAAAAAGTAAGATAAGACTAAGACCGTCATATTTCCCTTTTACTGAACCTAGTGCTGAGCTAGATATTTATTGGGGTTTAGAAACCGAGGCTGATTATAGAATTACCAAAGGGACTGGATGGTTAGAAATTCTTGGCTGTGGTATGGTTGATCCCAATGTTTTGAAAAACTGTAATATAGATTCGGAAAAGTTTTCTGGGTTTGCATTTGGCTTAGGAATTGAACGTATCGCAATGTTGTTATACCAAATCGAAGATATAAGAACCCTTTACGAAAATGATTTAAGATTTTTAAACCAGTTCAAGAGCTCAATCTAATTTTTTCGACAATAAACTTATTTCCTCTGCGGGATTTTTTCCTTGATATAAAATTTTATATGCTGAGTCAATTATATCGAAATCTTCTTTTTTAATTTTCGAAATTTCAAATGCATTTTTTGATGCATAATATCCTTCAACAATCATAGACATTTTTGAAATCGATTGGTCCACTGAAAGTCCTTCTCCAATCATCTTTCCAAATGCTCTATTTCTACTATGTAGTGAGTATGTTGTAACCAAGAGATCACCAATATAGGCTGAATGACTAAAATCACGTTTAATTTGATCTATTGATTTAATAAATCTTATCATCTCTTTTGTACAATGACTAATTAATACACTAATAAAATTGTCTCCGTACCCAAGACCAATTGATATTCCTACTAATATCGAATAGATATTTTTTAATGCAGCTGCATATTCAATACCTATAATATCATCAGAAATTGAAGTTCTAATATATGATGAGCTCAATTTATCAGATAATAAGTAACATATTTCTTTATTGGTTGATCCAATTGTTAAATAGGATAATTTATCGTTAGCTATTTCCTCTGCGTGGGTAGGACCACTTAGTATACCTAAATTATCATAGGAAATATCAAAATGTCTATTAAGATGTTCACTTATAACTAAATGAGATTCTGGAATAACACCTTTCGATCCTGAGAAAATAACTTTATTTTTTAACGCAGTTTTATGTTCAATTAAATTTTGGTTAATGTAGGGGGATGGTATGGCAATAATAATAATATCAGATTTAATTATTATTTCATTAATATCACTGCTAATGAAAACGTTGTTTGTTTTAATTTTCAAATCCTTTAAATATTTTGGATTTTTTTTATTATTAATTATTTCTTTAGCTTGAGAATGATCACGTATGTACCAGAGAATCTTATCGGAATTTTCTGTCAGCATTTTTATCATGGCTGTTCCCCAGCTCCCTCCACCTAAAACACCAATCATTTTTTCATTTTCCATTTTAACAATTCTTTAATATTATATCCAGCAAATTTAAACTAAATTTAATTTGTTAGTTTTTCATAGTTTGTTTAGCCTAAGACACTCCCCCTAGAGTGTTTTTTGCTTTTACCAAATAATCATAATAAATAATCCAATAAAATAGAAAACAAATAATCTAAAAAACTTTTTTCTTGGTTCAGTGATTTTGTTATGTAAATAAAAACCAAACAATACAATTATGAAAGTTAACAAGTTTTTCATATTAAAATCTTTTGAATTATAAATTGTAAGCAAAGAGGCTGAAAGCTTAAAGAAAATAAAAATTAACGTAATCAAATAAATTCTGAAGTCAGATATTATGTATGGTTTATTATAAACAAATTTCAATAATGAGTTAAAACAACAATAGATTAAAAAAGTGAAACTTACATATTTTAATAATGAATCAGTTAAATCTAGCATACTATTCATTTTAAATTATAGCTTCAATTAGTTTTTTAGTATAGTTTTTAGGTTTTTTAAATAATTTGATAGATGAATTCATGTCTACTATTTCACCATTTTTCAATACAATTATTGTATCCGACATTAATTTGACCAAATTCAAATCATGAGAAATAAAAATATAGGTTAATTCCAATTCATTTTTTAATTGATTTAACAGTTTCAATATTCCGATTTGAATTGATTTATCTAATGCCGAGACGCATTCATCGCATATAATTAGTTTTGGCTTTAAACACAATGCCCTTGCTATTACCACTCTCTGTCTTTCACCCCCAGAAAGTTCAGACGGATATTTACAAAATAAATTTTCTTTTAGTTTTACTTTATTTAAGTATTCACTTGCTAAATTTTTTGCCTCATCTTTACTTAATTTGAAATGAATTCCTATTGGCTCTGTTAGTTGATTTATGATTTTTATATTTGGATTTAATGCAGAGTAAGGATCTTGGAAAATTAGTTGTACTTCCCTACTATAATCAAATCTTTTAATTTCTTTAATGTTGATTCCCTTATAGTTAATTTCTCCTGAATATTCTTTATAAAAGCCAGTTATACATCTTGAAATACTAGTTTTTCCAGAGCCCGACTGACCAATTAATCCTAGCGTTTCACCTTTAAAAAGTTTGAAATCAATATCATTTAATATTAGTTTATCTGAAAGCGTTAGTTTTAATTTTTTGACATCAAGAATCAATTTCTTTTTTTTGTTGTTGCCATTAAAAATCTTACTCAAATTTTTATTTTCTAAAAGAAGATTTTTGGTATAATTATTTTTAGGGTTTTTAAATACATCTAAAGTTGTTCCTTTTTCAACAATTTTACCTTTATTCATAACTACAACATCATTTGAAACATTTGATATTAACTTTAGATTATGACTTACTATAATCAAGCTTGTTTTGTATTCTTTTTTTAATTCAATTAAAAGATTTATTATGTCTTTTTTTATTAAACTATCAAGTGATGAAGTAGCCTCATCTGCAATAATTAGATCGGGGCTTTTAGCAATTGCAATAGCAATCATTATTCTTTGTTGCTGTCCACCACTAAGCTCGTGTGGATATTTGTTATAAGCTTCCTCAGAATTTTCAATTTTTACTTTTTTGATTAATTGTAGAACTTCATTTTTATTTTTTTTATTTAGAGCTTCCTTTATTTGAGATCCACACCTCATACTCGGGTTTAAAAAACTCATCGGATCTTGAAAAATAATAGAGATTTTATTTTTTATAATTTGATCAATATTATGTGAGTTTATTAATTCGTTTCTAAAGTAGATTTGTCCAGTTTGTTGTAGTCCCTTGTACTTTATTAATTTTAATATACTTAGTGCAGTCAATGATTTCCCACTGCCTGACTCACCGATAATACCCAAAATACTATTGTTGTTTATGTCAAATGAAATTCCTTTAACCAATTCAACTTGATCTGAGAAAATTTTTAAATTTTTGACTGAGATAATTTTATTATTGCTCAAAACTATTTTTTAGTCATTTTCAATGATTCTTCCATATATATCAATAAGTCTTTTGGATAAATATCAGTTTCAGTTTTTTTGTCATTCGTTTTTCCCAATCTAACAATAATTATATTTTCCTTTGGAAAAACAATAACATACTGACCAAGATGACCTCTCATTGAAAAATAATCCATCCCTTTATGATTGCCTAACCAAAAGCCATATCCATAATAGGGGCTTTTGTCAAATCTTTTACTTGTAGCTTTTTTTACAAATGATGAGTCAAGTAATTTTTTTCCATTCCATTTACCATGATCTTTAAACAATTTTCCAAATTTTGCAAAATCTCTCGCATTTGAATTAAAACAACAATATGCTTTTTCAGTATTTGTTTTAAGATTGTCAACCTGCCACAAAGCATTGTTTTCAGCTCCAATGGGGTTCCAAAACCAATCGTATACAAGATTTGATAACTTTTGTCCAGTTGCCCTCTCAATAGTCATCGCTAGCAATTGAGTATCACCGCTTAGATATTTAAATGATTGACCTGGCTCTCTTATTATGGGCCTTGATTTAATTAATTTTTCAAGTCCAGTCCCAACATATGCTCTTGCTGTCACCCCAAAAATATTTGTATAATTTTCAGTCCATTTCATACCAGACGCCATACTTGATAAATCACCAACAGTTAATTTTGACGCCAAGCCAGTTTTATATTGAGGAATAAAATCACCAACTTTTTGATTGAGATTTTCTATGTAACCTTCATCAATTGCTCTTCCTAGAACTGCAGTAACAATACTTTTTGCAATAGAGAAAGAGTTGCTATAGGATTTTTCATTATATCCATCAAAATATTTCTCATACCAAAGAGAGTCATTTTTTATGATTAAGTAAGCCACTGTGCCTAAACGTTTGTGTATTGAATTGAGTTTTTCTGTAGACTTTACAGAATTAAAATCATTATGAATTGGCCAGGGTTCAGGTTTTTCACTTTTTGGGATATTAATATTATCGAAATATTTGTAGTCAGTAATGTCAGCAGTAGTCCTTTTTATTTTTACAATCGTTTTGACGAGCTCAAATAAATATATTGTTTCAGACTTAAAAATAATTCCTAAACTAAGTATAATACATGATGAAAAAATTACAAAAGATTTTCTACGATTCATCTTAACTAATGTATTAAAATAAAAAATATTAAGTGGAATAATTTTTGATTTTGACTATTTTAGATTAAATCATTTATGAAGGAACCATTTTTATTGTTAAGAACTCGAATATTTTTTGCGATGATTTTGCTTGTATTTGTATCTTTTCTGTTAATAGGTATAACAACAAGCTTTCAAATTCGAGAAAACTCTTTGTATTATCATGAGTTGAGGTTGGATAGAAAAGAAGCTCAACTCCAAAGAGCATTTAATATTTTATTCAATGAAAAATCTCAACAGCCAGACAATCAATTATCTTATTTATTTAATAGAAGGCCTGACGAAGGTATAAATATAAGTACAGTCCTAGATGAAGAGTTAAAAGATGAAATTTTTAAAATTTCTGATGTGCAAAATATTGATTTCACTTTATATGATTTAGACGGAACACTCGTAGGAACAACAGTTAAAAGCAATGTGTCTCCAAAGCTTGATAATAACTTGATTGATAATCTTTCAAATTCAAATGATTTTAGTATTGTGAATAAAAATGAATTAGATAATCAGCTGTACAGATCATCATTTTCATACATTATGGATATTAATAATAGACCAATTTGGATATTAAATTTACCCTACATTGATGACGACAGACTCAATGCTTATGAGGTGAGATCCTTTATTATTAATATAGCACAGGTTTATATTCTTCTATTTGTTCTAGCAATAATTATATCATACTTTGTATCTAGTTATATTACAAATCCAATTTCAGAATTAGTTAAAAAAATGAGACAAATGAGGTTGGATAAATCCAATAAAAAAATAAAAACTAATGTTTCAAGTAAGGAAATGTTCACACTAGTAAGTTCATATAACAATATGGTTGATCAGATTGATGATAACGTTAAAAAGATTTCTAAATCTCAAAGAGAACTTGCGTGGAGAGAAATGGCTAAACAAGTTGCTCATGAAATAAAAAATCCATTAACACCAATGAAATTAACTGTGCAAAGTTTTAAGCAGAGATTTAATTCTAAAGACCCAAAAATTGAGGAAAAGATTCAAGATTTTAGTGATACACTCGTTCAACAAATTGATGTCTTGAGTTCCATTTCAACTGCTTTTTCTCATTTTGCAGAGATGCCTGCTCAAAAAAATGAAAATATTGATATTGTTTCCACAACTAAATTAGCTTTAGAAATTTTTAATGAAAAAAATATTGCATTTGAAACTAAGATTGATTTGCTTAAGGTAAAAATTGATCGAACAAATTTGATCAGAGTTATTACCAATCTTGTTAAGAATTCTATTCAAGCTACAGAAAATATTAGTGATCCCAAGATTATTGTTAGGATAAAAAAGAATAGAAGTAAAGCATTGATTGAAATTGAAGATAATGGAATTGGAATATCTAAAAAAAACCGAGATAAAATTTTTGAACCTAAGTTTACGACAAAATCAAAAGGTATGGGCCTTGGATTAAGCATAATAAAAAATTTGGTTACAAATTATAACGGCAACATCGACTTCACATCAAGAAAAGGCAAAACAACCTTTACTATTGAGCTGCCTGTACACAAATAATTTAACAGTGTTCGTTATAAGCTTGTCTTAAATTTTCAGCAATCAGTGATGCATCTCGACCCTCTATATGGTGTCTTTCCAACATATGGACTAATTCCCCATCTTTAAATAATGCAATGCTTGGGGATGATGGAGGAAAGGGAAACATTAACTCTCGAGCTGAATTTGTTGCTTCACGATCAACACCAGCAAAAGCAGTGAATAAATTACTTGGTGTTTTTTCGTTGTTCAATGATGAGATAACACCTGGTCTTGCATTAGCCGCAGCACATCCACAAACAGAATTAATCATAATTACAGATGTACCTTCCTTAATTAATTTTTTAACATCATCATCATTTGATAATTCTTTAAATCCATTTGAAGTTAATTCTAACTTCATCGGATTTACAATTTCTTCAGGATACATTTTACTTATTTTTTTCAAATATAATAAAGAACTATTAATTGACATTCGTAAATTTGATTCCCGCTATGTACAAATGGATTTTAGCATTTCTTGGTTTATATATATTTAGATTACCAGGATTCTTTATTGGTTTATTTATTGGTCATCAAATCGATAAAAATAACTTTACCAAAATAGGGAATAGTATTAAAAAAGAATTTGAACTAAACCTACTTGCTTTAGCATCTATATTAATCAAATCAGATGGTGATGTTTCAAAGCAAGAGTTACAATTTGTAAGAAATTATTTTATAAGTATATATGGTCAGTATAGGGCAAATATTTTGTTCAAGGAGTTTAATACCAATATTGATAAAAAAAATATTTCAGCAAAGCAGATTTGTAACTTCTTTTTAAAAAGAACGACTTATGGTACAAGGCTTCAATTGATTCACTTTCTTTTTAATATAGCCAAAGCAGATGGATCCATTTCAAAAGCTGAAATAGAAAAACTTTTAGAGTTTACTCAATTGTTAAATATTTCCAGAGTTGACTTTGAAAGCATAAAAGCGATGTTCTTTAAATCTTCAGATTCTGATTATAAAATTTTAGAAGTGGACAAAAATTGCTCAAATGAAGATTTAAAAAAGGCATATAGAGAACTTGCAAAAAAACATCATCCAGATAAAGTGCAGAACTTGGGAGAGGTTTATGTAAAAGCTGCAAAAGAAAAGTTTTCAAAAATACAAGCAGCTTATGAAAATATTAAAAAACAAAGAGGCATATGATCGATCAAATACAATTTTATTTAGAAATTGGTTTTAGCCATATTATGGATATTAATGCTTATGATCATTTGTTATTTTTAGCTTCAATCTCAATTATTTACTCATTTAAAACATGGAAAAAGCTTTTTTGGATTGTTACTTTTTTTACAATTGGCCACTCAATGTCACTAGTTATTTCATCTTATGGGATTTATAGACCTAATGCAGAAATTATAGAATTTTTAATACCAGTTACAATAATTATTTCTGCTTTGTCAAATATTTTTTTCCTAGATACCAACAAAAAAATTAATTATTTCACAATTCTTATAGCATTATTTTTTGGTTTGATTCATGGCTTTGGTTTTGCTAATTTTTTTAGTCAAATATCATTTTCTGACGGAGTGGATTTAGTTGCTCTAATTGGCTTTTCACTTGGTGTTGAGGTTTCGCAAATTTTGATTGCCGTATCTATTTTAGTTTTGAATTCAATCTTATTTTGGAACAGCAATAAACTCAAAAAAAATTACATCAGAATAATTTCATTTTTGGTTTGTTTATTAACTATATTGATATTTATTTAGAAAGGTGATTGATAAAAAACAGTTAAAGTATGACAAAGCATATTTAAAGATGGCTAATGAATGGTCACAGCTCTCCTATTGTAAAAGAAGGCAGGTTGGAGCATTAATTGTTAAAGATAGAATGATAATTTCTGATGGTTATAATGGTACACCAACCGGTCTAGACAATAATTGTGAGGATGATGAGGGATATACAAAATGGCATGTATTACACGCTGAAGCAAATGCTATTCTAAAAGTTGCCGCATCTACTCAATCAACTACTGGAGCTACTTTGTATGTAACTTTATCACCATGCACAGAATGCAGTAAGTTAATTTTTCAATCCGGAATTAAAAGAGTTGTTTATATAACTGAATATAAAGATAGGTCAGGACTAGACTTTTTAATTGAGGCCGGTGTTAAAGTTGATCAAATTACTGACCTTTAATTTTTGAATTTATTTTTTCTGAAAGAATCAAAATCAAAATCAGAACCATAGCGCAAAGACTTCCAATTATTCCAATTAATGTTACTTTATTGTCTTCAGAAAAGAAAGGCTCTTCAAAATCAAAATAAAATAAGTTTATTAGAAAAACTATTATTGATATTGTTAATCCAAAATATTTTAACATTGAGAAATTACTTAGACTAACCTTCGCAACTTTCGCATTCCTTTTTCTGTTTGAATTTTTGAGCCGCATTCATACTATGCTGATAGTACAAGGATTTTAGGCCTAGTTTCCAAGCAGTAACATGGATCTTGTTAATGTCTTTAGTGCTAGTATCTGGGTGTATAATAATATTTAATGACTGGCCTTGATCTATATGATTTTGTCTATTAGCTGCCTGATAGATAATTGCAAGCTGATCAATTTCTGAATAGGTTTTAAATACTTCTTTTTCATGATCTGTTAAGAAATCAAGATCCTGTACAGAACCATCTCTATCCCTAATTTCCTTCCAAACTTCAGGTGTATCCATACCTTTTGTTTGTAAGAGCTTAACAAGGAAAGGATTTTTAATTGTTGTTTTTATTTTTGCAATATCCTTTACATAAATATTGGACCATATTGGTTCAATACCTTGGGATACCTGACCTAAAATAAATGCTGATGATGTAGTTGGTGCTATTGCATTCAATGTCGTATTCCTTCTTCCATAACCCTTTAATAGCTCAGGTTCTCCAAATTTCTCAGCTAAATACTTAGAGGCTTTATTGGAATTTTCTTTTATCTTTTTAAACACCTCACTGTTTAAATCGTAAGATTCTTGACTGTCAAAGGGTAGCATCTTAGATTGTAGTAAGGAGTGCCATCCAAGTACTCCCATTCCTAAAGCTCTGTTATCTTTTGAAAAATTATATGCTCGTTCCATAAATAGAAACGTTTGTTGATCATCTCTATTTTCAGAGTTTTTATATTTTTCAAGCTTCTCTAAAAACTCTGTGATCACTGCATCTAAAAAATAAATCATAGTTTCAACTGCATCAGTATCTTTCCACTTATCATAATGTAATACGTTAATACTTGATAAAACACAAACAAAAGACCAGTTATGATCAGACGGTAACATTATTTCAGTACATAAATTGCTAGCATAGATTGGTAGTTTCTTGTCTTTATACACATCAGCAGCACCATTGTTAGCATTGTCTGTAAAGAAGATGTAAGGGTATCCCATTTCCCCACGACTTTGTAATACTTTAGCCCAGACAGTTCTCTTTTGATCGTCACCATCGATCATTTCTTGCATCCAATCATTAGTTACTGTGACACCATGTGTTAGCTCTTGAATTGGATTACCTTCTGTTCCTATTTCTAAAAATTCCATTATATCTGGGTGATCAATTGGCAGGTATGGGGAAAATCGTCCTCTTCTTACAGAGCCTTGACTTACAACATCAACCATAGATTCAAAAAGTCTCATGATGTGTACAGCCCCGGAAGCTTCACCATTATTTTTTATTTCGGCACCTCTGTGTCTAATTTTACCAAAATATCCAGAGGTTCCTCCTCCTAATTTTGACATCATACCTACTTCAGACTGAGAGTATAAAATATTTCCAATGTCATCATCAATATGAGATCCAAAGCAGCTAATTGGTAGACCACGCTCTTTACCAAAGTTTGACCACACCGGAGATGCCAGTGAGTAAAAACCTTGGGACATATAATCGTAAAATTTGTCAGCAAAACCAGGCATGTCTAGTAACTGTTCTGCTCTTTTAGCAATATTAGCAATACGCTCCTCTGCACTGAAACCATCACCTAAATATCCAGCAGCAAGAAACTTTCTGCTGTTTTCATTTAGCCACTCAAATTTTTTAGTAGATGTTGAATTGGTTGTTTGCATGTTTTAGAATAAGTCGTCGCTTGTAATACTTTGGGTTCTTTTACTATAGTTTATAGATCTTTTAACAAAGAAATCTCCATGTTTAGTTCCGATGATTTCATCATCAAACCATTCAGTCTGTGAAACTAAATCTTGGTCAATATCGAAAACTTTATCAATACCAATACTCTCCAGTGAGTTATTGAATCTGTTTTTTAGAAATTCATTAACGACTGCCTTGGGCAAGAAATCTAGTTCTCCTTTTTCAAAAATCCAGTCAACAACATCTTTCTCTGCTTCAAAAGCTTCTTTACACATGTTTTGAATGTTTTTGTGATATTCCTTTGTAAACCAGTCTGGATTTTCTTTTTGAAGAATTTTTATTAGGTCTATACCAAAATCACCATGAATTTGCTCTTCTTTAGATGTAGCCTCGACTACGTTAGAGATTCCTTTGAGCATATTTTTATGTTTGTTGAATGCCATGATTATTAAGAATTGAGAAAATAAAGAAACATGTTCAATAAATAATGAGAATAAAAGAATAGATTCTGCGTACTCTCTATTGTCATCGCTTCTTGAATTTTTCAATGCAGTTTCTAGATACCTAACTCTTTTCATGATGGCTGGTTTCTTTTTGAGTTTTTTAAACTCATTGTTCAAACCTAAAATTTCCAACAGGTGGGAATAGGCATCTGCATGTCTAACTTCACTTTCTGCAAAAGTTGAACCTACCGAACCAATTTCTGGTTTTGGGACTCTGTGGTATAAATCACCCCAAAATGATTTAACGGCTACTTCAATTTGAGAAATTGCCAACATTGTATTTTTAATTGCGCTTCTTTCCGAATCGGACAAGCGTGATTTAAAATCTTGAATGTCACTTGTAAAATTGAATTCAGAATGAATCCAATAAGAATGTCTGATAGCTGGAACATACTCATAGAGATGCGGATACTCGTATGGTTTTAAGTTAATTCGTTTTTCGAAAAGATCGGTTTGTCTTTGTTGTGCTCTTTTGTTTCTATATAATATGTAGGCTTTAGCAGCTTCCTTGAACTCACTTTCCATTAATTGTGTTTCAACAACATCCTGAACCTCTTCAATTGTAGGAACGTATTCTTGATCCTTCTTTTTTCTTTCTAGTAGTGTCTTGTAAACGGATAGCGCAACATTCTGTGCACTCTCAGTGTTTCCTGATTCTACAGCAAGCATGGCTTTATTAATGGCTCCTGTAATCTTATCCAGCTGGAAAGATTTGGTGCTGTAGTCTCTCTTGATGATATGTTCTATCTCCATAATTATTTTAAAATTCTATTAATTGATTGGTAAAAAAACGATTTTACAATAGTAAAGTTCTAATTTATTTTACCCGCTTTAAAATGGTGGTTACATAAGTTTTTAACAAAATTTTCAACATTATTTTTTGATCACATGAGCACTTTAAATACCCAAATATTATGCCATAAATGACAGTGCTTTAGCAATAAAAAAATTAAATAATTTAGGGATCTTTAGTAAAATTTATTAATACGTAAAGTTCTGAAACAGTGAATATTAAAGGCTCCATATATTAATATCACTGCTACTTACTCTTACTTATTGTTGCCAAAAAAAATAACTTAAGTATTGACTTTGTACATTACAAAAATCTTACAATTATTTTGTAGGTTTTTTGAACTATTCTAAAACTTATTAAAAATTAGTGTAGTTTTTTTTGGATTATAATATTCTTTTTTGGGGGTAAAAATTCAAATAGCTTTTAAAGCTTTAAATTATTTAGATTTTTCTAAACTAAATGAAAATTCAGATCCAACCCCGTATTCACTTTCGACATATATTTTTTCATCGTGCGAATCAATTATATGTTTTACAATTGAAAGTCCCAGTCCAGATCCACCAGCACTTCTGCTACCACTTTTATCAATTCTAAAAAATCTTTCAAAAATTCTAGTGTAATTTTCTTTTTCAAAACCAACACCATTATCAGTCACTCTAACTATTATCTTATTTTCATTCAAGTTTTGAATTACAACTTCTGTGGTTCCGTTGTCTTTTCCATACTTTATTGAATTATCAATCAGGTTTGTTAAAACTTGCTCAATTTTTTCTTTGTCCGCATTTACATTTGTTTCAATTTCATTTTCTTGATCTACTATAAACTCAATATTTTTCTTTTTTGCAGTAAATTCAAGCATCTCAAAAACATTTTGAATAAGCTCAATTATATCAAACCTTTTTCTATTTAAATTAGATTCTCCTCTTTCAATTTTTGTAATCAAATCTAAATCTTTGACAATCAAGTTTAGCCTCTCGATAGCTTTAGACGCGGTTTTTAAATATTTTTTATTAACTGCTTTGTCTTTCAATGCACCATCAAGCAATGTTAAAATATAACTTTGGCTAGTAAAAAGTGGAGTTTTAATTTCATGAGCGAGATTACCAATGAACTCTCTTCTGAATGATTCTTGTTTTTTCATTTCGCTGTATTCTGATTTTCTTTTTGAATCATAATCTTTAATCTCATTAACTAATTCCTCCATGTTCGTATTAACAGTCTGACGCATATCTTCCTTAGGCAATATATCCTTCGTGATTTCCTTTAATTTTTTGTATAAAAAATACCTAGTATATAAAACTCCAACTATATATAAAGTGATAAAAACTATCACTAGAATTTTAAAAAAACCAATAAAATTTATTGAATCACTATTATTAATTATTAATAAAATAAAAAATGAGATAAATATTGAAGCTATTAATGATATTAATATTAATAAAAGTCTTCTTTTAATTTTAGGCATTTAGTTTTCAAATTTATAACCTACACCTTTTATGGTTTTTATATGTTTTTCTCCAATCTTTTCTCTGAGCTTTCTTATATGGACATCAATCGTTCTATCTCCAACAATATCAAGACTTCCCCATACTTTATTCATTATCTCTTCTCTGGTAAAAACTTTTTCAGGTTTGGATCCTAATAAAAATAATAATTCAAATTCTTTTCTTGGCAACAATATTTCGTTTTTATTATTTACAACAAGATATTTTTCTCTATTAATTTTTAAGGAACCAAAATCTAAAATTTTTGAATAGGAATTTTCTGATTTAATTTTTTTAGCAATGTTGGAAATCTTTTTAAGTAGAATTTTTGGTTTTACGGGTTTAGAAATATAATCATCAGCCCCAGCATCATAAGCTGAAATTTGAGTGTAGTCTTCGCTTCTTGCAGAAAGAAAAATTATAATTGTATTGCTAAGTTTATCAATCTTTCTAATTTCAGAGCATGCTTCAATGCCTGACATTTCAGGCATCATAACGTCCATTAAAATTATGTCGGGAAGAAATTTTTTTGCTTTTTTAATTGCCTTTATTCCATTATTTGCAGATTTTACAAAATAGCCTGAATTGTTTAAATTATATTTTAAAATTTCAATGATATCTAAATCATCGTCTACAACTAAAATTTTTAGCGATTCTTTCAATGTTTTAATAAACTAAAGCTTAAAAATAAAGTATAATATACTTAAAAAAAAAACAGCCCAAGCGACCGTCTTTTTTTAAATGAATTAAGATTTGGATGGTGTGTACATCTCTAGTAAGTTCATAGTTTTTTCTACTAAATCTTTGCTCTCAATTAAAATACTAAAATATAATGTTGTATTCTTTGGACTAGATTCATCCTTTTTAGTTCTAGAAATCTGAATATCAATTTTTTCTTTTAGAGAGGAATAGAGTTCTTGTTTTTTATCAATTACTTTATTTAACTCTTTAAGGTTTTCGTTTGAGAAAATAAACTGTATTTCATTATATAAATTATTTAACTCCGAATCAATTTCTTGTAGTTCTCTTATTTGATTGAAGGTTAGATTTGTATGGTTATTATTAATGTGCTTGTACGTAATCTTTGAAATGTACTGTAAAGATTCTGCAATATCTTGCAGATAGGCTAAAACATTTATATAGAAATTACTTGCACCTTTAATAGTTTCTTCATCTAGATTTTTAATGAAATAGAATAGATCATTTCTCAAGTCATCAACCTCTTCAGAATACTTAGAAACAGCTTTCCTATTTTTCTTTAGTGCGCTTAAATCTCCTTTAGCGAGTCCTTGAATTGATTGAGAATAAATCTTTTTAATTTTTTTCGAAGCTTTTGACATATTACTACTGCTTTCATCAATAACTCCTTGAATCGATTTACTTTCAGCTTTTGTTAATGCTTCAGAATTTTTTTCTTCCTCGAGTTCTTTTCTGTGAGAAACATAATTTCTACCTAAAATTAATAAGGCTGCAAATATTAAAATTGCAATTGCAGTTGGTCCTCCAAGGTGTATTAAAAATGCAATAACACCAGCAGCGGTAAATGCTATAAATGCTGTAAAGAACCATCCTCCAATTACATTCAATACACCTGCAACTCTATAGACAGCACTCTCAGATCCCCATGCTCTATCAGAAAGTGATGTACCCATGGCCACCATGAAAGTAACATAAGTGGTTGATAATGGTAATTTAAATGAAGTAGCAATTGAGATTAAAATTGCAGCTACCATCATATTTACTGATGCCCTAATCATATCAAAAGCTGGTAATTCAACAGCCTTGTTAGAACTCATTTCTACAACTGGAACTTCAAATTGAGCATTAATCTTTTCTCTCAATTTTTTGGGAACTATTAAAGAGGTATAATTAGCTAGATTATATGAAAATCTAACCATTCCTCTAGATATAAAGTTTGGTTGAAATCTCTCTTTTGTATCTCTTTGTCTTGCAAGATCAATTTCAGTCTTCGTCACCTTCTTTGCTTTTGATGATATCCAAAGAGTAACAACCATAACCATACCGGCCAGGAATAGTAGTAAATTAGGAGTTGGAACTTTGCTTGAGAGAACTTCCATTGAAAACATGTTTGCAGGAACACCCGAAGCTACCCAAGCTTCATATGATTGCCAAGCAGCAATAGGAACACCAATAAAGTTTACCAAGTCATTTCCTGCAAAAGCAAGAGCTAATGAAAATGTACCTACACCAATAATTAATTTATAAATATTTACTCTAAAAGAAAATATTAATATGTATGATATTAATGATAATAAAACAAAACTTACTAGTGATATCATAAACACTTCTGTCTCTAAGAAAGAGGATATTGTTGCTCCATCCAACAGATCGTAGCTCTCTTTTGCAAAAGATGTCCCTTTTATTCCTTTCATCAATATGAAGTATGAAATTGAGGTTAAAGCTACTCCTCCAAAAACAGAACCAACCCACTTAGATTTTTGTTCATAGTTATAAGACAATAATGTTCTTGCAATAAATTGAACTAATGCTCCAACGGAAAATGCAATAAAAACAGACAGCAAAATTCCAAGTATGATTTGGGATGCTTTTTCAACATTTATATAATTTACTAAATCACCGAATTCACTTCCAAGACCAGATATTTTTATTAGTGAAACTGCAACAGCAGCTCCCAACAATTCAAAAACAATAGATACAGTTGTAGAGGTTGGAAGACCCAAAGTGTTGAAAAAATCTAATAATAATATATCAGTAATCATAACGGCCATAAATATTATCATGATTTCAGAAAATAATAACATTTCAGGATTAAAAATTCCTTTTCTGGCAACCTCCATCATTCCACTTGAAAATACAGAACCAACTAATACTCCCAAACTAGCCAGTATCATAATTTTTCTAACAGAAATTGCCTTTGAGCCTAGCGCTGAATTTAAAAAATTTACTGCATCATTACTTACACCAACAACAAGATCACCAATAGCTAAAAAAGCTAATGCGACAATCATTATAAAATATACATCCATATTATCAACGAAGTTTGTTAGTATATCGTTTCCTAAAAGTAATTGAAAGTTAAGTAAGTTCATAATTATATTTTTATTTCAGCATTTATAAATACCATAGATTTATTATTAATTGAATTATCAGTGTAATTATAGTTTCTATAATTTAAATTGAGCTTAAATCCTTTAGTGACTAGGTGCTCGTATCCCAAGATTATAAGCTTACCATCTTTCCCCAAGTTCCAATTCTCAGTGGCTCCATCAAGTGTGTTTGATATTAAAGAGTCATATCTGAAAAAAATATTTGAATTTTTAGATAAATTTTGTGAGACATACCCCGAAAATCCTGATAGGTTGTGGTCACTAAAAGGATCTTTATATGTTTTTCCATTTAACATCTCATTGTACTCTAATCCAACTCTTGTGTTCTTTTTTTTATATCCTATAAAATATCCTGTATTAACGAGGTTAAAATTATCAACTGATGATTGTGAGTCATAATATATTTTTGCTGAAAGTCCATTGTTAAATACGTATATTAAATTTCCTCCAATTTTTATAAATCCAATATCATCTTGAACATTTTTATATCCTTCACCATTCAATGCAAACAAGTTTAAATCAATTTTTTCAGATAGTTTAATTTCAGCATTAACTCCTAAATCTGCACTGCTCCCAAATTTGTTTTCGTCTTGAAAAGTTTTGTACATATATCTATATCCCCAAATGGATTCTTGATACTTGAATTGTTTGTTTCCAATCATACCTAAACTTAACTTGAAATTATTTTTAACTTTCCAATCCAGTTGAGCTATTTTTAGAAAAGCAGTGTAATCACTCCCTGAGTTATTTTTACCAACGTCGAACGTGACCTTAGAAGAAATTTTTTCGGAGATTTTATATTCATAGCCAAAGTATGCTCTTTTTATTTCAAAAGCATTTTTCTTCAAAGCATCATTGGAAAAATCTTTATTAAAATTCCAATAAACCCTAGTAGAAACTTTACCTTTGTTTTGTTGACTATAGATTTCAAATCCAAAAAAGATTATGGATATTGTTAAAATAAATTTAGTTTGTTTCATTTATATTATGTTGATACAAATTTCTGCTTTCTTTAAAATAGTAATGTTAACTCAATGTTAAGAATTAAGACAAAATATTTATATGTATTAGTATGTTTTATAGCACTTAATAAATTATTTAGTCAAGAAGTTGTTACAGACATTGCTCTTTCAAAAAAATTGGATGAAACTTCAGGGTTGGAAATGGTCAATAATACACTAATAACTATTAATGATTCTGGAAATAAACCTGTATTATTTTATTTGGATAAAAAAGGAAATATTCTAAATGAAAGAAAATTAGATTGTTGTAAAAATAACGATTGGGAGAGTTTAGCAGCTGATAAAAATCATATCTACATTGCTGACTTTGGGAACAATTATGATACTAGAAAAAATTTATCAATTATTAAAATCCCAATCCAAAAGTCTTCTAATGAAAATGTTGAGGTTATAAACTTTTCATACCCCGAACAAATAAAGTTTAATACAATTTATCGTTCATCACAATATGATGCTGAGGCACTAATTTCTATAAATGATAATCTAATAATTTTCACAAAAAATAAATTAAAAAAAATTACAGAGATTTATTCTCTTCCCAAAAATGGAGGAAATTACCAGGCAAAAAAAATAGGCAGTATAGATACAAAATCAATAGTTACTGGAGCTGATTTTGATAAAAAAACAAGTACCCTTGCTTTAACATCAACTATTTTATTTGATGATTACTACATCCAAATCATAAACGATTTTAATTTCAATAATCAAAATCACAAAATTGACACTTATAAAATTCCAATAGGCAAAACACAAGTTGAGTCAATAAAAATTATAGATCCTACAACATTTTGGATAACCTCTGAGGATGAGAGCAGCAGCTCAAGTGCAAGATTGATGAAAGTCAAATTGTAAAAATATTTAAATTGCATATATGAAATGGGAAAACCTTTTATCATTAAAAAGACATGGGGATAGTTTAAAAAGACTTCGTTCAGAGCAAGATGAAACAAGAGTTGGATTTGATGTTGACTATGATAGAATTGTTTTTTCTTCTTTTTTTAGAACTCTACAAGACAAAACACAAGTTGTACCATTTTCTAAAACCAGTTTTGTTCACACTAGGCTTACTCATAGTCTAGAAGTTTCTGTTGTTGGAAGAAGCTTAGGACGGACAGTTGGTCAGTATATATTAAATAAATATCCTTACTTAAATCAAACTCATGGATTTCAAGTAAACGATTTTGGAAGCATCGTTGCAGCTGCCTGTCTAGCACATGACATAGGTAATCCTCCATTTGGACATAGCGGAGAATCTTCTATAGGAGATTTTTTTAAAATTGGAGACGGACAAAAATATAAAAGTGAGTTAACAAAAGTTCAGTATAATGACCTATGTAATTTTGAGGGAAATGCCAATGGTTTTAAAATCTTAACTGAAAGTAAGATTGGTTCGCCTGGTGGACTGAGACTAAGTTATGCAACTCTAGGCGCCTTCACAAAGTATCCAAAAGCTTCTTTACCGATGGAGCCAACCAAAAATATTAAAGATAAAAAGTATGGTTTTTTTTCAAATCAGTATGATTTCTTTGATGAAATTGCAATTGAACTTGGACTTAAAGTTGGAGATTACAATTACAACAGACACCCATTAGCATTTTTAGTTGAGGCAGCTGATGACATATGTTACACTCTTATTGATTTTGAAGATGGAATAAATTTAGATTGGATTCCTGAGGAATATGCTCTTGAGTATTTAGTAAAGTTAGTTAAGGATACAATTGATAAAGAAAAGTATTCTAAAATGGGATTAAAGTCTCAGAGAATTGCATACTTAAGAGCTTTAGCAATAAATACTTTAATCAACGAAGCAGTTAAAATATACATAGAAAATGAAGATAAAATTTTAGATGGATCATTTGATAAATCTTTAATGTCAACAAGTAATTTTAAAGCTCAAATGGATGGTATAATTGATATTAGTGTTGAAAAAGTTTATAAATCTAAAGAAGTAATTGAAAAAGAACTCACAGGATATAAGGTTTTAAATTTTCTATTAAAGACTTTTACAAATTCAGTTATAAATTGGAGAGATGATAAGGTTAATGCCTTTGACGAATTAGCTCTTGAATGTATACCAAAAGAATATCTAAATAAAGAAACTGACTTATATTCTAGTCTTTTAGATGTAAGTTGTTTTATAGCTAGCTTAACAGATGGTTTAGCACTTGAATGGTACAAAAAATTAAGCTAATGAATCAAAAAGAAAAAGATATTTTTTTCATGAATAAAGCAATATCTGAGGCTAAAGCTGCATTTGAAAAAGATGAAGTTCCAGTGGGTGCCGTTATTGTCTCAAATGATAAAATTATTGCAAGAGCTCATAATCTCACAGAGAGGTTAAACGATGTCACTGCTCATGCTGAAATGCAAGCTATTACATCAGCTGCAAATCATCTGGGAGGTAAATACTTAAAGGATTGTACATTATATGTAACCTTGGAACCATGTCAAATGTGTGCAGGAGCTATGTATTGGGCTCAATTAACAAGGCTAGTTTTTGGGGCTAGTGACCCACACAGGGGATATAGAAAATTAAAGACCACATTACACCCTAAAACAAAAGTTTCTTATGGTGTTTTATCAAAAGAGTGTAAATTATTAATTGATGCTTTTTTTATAAAAAAAAGAAAACTTAAAAAACTTTAGTCCTTATACATATAGTCTTCTAAATTCCTTTTTCGATATCTATGGTAAAGAAATAGGGGCAATAGTAAAAAGCAAAAAATAAAAACGCTTATGCCAATTAACTTATCACCTAATTCTAGGTTAGTGTTTTTTTTGAACAAACCAAAAAAAAGTAGGAAAAGATCTACAATAAAAATTATGTAAAGAAGAAGCCTGATTAACAATTATTTGAGCTTTATATTTAAATCATCCAGTTGGTCTTTATCAACTTTTGAGGGACTATCAATCATAACATCACGGCCGCTGTTGTTTTTTGGAAATGCTATGTAATCCCTAATTGATTCTTCACCTTTCATTACAGCAGCCAGCCTATCTAATCCAAATGCAATTCCACCATGCGGAGGTGCACCATAATTAAATGCCTCTAACAAAAATCCAAACTGATCAAAAGCTTCCTTTTTTGAAAATCCTAAAATTGAGAAAACTTCTTCCTGAAGTTTTTGATCATGAATTCTTATTGATCCACCACCTATTTCATTACCATTAATTACAAGGTCATAAGCATTGGCTAGGGTTGACCCTGGATCTTCCCCAATTTTATTTTCAACTGGTGATGTAAATGGGTGATGCATTGCATGATATCTTTTAGAATCTTCATCCCATTCAAACATAGGAAAGTCAGTTACCCATAATGCGTTAAATTTATTTTTATCTCTCAAACCTAGTTTTTCAGCAACGTGTATTCTCAATGAACCGAGCTGAGTCAATGTTTTTTTCTTGTCTCCTGAAATTATAAAAGTTAGATCACCAGCTTTTGAACCTGTCATTGATTTTAGTTGCTCTTCATTAAAAAATTTATCAATAGAAGATTTGATTGTCCCATCGTGATTGTGTTTTATCCAAATCAAACCTAGTGCACCAATTTGAGGTCTCTTCACCCAGTCAGTGTAATAATCAATTTCTTTTCTTGAAAAAGATTCTCCGTTTTCAATATTAAAGCCATAGATAGATTCACTGGAATCAAAAATTTTAAAACCACTTCCTTTAGCTTTTTCAGAAAGGTTTAGAAACTTCATCCCAAATCGTGTATCAGGTTTGTCTGATCCGTAAAGTTCCATCGCATTGCCGTAAGAAATACGATCGAATTTTTCTAAAGATGCACCAATACAAACTTTAAATAAATTTTGTACTAAACCTTCAAAAGTATTTAGAATATCCTCTTGATCAACAAACGACATTTCACAATCAATTTGAGTGAATTCAGGTTGTCTATCGGCTCTTAAATCTTCATCTCTAAAACACTTAACAATTTGAATATATTTGTCAAATCCTGAAACCATTAGTAGTTGTTTAAATGTTTGAGGTGATTGGGGAAGGGCATAAAACTCACCCGGATTTATTCTTGATGGAACTACAAAATCTCTAGCTCCCTCAGGTGTAGATTTAATTAAATATGGAGTTTCAATATCAATGAATCCTTGCTCTTTTAAATATTTTCGAACTTGAAATGTTAGTTCATTTCTAAAAATAATATTATCCTTCAGAATAGATCTTCTTAAATCTAAATATCTATATTTCATTCTCAGCTCCTCACCGCCGTCTGTGTCATTTTCAATTGTGAAGGGGGGGACTTTAGAAGAGTTTAGAATGCTTATTTGTGAAACCAAAATTTCAATCTCACCTGTTGAAATATTTTTGTTAATAGCCTCTCTTTTAATTACCTCTCCCTCAACTTGAATCACAAATTCTCTTCCAATATCTTTTACAGAGTCAATAACTTTTTTTGAACTTTTTTCAGAGTTAATAATAAGTTGAGTTAAGCCATATCGATCTCTTAGATCAATCCAAATTAAAAACCCTTTATTTCTAATTTTTTGAACCCATCCAGCAAGCTTGACATTCTTACCAACATCATTAATTTTTAGTTCACCACAATTATGACTTCTAAACATATTTTACAAATATCTAAAAGAAACTATAAAAACTGGATAAGTTTTATAAGTTTCTACACATCTAATTTACCCTTTTAATATTTATATAATGTATTTTAGCATTTATTATAATGGAAGGTTTTAATCACCATATTAAATTATTTGAAGATTATCTAGATAGTTTTATAAATGACTTAAATGACAATGCAGTTTATGATCCAATCAAATACTTTTTAAAACTACCATCCAAAAGAGTTCGTCCTCTACTAACACTGATTTCAAGCAGTTTATATAATGAAGATATTAAGCATGCATTACCAGCATCTTTGGCTAACGAGGTATTTCACAATTTTACATTAGTTCATGATGATATTATGGACTCATCTGAAATTAGAAGAGGAAATAAGACCGTGCACTCGAAATGGAATGTTAGCCAAGCAATACTTTCTGGAGATGCCATGCAAATATTAGCTTACAAATGTTTAGAAAATTACCAATCTGAAATACAAAAAAAATTGATTAAGATTTTTAACGATACAGCATTAAAAATCTGTGAGGGTCAACAATTAGATATTGAATTTGAAAAATTGATAGATTTAAAATTCTCTGACTATATACATATGATTAAATACAAAACTGCGGTCCTTCTTGGATCCTCTTTAAAGATGGGGGGTATAATAAACAACGTTTCAGAAACCGATTTAAAGTTGTTGTATGAAATTGGTTTGAATTTAGGTCTAGCATTTCAAATTCAAGATGATTATTTAGATCTGTTCGGATATGAAAAATTAATAGGCAAGAAAATTGGAGGTGATGTGATAAACAGAAAAAAAACAGTTATGTATCATGTATTTAAAGATACATGCTCAAACGAAGCTTCACATAAATTAGATCAAATTTTTCATGATACAGAAATTGATGATAATATTAAAATTGAAAAAATTAAAACCTTTTATCAAGATGCTGAGGTTGATTTAAAAACAAAAAAATTATCTCACGATTACTCATCAAAAGCAATAAGTTGTATTGGAGATTTAAATATTCAATCTGAAAATAAGAACAACTTATTAGACATTAGTAATAAACTTCTCTCAAGAAATTATTAATTTATATATTTACCTGGTGAACTAAAAACAACTTTCAATTGCATTTGAAAGTTTTAAATAATTACTATAATGGAATATATATTAGAATTTTTTCAATCTCAAACAAGCCCTATCATGCAAGCTCTATACGCAGGTCTTTTTACTTGGATCATGACTGCAATTGGAGCTGCCTTAGTTTTTTTATTTAAAAATTCTAATCGAAAAGCTCTTGACATGGCCCTTGGTTTTACAGGTGGTGTCATGATTGCAGCTAGTTTTTGGTCTTTGATTGCCCCCGCTATTGATGCGGTAGAAGTACAAAATGAATTAGGACAATCTAGCTTGCCTTCATTTTTGCCACCAGCAATTGGATTTTTTGTCGGTGCACTATTTATGTTTATAATCGACAAGGCTATTCCACATCTACATATCTTTGGAAAAATTGATGAAGCTGAAGGACCAAAAACTGATTTAAAAAAGACTTCTTTATTGGTTCTAGCAATCGCTATTCATAACATACCTGAGGGTTTAGCAGTTGGAGTAGCTTTTGGTGCTTTAGTTATTCCTGAATTTGCTAATGTTTATAGCCTGGGAGCTGCTGTTGCTTTAGGTATAGGAATTGGAATTCAAAATTTCCCTGAGGGTTTTGCAGTTTCTATGCCCGTTAGACGAGCCGGTTTTAGTAGATCTAAATCATGGATTTGGGGTCAACTCTCTGCTATAGTAGAACCAATATTTGCTGTAATTGGAGCAGCTTTAGTAATACTTGTTTGGCCAATTTTACCTTATGCATTATCATTTGCTGCTGGTGCAATGATTTTTATTGTTGTGGAGGAAGTAATTCCTGAAAGTCAAAGAGGAGGTAATACTGATTTAGCAACCATGGGACTGATTGCAGGCTTTATTGTAATGATGAGTCTTGATGTTGCACTAGGTTAATCAATCTGCCCTCATGGGTTCTTTATATACTTTACCATCTTTAATAACCGCATAAATGTCGAGTGTGTTTTTTATGTTGTTAAGAGGATTTTTGTTTAATAAAATTAAATCGGCTATGTAACCTTCTTTTATTAAGCCTAGATCATTTTCCATTTTAAAGTAACGGGAAGGATTAATGGTTGCCGACTTTAAAGCATCCAATTCACTCATTCCACTTTCGACTAATAATTCCAATTCTGTGTGTAGACTAAATCCCGGAATCAAAAACCCTAGGGGTGTATCTGTTCCTGCCATAAACTTAATTCCATAATCATACATTTCACCAGTCGTTTTTTGAATCCAGTCTGAAAAATCTTTTTGTTTAGGATCAATCTTATCATTTGAAAAATCTATTCTTTTCTTCCAAGTTTCTCTAGTTTTTTTTGGTAAGTATTTTAAATTTTCAATCCAATACTCACTTTTAAATATTTTATATATGGGAACTTTATAAATTGAAATAGTTGGTATTTGCCATGTACTATTTTTATATAAAGCATTATATATTTTTATAGTTTCATTTTCATCTAAATTATTTATTGCATAATTTTTTTGAGTGCTGTGAATCATCCCTCTTAAACTAAGGCCACTCAAATCTCGTGTATTTTTCATCATTCCTCGCCTTTCTTTTAAAAGTTCATTTTTATCTTTAGTAGCCCATAACTCCAAATTTTTTATATGCTCTAAACTATTTAAACCAAGATTTGAAGCTGTTTCTATATCCATACTTAGTGGAATATGTCCCGTTACATTTATTTTTTTCTTTTTCGCAATTTTCATTATTATTTCAAACTGCTCGGGTGATAACATTTCGTAGGCTTTTAAGAAATCAGCTCCACTAGCAATTAGTTTATTGACAACACTTTCAGTTTCTTTAACATTTTCTGTCTTAACTGAAAGATTTGGAAGCCTTTCTCCATTATACACGTTAAATTTTCCATCAATTAAGGGGCCTGATATTTTTAAACGAGGATAGCTTTTTGGATATTTTTCAGAAAGTTTTTTTATACTATCTAAAAAATTAAAATCTCCACCAGTATCCCTTATACTGGTAATACCAAATTTCAAAAATAGCATAGGCATATCTTTTGCCAACTCTTGATCGAAATAAAGGTGAACGTGACTATCCCATAATCCTGGAATTAAGTATTTACCACTTCCATCAATTTTTTTTGAATAAAAAATTGAAGTTTTTTTACCTACTTTTGAAATTTTATTATTTGAAATTTCAACATTAGTATTCTTGGAAATTCCATCTAACGGATCGATTACATTAACATTATGAATCAAAATTTTTTCATCAGAAATATTGCATGAAAAAAAAATAAAAAAAACAAATAGAAAAGTTCTTTTAATCATATGTTGATGAAGATGATGTTGCACTAGTTACAATATAATTTAGAGAACCCAAGAGTGATTGATTAAATGTTCTACCAGCATTTTCAACTCTAAAGTTTTCAATATAACTTCTGTCTTGTAATGTTACATATATAGTTTTCCCATCTTTTCCACCAAATGCAAGGTTTGAAGGTTTTTTTCCTTTTAATTTTATTTCTCTCAAAAGCTCTCCGTCACTTGATAATTTTACAATAGTTCCTTTGCCATATCTTGTTACATATAAATTTCCCTGATTATCACATCTCATTCCATCTAATCCGTAATCTTCAAATGAGTAAAATAATTTTTTATTTGAAATATTACCATCAGAATCAAGGTCATAAACCCATATGTTTTTTTGAACACTTTCATTAACATATAATTTAGTTTCATCCGGGCTAACTTCAATTCCATTTGTTGTACCCATATCCTCTTCTAAATAGGTAATTTCACCATCTTTTATCTTTAATAGATTACCGCTATTAGTTTTCCAACTTGGATCTGAGGCAAATAATAAATTATCACAGCATATTGCTAAATCATTAGGTTGATTGATAGTTGAATCATTAGCATAAACGCTAGCAATTTTTTCATCCTTTTCAATAATCAAAACATTATGACCAGTGTAGTCTGCAAGAAACATCTCTTGATTATTTCCAAACCTAATCCCATTTGCTACACTGTTATTTGGAAGTTGGTCTATAAAAACTGTAAAGTTTCCATTTGTATCAACTTTACCGATTGAACCATTTTTATATGGATTTACAAAATAAAGGTTTCCATATTTATCGACAGCAGGACCCTCTAATCCTCTTGTGAATTCTCCGACATATGCATAGTCATTAGCTTCATAAAGAACCTCATTATTTTTACATGAAAAATTAACTATTAAAATAGTCATTAACACTAAGTACATGCCCTGGTAATTCTTCATTTTTTCGTAATTTAAATAAATAATTTTTATTTCTGTGTTTATTAAATTTAAGAAATTACAATCCTATTTAACAATTTCATTGTTAATATCCATTTTATTTTTTTCATCATGTAATCAAACTAGTAAGACAACAGAACTCAATCTTCCTGAAGGATTTATTTCTACTGTATTTGTTGACAGTATAGCAGAAACGGTAAGACATATGGACGTTAAAAATAATGGAGACTTATATGTTAAGTTTAGAAGACAAAGTGATGATGGAGTCTTAGCGGCAATAAGAGATATCAATAAAGATGGTAAAGCTGATTCAATTGTAAAGTTTGGTAAATATCACATTCCACAAAGAGGCTCATATTCAACCTCAGCTAGAATTTATAACGGATATTTGTATTACAGTTCTCAGCTAACTATCTACCGTGTTAAGCTAGATCATAATCATCTAGTTCCTAAATCGAGTCCCGAAATTATTGTTATTGATGATCACGAACATGGTTCACATGAACATATTGGAAAACCTTTAGCTTTTGATGATGAAGGGTATATATATGTCCCTTTTGGTGCACCAAATAATGCTTGTCAAGATCCTAAAAGAACTCCTCTTGCACCCGGAAGAGATCCTTGTCCAGACCTGGATTTACATGGTGGTATATGGAGATTCAAAGCCGACAAAATAAATCAAACACAAAAAGACGGTGAATTATTTGCAACAGGTTTAAGAAGCATAGTAGCAATGAATTGGAATCCTTCTGATAAAACTCTTTATGCAGTTGGACATGGTAGAGATGATCTAGCGAGATTGTGGCCAAATCAATACAGCAAATGGGAAAGTGCACTTTTACCTTCCGAAGAATTTATAAAAATTGAGAAGGGTGATAATTTTGGTTGGCCTTATTGCTACTATGATCAAATGCAAAACAAAAAACTATTGAACCCTGAATATGGTGGTGATGGAGAAATCATTGGAAGGTGTGATCAATTCAAGGATCCAATAATTGGATTTCCGGGTCATTGGGCACCAAATGATTTAGTTTTCTACAATGGTGATGCATTTCCTGAAAGATATAGAAATGGAGCATTTGTTGCTTTTCATGGTTCAACCAATAGGGCTCCATATCCACAATCTGGATATTTCGTAGGTTTTGTTCCTTTCAAGAATGGAAAGCCAAGTGGAGATTATGAAATTTTTGCAGATGGTTTTGCTCAAGTTGATCCAATTGTAAATGTTCGAAATGCAAAATACAGACCTATGGGAATAGCATTTTCCGATGATGGATCAATGTATATTGCAGATAGTAGAAAAGGAAAAATATGGAGAATTGAATTTCAAGGTAAAAGAGAAAATTTTGGGAAAAAACAATTAAACAGAATGGAGAAAAGAAAACAACTTAGTCATTTTGCGACACCTGATATTGAAAATGACATCATAGATATGGATGAGAAAAAAATTGAAGTTAAAAAATACTTTAATCCGCTTATTGTTCAATTCAATAATTTTAGTCTTTTCCATATATTTTACAACCAATACAAAAGTAAAAGAGATGAATAAAAAAAGTAATCTTAAATATTCTATTATCCTGCTTCTGTTTTGTTTATCAATTTCATCTCAAGATTATGATATACTTATTCAAAATGGTCATGTCATCGATATAAAAAATAAAATTGATGATGTCTATGATATTGCTATTTCAAAAAATAAAGTTGTAGCAGTAAGTAAAAAAATAGATTTAAAAGATGCTAAAAGAGTTATTGATGCTTCCGGTCTTATAGTTGTGCCAGGATTAATTGATATCCACAGTCACAACTTTCATGGTACTATACCAAATAGGTATTTAAGCAATAGTTTTTCTGCACTCCCTCCTGATGGTTTTTCTTTTAGGTCAGGAATAACAACTATTGTTGATGTTGGTGGAGCTGGCTGGAGAAATTTTGAGGTTTTTAAAAATCAGGTAATCGATAGGTCACAAACAAGAGTATTATCCTTTTTGAATATTGTTGGTTTTGGTATGCAGGGTGGAGCAGTTGAGCAGAATATTGATGACATGAATTCAGAAATGACAGCTGAGATTGTAAAAAAATATCCTGATGAAATCGTCGGTATTAAATTAGCTCATTTCAACGGATATAACTGGCTTCCTGTTGATAGAGTTGTTAAAGCGGGAGAAATCTCAGATGTACCCGTTATGATTGATTTTGGCGGGAGTAAGCCCTTAATGCCTTTAGACAGCTTGCTTCTTAATAAATTGAGACCAGGCGATATTTTTACTCACACATATGCTAATGTTTTAGGAAGAATGTCAATAGTTGATGCAAATAATAAGCTTTTTCCTTTTGTAAAAAAAGCACAAGAAAGAGGGATAATTTTCGATGTTGGTCATGGCGGTGGAAGTTTTGCTTTTTCTCAAGCAATTCCAGCTATAATTCAAGGATTAAAACCAAATACTATTAGTACGGATCTTCATACAGGAAGTATGAATAGAGGAATGAAGGATTTACTAAATGTTATGTCTAAGTTTTTAAATATAGGTTTAAATTTAAAAGAGGTTGTAACAGCAACAACTTGGGATGCAGCTAAGGTGATTAAAAGAAATGATTTAGGAAATTTAAGTGTGGGTTCAGTGGCAGACATTGCAATTTTAAATTTAAGAAAAGGTCAATTTGGCTTTGTAGATACAAAAGACAAAAAAATAAAAGGTGATAAAAAACTAGAGTGTGAGCTTACAATTAAAGATGGTCAAATTGTTTATGATCTTAATGGTATCTCTAATAAATTATGGAACGAATAATTATGAAAATTTTAAACAAAATCTTTTTCTCAATTTCAATTATTTCACTTGCTGTTACATTATTCATATTTTTTTCAGGTAATCTTGAAGAAACAGGGCCCAGTACAATATTCTTTTTACTTTTTTTGGCATTAGGAATCAATGGAACAAAAAAATTTAAAGGATTTACATTTACCGTTTTGATATTTGCAGCTGTTGCTATGTCAATGTATTATCCTGAGTACTTTATTGAAAATAATGGTTTTCAATTCAAAACATTAATTGTCCCATTGCTACAAATTATAATGTTTGGAATGGGTACAGCTATGAGTTTCAAAGATTTTTACGGCGTTATTAAAATGCCCAAAGGTGTTTTGATTGGTTTAGTGTGTCAGTTTACAATTATGCCAATACTAGGATTCTCATTAGCATCATTATTTAATTTTCCATTGGAAATTGCAGCAGGCATAATTTTAATAGGATCATCACCAAGTGGTTTGGCTTCTAATGTAATGGCATATCTTGCAAAAGCCAATATTGCTCTTTCAGTTACACTTACTGCGGTTGCAACATTATTGGCACCAATTATGACTCCATTTTTAATGAAAACCTTGGCAGGTTCATTTGTGCCAATCGATTTTATTGCCATGATGACTAGCATATTTAAAATTGTAATTGTTCCAGTTTTGTTAGGTTTGATTTTCAATTATTTTTTCCATGGAAAAGCAAAATGGTTGGATAAGTCAATGCCCATAATTTCTATGGCTGGGATCGGATTTATAATTATGATTATTACTGCTGCAGGTCGTGATGATTTACTGTCAATTGGGTTACTATTGATTCTTGCAGCAATAATTCATAACTTAATGGGATATGTATTTGGTTACTGGGGTTGTAGATTGTTTGGAATGAGTGAGCAAGATTGTAGAACAATAGCTTTTGAAGTGGGAATGCAAAATGGTGGATTAGCTACTGGCATAGCTTTGGAGATGGGTAAAATATCAACAGTAGGACTTGCTCCAGCAATATTTGGACCTTGGATGAATATTTCTGGATCTTCACTTGCGACATGGTGGAGAGATAAAGAACCAAAAAATAAATAAGATGAAAAATTTAAAAATTAATACTCTATTAAACTTAATATTTTGTTTAACTCTTAGTTTTTCTTTTTCACAAGCTTTAAGTGTTGAGCAAATGAAATCTTTAACAAGTAATTGGGAAGGTGAAAGGTTTGATGATGGAAGACCAAAAGTGTCCAAAAATATTCTTGAAAGAATGAAAAGTGTGACAATTGAGGAAGCTTGGGGCGTGATGAGAAATGAAGGCTATCACAATCAGTTTGAGGGAGGCTGGGAACCAATACATGATGATGTGCCATTTGTTGGAAGAGCACTTACTGTTCAGTATATGCCTAACAGACCAGATATTTCAGATCAAATAAAAAATGAAGGCTTAAAAAATGGCGAAATTGGTAATACAAACTCTTGGCCCATAGATCGATTGGTTGAACACGATGTTTATGTTGCTGATGGTTTTGGAAAAATTGTTGATGGAACATTGATTGGTGACAATCTAGGTAATTCTATTTATGCAAAATCAAAAACAGGAGTCGTTTTTAATGCATCGAGTAGAGATTTAGAAGGTCTTTCTGAGATTGATGGATTCAATGCTTTTGTAAGAGGCTGGCATCCTTCATTTTTAACAGAAGTTATGCTACTTAGTATCAACTATCCCATAAGAATTGGAGCCGCTACTGTTATGCCTGGGGATGTAGTTTTAGCAAAAAAAGAGGGAGTAATATTTATTCCAGCACATCTTGCAGAACAGGTTGTAATAACTTCGGAGGTCGTTAGATTAAGAGATCTATTTGGGATTACAAGATTAAAGGAAGGCGTGTACACACCAGGCCAAATAGATAATAAATGGTCTGATGAAATTGAAAAAGATTTTTCAAAATGGATTCGGGATAAGATTGATGAATTGCCTGTACCCAAAGAGCAAATAAAAGAATTGATTAAAAAAAGAATGTGGTAAAAATTAAATTATGGAAAAAATAAATAAAAGAAGATCAGCCTTAAAAAAATTAGGTATTGGATTGGCAGGTATTTTTGGACTCTCTAGTCTCAAATCTGCTGAAAATCCAAAAAAGAAAATTGTAGGAGATATTGTTAAAAATCAACAACATCCACTTTTTTCTGGAGCGGTTAAACATGGAAATACACTCTATATCGCTGGAAAGGGGGCACACTTTGATGGTGATATTAAAGCACATACTGATCATGTTCTTAAGGAAATTCAAAAAGAACTTGAAAAGAATGGTTCTTCAATGGAAAAAGTATTAAAAGTCAATGTTTATTTGGCTGATTTAGCTGACTATAAAGCTATGAATGAAGTTTACCGAGGTAGGTTTGGAGCTAATCCCCCTGTAAGAACAACAGTTGCAACGTATGGTGGAGTTCCAGGAAATTCATTGGTTGAAATTGACTGTATAGCAGCATTAGATTAAAATAAAAGTTATGCCATCAAGAAGAAAAGCTCTCAAATCATTAGTGTCAGTTCCTTTTATCGGTGCTCTTTTGTCACCAGAAAAGTTAACAGCATCAACTAATGTTGTAAATAATTTAAATACCAATCTTACAAGAGATTACTTTAAAGAGTTAGGTATAAGAACATTTATTAATGCTGCTGGAACGTATACTTCAATGACAGGTTCTCTAATGCCCAAGGAAGTAATTGAAGCAATTAATTATGGTGCACTACAGTATGTTAATTTGGATGAGTTACAGGACAAAGTTGGAGAGAGAATAGCAGACTTATTGGATTGTGAATATGCAACAGTATCATCTGGATGTTTTGGAGCCATGAGTATCGCAATGGCTGGAGTCATGTGTGGAAAAGATCAACAAAAAGTCAAACAATTACCTAACACAAAAGGAATGAGAAATGAGGTAATTATGCAGGATAGCCACACCATAGGTTACGCACAAGCATTAACAAATGTTGGAGCAAAAGTTATTAAAGTTAAAACCGCTAGGGAGCTTGAAAAAGCGATTAATAGAAGGACAGCCATGTTATGGTTTTTAAATGCCAATACAGATCGAGGTGAAATTAAATGGAAAGAATTTGTAGCATTGGGTAAGAAACATAATATACCAACATTTATTGATTGTGCTGCAGACATTCCACCAGTTGAAAATTTGTTCAGATTTACAAAAATGGGTTTTGATATGGTTGCATTTTCTGGAGGAAAGGGATTGAGAGGACCACAAAGTGCAGGTTTATTACTCGGCAAGAGAGAATATATTGAAGCTGCAAGACTACACACACCTCCTCGAGGCGAAACAATTGGAAGAGGAATGAAGGTTAATAAGGAGGAAGTCCTTGGAATGCTTGCTGCCCTTGAACTTTATTTAAGCAGAGATCATGACGCTGAGTGGAAAGTGTGGGAAGATCAAATTAATTTGATTGCCAACGCAGCAAAGTCAGTCGGTGATGTAGAAACAAAAATTTCTGTACCAGCATATGCAAACTGTGTGCCTACACTCAGAATTAAATGGGATCAAAATAAACTTAAAATTTCACCTGATGAGTTAAGAAAGCAACTGAGAGATGGAGATCCCTCCATACAGACAGTAGGTGATAAAAACAGCGTCGGAATAACAACTTGGATGATGGTTCCAGGTCAAGAAACTATCGTTTCAAAAAAGATAAAATCCATATTAGAAAATTCTAAAAATTCGTAAAATGAAAACAACTAAAATTATATACATATTCATTATTTCATTAATAATGACTGCATGTGAACCAGTAGCGACACCAACAGATACTAATTATGATCCTGAAGAAAAACTAAAAGAATTAGGAATTGAATTATCAACTCCATCAAGTCCAGTGGCTAATTATGTTAACAGTGTAAGATCTGGAAATTTATTATTCATTTCAGGTAAGGGACCCCTTAAAAGTGATGGAAATTATATTAAAGGTAAATTAGGCTTTGATTTAACAATTGATCAAGGATATGAGGCTGCAAGAATTACAGCAATTAATTTGATTTCAACGGTTAAGGCATCTGTTGGTGACTTGAAAAAAGTAAAAAGAGTACTCAAAGTAACTGGAATGGTTAATGCAGCTCCAAATTTTACAGATCATCCTAAAGTTGTTAACGGCTGCTCAGATTTGATTGTCGAGGTCTTTGGAGAAAGAGGAAAACATACTCGTGCTGCAGTTGGAATGGGCTCACTTCCTTCAAACATAGCTGTTGAAATTGATATGATTTTGGAAGTAATTGACTAGTATTGTAGTGTGAAATATAAACTACTAATTAATTTTCTCGCCCTAACATTAAGTTTATCATTATTTTCTCAAATATCTGCAGATAGACCGGACCAAACAGAAGGCACATATGTTCTGAAAAAAGGCAATGCCCAAATTGAAACAGGATGGACATTTGAAGAAAATGGATATTTAAATACACTATTAAGGTTTGGAGTGTTCAAAGGATTGGAATTGAGAGTCAACACTAATTTAATTAGTAGTGCTGGAGATATGATGGGTTTATTTCCTGAAATTGGGGATTTAGAGTTAGGAGCTAAATTTCGCCTACTTAACAATAATTCACGAACCAAAATATCATTTGCATCAAATTTATCTCTACCTGTTGGGGATTTTGGTGAGGATGGTATTTTAAATAGTTTATTGGTGTCGCATGATTTATCAGATTCTTTTCAAGTAGCATATAATATTGGTTATGATAAATATTTTGAAAATCAAGAAAGACGTGGAGACAATAGCGTATTTGTTTATTCCCTGGTGATGTCTAAAAGTTTTGGAAGATTAGGCGCTTTTATTGAATTTTTTGGAGAGGATGGTACAAAGGAATCTGACTCAAGTTGGGACCTCGGTTTAACTTATCTAATTAAAGATTATTTACAAGCTGATATTTCCTACGGCAATGGAATAAATAACGGATCAAGTTATTTATCCATTGGTGCCGCTTGGAATTTTAACCTAAAATCAAATAAATAAATTTATTTAAGACTTATTTAATTCATCCAACATTGTGTTGGCTGAAACTGAACTTGGATACATTTCCTTAGCTTTTGAATAGAATTTCTTAGCGCTTTCCATGTCTCCCTCATTGTAATAGAACTCACCCATAGAATCATAGGAGTTATATCCATTTGGATACAATTCAATGTATTCCTCAAACAATGATTTTGCTTTTTCTTTATTACCAAGATCATAATAAAAATAGCCTAATGTATTTACTATTGGAGCTATCATAAAATCATGGTTGCCACTTACTGCTAAAGATTCGCTTTCACCAACACCATCTCTGAGTTCAGAAAGCAAAGCTTCCATTTCTTTGATTTTATTATTCATACCAGGAATTGTAAAAGCGTAATAATAGTGAATTAATTTTCCCTTAGGCTCAATTTCTCTCATTGATGCCCATATATCGTGAGCGCCAGTTGTAACTAAAGGCCAATTACCACCTTTTTCTAAATCTAGAAGTGATACAAAAATTTTTGATGTTTCATTGTTATCTGCAACATTTTCTTTTGCTCTTTGAACGTGCATGTTTTGCTTTTCAGATCCATTTTCTGAAAGCCCAGCAAGAACTACATGAGGGCCAAAGAGTGATGGGTCATATTCAAGAGCTTTCTCAAAAAACACCATTGCCTTTTCTCTTTCTACATTATATAAATGAACAAACCCAGCATTTGTCATTTCATTGGCAAAATCATTTTCGCTTTGCCACTCTATATAATCACCAGTTGATGAGTCAAAAGACCAAGTAGCATTATCCCTATTTTGATTAGTTTCACATCCAATAAACAGTATACACAGTATAAATAGAATTTTTTTCATAATAATTTTTGATTTAGTTAAATGTAATAAAAAATCTAGTTTCTGGATGCTTTTGCAATTTCCTCAAAATTTACATTTTTATAAATGAAAGAAGTGTTTTTAAATAGATCCGTTCCAAATTTATTGGCCCAGTCCTTGTGGAATGCTAAATCAAATTCGTGAGGTGCATTAACTTTAAATTCAACTGTATATAAATCATCAACTTCACCTGGAAGTGAAATATTCCTAGCATAGTGAAAGTTATCGATCAAATTAATATGTGGAATTAAATCTACAAATGTTTTTAAACCAGTTTTTTGATTGTATACTATGGCACTAATTTTTAAATAAGGAACAAAACCCTCGGCTGGTGTTCCCTCGGGAATATTTGTTGAATCCCAATTCACACGAGCTTCAATGTGAATATTGGTTTCATTTACACTTAAGTTATTTGATTCAGGAATAATCACATCCTTGATTGCACCCTCAAAAATGAAAACAACCCCAGGTTCAACCCTTTCTTCACCAATTACAAGTTCTTGTGCAAAAGAACTAGTTAACATAAGTAATGAGATCGCTAGGTTTAAAAATAATTTCTTCATGATATTAAGAATTTTCGTATGATTGGATAAGAGTTTTTATATCGTCTAATAATTTATCCATTTCTTCAAGATTTGTGCCATCGTAATATCCTCTGATTCTTTTTTCTTTATCTACAAGCACAAAATTTTCGGTATGAATCATACCATGATTTTGATTCTCAGCAATTGATTTAACAACTAAAAATGATTTTCTAGCAAGATCATAAATTTGTTTTTTTTCACCTGTCATTAAGTTCCACCTAGAATCATCAACTCCTTTTTCAGTTGAATATTTTTTTAAAACCTCAACATTATCAATTTCAGGGGTTACTGAGAACGATGCCAACATTACGTTAGTGTCTTTAAGGTTTTCTTGAAGATATAACATGTTTCCTGTCATTATTGGACATATATCTGGACATGTTGTAAAGAAAAAGTCTGCAACATATATCTTATTTTTATAATTATTTTGGGTGACGGTATCTCCATTTTGATTAAAGAGTAAAAAATCATTTATCCTGTGATATTTTTTTATATATCTCATGTCCTCATCAACTAATTCAGCACTTATCATTGATGGACTATATATTGGCAGATTTTTCTTTGGCTTTTGCACATAATTAAATGATGAAATTGCAACAATTGAAAAAACTATAAAAAAGATAATTAAAAGCCCATATCTTCTAAAAAAACTATTTATCATAAGCGGTTCAAAATTAACTCATTTATAAAATTTAAAATATTTTTTCTTCGTTTTTTTTGTATCGTTAAAAAGTTTACTTTTGACATCCGATTTTAGTTATGGACCTAATATTTCTAATAAAAGCATTTCAACTCATACTTAGTTTATCTATATTGGTTATTCTTCATGAATTTGGACACTATATTCCAGCCAAGTTATTTGGTTGTAGAGTTGAAAAATTCTATTTATTTATCGATTGGCCATTTACTTTATTTAAGAAAAAAATTGGTGAAACCGAATTTGGAATCGGTACACTTCCTCTTGGCGGTTATGTAAAAATCTCAGGAATTGTTGACGAAAGTTTTGATACTGAGCATACATCTGAAGAACCAAAGGAGTGGGAATTTCGATCAAAACCGGCATGGCAAAGATTGATTATTTTACTTGGTGGTGTTACTGTGAATTTCATACTTGGTTTTTTACTTTATATGATGATAATGTTTGTTTGGGGCAAGACTGTCGTAACACAGGACAATCTCAACTCTGGATTTAAGGTTTCTGAAGTTATGCAAGAGGTTGGATTTAATGATGGTGATAAGGTTATTTCTGTGGATGGAAAAGAATTAGTTGATCAATTTGAAATTAACAAGATGTTATTTACAAGAAATCTTTCTGAGGTTCAAGTTTTATCTGGGAATGGACAAAGAAGAAGCATCAATATACCCGAAGATATTGGAACAAGAATGATGGAGTCCGGTCAAATATTATCATTTATACCAATTCCAGACTTAGTAATAGATTCTGTCTTACCAAACATGCCTGGATCCTTTGCGGGTTTACAAAAAGGGGACATTATTTTAAGGGTAAATGACTCCAAAATATACAGCGTTGATGATTTTGAAAATAGTAAGTCAGTGAATGCTGACTATATGGAATTGGAAATATTAAGAAATGGAAGCTCATTTGATGTAACAATTCCTTTTGATTCATCAGAAAAATTAGTTGGTATGAATATAATGTCGCAGATGATTAAACCAACTAAATTGGAGTATGGGTTTTTTGAAAGTTTAGTCGTTGGTTTTGACTATGGTTATTGGACATTATATGATTATGTAGCCCAATTTAAATACATTTTTAGTAAAGCAGGTGCAAAACAATTGGGTGGATTTGGAACAATTGGAAAAATTTTTCCTGCTAGTTGGGATTGGCAAAGATTTTGGGAAACTACAGCACTACTTTCAATAATTCTTGCCTTCATGAATCTGCTTCCAATACCAGCACTTGATGGTGGACATGTAATGTTTGTTTTATATGAAATGGTAAGTGGAAGAAAACCCAGTGATAAATTTATGGAGTATGCTACTGGAATAGGTTTTTTCCTTCTTATAGCTCTGTTTTTATATGCTAATGGTATGGATGTAGTAAGAGCAGTATCTTAATAATCACTACTCATATTTGAATACCCAAAAATTAAATTTATATTTGCCTTCACAAAATTCCTCCTTAGCTCAGTTGGTTAGAGCATCTGACTGTTAATCAGAGGGTCCTTGGTTCGAGTCCAAGAGGGGGAGCAAGCATCAGCCACATCACACATTCTTTAACCCCACTGTAAAGGTGGGTTTTTTTATGGCCAATATTTAAGATGATCATTAAATTATAGTTCTTTTTTTATATTTGATGACTAAAATTTAAGTAACCAAAAGATTTTAATATGAAAAAATTATTTACACTAATCACAATTTTATTTTTTAATTTCTCATTCTCACAATATGCTTCAGGAAGTTTCATCGTCTTAAATGAAGGAATGGAAGAAGATTATCTTTTAACTGAAAAGCTTTGGTATGTCTACCATGCAAAATCTGTCAAAGATGGTCATAAAAACCATTGGAGTATTTGGAAAGTAGATGTAACAAATTATGAGGATAAAATTGAAGAGGATAGATTTCCAGATTACTTTATTCTCGAAGGATATAACACATTAGAGGACTTAACAGCTGAGTCAGAAAGATACTCACCTGAAGGTTTGAAAGAAATATTTAATTACATAAAATCAAAAATGAAAGGAAAAATGTCATCAAGAGCGATTGATAAAATTTTATCAAAATCTGTTAGAAAGGAAACAAGGATGTATCACCACCAATTTCTTGCCGCTACACCTTTCACAGGTGGAGGTCTAAAAGTTGGCGACGTTATGACAATAGCACCGATGCAACAACTACAAGATGATTATGAAGATTTTGAAACAAATTTTTATAAAGATTTATTTAATAAAAGGGTTATGAATGGAGATCACAGGTGGTGGGGATTTTCTAAAGTAATCAACAGAAATGATAATGCACTCAATATAAGTACCCATACTGCTTGGAATATGTTTATTGAAGGTAAAGAATTGGAATGGCCTGAAGATTTTACATCTAAAAAAATAATGGAAATTACTCCGAAAGCAAGAAAAATGTATAATCCAATTCAATTAACACTTGTGTATGTTGCAGATTAAAATCTGATAATTAATATTTAAAATTTAACCCTCTATTGAACAAGAGGGTTTTTTTGTGGCATGTATATTGAACTAAACCACAACGAGTTTTAACTAAAAATTATTTGATTAATTTTATTTTTAATATGAAAAGACTACTCTTTTTATTGATGCTTTTAAATCTTTCATTCTTACAATCCCAAGATTGGCAAAACTCATTTGAATTATCCATAAATAAGGCTCAAGATGAAAATAAAAAGCTTATCGTTGTTTTTCAAGGCTCCGATTGGTGTGGACCATGCATTAGGCTTACACAAGAAGTTTTTTCTACTGAACATTTTATTAATTATTCGAACAATGCGTATGTTTTATTACAAGTTGATTTTCCAAGAAGAAAGAAAAATTCATTAAGTGAATCACAGCAAGCTGCTAATAATATTTTAGCAGAAAAATATAATCCAAATGGATATTTTCCATATGTAGTTGTTCTTGACAATAATGGAAATTTTTTAGGTGATTTGGGTTATGAAAATACAACACCAGAACAATATATAAAACTCATTGAATCCTTTTGAAAAATATTTTGCTTTCACATATTAGCATAATACTTCTCTTTTTATCGTCAAGTTTAAAATCTCAGGAAATCTATACGAAAAAAATTGTTTTGATGGGTAGTGATTTTGAAATTACAGTAGTTGAAAATAACATATCGAATGCCAATTATTTCATTGATCTGGCAATAAAAGAAATTTCAAGAATTGAAAGTTTAATTTCCTCATGGGATAAAAATTCACAAACGTCTTTGGTTAATATTAATGCTGGAATAAAGCCTGTTCAAGTAGATAAAGAATTATTTGATTTAATTTCTAGATCTATTAGAATTTCAGACCTTACCCAGGGTGCTTTTGATATAAGTTATGCATCAATGGATAAGTTATGGTATTTTGACAAGGAAATGAAGAAGCTTCCATCTTCTCAACAAATAGCTCAATCAGTTTCTAAAGTTGGATTTCAAAATATAGTTTTGGATGAGAAAGAACGTACGGTTTTTTTAAAACAAAAAGGAATGAAAATTGGATTTGGAGCCATTGGAAAAGGTTATGCAGCAGATAAAGCCAAAGATATTTTAATAGAAAATAATGTTCGATCGGGGATTATTAATGCTTCTGGGGATTTAACTGCTTGGGGACAAAAACCTAGCGGTGAGGATTGGATGGTTGCTATTGTTAATCCACTAAATAAAACTAAAGTTTTTTCATGGCTTCCAATTAAAAATAGCTCAATTGTAACATCTGGAAACTATGAGAAATTCATTAATATAGATGGAAAATTTTATTCACACATAATTGATCCGAGAACAGGTTATCCTAGTGAAGGTATTCTGAGCGTGACTATCATCTCTGAAAAAGCTGAGCTTGCGGATGCATTAGCTACCTCAGTTTTTGTTTTAGGTACGGATATTGGTATAGATATGATAAATCAATTGAAAAATGTTGACTGTATTATTATTAACAGCGATAATAAAATTATTAAATCGAATAATATTCAAATTAATGAAATCTAGATCATGAAAAAGTTATTTCTTTTTTACATATTGATTAGCTTATACTCATGTGCTAGTATTAAGGAATATGAAAAAGTAAATATTAATGATCCAGATATGGAACTCTCACCTAGGCAAATATGTAGATTTGAAACAAATTTTCATCTCTACAGAGAGGGTTCAAGTGGTGCAAACGGTGGAAAAGTTGGCGGTGGATGTGGTTGTAATTAGTTCTAAATGAAAAATAAAATTTCAGTTTTTATGTTTTTTGTTTGTTGTTTTATCTTCAGCCAAGATAATTCTGGTAGTAAATATAAGAAAAGGGTCCTTGAAAATATTGAAATTGATTTCTTGTCAAGCTATTATAGCCAGCAAGGAAACAATGCATCTGTTACTGGTGGAATTGGAACAGAGGACTTGGAGGATTTTAATCCAACCGTTGTAATAAGTATTCCGTTGAATGATGACGATATAATTTCGTTTGATTATGGGATTTCAACATATACATCCGCATCTTCTAGTAATGGAAATCCCTTTGATTCTGGTGAAAATAGAGATAAAACATCTAGTCCATGGTATTCATCATCTGGGGCATCAAAAGTTGATACATGGAGAAGTTTAAATATCGATTACTCTCATTCTTCTGATGACAGAAATACTATAATTACTGCAAATGTTTCAAATGCAAAAGAGTGGGACTATGAATCCTTTGGTTTTGGCGCAGGTGTTACAAAATTGTCAAACAATAAAAATACATCTTACATGTTAAGCACAAAAATTTACATTGATAATTGGATACCAATATATCCGAAAGAACTTGATTCTTATATTGATGTTAACGGAGATACTGAAATTGGTTTCTTTTATGATAAAATTATATATGATGAAAAAGGTTTAGTTTCGAATAAATGGGCACCGCCAACAACTTTCACACTTATTGATGACAAATCCAGGAATACATATTCCTTATCCTTTTTGTTTTCACAAATTATAACTCGAAATTCTCAATTATCGCTTTTTGTTGATTTCATTAAGCAGGAAGGATGGTTAGCAAACCCCCTACAGAGAATATATTTTTCAGACGTTAATAATTTTTACATTGGTAACCCAGCCAGTATACCATTTTATAATTCAAGTCAAAATAAAGATGTTTTTCATTTAGCAGATGATATTGAAAGATTACCCAGAACAAGAACCAAAATACCCCTTGGTTTACGATTCAACTATTATTTAAATGAAAATCTGACATTTAGATCATTTTACAGATTTTATACAGATGATTGGGGAGTAAATTCACATACCTTTAGTATCGAACTTCCAGTCAAATTTTTAAATCATTTTACTTTATATCCATCTTACAGATTTTACACGCAAACAAAAGCAAAGTATTTTCAGCCGTACAACAAACACCTTTCAACTTCGGAATTTTATACTTCTGATTATGATTTATCAAAATTTAAATCGAATCAATTTGGAATTGGAATTAAATATGTTGATATTTTTACAAAATTTAAATTATGGAGTTTAGGCTTGAAGAGTATAGATTTAAACTATGGTCATTACGCAAGAGATAATGATTTTCAGTCTGAAATTATTTCTTTAGGAATAAAATTTGCAGTTAATTAAAATGAGTAGTTTTTTAAATTATAAATTTTATAGTATTATGATCAAAAATATTTCTTACAAACTAGTTTTATTATTTTTTATTTCATGCTCATCTGGTGGTGATGATCCCACACCCGATGACCCACCTCCGGTTGTTAAGTACAGGTTGACAACATCCTCAAACCCATCTGATGGAGGCACTGTTACACCCAGCTCCGGAGAATACAACAAGGGTGCAAGTGTAACAGTCGTTGCAACTGCATCTGACGGATATGAATTTCAGGATTGGACAGGTGCTACTGGAACAAACCCAAGCATAACAATTGTTATGAATTCCAATAAAACACTTACTGCTAATTTTAGTGAAAAGCAAGATATAGATGGTACAGTTTGGACGGGTACAAATATTACTTTTACTAAGTCAAACAATGCTAATCCAAATGAAGCTGCAAATCAGGATCGGATTACAGATAATGTATGGATAACTAGAGGAAATTCAAAACAAATTTATAATGCAGCAAAAGAGTCAGCTGCTAGTAAAACTAGTAGCCCAAGTGGAACTAAATGGGCGGTAGGAACATTAGATCAAATCCAGTCATTAACTTTTAATAACTTTAGAGCTGCTGTTGGTAGCCCTAAAAATGTTGTCGGCAAAAATTTAGTAATGTTTATGGAAGAGGATAAAATATATGTAAGTGTTAAATTTTCCTCTTGGCAATCGGGAAGCGGCAACAATCAAGGTGGAGGCGGAGGCTTCTCATACTCAAGGAGTACTAAACCTTAATGTAATTTTATTCCAGTAACATGCCACTAAAATCTGTTATTGATTTAGTGTTTTTTACTATGGTTTTAAGTTCTGGATTTAATTTTTTTAATTTAGAATCGAAAATCTCCAAATTATTTGAATTATTTAGTTTAATATTAAAATTCTTGGAGAACTTTGAATCTATACTTTTGTAGTCATATCTTTGGTGAGCACCACGGCTTTCTTTACGATTTATAGCACCTAAAATTGTAGCTTCAGCAGACATTATTGATCCCTCTAAGTCAAATGCTAACATCAAATCTTCATAACCCTCTGAGTCTGGCCTTACATCAAGATTTTTGATGGATTCTTTTAAAAAATTAATTTTCTCTAAACCTTTATTTAGTCTTTTTTCATCCCTAACAACACCACAATTTTCCCACATAATATTTCTTAATTCTCTTTGTAAAGGTCTAGCAACATTAGTTCCATTTTTTATGAATGAATCTATTTTTTCATGAGCTTTTTTTATAACATCTCTAGACCTATATTGTATATCCATATTTATGGATCTTTCTGCTGCAGCATGCCCCGATCTTTTACCAAAAATTAGTATTTCAGCTAGTGAATTTCCACCTAAACGGTTAGCACCATGTAAACCACCAGTTACTTCACCTGCAGCGTATAGGCCTTCAATTCCAGTTGAATGGTCATCCGGCGCAACAACAATTCCACCCATAGAATAATGAGCTGTTGGTGAAACTTCCATTGCAGTTTTTGAAATATCAATCATTAAGGTATCCAAAAACTGTCTATACATTCTGGGTAATTTATCTATTATAAATTCTTTGCTCTTGTGACTGATATCCAAATAAACCCCTCCATTTTCGGTTCCTCTTCCCTCAATAATTTCAGTGTAATTAGCCATAGCAACCCTATCTCTAGTTGACAGCTCCATTCTATCAGGGTCATAGTCTTTCATAAAACGATTCCCTTTACTATTAATCAGATGTCCACCTTCACCTCTTACCGCTTCAGTAACAAGAGTTCCGGCGATTGCCTCAGGAATCACCATTCCAGTTGGATGGAATTGAACAAGTTCCATATCTGTTAAAGTACAACCAGATTTTAATCCTAAATAAAATCCATCACCAGTGTTCTCATTTCTTCTTGAAGAACTTTTTCTCCAAATTCTTGTATGTCCCCCTGCTGCTAAAATAACAGAGTCTGCAAGGTAAACTGTTCTTTCACCATTTTGAATATTAAAAGTCATTGCTCCAAAACAGATGTTTTCGTGTACCAGCAACTCAGTTACATATTGCGAATCATGAACAGGAATTTTTAAATATTTAACCTTTTTCAAAAGAGTCATTAGTATAGATCTTCCTGTGTAATCTCCAGAGTAGCAGGTTCGTCTGTATGTGTGGGCACCAAAAAAGCGTTGATCTATTTTTCCGTTTTTTAGTTTTGCAAAATTTGCTCCCCAATCATCAATTTCAGTGACTAGCTCTGGTGCTTCTTGAGCCATTAGCTCTACCATTCTTGGTTCAGAAAGGCCGTAACCTTCAATCATTGTATCGGCAAAGTGTTGTTTCCAGGAATCATCAGAATCTACATTAGCAAATGCGGCATTAATTCCGCCAGCAGCTAGCACTGTATGGACATCCTCTTTAATCCTTTTACCAATAACGGTAACTTCAACTCCAGACTTTTTTGCCTCAATTGCTGCACGTAATCCAGCTCCACCGCTACCTATCACTAATACATTGGAAATATGTGTTAAATGTTTTGATGTTTGGTTGATTTTCACAAGTGATATTTTTTAAATTTTAGTAGTAATTAATAATTAAATAATTGTAGCAATAGATTCCTAAAAATGAATATTTTTGCACATATTATTTCAAATACTTTAACAAATTTAGTACATAAAACAATCAAAACTTTACATTAATGAGTAAAAATAATAAGGTCGCACTTATTTATGGATCTGATACTGGTTCGACAGAATATATATCTGAAATTATAGCTGAAAAATTAGCGTTAGAAAATATCGATTTCAAAGACGTAGTTACAATGAAACCACCTGACTTTGCTGAATATGATATTATGATTATGGGTATACCTACATGGTATATAGGTGAACTACAAACTGACTGGGATGATTTTTTTGAGGAATTTAAAACAATAGATTTTACAGGTAAAAAAGTAGCGTTTTACGGTTTGGGAGATCAGTATGGGTATCCTGATAACTTCCAAGATGGGTTGGGAATTTTAGCTGAGGTAGTATTGGATAATGGAGGAGAATTATATGGATATTGGCCAAATGAAGGTTATGATTTTAATGAATCTCTTGGTGTTGCTCCAAATGGAATGTTTTATGGTTTGGCCTTGGATGAAGATAATCAAAGAGATGAATCAAACGACAGAATTGAAAAATGGGTTAATCAAATAAAAGAAGAATTGCAATTTTAAATATTCCCTTTTCTTTTGGATTAAATTCGTTAAGTTATTATCTTGAATTTTAATTAAACAATAATATTATGAACAAAAATTTAATTTTATTTATATCCCTAATGTTTATAGGATGCAATAATCCATCTGAAAAACATTTAGAGCTAGAAGCTGCTCAAACCTCTTTGGAGAGTAATCTGGAAATGTATACAATGGTTTGGAATGAAGTATTTAATAACAGAAATCTAGATATGATTAATGAGGAATATTTCGATAAAGATGTGGTTGCAGTGGCAACATCAGCTGGTGATGTTACAGGTCTTGAAAACTTCAAAGCTTACTACGGAAACTATCTTACTGGATTTTCAGATGCAGAATTAATTTTTGTAGATCTTTTCGGACAAGGTGATAAAATGGTAAAACATTGGAGGTTTAAAGGCACCCATGATGGAGAATTCTTTGGTGTTCCACCTACAAATAAGAAAGTAGATGTTACAGGAACAACTCTAATCAAAATGAAAGATGGTAAAATCGTTGCAGAACAAGACATTATGGACTTTCTAAGTTTTTACACTCAACTCGGATTAATGTAGAAATCTATTTTTTTGTTACAAATCGAGCCCCTTATTTTTTTGGGGCTTTTTTGTTCTCCATCTATAAAAAAATATGAAAAAAATAACTATAAAATTAATTCCCAGTACGTAAGGGTTAGACCAAGGCACACCATCAAATCTGTATTCAGATATTGGCCATAATATTGGAGTAGGAAAAAACTTTATACTATGTGTAAAAAAGTCTACTACTATATGAATTGGCCACGCAAGCATGGGCCAAGCAAAATCTTTATTAATAACATAAGCAATTCCAATGAAAATTAAAGCAGTTATTAAACTGTGAGATATATCATAAAGGTCATAAACCCAGTATGGTAGCTCCTCGATATTAGGTCTACCAAAGCTTAAGTCATTAAACAGAAAAATGTAAATAAAATATATACCAAATGAAAATAAATCAGGTATAGCCCCAAATAAAAAAGAAAACCACCTATACTTTCTGTATCCAAATAGTCCTTTTCCGTACAATGCATGACTTAGAGTATCCATAATTATTATAAATTTAATGAAGTTTATTTGCTATGAAATTCATAATTAGAAGGATCAAAGGTATTATAATTGCGATTAATGGTATGTTTTATCTTTTAAAAAATGAAGACTCAATTAAAGTACAAACCCTGGTTTGTATTTTTTTTACTTTCCTTGGCTATTATTTTGAAATAAAAAAGTCAGAGTGGATTATTCAAATATTACTTATTGGATTTGTTTTGACTACTGAGGCATTAAATACAGTTGCTGAAAAAATATGTGATTTTATTAATCCTAAATATGATGAGAAAATTAAAATAATCAAAGATATCTCTGCAGGAGCTGTTTCTTTTGCTGTAATAAGTTCACTAATCATTCTTTTGATTATTTATTTACCATACATATCTTATTTTTTATAATATTTAGAATTACTTTAAAAGTTTTTAATATTGTATTTTTAAATTAATGATTTGAAATAAATGTGATCTATGAAAAAAAATCTTTATAGTTTTTTAACAATAATTTTTGCTGTCTCTATTGTGTACTCACAAGAAAAAGAGCAAGCAAATTATGATTTGGCATATAAATTTTCACCCAAGAGTATTGCTAAGTTAGTGCACTCAACCTCTGTGAGGCCACATTGGCTAAAAAAAGGTAATAAATTTTGGTATCAGTATAAGACAACAAATGGTTCAAATTATTATTTAGTAGATGCTGACAAGAAAACAAAAATTCCATTATTTGATAATGATAAAATGGCCGCATGGTTAAGTGAAATCACAAGAGACCCATATGATGGACAGCATTTACCAAGATTTAACTTTAAGTTTGTAAAAGATGAAACTGCAATTCAGTTTTACATTACCTCAAATGAGCTTGTCACTACAAATGATGATGTAGATTTGGATAGTTTTAAAGGTGAAATTGATGATTTATCAATATCCAAACTAAAAGAGAATGGTTACAACACTGTGAACGATATTATTTATGAAGAGATAAATGTACTTATTGAAAAAACTAACATAAGCAGAGAATCTTTATCTAAAATTATTGATTATGTTATTGATAATAAGGACAAAAAAAATAACAGTAAAAGAAAAAGTAAAAAAGTATATCACCTTGAATATAAATTAGGATCTAATGGACTTAAGATAATTGGTAATAAAAGAAAGCCCATTAAAAAATGGAATAGATGGGCAAACATTTCACCCGATAGTACTATAGTATTGTATTCAAAAAAATTTAATTTGTACTGGATGGATAAAGAGAATTTCTTGAAAGTAATTAAAGATGAAAAAGATTCTACTATAGTAGAAAACCAATGGACAAAAGATGGTGTTCAAGACAATAGCTATGGTGGTTATGGATATGGTATGGACAATGAAGATATTGAAAAGAAAAAAAATGATCGATATCCAGTTAGGGGGTACTGGTCATCTGATTCAAAAAAGTTCGTCTTCGTGAAAACAGATAGATCAAAAATAAAGGATTTATGGGTTATTAATTCTGTGGGGAAAAAAAGACCAACGCTTGAAACATACAAATATCATATGGCTGGTGAAGAAGCAGAATACACCCATGAAATATTAATTTTTGATATAAAATCAAAAGATGTTAAAAAAGTTCAAATAGATTCTGCAAAGCAAAAAAGAGTTTCATACATCAGTGGGATTAATATTTATAGTAAGCCTAGAAAACCATCAAGTATTGATGATGAGTTTAAACCAACATTATTGCTCTCAGATAAGGGGAAAATATATTTTAGTATCACAAGTAGGGATAGAAAAAAAGTAGATATATGCAGAGCAGATATTGAAAGTGGTGAGATGGAAGTTTTAATTGAAGAAAGGATGAACACCTATATCGAAACTAGACCATTATATTTAATAAAAAATGAAATGGAAATGATTCATTGGTCCGAAAGGGATGGATGGGCGCATTTTTACAGATATAATAATCAAGGTAAATTATTAAACAGAATTACAAGAGGCTCCTTTCATAGTGATTACATTAGACATTATGATGAAAAATCAAACAATCTTTTCTTTACTGCCCATGGTGTGAATAATCAGATTGATCCTTATTATGAACATACTTATAAAGTTTCACTTAATGGAGGAGTTCCTAAATTATTAAATAAAGGTAATTTCAATACGATGACTTACCCATCAGATAATCATAGATATTTTATTAATAATTTTTCAAGAGTTAACACCACACCTGAATCACACTTAATTAATTCAGATGGGACCGTAATTATGAAATTAGAAAAAGCGGATTTAAGTGCGTTATTCGAATCTGGTTATCAATTTCCAGAAACATTTAAAGCTAAAGCAGATGATGGTATTACCGATTTGTATGGTGTAATATACAAGCCTTTTGATTTTGATGAAAATAAAAAATACCCACTATTAGAATATGTATATCCAGGTCCTCAAACAGAATCAGTTAATAAGTCATTTTCAGTTAGAATGGATAGGTTAGATAGAATGGCTCAGTTAGGTTTTATAGTAATTACACTTGGTAATAGAGGAGGTCATCCAGACAGATCTAAGTGGTATCATAATTATGGCTATGGAAATTTAAGAGATTATGGACTAGCTGATAAAAAATATGTTGCTCAGCAACTTGCTAACAGACATAGTTTTATTGATATTGATAGAGTTGGAATTTATGGCCATAGTGGTGGAGGTTTTATGTCAACTGCTGCCATTTTAGTTTATCCAGATTTCTTTAAAGTTGCGTACTCACAAGCTGGTAATCATGATAACTCAATGTATAATAGTTGGTGGAGTGAAACACATCACGGTATAATGGAAGAAACAGATGATGATGGTAATATTAAGTATAAGTATGACATTGATAAAAACCAATCTCTAGCAAAAAATTTGAAAGGTCATTTATATTTAGTTACTGGTGATATGGATAACAATGTGCATCCTGGTGCCACTTTAAGAATGGCAAATGCTTTAATCAAAGCCAATAAGAAATTTGATTTTATGATCTTACCGAGTCAAAGACATGGTTTTGGGAATATGTCAGAATATAATTTTTGGCTCAGAGCAAACCATTTCTCAAAATACTTTTTGGGTGATGAAAATAATTCAGTTGATATGTTGGAGATTAATCGTGATATTCCACAATCAAAATAATTTAATTTTTTATAATGATATATAGATACTTTTTATTGATACTTGTTATTCCAATCATCATGTTTTCTTGTAAGGGAGATAATGAAGCTCTCGTAGATGAAGATGGAATTATAACTGGATTACAAACAAAAACTTTTGTACACGATAATGTTGAGAGGAATTACCTTATTTATATTCCTGATTCTTATGATTCTGAAATTGATTATCCTTTAGTGTTTTTATTCCATGGTTTTGGAGGAATTGCATCTGAATTTATAAACACGGCAGATATGAGAGATTTAGCTGAGAGTAAAAATTTCATAGTTGTCTATCCTCAAGGCTTAAATTTACCTGGGGAAAGTGGTTCACATTGGAATTCATCAAAGCCATCTTCAGATAATAAAAGTAATATCGATGATATTGGATTCATTGAAAATTTAATCGATCAGCTTTTAATTGATTATCCAGTTATTGACAACAAAAGAGTATATGCTGCTGGATACTCGAATGGGGGATTTATGTCATATTATTTGGCCTGTAATTCAAAGAAATTTGCTGCTATTGGTTCAGTTGCTGGCACCATGTTAGATGATAGTTACCAAAGTTGTGATGCTCAATTCCCCACTCCTATGATCAATATTCATGCAACAGATGATTTTGATGTTCCATATGATGGAAATTCATATTATCCATCAATCCCAGATGTGGTTGATTGGTGGAAAAATTTTAATGATACACCAAATGAGGATGTGTTGACTAATCAAGATGGTTCAATTGAACAGTATATTTATTATAACGATGCAGGTGATAGGTATGTTGAGCATATTAAAATAATAGGAGGTGGTCATTACTGGGATGATAAATTAAATTATAATGGTACAAATACCAGCGGATTGATTTGGGGATTTGTATCTTATTATAATATTGATGGAATAATTGATTAAATACCTAATTTTTCCATGAAATATAATGTAATAATTCTCTTCATTTTATCATGCTTATTATTTTCATGTCAGAATAATTTAGAAACTAAAAATCCAAATGTAATTATTGTAATAACTGATGACCAAGGTTATGGCGATATTGGATACAATGGTAATCCTCACTTATTTACACCAAACCTAGATAAATTTGCTAATGAAAGTTTACGTTTTAATAATTTTAATGTTTCACCAGTTTGTGCTCCCACCAGATCAAGTTTATTAACAGGAAGATATTCGCTAAGAACAGGAGTAACTGACACATATAATGGGGGAGCTATCATGTCCCCTAATGAGATTACATTAGCTGAAATTTTTAAGGAAAATAATTATAAGACTGGAATTTTTGGAAAATGGCATTTGGGTGATAATTATCCTTCAAGACCATCTGATCAAGGATTTCAAGAGTCTTTGATTCATTTGTCAGGGGGTATTGGTCAGGTTGGAGATTTCACCAACTATTATAAAGGATCTACAAGCTATTATGATCCTATACTTTGGTTAAATAATAAACAAAAAAAATACAATGGCTATTGTTCAGATATATTTACTGATGAAGCAATTATGTTTATTGAGGATAATAAAGACAACCAATTTTTTTGTTATTTATCTTTTAATGCACCACATACTCCGTTGCAAGTTCCTGATAAGTATTATCAAATGTATAAGGATATAGACCTAGCAAATATTAAAGGAGAGAGTTTGAAAATGACTGAAAAAGATATTCTTGATGCAAGGAAGATTTATGGAATGGTATCTAACATTGATGAAAACTTTGGCAAACTAATAAATAAGTTGGATGAGCTAAAACTGAAGGAAAATACGATCATCATTTTCATGACTGATAATGGACCACAACAACCGCGATATGTATCAAATCTTAGAGGTTTGAAAAGTCAAGTTTATAATGGAGGTATCAAAGTTCCATTTTATCTTAATTATCCCAAGATTCATAATAAAGGACAAGATTTAGATTTTTTTTCCGCTCACATTGATGTTTTACCTACGATAGCAAAACTATGCGATATTCCAGTTCCTGATGACAGAATAATTGATGGAATAGATCTTTTAGATAATACAATAAATAAATCAGAGAGAGATTTTTTCTCATATTGGACAAGAAAATCACCAGAGCTATATAGAAATATTTCACTGAACACAGGAAATTATAAGTTGGTAGCTAATACTGATTATAATTCTCCAATTGAGAAATTTGAATTATATAATTTAGAATTAGACCCTTACGAAACCCAAAATATCATACTTAGTCAAAGAAATACAGGATTGGAAATGAAATCAAGAATGGATGAAATTTATAATGAATTAATTAATTCAAAAAACTTATTAAATAAGCCAAGAATAAGTATTGGAACAACAAATGAAAATCCAACTTTTTTGAACAGAAATGATGCTAGTGGACAAAGGGGTATATGGAACCAAAATGAAGTTTTTGGCTTTTGGAAAGTTAAATTTGAGACTGGATTATACAATTTCAAATTTAAATTTAATAACCTGGATATCACTGATGGTGAAATAACATTAGAGCTTGGTAATAATGTATATAGAAAAGAGGTTAATATCGATAAAGACGGTTTTGCATTGATGAAACAGATTAAAGTGTCTGAGGGTAAGTACGATTTAACGCCGTTTTTTAGCTTAGGTAGAAAAAATATTTTGCCCTTTTGGATTGAAATCGAAAGACTATAATTTTTTATTTTTTATTAATTGATTAATTTTAAATATCTGAATACTCATAACAACTATATTCAAAAACATTATTGAATATGAACTTGCTATAATACCATAAATTAACCATAATGTTGCTCCAACAAGATTTATAGATCTAAGCTTGATCATATCATTAACCAAAAATGAGCCTATTACAACAAATGTCGCAACCCAACCAACAAGTTCTAGTGTACTCATATTTTACTTAAAGCTTGTGATAGGTCATTAATTATATCATCTGAATTTTCGATACCAACACTGAGTCTGATCAAACCATCACTAATACCTATTTTTTTCTTAACATCATCAGGGACATCACAATGAGTCATAGAGTGAGGGTGTTGTGCTAAACTTTCATTACTGCCCAAACTAACTGCAAGTTTAATTAGTTTTAAAGAGTTTAAAACTTTGAAAGCTGAGTTTTCATTGCCTTTAACTTCAAAACCTATCATGGCACCGCCAGCAACACATTGATTATTGTATATTTTTAGTTGCCTTTTACCCATAGATTTTAAACCTGGATAGAAAACTTTTTTTATTTTTCCATTCTTTGATAAGAAATCAACGATTCTTACAGTATTCTCTAGTTGATACTGCATTCTTACATGTAGTGTTTCAAGACTTCGAGTCAAAAGCCAGGCAGTATATGGAGCTATCATGCTACCAAGAAACGTCCTCAAGTTTTTCACTTTCGAAACCTTCTCCTTAGATCCCATAATAGCACCAGCTATAACATCACTATGACCATTTAAAAATTTTGTTGCTGAGTAACAAACAACATCAGCTCCAAACTTCAAAGGATTTTGCCAAATCGGTCCTAAGTATGTATTATCAACAACAGTAACAATTTCATTTCCATATTTTTTAAAAAACCTTTCTTTTATTTTTTTTACTAAATCAAGGTCAATTAATGCATTTGTTGGATTAGCTGGCGTTTCAACATAAATCATTTTTAGAGATTTATCGAGGTTGCCATTTTCTAATTTTTTTATTATTTCATCAAAAGTAGAATCTGAGTGAAAGGAAATGATATTGACTCCTATATTACTAAGAAAGTTATGAGCAAAACTATGTGTTCCCCCATATGTAGGATTACTAAATAAAATTGTGTCACCAGGTTTTACATAAGCTAACATTGTTGTAGAAATTGCACTCATGCCACTTTCAAATGCAGCAGCATCTTCGGAATCTTCTAAAATTGAAAGTCTTTCTTCCAGAATTTCCATATTTGGATTATTTATTCTGGAATAAATTAAACCTAGTTGCTCATCTTTATTTAGTGTTGATTTACCATATGCTACCTCAAAAAACCTTTTACCTTCAGCAGCATTTTTAAAAACAAATGTAGAGGTTTGGAATATTGGAGGTTTTACAGAGCCCTCACTCCATTCGGGGTTATACCCGTGTGACATCATGTAAGACTCTTTCTTCAAAATAAATTTAATTCAATTTAATGAATTTTTAAACATTATATTTGCCACGCAGTGAGATTTATATATAAAATATTATTACTGATTAGCTTATCGACAATTAATAATATTAATGCTCAAAATTTTTTAGAGGGTAAGATTATCTACAGTGATAATAGTGTTGATATTCCAATTGAAGGAGCTAATGTTTATTGGGAGAACTCCAACATTGGTGTTATAACTAATAATCTTGGCGATTTTAAGATTAAATTAATTGATAAAAAAGAAAGGTTAGTTATTAGTTATGTTGGATTTGCTACTGATACAATTACAATAAATAACAAATTATATATTGAACATTATTTAACTCAGTCCGATGAACAATCACTTGATGAAATAACAGTAACCAAAAAACGACGTAGTGCACAAAGGACATATTTAATGCCACAAAATATTGTAAAAATTAGTGAAGAAGAGCTATTAAAAGCTGCATGTTGTAATTTATCTGAAAGTTTTGAAACCAATCCAGCGGTTGATGTTAATCACAATGATGCCTTAACGGGTAATAAACAAATAAAAATGTTAGGCTTAAAAAGCCCTTATATTTTAATTACTGAGGAAAATATACCTATGGTTAGAGGTGCATCCCAGACTTATGGATTAAGTTTTATCCCAGGACCATGGATTGAAAGTATTCAAATAACCAAGGGAATGGGCAGTATTATAAATGGATATGAAAGTATTGTTGGTCAAATTAATGCAGAGTTAAAAAAGCCACTAAATGATATACCACTTTTTATAAATTCTTATTATGGAAATGATGGAAGATTTGAAATTAATACTCATTTAAATTCAAAAATCAATGAAAAAATTCAAACAACCATATTTGCACATCATAATAGACGGGATAATAAGAATGATAAAAATGATGATGGTTTTTTAGATAAGCCATTGCAAAATCAAATCAACTTCCTTAATAAGTGGCAGTACACCAACCCAACAAAGGGTTTAGTTAGTTTTTTAAATTTGAAATACTTAGATGATGAGAAAACATTGGGCACAGTATTATTTAGTAACAATCCAAAAATTGATATGCCCTTATGGGGAGGAGAAATTTTAACTAAAAGGTTTGATTCATCATTTAAACTTGGATATGTAAATCCCAGTATTCCTTATCAAAGTATTGGCTTTCAGCTTTCATATGGTTCACATGATCAGGATTCTTTTTATGGATCAAGGAATTATGATATTAATCAAAAAAGTATTTTCTCAAATATTATTTACAATACAATCATTACCAATTCTAGAAACAAAATTAAGTTTGGTTTGAATTATAGTTATGATAATTACGATGAAATTCTATCTCAAAAACTATCTACGGACATTATAAAAAGAAAAGACAACGCTTTTGGAGCCTTTTTTGAATATAACTATGATAATTTTACAAATTTTAATATTGTTGCAGGATTGCGCTATGACCAACACAATAATATGGGCTCATTCTTTACACCAAGAGTTCATTTTAGATATTCGATTGCACCAAGATTTTCATTAAAAGGTTCGATTGGAACTGGACGAAGAATATCAAACATCCTTACTGAAAATTTACAAATTTTCGTAACAAACAGAGTGATTCAAAATAAGAATTTAAATAATTTATTATATGGATTAAAGCCTGAAAAAGCTACTAATTATGGTATTAGTATCGATAAAGGATTTAGCTTTATTGGCGGTCAAGGAAATTTCATAATAGATTATTATAAAACAGATTTTGACAATAAAATAATTGTAGATTTTGAAAAGCCAAGAGAGGTGACTTTTTACAATTCTGAAAATAATCAATCCAAATCATCAAGTTTTCAGGCTGAACTACTTTTTTCAAAAAATAGATGGAATATAACAGCTGCGTATAAGAATTACGATATTAAATTAATGTACAATGATGGCTTAAAGCAAAAGCCTTTACAGCCAAGAGAGATTCTATTTTTCAATTTTGGAACTGAATCAAGAAAAGTTGATGAAAAGCTTTGGAAGTATGATTTGACTTTTAATTTTGTAGGTAAACAAAGATTAATGAAAAATGCTCGAGATAAAAATAAATACTCGAGTTCACATTTTACTATTAACTCACAAGTTACTAGGGTCTTTTCAGAAAAATTTGAAATTTATATTGGTGGTGAAAATTTGAACAATTACATGCAGCCAGAACCAATAATTTTTGCAAGTGACCCATTCAATAAAGATTTTGATGCTTCAATCATACATGGTCCAATTTTTGGTGCAAGTTATTATGCTGGCTTAAGATATAAAATACTAAATTAGCATAATGAAAAGAATACTATTTGTAATATTATTACTACCTCTACTATCATTTTCTCAAGAAGAAAAGAGTAAAACAAGCAAAGCTCAATTTACTGTTCTAGGAGAGTGTGAAATGTGCAAGGATAGAATTGAAAAAGCAACCTTTAAAATAAAAGGAGTAAAGTATTCTAGTTGGTCAGTACCAAAAAATAAATTGTCAATTATATACAATAGCAACAAGGTTTCCCTTGTAGATATAAAAAAACAAATTGCTAAAGTTGGTCATGATACTGATGAATTTAAAGCAACAAGAGAAGCCTATGAAAGTCTTCATCACTGCTGTAAATATGACAGAAATAAAGAAATTTAGTTCCTAAATAAAAAGTTTTCTGGCGGCTCAAGTCCTTTTAAGTTTTTAACAAAATAGTCCCATTTTCTTCTCATAAAGTAATTACTCTGATCACCAAATCCATGTTTTTTGTTTGGAAAAATTATCAAGTCAAAGTCTTTGTTAGCTTTAATTAGCTCCTCAACGACAAGAAGGGTATTGTACGGAGGAACATTATTATCAAGATTACCATGAGCTAATAAGAGTTTGCCTTTTAGATTTTTTGCTAATAATTGATTTGCTTGATTATCATAATTAGTTTTTGTGAAGTCATAATCATTCGATCTTTCATTATCCTCTATTTCAATATTTTCTAAAAGTCCCTGCCATTTTTCACCCCAGTCCGCCTCATAATTTCTATTATCATGATTTCCTGCACTTGAAACAGCTACATCGTAAAAATCTGGATATTCTAAAATTGCTCTAGTAGATGCAAATCCACCACCTGAATGTCCCCAAATACCAACTCTATCAATGTCCATTCCCATGTATTTTTTGGAAAGGTCTTTAATTGTTTTAATATTATCTGGCAATCCATTATCACCCATATTTCCATAATATGCGTCGTGGAATGATTTGGAACGACCCGGTGTTCCCATTGCATCAACTGCAACAACAACAAAACCAAGTTCGGCGAGAGATTGGAAATCCCTTCTTGTTGTTGAAAAAGAATAATTTCTAACACTACCTGCTTGTGGACCTGGGTAAATATAGTTTAGTACTGGATATTTCTCTTTCTCATTGTAAAAACTTGGTAAGTGTAGGATTCCGTAAAGGTCTGTTTCATTGTCTCTTGCTTTTACTGAAAATTCAATAGGTTTTTGCCAATTATTATTATTCAGCTGTGATATATCCACTCTATTAATTTCTTTTAGTGTTTCACCATTTCTGTTCTTTAAGAGTGTGATTGGTGGATTTTCTGTTGATGAATATGTAGTAGTAAAATAATTCCAATCATCTGATGGATTAATGCTATGAGTTCCCTTTTCAGGTGTCAGGCAAGTTAGACCAGAGCCATCAAAATTTATTTTATACAAGTAAATATGATAAGGATTACCCTCTTCTTTCCCTCCGCCAGTGAAAAAGATTTCTCTTGATGATTCATCAACGTGTAACACATCTCTAACAAGCCAATCACCTTTTGTAATTCTATTTTTTAATTTACCAGTTTTTAAATCATGGAGATATAAATGTCCCCAATTATCTTTCTCTGAGTACCATAAAAACTCATTTGAATCAAAAAATACTTTCCAATTTTCACCGCTAACTCCAGATTCATAATATGTTTTAGCGACTTCAGTGTATACAGATTTTACATCCCCTGTTTCAACATCAGCTATTTGTAAATGAGCTTCTTTATGATCTCTCGTTGATGAAATGAATGCAAGTTTTTCACTATCATCACTAAAATTCGCATCCAATAATGTTCCATCCCAATCAGCAATATGATCAGTAGTTGTAGACCTTTGATAATCTCTTCCCATTTTAAACTTTATAATTCGTCCAGAATTTACTTGGATAAAAATTCTTTCAATTTCAAATATCTTCTCATCACCTGGTAAAGTATATTTCCATTTTTGAAGTTTAGGATGACCAACATTCGTTGTAGCTAAATACATTTCTCCAACTCCTCTTGCATCTTGTCTAAATGTTGTTATAGTTTTTGAATCAGGAGACCATTTTAAAACTGGTCTATCATTTTTTATCCATCCAGCATTATTTATTCCATATCCATAATCTTCATAACCATCAAATGTGAGTTGTTTCGTTTTATTATTAGTCAAATTTCTAACCCAAAGGTTATAGTCTTTTATATAAATACTTTTTTTACCATCAGGCGAAATAAATTCAAGATAATTTCTTCTTGGGCTTTTAGGACTCTCTAACTCTCCTTCTTTGATTTCTAAATCATTTACATTGATTAAAAATGATTTGAATACAGTATCATTTTTAGTTGTATAGTACAATACATTATTATCCCAATTCTGAGAAATTATTGTATTGGCTACATATTTGTTAAGGTTTTGAGGTAAGTGTTTTGCAGCTTTTTCATAAACACTTACATCAATTTTTGGGTTTAAATTATTACATGAAATAAATAAAAAAAGAAGAAATACCCAGGAAATGTATTTTATATTCATAAATAAATTATGACTCAAGTTAAAACTTTTTTATAATCTGGTATTTATTATACTATTATATATTGAGCCAAAGGTATAACTAAGCCCAATGGAGAAGTTTGTTCTGTAATCAGTTGCAATTTCTCTTTGTTGAAGAAGTAAATCTTCAATTGAAGTATTTCCTGCCGCTAAACTATACTGCTCTCTAATTAAATTTACATTTCCTGAAAGTCTAACAGCCAAACCTTCGAAAACTCTGATATCTAAATCACCACGTAGCGAAAATCTCTTCTTGGTACCATCATTTAAAAATTGTGTAGCATTTAAATATGAGCTTACATTACCCCATTTTTGTCTAAATCGAATATTCAAGCTCAATGTTTGAGATGATAATTCTTGTTTTTCGTAACCATAAATGGTTTTTTCTATATAATTTCTTTTACCTACACCTATTCTGTATGCAAGAGTAATTTCTTTACTCAACACATCTCTGTAAGGGTAAAAGCTATACTCAATGGCCGGTGCTATGTACCTATTAAGATCAATATTTTCATATGTGTTTTGAAATATACCAAAAAACGCTCCTGCTGAAAAATGATCAGAAATACTTCTAATTACTCTACCATTAAAACTTGTAGTTTTTCTATTACTTAGGTATTCATCATCATTACTAACAAATTTTCTATTTGTTTCTCGTCTTGTAATTTCTGCGCCAATTCTCCAATCCTCAGTAAGTTTATCAATTTCAAACTCAACTTCATATCTGTTAGTTTGTCTACTCTCCTCTTTATCATTATTGTATGAGCCAGATAATTCAAAAACCCAATTCTTCCATTTGTCATCATATACAGTCAAATCCTTAAAATTTGAATCAACATCTATAGTAAGATTATAATTTGCTTTTTCAAGAAAAGGAACCAATGCTAGTTTTAATTTATTGAGTAATTTATCTCTTAAACTACTTGATGTATCATTAGAATATCCAACAGCAGTTGCAGTGGAGCTTAAGCTTTTGTAATCATTGTTTCCATCAATCTTTATCTCAAATGAGCGGGACCCAGTTGGGTTTCTTTCATCACGAATAAAAATTTCAACATCAGCTAAATCTTGATCTCTAACATATTCCAAAAAGGTGGTTTCTTGTTTTATATAGTTTTCATCACAACGACAATCAATATATGCTTTGATTTTTTTTCCTTGACTAAAAGAAGCGGCGGAGAATAATAAAAATATTATAAAAAATCTATTCATGTTAATTTTTATAATTTTAAAGCAAAAGTTGGACCCAAATATGCTAAAAAGATTAATAATTCTTTTAAAAATGAATAAATATATTTTTTCATATGCCATAATACTTATATTGACAATAATTTCATGTTCAAATATTAAAGATGATAAAGTGTTATTTGGTAAATTAAAAAATGGTAAGGATGTGTATAAATATATTCTCACAAATGATGTTTGCGAGGTAGAAGTAATTAGCTATGGCGCTATAATAACAAGTATTAAATTTCCTGATATAAATAATAATTTAGTTGATGTTGTTCTAGGTTTCAATGATTTAGAGCCTTACTTAGAAAAACATCCATATTTTGGAGCAATTATAGGTCGATATGCAAATAGAATTGCTGATGGTAAATTTAAATTAAACAATATTGATTACAATCTTGCATTAAATAATAACGGAACATCATTGCATGGTGGTATTCAAGGATTTGACAAGGTAAATTGGAATGTTGTCTCATATGATTCTGAAAATAAACGATACATTAAACTTAATTATTTATCAAAAGATATGGAGGAGGGTTACCCTGGAAATTTAAATATTTACGTAACCTATACGCTTACGGTTAATAATGAGCTTAAAGTTGAGTATGAGGCTGAAACTGATAAGACTACCATTATAAATCCAACTCAACATTCATATTTTAATCTTTCAGGTGAAAGTTCGGGTGATGTCCTTGATCATCTATTGGTTTTAAATGCTGATAGTTACTTACCTGTAAATAAAAATATTATTCCAACAGGTGACATAAGGAGTGTAGAGGGTACTCCATTCGATTTTAGAGAAAGAAAAAAAATCGGAAGAGATTTGAATGAAAATGATGATCAATTAGCTTTGGGAAATGGTTATGATCATTGTTGGGTTTTAAATGACTACGGTAAAGGTTTGAGAAAAATCAGTGAGGTATTCAGCGAAGATACAATGATTAAAATGGAAGTATTTTCTGATTTGCCTGGTGTTCAATTATACATTGGAAATTTTTTAGATGGGACTATAAAATCAAAAAAAGGTAAACAATACATCAAAAGGTCAGGCTTTTGCTTAGAAACCCAGTATTTTCCAAATTCGCCCAACACAAGTGATTTTCCGTCTACTGTTTTGGAACCAGGAGAAAAGTTTTTTTCAAAAACAACTTTTAAATTTTCTATTCAGAAAAAATAAACTTAATAAAAATTATGAAAAGATTTGTATTGATTTTTTTAGCAATTTTACCTGCATTTTGTCTTTCACAAAATAGTTTACAAAAAAATAAAATGGATTGGTTTGAAGATGCTAAGCTTGGTATTTTCATCCATTGGGGAATTTATTCAGTTAATGGAATTAGTGAGTCATGGTCATTTTTCAATGAATATATTTCACATGATGATTATATGAAACAATTAGATGGATTCACCGCCAATAATTATAATCCAAATGATTGGGTGAAGTTAATAAAAGAAAGTGGAGCAAAATATACTGTTATAACATCAAAACATCATGATGGTTTTGCATTATGGAAATCAAAACATGGTGATTTAAATTCTTTTTATAATTCAATTTCTAAAAAGGATGTTCTGACACCCTTTGTCAGGGCAGTAAAGAAAAATGATTTAAAGCTAGGACTGTATTTTTCTTTGCCAGATTGGTCATTTAATGACTACACTCATCATACAACTAGTATTAAAAGATATAATATTAAAGATAATCCCGAAAGGTGGAGTAAATTTCAAAAATATATGTTTTCTCAATTGGATGAGTTATCCAAAAATTTTAACCCTGATTTATGGTGGTTTGATGGGGATTGGGAGCATAAATCTGAAGATTGGAACGTTAATAAAATCAAGTCCAAATTATTAACTAAAAACCAAAATGTCATATTTAACTCGAGATTAAATGGAAATGGAGATTACGAAACACCTGAAATTGGAATACCTGTTTTAAGACCTGAAAGTAGATATTGGGAATTGTGTGTTACTATGAATGACTCTTGGGGTTATCAAAAAAATGATAAGAACTATAAGACACCTATGCAGATAATTGACTTGTTTGTTGATACACTGAGTAAGGGTGGAAATTTACTATTAGGTATAGGTCCTGAATCTGATGGTACTATACCAATTGAACAAAAAGAGATATTGAAGGAACTAGGAAAATGGACAAAAAAGCATAATAAAGCTATATATAATACTAGAAGAGGAATTTCATATGATCATTTTTATGGACCAACAACTTTGTCAAAAGATAAAAAAACATTGTATTTATATGTAAGGGATTTTCCTAAAGATGGAAAGATAGTTTTAAAAGGTTTAAGAAATAAAATCAATAGAGCTTATGTGGTAGGAAACGGAACTATTTTAGAAAATCAAACCATCTGTAAAGTATACTGGAATAAGTATCCAGGAATAACTTATATCGAGATTCCTAATGATTCAATAGATAAATATTATACCACAGTTGCCGTTGTGTTAGACGGAGAAATTGATTTATACAGAGAAAAAATTGGTGCAATTGAGCAAAATTAGCAGCACATTATAAATTTTTAGTTAATTAGTTATATTTTGTGCACCAATCGTTAGTGGATTTAGTTGTAAAATTATCCGATATTGTCAATTTAAATCTAAAATTCATTGATTGATCATCGAACTGTAGTTCAGCAACCTCAATTACTTCTTTTGAACATTCACTATCACAATAGCAAGAGTCAGCGTTTGATATGGAGAATCCTGATTTAAGATAAAAAAATTGACTTCCACCACCAGTTGATTCATTTGTAATGGTTACATAGTTGACATTTTTATATGTGGGAGCAGTTTGTTGAAAATCATCAACACTTTCAGATGAGCAAGAAAGCAATATAAAAAAAATGAAAATTTGATATCTCATATGATAAACTGTACAATGATTATGCCAATAAACTTAAGCTTTTTTACAACTTACAATTTATTTAGTTGAGAATTATTCTTTTACGGCATCAGCATCGTACATTAAATAAACACCACTACTAACATCTTCTCTTTTTAATTTTAATTTACCTATCACCGTAACAAGTTCATCCATAAAAAATGAATCATGACCAGGCCTTAGTGTTAATTCAATTGCAGATTCTGGACCCCCATAGCCGCAGAAGAAACAATCAGCATATGGATTTTGTGAAAGCACAAATACGCCTTCATCTGGGGCTAATGTTAACATGTATCCTGTTATTTTTACTATTTTACCATCAAGCTTTTCAACTTCCTCCCCAAAATAAGGAGTTTGAAAATAACCATCAACATCTTCACGGTATTCTGACTTGTAATACACATCTCTTAGCTTAAACCAGTCAATCTCAATTTGTGAGAACATACTATTAGTCATAAAGAAAACAAGTATGTATAAAATTTTATTCATCTGCCAATGTTTCGGAAATATTCAAATTATATACTTGAAGAGCAGGAATTATTGATGAAATTAATCCAATAAAAATTGATAAAACTAACAGCCATAACTCTTCATTTAAAATGCCAAAAGCATTTAAATTATAATTCAAACTTTCTTCCATTAACGAAGATACAAACATAACTCCTAATCTGCTCACCAATAGCCCAATAAAGAATCCAACAGTTGTTAAAATTAAACTTTCGAAAATTATCATCATTGATAGTTGTCTTCTAGAGGAACCTAATGTTCTGATTAATGCCATTTCATATTTTCTTTCTCTCATTGAATTAAATAAATTAATGAATAAGCTAAAACCAGAAACAATTATAATTAGATAAGCTAGGTATGTTAAGGTTTCAATTCCAAATCCAAAAAGTTTAAAGAGTCTAGAAATTTCATATGATGGAACTGCTGCTTGCAGATTGGTGTTTTCATTTATTTGCCTAGGAAATTGAATAATATTCATTGGACTTTTAAACTTTATTAACATAGCAGTAATTTCTTTGTCATCGTGGTCATGTTCATGTTCTTCATCGTGGTCATGTTCATGTTCTTCATCGTGGTCGTGATCATCATGGAGATCCCAGATGCTTTCGGGCGATGTAACTATTAGTTGGTCAATGACTGAGTTAGATGGTTCTAATAATCCAACCACTTTAAATAATTGATCTGAGTGTTGTTCTCCTGTCTCTCTTAATCCGTGAGAACTTATGAGCTCATCATCAATAGATATATTTAGTTTTGTATGTATTTTTGATCCAACTACTACCTCTAATGGATTATTCCATTTTCTTCCTTTTTTAATTTTTGCATTGTACAACTCTAGAAATTTTTCTTCTGTACCTACTATTCTGTAACCTTTATAATTATCTCCATAAAGCAGGTCAATGCTTGATCCAACCATCCTATTATTTTTAATTTTCTTAGCATCTTCAAAAGATATATTTCCTGTTGGAGAATCAATATGATAAACAGCAGAGAGTATTAGTTGCAGTGGACTGCCCTTAGCTCCAACTACCATATCAATACCCTTTAAGTTGTTATCCATTTGGGTTTTAATTAAACTGTTTAATTGTAATAAAAGAGAAATTATTCCAATACCAAATATTAATAACGCTAAACTCAAAATGGAGCTCAATGGTTTACTTATTATATTCTTTATGCTTAATTTAAATATATTCAAAGCTTTATGGATTTTTTAAAATGTTTCTTTAATCTATTATCATGAGTTATTACAACTAGCTGTGCATTAAATTCTGAAGCTTGTTTTTTTAGCAGTTTAATAACTCTATCACAATTTTCGTCATCTAAGCTAGATGTTGGCTCATCAGCTAAAATTAATTTTGGCGAATTAACAATTGCCATAGCTATACAAGCTCGTTGTTTCTCTCCTTGGCTTAATTTTTTTGGATTTTTATTTTTTTTATCTAAAATATTTAAACTGCTTAAAATGTCATGAATCCTGCCTTGACTCACTTTATTGCCTAAGTATTGAGCAAGCTGAAGATTTTCCTTCACAGTTAGTGAATTGACAAAGTGAGGCTTCTGAAAAACAATTCCAATGTTTTGACCTCTAAATCTATCAAGTTCATATTGCGTTAGTTTGCTAATGTCTTGTCCGTACAAATTAATCGAACCAGAATCTGATTGTAAAAGTCCTGCTAGCAGATGTAATAAGGTAGTTTTACCAATCCCAGAACTACCTATGATTAACAGATTTTCATTTTTTCCCAGGTTAATATCTGGAAAACTAAATGCTGCTTGGTCATTATACTTAAAGTTTAGTTTTTTAGTTTGAATCATTATTTAAATATATCACTTTCAAAAATAATTTTAAAACTATTGTTAAATCATAAACATTTTATAATTTAGAATCTTTCAAAATAAGTCAATAATTATGAATAAATATATAATACTTTGTTTTTCGTGCATTATGTTGTGCATTACTAATAATGCTCAATCTAAAAAGAATAAAGATATTGAATCCATAAAATCAATGTGTGGTTGTTTTAAAATTGATTTTAACTTTTCTGAAACTTTTGTTTTCTCGGACGACAAAAATTATGAAAAATCAAAAACATATCGATCTGGTGCTACAGAATGGGGGCAATTGGTTGTTGATGAAAAAAATAAAATATCAATCCAACATTTGCTAATTGTTGGAAGTAAGCAGTTCCCTACGATTGTCAAACATTGGAGACAAGACTGGTTGTACCAAAATACAGACCTATATGTTTACGATAAGAATGATAAATGGTCCTATGTAAATTTAGATAAAAAAGATGTAAAGGGTCAATGGACTCAAAAGGTTTTTCAAGTTGATGATAGTCCACGTTATGAAGGTTCATCATCATGGGTACATGTTGATGGAAAAAGCTTTTGGGAAAATACTACGCCTGCACCATTACCAAGAAGAGAATTTTCTAAGAGAACAGACTATAATGTTACACTTAGAGGTAACAGACATGAGGTTACTGATGATGGTTGGCTCCATGATCAAAATAATAAAAAAATCCAAAAAGAAGATGACCAATCACAGTTTGTACTTGCTCACGAAAAAGGTTACAGCACATACACAAGAGTCCCCGACAGTGAATGTAAAGCAGCAGTTGATTGGTGGGAAAAAAATTCTAATAAATGGAAAATGGTAAGAGACAAGTGGGATACTATTTATAGTTCAAAAAAGGATTTAGCTTTAAAGCCGTCTGTTGATGATAAAAAATTATATAGCTACTTATTTTCGCCTACCTTAGACGAAAAAAATGAAATAGAATCTACAATAGATATGTTTCTGATGGATTAAATAGACCTTAACAATCCACCATCTATCGGTATGTTTGCTCCATTAATATAGCTGGCTTTGTCTGACGCTAAGAATGCTACAAGGAAACCGTATTCCTCAGGATCACCAATTCTTTTTATTGGTACTTGGTCTTTCATCGTCGTATAAACTTCTTTTACCTTGACATTAAACTTTTTTGCTTTTTCAGTATTTAGTTCTTTAAGCCTTTCTGTATCAAAATACCCAGTTAATATATTATTTACTGTTATATTATTATAACCAAGGTCATTTGATAAAGTCTTTGCCCATGAAATTAAAGAGGATCTTATTGTATTTGAAAGTGCCAAATAACTCAAAGGTTCTTTAACACTTACCGATGCCATATTAATAATTCTCCCCCAATTATTTTTTTTCATTTGTTTTAAAGCAAGCATGCTCGTGTAGACTATATTTTTAAATAAAAGATCAAATGAGTTTTGATAATCCTCCATTGATACACTAGCAACGTCTCCAGCTTTAGGCCCCTGTGTATTATTTACTAAAATATCTATTTGGTTTTTCTTAATGTAGTCACTAATAACATTCTTATATTTTTCGTGATCATTATAATCACATAGAATGTATTTATGTTTAATACCAGTCTTTTTATGCAGCTCATTAACTGTTTTAATTAATAACTTTTCAGTTCTAGCAACTAACGTTACTTTAGCTCCCGAATGTGCTAATTGCTTTGCGACGGCATAGCCCAAACCCTTACTACTCCCTCCTACTAAAGCATGTTTATTTTTTAGTGATATATTCATTTATATTCTTCTCTAACAGGTGAAAAAACATCCATCAACAAACATTTAGTTATGGCCTTTCCTGAGTGTGGTTGATTTGAAGGAATTACAACAACATCTCCATCATAATAAATTTTCTTTAACCCATTTAAAGTAAACTCAAATTCTCCATTGACAACATGCATTATTTGTTCATGATGGTGTGCATGTTCTGGAACTTCAGCACCAGCTTCTACATCCCAAAATGCCCAAGTTATTTTTTCACCATGAACAAGTTTACCTTTATAACCTGGAAAGAATTCTTTTTGTTTTATGTTTTTTAAGTTCATTTTATTTAGTGTATATTTTATCGTTTACATAAACTGAAAAACTAATTTCAGCAGTTGATTCAAGGGTTTTAGAAACTGAACAGTATTTAGTAAATGAAAGTTCACATGCTCTGTACGCTTTGGAAGGATCAAGTTTTCCAGTAAATCTTACATCAGCATGAATTTTTTTAAATAATGCGGGAAGTTCTCCTTTCTCTCTAAATCCTTCAACATCTATAATTAAATCTTCAAAAATTTGTTTTTGTTTTTTTAAAATTGAAACAATATCAATACTGCTGCATCCTGCAACTCCCATTAAAAGAAGTTCCATTGGTGACACACCCTTAGGGTTTTCTACGGATTTATTATCTATAGAAATAGAATTTCCAGTATCATTTACAATTGTTGAATGAGATTCAGAAATATTTTTAAGTTTTATTTTCATTTTATAACAGGAATCAATCTTGCAGTTAGGTCGGGATCATCCATATCCCTATCAAGAGGGAACATTGGTCTTTTGATGTTTTTATATCCAAGCCTTTCCAGATCCTGATCAACTCCTCCCGGTGTTAAAGCCATAACCCAATCTCCTCTGATTTCATATAATTCAGGCACTAAGTAACCAATTTTAACCATAAGAATATCAGTTTGCTTTGGACTAAGATTAAGATTAGTAAAATCTGAAATATAATGATAAGGTTTTCTTTTGTTTGTTACTATGATCTTAATACTACCTACTTGAATAACAACTTCAACTTCAGCATTTTTATCTCCTCTAATGACCGATAATAATTTTCCTTTTAAGAGTATTGGAGGAGAAAATCTATCATCAACTATAGCTCCAACATAACCACTAATTTCATCTCCAACTTTTGAATATAATGCATTACGAACTAAATCAGGCCCTGGAATAGAAGCATAAATTAGTTCTGGACCACTTACATTCTTGAGCTCATTAATTTTTAATAATTCATTTAGTGTCCAAGTTACATCTCCTGCTCCTCCTGCAGTTGGATTATCACCCATATCACTAATTATAAATGGTTTATTATCATTTTTATTTTTTTGATATTTAAATGCTTGAGATAATGCATCATCTAATGTTGTAGTAGGAGCAACAAAATCAAAATCAAATCTTGCATCCCAAAAACTCTTAGCCAACTCTTCAGCCCCTTTCACAACAGCTTTTTTATTATCACCAACAGTCATAACCACTGCATGATTTCTCGGTGCATCTCCCCAAGCGTAACCAACCCAAACTGCTGCATCAACCACACCTTTCGTATCAGCTATGGGTTTAACTTTTTCATAAAGAGATTTTCCTGGGTCAACTCTAGTACTGGTTTGTTCACCAGGCAGGAGAATTGGAACTGGTATCCAAGCTTTGTATTTTGGCTTACCCTTACCACTCTTTAATCTATCAACTAAATTATCGAGCGCTCTTTGTTTTGATTCAAGAGCATCCGTATGAGGCGCTTTTCTATAACATGTAATAATATCAGAATATGTTGCTAATTTTTCAGAAACATTTCCATGTGAATCCATCGATGTTGAGATCACGGTTTCATTTCCAATTACTGCTCTAATTCTCTCAATAAAATCACCTTCAGGATCATGCATTCCTTCAACATTCATTGCTCCATGTATATCAAGGAAAAGTCCATCTAATGGCAATGTTTGCTTTGTAATTTCAAGAATTTGTAAGACTAAAGATTCATATGCTTCTTTTGAAACTACGCCACCTGGAAGAGCTCTGGCTGTCATTGTTGGGAACCAATCCGCATTATCAATATAGCTTTGATTAAAAAAAGGATACCTGCCAAAAATTTCATTACTATACTTAATATCAAATTCTTTTTCTGTGGTTATTGCAGGTGAAAATGTACTAGATTCTATTGCTATCCCAGTGATACCAATTCTTGGTTTCTTTTTACTTGTATTACAAGAAAATTGTAGAATTATTATTAAAAAACATATTACATAAGATCGCGACATATCAATCTTTAATTTATGAAAAATCGCAAATAGTATTTGTATAACTATCACTTTTTTTTAATCTAAAAATTTTGTATTTTATATAGTATGGAACCAAATTTACTAATGTCCAGAACATTCTTAATTCTGGGGGGTATGTTGGTTGTTACAACAATCACATCGCGTTTAAACAAAGCTTACGAAACAACTCTTGAGGCTGTTTTTACTGTAGGAGGAACTTTTTTGTTTTTATTTATGGTAATGATTTATGGGGATTCATATCCACTTAATCTCGTAATGGTGGCAATTTTTTCTGGGTTTATTGGCTGGTCATTAGGACCAACTATAGCCTACATCGGGGAGAGATTTAAATTCAGAAAGTATTTAAAATCCAAAGGTATTTTATCTAAATCTGTAAAAAAAATACAAAACCCAACAATTGCTGACAGATTTTTCGGAAAAGCTGATGAAAAGAAATTCATTTATTATTACAAAGCAGACCCTGCCAAATCTTTTGATATGATGTCCGATGAATTTAAAAAGTTAAAAGACGACTTTGAAAAAACAGTACTACCTCATGACCGATACAATCAAGAATGGCAAAATGTGGTCTTTCAAGCTATGCTTGGTACTACACTAGCTGTAATTATAGCTGGTTCTATAGTAGCATTAATTCCAACTGATTTTAGTTTTCTTGGAATTTTTTTGTGGATTTCATTATTAGCATTAATATTTATGGAAATTTTAAATGCTTTTGTATTTAAGTCTGAGAGAAGAAGACTTTTATATTCATATGCTGGTGTTGTCATATTTTCTTTGTATTTAATTTATGATTTTAATGCTCTAGAAAAAGCGATAGCAAGAGGAGATAATTCTTGGGGGACTGCAGTAGATATTGCAGTTAATTTGTATTTAGATATTATAAATTTATTTCTTGATTTATTAGAAATATTGGCGGCTTCTGATTAGAAAATATTTTTTTCCAATCCAATTAAAAATGCATATTCCATAGCAACTTCCTTTAAGGCTTCAAACCTTCCGGAAGCTCCGCTGTGACCAGTTTCCATATTTGTATGAAGAAGTATAATATTATCTGACTCATTATAATCCCTTAGTTTAGCAACCCATTTAGCAGGTTCCCAATACTGAACTTGAGAATCATGAAGCCCAGTAGTTACTAGAAGATTAGTATAATTTTTATTTTGAATATTATCGTAGGGCGAATATGAAAGCATGTAGTCATAATATTCCTTGTTATTAGGATTCCCCCATTCATCATATTCAAGTGTTGTGAGTGGAATTGATTCATCCAACATTGTAGTCATTACATCCACGAAAGGAACGGCAGCAATTATTCCATTAAATAATTCAGGTTCTAAATTCAAAACAGCTCCCATGAGCAATCCTCCTGCAGAGCCACCCATTGCATAAATATGTTCACTAGATGTATAATTATTTTTAATAAGATGTTTTGCAGCAAAAATGAAGTCTAAGAATGTATTTTTTTTATTTAATAGTTTTCCATCCTCATACCAATCTCTACCCATATATTCACTTCCTCTAATATGCGCAATCGCATATACAAAACCTCTATCAAGTAAGCTTAGTCTTACTGATGAAAAATAAGGATCGAGTGTAATGCCATAAGAGCCATAACCGTACAATAGTAGCGGAGTGCTTTGACTTAATTCTGTGTTCTTATGTCTTATGATTGATATTGCTACTCTTGTATTATCATGAGATTTGGCCCATAGCCTTTCCGTAATGTAATTAGATTCGTCAAATTTATCATCTATAACTTCTTGTTTCTTTTTGATCTCAAAAGATTTTGTTGACATATCAAAATCAATAACCGACGTTGGAGTATTTAAAGATGAAAAATTATACCTTAATTTTTTTGATTTAAAATCTATATTGGTTCCAATCGACAGACTGTATGTTTCCCCATCAATCGGCAAATAATAATTCTCTTTATTATCCCACGTTTTTATATTCATTTTTACTAAACCTGAATCTCTTTCAATTACCACTAAATAATCATTGAAAATTTCTATTCCTTCAAGCAGAATATTTTTTCGTTGCTCTAATACATTTTTCCAATTTTCTTTTTTTGTTTTATTAATTGAAGATTTCATTAATTTGAAATTTTTAGCATTATCATTATTTGTGATTATGTAAAAATTATCCTTGAAATGGCTTACAGAGTATTCATGTCCTTTTGTCCTGTTCTCGAATACTTTGAACTCGTCGTCAGGGATATTTGCATTTAAAAATCTAACCTCACTTGTTAGGGTACTTCTTGAATTTATAAATAAAAACTCTTCCGATTTTGATTTTGAAATACCTACGCTAAAAGATTCGTCCTTTTCTTCATAAACAATTTCATCATCAGCAGGTTGTGAGCCTAAATAGTGTTTAAATATTTTATTTACCCTTAATGTAGTGAGATCTTTTTTAGAGTAAAAAACTGTTTTATTATCGTTAGCCCAAGTCAAACTACCTGTGGTATTATCAATCATTTCATCATAGATTTTTCCTGAATCAAGATCAATGAAATAAATAGTGTACAACCTTCTTGAAATTGTATCTGCAGAATACGCCAATTTTTTGTTATCTGGACTTATACTTATTCCTCCGATGTTGTAAAATGAATGACCCTTAGCTAATTTATTAACATCCAATAAAATCTCCTCACTATTCTTTAGACTCTTATATTTTCTAGTGTAAATGGGATAGTCCTTTCCTTTTTCAAACTTTTTTATATACCAATATTCATTGTAAAAATAAGGCACAGAGCTATCATCCTCCTTGATCCTACTTTTCATTTCATTGAATAATTCTTTTTGAAGTTTTTTTGTAGGCTTAAGCACTTGACTAGTGTAAGTATTCTCAGTATTTAAATAATCAATTACGTTTTGATTTTCTCTATCATTTAGCCAATAATAGTTATCAATTCTTGTATTGGAATGTTTAGTTAACAATTTGGGTATTTTTTTAGCTACAGGTGATGAGTCCATTTTACAAGAAACATTAGTAATTAAACAGAGGCAAATTAACAACAAACTTTGGATATTATTTCTGCTCATAATTTTTTTTTTGATAAGATTCTAGAAAACCATAATTTCTTAATGATTTTAAAAAGCAACTCTCTTCCAAAAATTTTAATAAAAAAGTTTATAATTTTTGTGTCTGTTCCGATAAAATTAGAAACCTTACTTTTTTTGATTGATTGTTTAAAAACAAAATTTGCTACATCATCATTATTGCCAAATCCAAATGGGAATGGGGGTTCATTTTTAATTCCTTCCTCAAGTGCTATTTTTAGTTTTTCTCTAATGTCGCCTAAATCATCTTTTTTTTCACTCTCAGTGTAATTTATTGAATCATGAAATCCTGTTCTGAAAGAACCGGGAGCAACAGTTTTAATATCAATTCCAAATAAGCTTAGCTCATAATGAAGACATTCAGTTAAGCCTTCGACAGCAAACTTTGATGAATTATACAAAGATGTAAATGGTAATCCAAACCTTCCTGCAATCGATGAGATATTAATTATTACTCCATCTCTTTGTTTTCTCATTTGAGGAAGAACTGCCCTAATGCAATCAATTAATCCAAAGAAATTAACATCAAACTGATTTCTTATTTCTTTTTCTGAGGCTTCCTCCAAAAACCCAAATGCACCATAACCAGCATTATTTATTAAAATATCAATCCTTCCATATTTTTGAACTGTAAAGTCTATGACATTTTTTATATCTGATTTTAGAGTCACATCTAGTCTTTTTATATCAACATTATTAAGTTTTTTTAAACTTGGAGAGCTATCAATATTTCTCATCGTTGCAATTACCTGAAAATTTTCCTTGTGAAATTTTTTAGCAATTAATTCTCCAAATCCTCTTGAAGCACCAGTGATTATAACTACTTTTTTCATCATGACATGTAATGTATTATATATAAACCTAAGCTAAATAAATCATTTTATTTCTTTGGGAAATAAAAAATAATTTTTTCTTTTGCATAAATAATAAATATGAAAGTTTTAGAATTAAAAAACTCAGATATATATGGAGCAACGTCTAGTTCTCTTTGCTTAGCTCATTGTTTGTTTACTCCTTTACTTTTTTTGTCACCAATATGGTGGTGGTCAAGTCTAAACATTATATTTATTATGGTCTCCTTTGTAGCAGTATACAATTCCGTAAAAAAGACCTCTAGAAATGTAATGAAACCACTTTTTTGGTTAGGTTTTTCAATTCTTACGCTTTCAATAGTAAATGAAGAGTTTCATTTTTTGCATGTTCCTGAGATTTTCAATTATTCTGCAGCAGGTTTTCTAGCAGGACTTCACATATTTAACATGAGGTATTGCCAATGTGATGATGAAGAATGTTGCGCTACTAAACAATAATTTTTAAAAATAAATTTCTTGGGCAAGTCTGTAAGTGTTTGAATGTGCTTCTAGTATATTCTTTATACTAACTGAGTATCCCCCTCCCATACTAATTTGTACTGGTAGTTTATTTTTTTTACATAATTCTAATACAAATTTATCCCTTGTTTTGCATCCATTTATTGTTAAAGCAAGCCTACCTAATTTATCACTTTCCAATACATCAACCCCTGATAAATAGAAAAGAAAATCAGGTTCGAATTCATTTATAACCTTTGGAAGTACATCTTGCAATTTATTTAAGTAAAACTTATCATTTGTATTATCTGGAAAACCAATGTCTAAGTCACTTTGTTCTTTTTTAAATGGATAATTTTTTTCTCCGTGAAATGAAAGTGTAAAAACATTTTTATTTCCTTTAAAGATTGAAGCAGTTCCATTTCCTTGATGAACATCAAGATCAACAATCATTATTCTGTTTGCCAAGTTATTATTCAGCAAGTAGTTAGTTGCTATTGCTTGATCATTAAGCATGCAGAATGCTTCACCTCTGTCTTTAAATGCGTGGTGAGTTCCACCGGCAATATTCATTGATATGCCATTTTTTATTGAAAATTTTACACACTCAATTGTACCCTGTGCAATTTTTTTTTCTCTGACTACAAGCTCTTTACTCATCGGGAATCCAATAGGTCTAAGTTCTTTTTTTGTTAACTCTAGTGATGAAAATCGTTCATAATAATCCTTGTCATGAGTCAACAATGCATTATAATCATCAAGTTTTGATGGTATAAAAAAATTATCTTGATTACAAGTATTTTCTCTTAGTAGTTGTTCTGGAATTAAATCATATTTAATCATAGGGAACCTATGATTTTCATCAAGTGGATGTTTATATATTTTATCAAAAGCAATTTTAAGCATGAAAATTTAAATTGTAAAAATATTTATAAATTTAAATATGAACGTTTTCCATGTTTTTTATTTAATTAAGATTAGAAATTTAGAATTATGATTATTAATGATATTTATGGAAATCCCTTTAAAATAAAGGATATTAAAAATTTTAAATACCACATAAAAACACATCATACAATCGATGGAATTCCCGATAATAGTCTTCACGAAGAAGAGGGATTTTATTTCAGGGTTGATGAAAAATTTTATAATCAACTGTTTGGAGAATAAAAAGGTATATTTATTAGCATAGATGAAAAAAAGTTATACTGATAGTTTTTTTGATGTTGGTTCAAAGTATGGATTTCTTCCAAATAATCATCCATTAACATCCTTACCAAACAGATATAATTCTTTGCAACGGTTGTTAGATAACATGCCAGTAAAATTAAGTGATGGATCGAATGGTTATTTAGCAATACCAAATAAAATTGAAAATGAGGTTGAAAGACTGCCTAATTACATTGATTTGGTAAAAAAAGAAAGTGAAATATTAATCATTCAGGCACTTTACAGAGCATACTGTTTTTTAACCTCTGCGTATACTCTTGAGCTTTCATATCAAGAATTTGTAAAGACAAAAAAGTATGGTAAGGCTAGACAAATATTACCAAAACAAGTTGCACAACCTTTTGTATGTGTTGCAGAAAAACTTGATGTATATCCTTGGTTAGACTATCACTATGCATATTCATTGGGTAATTATCGTTTTTTGGATAAATCAAAAGGATTCCATTGGTCCAACCTTGATCAATGTGTTAAATTTTCTGGAACAAGTGACGAGTCTGGATTCATTATGAATCATGTGGATATTAATCAACACTCGCCAAAATTAGTTGAATCGGTACTAGAGTCATTAAAAGCTGTCAAAAATGATGATCAGGAAAAGTTGAATGAAAATTTGAAGCAAAATTTTCATTCAATGGTATTTGTAAATGAGAGACGAAAGGATATGTGGATAGCTTCCAGGTGGAAGCACTATAATGATTTCAGAATTTTTATTATGGGTATCAAAGGAAATAATGAAATCTTTGATGATGGTTTAGTATACCAGGGTGTTTGGGATGAGCCAAAACAATATAGAGGTCAAACAGGTGCACAGGACAATATCATACCAATGGAAGATATATTTTCGGGTGTTATTAATTTTTATCCAGACAATCAACTAACAAAATATTTGTTAGATCTCAGAAAATATAGACCTAAATGCATTCAAAACTTTTTTGTTGATCTTAAACAAGACATCGACAGTATTCATGGTGGTTCGATTTTCAATTTTTTAAAATCAAGCCAAAATTCGGTTGGAATGTGTTACTTGCTTGCTATCGTTGAGGAAATATACAAGTTTAGAAACGGTCATTGGCAATTTGTTCAAAAATATATAATGTCTAATACAAAATATGCGAAGGCAACAGGTGGGACACCAATTATAAGTTGGATTCCCAATCAAATAAAATCTGTTCTTAATTTTATTGAGGTTATTCTACACGAATTGCAATCAATGGATAAAGATTTTGACAATAAACAAAATGAGATTTTTATTAACTCTCTTAACACCTATAAATCCAAAAAGAAATTACTAGACAAACAGCTCATTGTCGTTAATGATGCTAACTATAATCCTGGCAAAGTTTTTGAATTAAATAGAAAATTCAAATTAGAAGATTCAAATTTTGAAAAAAAGTAACCTACCCTCCAAGATTTGTCCTGTCTGTAATAGACCATTCAATTGGAGAAAAAAGTGGGAAAAAAACTGGGAGAATGTCAAATATTGTAGCAAAAGATGTCGATCAAACTAACTCTTTAGTTTGGTTTAGGAATGATCTACGAGTCAATGATCATCATGGTTTAAAACAAGCCATCGAAAATTCAGATTCAGTTGTTGGATTCTATTGTTTTAATCCTGATTTGTTTGTTGAAAATAAATTAGGGTTTAAAAAAACAGATAAGTTCAGAGCTAAATTTTTGATTGAGACACTTGAAAACCTTAAAAAAAACTTAAAAAAAATTAATATTACTTTAATCATTAAAATAGGTGATTCAGCTAAGATATTATCTGAGTTAACATCTAAAAAAAATATTAAAAATATTTATTTGCAAGAGGAATGGACTAAGGAGGAAACAGATGAATTATTAAACTTAAAAAATATTTTAAATGATGTTGTTATTCACTCAAATTATGATCAGTTTTTATTTCACCCTGAAGATATCAATAGCCAATATATCTCTGACGTTTTTACAAATTTCAGGAAATACTGTGAAAAAAAAGTTGATGTTAGGAGCATATCCTTAATGTCCAAAAAGTTTGGTTCAGAAAATTTAATTAACGAAGACTTCAAGGTCCCAAGCTTGAAGATGCTTGGATTTGATGATTTTGAATTGGACAATAGAAGTGCTTTTATATTTGCGGGTGGTTCTGATTCTGCTAAAGAAAGACTCGACCATTATGTGTGGAAAACAAGAAAAGTCAATTTTTACAAGCAAACTAGAAATGGGTTGATAGGATTAGATTACAGCTCAAAATTTTCAGCTTGGTTATCTAATGGATCAATTTCGCCAAGAGAAATTTATTGGGAAATTAAACAATATGAAAAAGATATTTTGAAAAACCAATCAACTTATTGGTTGGTTTTTGAATTAATTTGGAGAGATTTCTTCAAATATATCTCCCTCAAATATGGAAATAAAATTTTTATGCTTGGTGGAATTTTAGAAAAAGACTACGAGTGGAGTACAGATTTTCAAATATTTAATGAATGGATTGAGGGCAGAACGGTTGAACCATTTGTGAATGCTAATATGATTGAATTAAATTCTACTGGTTGGATGAGTAACAGAGGAAGGCAAAATGTTGCAAGTTTTTTGGCTAAAGAATTGAAAATAGATTGGAGATGGGGTGCCGCTTATTTTGAGTCAAAATTAATTGACTACGATGTTCATAGTAATTATGGTAATTGGATGTATGTTTCCGGCGTGGGTAATGATCCAAGAGACAGAAAATTCAATATTAAATTTCAAGCTGAGAGATACGATTCAATGAATAAATACCAAAATATGTGGTTGCAAAAAAGGTTATTTATTTAATATTTTAAGTTTATAACGCTTATTAGGGGGTAAAAATTCTCCAGTGTATTTTTTGCCCTCAACAAAAACGTCACAATTGTTTTCAATTGCCAAATTTAACCCAGGTAATATATCCCAAATAAAACCTCCATTCGTATCAACATAGGACTTAAATGATCCAGTAATTACGTAATACATATTAATCATAGAGCATCCAAGAGCTCTGTACTCATAATTATTATCACAAGGATCTATCCCTTTTTTGAAATATCTACTAGACATCCCTATTATTCGAGATCTATTTTTAAATACTTTTTCACCTGATTTTAAAGTTATATTCATATCTGGTAAAAAAATCATTGACTCAGTATGCTTTCTTTTTTTGAATACTGATATACCAACACCCCATTCTTTCATACCTGATATAAAATTATCTGTACCATCTATTGGATCAAGAACTATAAAATCATCAAAGTCTTTCCATTTTTCTTGATGATCATTTTCCTCTGATATTAAAAAATAATTATTATGATTTTTTTTTATCTCCTCAGCAATAATTTTTTGAACAAGTAAATCCCCTTCAGAAACAAAACTATTATCACTTTTTTGAATCGTTTTGTTTTTTAAATTTTTAATATCTTCCAGATTATTAACTATAATTTGTTTAAAATTTTCACAGATATTGCTCATCTACTTTAATCTCTTTAAAGCAAATCTATTTGTATTTTGTATATAATGAAAGTAATCACAAAAAATTTTAAGAATAACAAGTTTTTATACTATCTAAACGGGTTTCTTTCACTACTTATACCCAAATATATATTTCAAAAAAAATTATCTAATATTTTAAAATCTATATCATTTGATGAAATAGATTTTATTTTGAAAAGAGTAAATTATTACAATAAAATTGGTGATAATGTGCAATTAAATAAAAAATGGCCCAGCCTTTCTCAACTAAAACTTAAAAAAAAGGGAAAAACATATTTTTTTGATACTTATTCTGTTTCAAAATATTTTTCACAGTCACTTAAAGCTAATTTTTTATTTGGAGATATAAATTATGTTCCAAAAGAAATTTCATTTGTCAAGTCCAGACCAATAAATTCTGCGAATCAAAACTCAATTATTTTAAAATTGAATAAAGTGAGACACTTTTTATTTGTTAGGGATAAATATCCTGTTGAAAAAAAGAAAAATATATTATTTGGCAGGGCTGCGGTTCATCAAAAACAAAGAATAGAATTTTATAAAAAATATTTTGATAATGATCTTTGTGATCTTGGTCAGATTAACAAAGGAACAAATCATGATCATTGGTTTAAAAAAAAGGTATCGATTGATTACCATTTAAAATATAAATTTATTCTTTGTATTGAGGGAAATGACGTTGCATCAAATTTAAAATGGGTTATGTCTTCAAATTCAGTTGCTGTAATGCCAACTCCAAAATTTGAGTCTTGGTTTATGGAGGCAACGTTGATTCCAGACTATCACTATGTTCATATAAGAGATGATTATTCTGATCTTGAAAAGAAAATTAAGTTTTATATAAAAAACCCTGAAAAACTCGCACAAATATCAAGTAATGCAAATAATTATATAAATCAATTTAGAAATCATAAAAATGAAAAGTTAATTTCGATCTTGGTAATGGAAAAGTTTTTCAATTCAACAAATCAAAAAAAACCCTTAATTGATTTCGGAGGCTAAATAAAGGAAAACAGGTAAATGATCGCTGTAGCCTTTGGGATCAAATCTATTATAAACCATGCTTCTTGTCGGGTAACCTTTCCATCTGCCTTTTTCTTTACCATTAATAAGCCATCTTTTGTTAAACACTCCAGCTTTGAGATATTTAAGTTTACTTTTTTCATCAAGCAAAGAACCTGATACAATTAATTGATCAAGCATATATCCAGCCCCTTGGTAATAATTTGTCCAGTAATATTTTTCAGTGTACAGGATTTCCATCGGGTTGAAGAGAACAGATGATGTAACTTTCTCTATTTCAGATTCGGTTTTCAGCGCAATTTTAATGCTTGGGTCATCTGGATTATCATTAAAATCACCCATTGTAATAACTTTAGACATGGGGTTTATATCCATGATAGAGTCTATTATCTTTCTATTTAATTCTCCTGCTTTAAACCTTTGTGATATGCTTGCTTGTCCACCTCCTCTGCTAGGCCAATGATTAACAATAAAATTGATGGGCTCTTTATTTAAAAAACCAAATACTACAAGCACATCTCGAGAAAAACTAGGATTTCCTCTGTAATCGACTTTTAAGGGATAAGTTTTAGCACTCCTAGGAATAAATTTAGTTGTATCAAAAAGTAAGGCAACATCAATACCTCTCCAATCTTTTGAATCGAAATGAATTATTCCGTAATTCAATTCTTTCATAGCTTCAGTAGACAGCAAATCTATTAAAACTTGTCTGTTTTCTACTTCACAAAGCCCTAAGATAGCAGGGTGTTGATTAGTAAACTCAGAACCTATTTTTGGTAAAACTTTAGCCAGGTTATTTAGCTTAATTTGATATTTTTTTTCTGTCCATCTATCCTCTCCATCAGGTGTTCTTGCTTCATCCCATGTATTATTTGGATCGTCAATTGTATCAAAAAGATTTTCAACATTATAAAACGCAACTGTATTTATAGCATATTTTTTTTCTTGCGCATTAATACACAAGTAAGAGCAAAAGAGTATGTAAAATACTAAGATTTTATGCATTTAATTTTTTGTAAATTATAATTACAAATCTACACTTTCAACGACATTTTTATAGCTTCATAAGTTATATTTTTTTTTAGATATTAGTATAAAATTATAATCATGAAAAAATATTTATTATCTACAATTTTTATATTATCATACTTTATATCATTTTCACAATTAGTTTCATATGAAATTATATGGGTCAAAGATTCTATGGATGAATCATATGTTGAAGTAGAAGAATTTTGGTCTAAAATTAAAGAGCAAGCAATTACTGATGACTCTCAAGATTTTTGGATTGTTTTTAAACTCGAAAAGGACCCTGAAAATGCTGATCATAAAATGAAACCAGATTATATTGTAATGAATGGTTACAAGGATTCTATTCAAAGATCAAAATCTGTCAATTGGCAGGAATTAGGAAAAAGGGTTTATAAAAAGGAGCTATCAAAGAAAAAATTTGAAGCTAAATGGACATTAGGCTCCCAAGTTAGAAAAGAAACTAGAAGGTTTTTAGTTGAGAGATTAGATAATTCAGTTTGGAGTCCTTTAGTCGAAGGAAAAGAGCCTTTATTCCTTTTTAACGGTTTTAAAGCTTTAAATGATGATTATGAAAATTTTGAAATAAAGTTTTTCAAAGAAAATCATAACAAGCAAATTGAATCTGGATCTAGAGCTTGGTGGGAGTTTAACAAAGTCCTTAATAGAAGTGAAAATGCCAACCAAGAAGTAACACATTTTACAATGGATGTAATTGATAAAGATTATCAATGGTCAAACGATGGTGAACCTTCATTTACCGAACAAATGATGGTAAAATATGGTGTTGCCTCAAGAGAAAGAGTTATTGGTGATAGAATGAGTGTATTATTTGCTAAATTCCAACAGAATTAAAGTAAGTTATCAAAATATAATTCTTCAAGATCCTTCAAATGAAGGGTTTTTTTTATTTTTAAAGTATGCGTTTTATATCATTTCTTCTGTTTTTTATAGTTTATAACAACTCTCTTTCACAAGATTTAGATTATGTTTTTAAAAGTGGAAGTGAAGGTTATAATTGCTTTAGAATTCCAACAATAATTAAAGCAAAAAATGGAACTCTGCTTGCCTTTGCTGAGGGGAGAAAGAATAGTTGCAGCGATACAGGAGATGTAGATTTAGTGTACAAAAAATCATTTGATAATGGTAAAAGTTGGTCTGACTTAAAGGTTATTTGGGATGATGGAATGAATACCTGTGGAAATCCATCCCCAGTGCTTGATCATGAATCAGGTAGATTAAGCCTATTAAGTACTTGGAACAGAGGAGAGGATAAGGAATGGCAAATAATAGACCAAAAAAGTATTGACACACGTCATGTTTTTTTAATTCACTCCAATGACAATGGAAAGACTTGGTCTAAACCAAAAGAAATAACTAATGATGTAAAATTAGATAATTGGACATGGTATGCAACAGGTCCAGTGAATGGAATTCAACTAAAAAACGGGAAGAACAAAGGGAGATTGATTATTCCTTGTGATCATATAGAGGCAGAAACAAAACACTACTACTCACATATAATCTACTCTGATGATGGTGGTTTGAATTGGAATCTTGGCGGCTCTACGCCACAACACCAGGTTAATGAATGCACAGTTATAGAGTTTAAAAATGGTGATTTGTTACTTAACATGAGAAATTATACGGATGATAGACTAAGAAAATTATCATTAAGTAAGGATCAAGGTATTTCTTGGGGCGATATCTACTCTCATGAAAGTTTGATTGAACCAATATGTCAAGCTAGTATGATAAATATTAGAAAACCTTTTGCAAATGATCTTCTTGCATTTTCTAATCCAAATAGTAAAAATAGTAGAGAAAGAATGACAATTCAACTTAGTTTTGACAAGGCTAAAAGTTGGTCAAATAACATTTTGTTACATGATGGCCCCTCTGCATACTCCAACTTAGTCCAATTGAATAGTAAAGAAATTGGATGTCTTTTTGAAGGCGGTAAGAAATCTGCATACGAGGGTATAGCATTTGAAAGAATCAAAATAAAGGATATAAAATAAAAAACCCGTTCGATTGAACGGGTTTATATTTTTCAGTTCGAAAAGAATTATTTTCCTTTAACGAATGGAAGACCAGTTTTTGGACTTTCTACTACTTGTTTTCCAGCTGGTAGATCACATGCATTTGATCTAGCATCTTTAGCGAAATAATAAATAGTTTGGTTTCTACCACCTTTAAGAGTAACATCTTTTGAGTGTAAGTGGTAAGTTTTTCCTTTACTGTTTGTGTGAGTATATCCCATTTTATTTTTTTTTAATTAATGTTAGTTAAATTTAATTAGTACTAATATATGAAAAAAAATGCAAATCTCCCTCTGTTGGAATTTTCTTTACCTCTGATGAGTTTAAATACACTAATTTAGAGCAAGAATTCTATTTAAATTATTTTTAATAATACCTCCCCAAACGGAGTATCCATTTCTGTTTAAATGAAGCTTATCTTTTATAAATAAATCTTCTTTTGGAAGGCCATTTTTGTCTATAAAATAATCTCTCGTTGATATATAAAATAATCCTTTCTTTTCATTACAATATCTCATAATAAGATCATTTGCATTAGAAATTTCCGGCCATGCTTTCCATCTTTTTGGAGTAGGGGTTGTTTCGATAAAAAATATGGGAGTATCTAAATGACTACTACGTATCTGTTTTACCACGAATTTGGCTAGATTTAATACCTCAGGTGGTGTTAAATCATTCATACCACCAGTAATATCATTTGCTACAAAAACACCAACTGCTTTTATATCATGAGAAGAAACAAGTCTTTTAGTAAAATGAATTAAATCTGTATATCGCGCACCACCATAAGCTCTTCTAATGGTTTCATATGGATTCAAATCATCTTTTATTGAGCTCCAAAGTCTTATGCTTGAGCTGCCGATAAATAATATAGAATCCTCTGAATAATCTTGAGATTTATCTAAGCGTTCAAGTTTTGCAATATCATTTTCCCATTTTGAAGCAGTTTCCTCAAACCTTTTTAAAGGTGAGCATGAAATTATTAGTAGTAAAACTAATATGATTCTCATTATACCTCGAGTTTAATGATTGTGTCAATTTCATTTAATTCCTTTTCATCAACATTAATTATTATTCCAGATTTAGTCTCTTGAAACTTAACTTTTTTCCCTGAATGTAAATAGGTCATTTTTTTTATTTTTGGATTATACCCCTCAACAAAATATGTAGATTTATTACCTAAGAGGTGAATGTATGTGATATTATCTTTCATGGTTGATGCAATCTCATCTGATGGATCAATAGGACCTCGTACTGTCCCATATATGGTTTCACCATTATTTTTAATCCATTTTCCAATCTCACTCAATGATTTAATATGTTCTTTTTGAATTCTACCATTGGGCATAGGTCCTACATTCAAAAGTAAATTACTGTCATATCCAGCAGCTTTAATTAGATATTGAATAAGCTCTTTTTTTGATTTATGTTTTCGGTCTTTTAGATTAAATCCCCAAGATCCATTTATGGTTTCACAAACCTCAAGTGGTAGATTGCCAATATCATCAGCAGATGTTGCAAATGATTTTGTGCTTCTTCCAGGTAAATCTTTCTCAAACATTTGAAAATCTTCCCCTGGGTTTGGTGCTAAATGGTGATTACTACCTATCAATGCTTGGGGTTGAAGCTTGTGAATTAAAGAATAAATCTCATCTAATTTAAAATCTGCCATTGGTTCACCAAATCTTTTCCCGTCCCATTTGAACTGATCCCACTCTCCATCAAACCAAATTCCTCCAATTTTGCCGTAATTAGTCAGTAGTTCAGTAAGCTGTAATTTCATAAAGTCAATATAATCCTCCCACTTTCCTTCACCTCGACCTGCTATTCCATTTCCTGTTCTTCCTCTAGGAAAGTAGTCGTCACGATACCAGTCAAGCTGAGAATAGTAGAAAAAGAGCTTCAAATCATGTTTTCTGCATGCTTCGGCAAGCATTTTTAAAACATCTTTGCCGTATGGTGTTTTTTTAACAATATTATAATCTGATGCTTTGCTATCAAACATTGAGAATCCGTCGTGATGTCTACTAGTAATCGTAATATACTTCATGCCCGCATCTTTGGCCATTAGCACCCATTCCTCTGCGTTAAAATAGACAGGATTAAAGAATGAGGGCAATTTTTCATATTCCTCAATTGAAATATTTTGGTTATTCATTACCCATTCACCATCTCCTAAGACACTATAAACCCCCCAATGTATAAATAGTCCAAATCTTGCATCTTTAAACCATTCCCTCGCTTTAATATTTTCCTCACTAGGCTTATAATCTATTTGACTGTAAGTGTTTTGATTAAGAATAGTTAATATAAATGCTAGCAATAGTTTTTTCATATCAAATAAGTTTTTTTAAGTCTTCCCAATTTATAATTTTTATGTTATGTTTTCTAATGTGACTTTTAAATTCATCACTATTAAAAATGTCATAATCAAGTTGTCTCCATCTATAATCGAAATTAGGATGATCAACTGTAATATCTCTAAGTTCTGGTTCATCTTTTCCTAAATGTATAATAATTTGGCTAAGACCAGGCCTAAGATTTTCAATTACGTTAAAGTAGTAATCTTTAATTTTTTTTATTTCCATACCCTCAGGAAGCATATGAAATTGGTCAATTATTATTGCGTGTTTTGGTTTTTTGAAACTCTCATCAAAGTGAACACTAGCTTGAATTGGTACAAATGCCAATAAATTATTTTCCTTAGCTATATCTAGATATATTTTAAAAATATCAGGATCAAAAAATAATGCGCCTTCATGGCTATCAATATGAGATGGTTTCAAGCCCATAGATTTACCCAAATCAACTTGAGCTTGAAGTTCTTTTTTAATTTCGTTTAACTTTCCATTTTTTGTAAACTTTCTTTTATTCCAATACAAGTTATTCTTGTTATTTAGTATGGAGGGGATATCATTGCTGTTTAAAACACCTCCCCATTTTAGGTTCTTCCACTCGCTTGTAACAGTCAGATGAATTCCAAAGTCATAATTAATATTTTTAGATTTAAATAATTCAACATCAGAAATTTCATTAGTTGTCATCATTACGCTAGCAGATGAAATGGAACCATTTTCAAATGACTCGAAAGTTGCAGAATTTACAGATTCGCAAAGACCTAAATCGTCAGCATGAATAATCAGAAGCTTGTCTGTTGATTTATAACCAAGTTTTTTCGATATGTATTCAAAATCATTATTCTTTTGTTCATTGATTATAAACTTTATTGCGAGATTAAGATTATAAATAGGTAATTGATTGTAATGGAAGTAAGTAATCACTGTAACACCAATTACTGTAATTAACATCATCAATATCGATAGAATTTTTTTTTTCAAAACCTTTTATTTCTTGTTTCTAATGTAAAAAAAGAATTCAACTTTTAATGTAATGATAATGAATTATATAATTTTGAAAAATGAAATATACTCAACTATTAATTTTAATATTTCTTTTTGTAGCCTGCACAAATAATGACAAGCCAAATATTATTTGGATTACAATTGAGGACCAGTCTCAATATTTACTCCCATTTAATGGTAATAGCGATGTGTCACTACCTGTTCTAGAGGGAATTGCAAAAGAAAGTTTAGTTTTTGAAAATATGTATGCTACTTACCCCGTGTGTGCACCAGCTAGAAGCTCAATAATTACTGGAATGTATCCTAATTCAATTGGCACACATAATATGAGAGCATTGAGTTATGGAACTTTTAAAAAGACAGGTAAATTAGGTGAACGAAATGAAAATGAAAAAGTATTAGATATACCAAGATACTCATCTAAACTTGCAGAATCAATCAAAACATTTCCAACAATTTTGAGAGAAAATGGATACTTTACATTCAACAAAGCCAAAGGAGATTATAACTTTATAATTAGCGATTCAACTTGGTCTGAGTACGGAACTAAAAAAAAGTTTAAAAAATCAGATAGCCCCTTTTTCGCAGTTTACAACTATAATATTACTCATGAAAGTAGTATGTGGCAGAGAGACAAAGAACCATTAATGGTCAATCCTAATAATTTAAAGATTCCACCAATATTTCCTGATGATTCAATTGTGAGACATTCATTGGCTGTAAATTATTCAAACTTAATTGAGATGGATAGACAGGTTGGAAATTTAATAAGTGACCTTAAAAAAGAGAATTTATACGATGACTCTTATATATTTTTCTACAGCGATCATGGTGGTCCATTTCCCAGACATAAAAGAGCGATTTATGAAACTGGAACAAAAGTTCCGTTTTTTGTCAAATTGCCCAAGGGATTAAAAGAAAAGGTTGATACAAAACAATTATTAAGTTTTGTAGATTTTGCACCAACAACACTTTCTATTGCGGGAATTGATCCTCCAAGTTTTTTACAGGGAAAAGCTTTTATAGGAAAATACAAAGATGAATCAAGCAGAAAATATTTGTTTACGTCAAGTGATCGATTTGATGAAAATCCTGATCGAATTAGAGCTGTCAGAGGTAAAAAATTTAAATATATCAGAAATTACTTTCCTGAAAACTCACATGCCCTAAATGTTGCTTACAGAAGACAAATGGTACTAATGAGGCATTTAACATCTTTGAATTTGAAAGGTGAGCTCTCCGAAAAACAAAATTTATGGTTTAGAGTACCAAAGTTAAGGGATGAGTTGTATGATTTGGAGAATGATCCATTCGAATTAAATAATTTATCAAATGATGCTAACTATTCAAATGAATTAAAAAATTTAAGTGATGTTTTGGATAATTGGATTATAGAAATTGATGATTTGGGAAGAATACCTGAAAAACAGCTATATAAAATGATATCTGGTGATTAGTAAAAAAAATCAATTCTGGTTGATAATTCTGATGATTTTGGTACCAATCGTTGGACTAGTATTTAATATTTACGCCTTGTTTCTTTTTATACCACTGGGTTATTTTTTAAAAAACAAAAAAAATTGATTTATCTTTAGCGCGGTTTAGACTTTAAAATTTAGGTCTAATTATTGTAATAAATTCATTGTGAGACTAATCTTAATCATCTTAGTATTTTTTGCCTACAACCACTCAAGATCTCAAGAAGGAGTTCCCATATATTTTGATTATCTAACTGAAAATTATTATTTAGTGCATCCATCTATGGCAGGAGTAAATTTAGTTGGAGGAAAAATTAGATCTACAATTAGAAAACAGTGGTTTGATCAAGTAGAAGCACCAAATTTACAAACTCTTACAGCAGATTTAAGGCTTTCCGAAAGGTCCGGATTAGGCTTAACATTATTTAATGATGAGAATGGATATCATTCACAGAAAGGTGTTTACTTAACTTATGCTCATCACATCAACTTTAATGATGATATAGTATTGAGTAAAAGACCTTACCCATCAAAATATGATGAAATTGATCAACTATCATTTGGAATTAGTGTAGGAGGGATACAAAACTCCCTCGATCAAACTACTTTCGATAATTATGATTTTGATCCTTTAATTTCAAATTTAATGGAAAATACCAGCTATTTTAATATCGATGTTGGCATGTCGTATGTAAATTCTAAATACTATGCACATTTGACAGTGAAAAATTTGCTTTTTGCACCTGATGAGTGGTATGGTGACATTAATGAAAACGTCAATAATGAGACCAGAAATTTTAAAAGGTTTGTTGCTTCATTAGGCTATGTATTCTATACTGATACGCCATGGTCATTCGAACCATCCAGCTTATTTCAATATTCTGATCTAACATTTGAAAAATCAATTGATTTTAATTTTAAGGCATATTATAAATTGAATTATGGAAGGATTTGGGCTGGTTTATCATTTAGAAACAGTTTAGAGGGAGCAGAATACTATCAAAAATTTGATGATATAACAGCTGGCGAAAAAATACCAGTTGAACAAAACTTACAACTTATAACACCACTCTTTGGAATAGATTACAAAGATTTTGTTTTTTCATACAACTATTCATATCAATTTGGAGATGTAAATTTTAGCTCTGGTGGTTTTCATCAAATAACAATTGGATTCAATTTCCTTCGTGGTTCTATTGAATGTGATTGTTTCTAATTGCTACCTCCGCCACTTCTTTTACCCCTTATAAGGCTAAAGTGTCCTTTAAATTCTCTTCCATCTTCTAGGAATACTCTGAACCAGTAGTCTGTTTGTGGCATTGCTCTTCCAAGATAAGTTCCATCCCATCCTTCATCTAATGGGTCCAGTTCTTTTATTAGTTTTCCATATCTATCAAAGATATATACTCGGCTATTTGGTTGGAAGTCTTCTCTTATTCCAAGTATTTTCCATTCATCATTTATTCCATCTTCATTTGGTGTGAAGAACTTTTTATATCCAATAACTGATACTTCTATTTGAGCAATACCGCAAAGGTTTTTATCTCTTATGTATATTGTGTGGATACCGGGTCTTACATTTTCAAACAGGGGATCATTTTGATAGGGTCCACTAAGATCGTCAATAGCAAACTCATAGTCTCCAATTCCAAGGTTAGCAGTATCAATCGTTATTGTATTGTTATTATCACTTGTTAGATCTTCAACTGTAATGTCGTCAAGTGTTACTGTTGCTATTTCTGATTCTTCAACTTCTATGCTTAATGTTCTAGAACAATTTGTTCCATCTTTTGTTGTTGCAGTTACATGATAAGTTCCACCTTCACCGATTAGTATATGGTCGTTATTAGTGGATGTAGGATCATTAGGTGCAAATGCTGAAGTAGTTCCATTTAAATTGGTGTGTTCCCAAGTGTAGGTGTAATCATCTTTTGCAGATTCAACACCAATTCTTCTTGGAGGCAAGTTCAAACAAACAATTGCATCATCATCGACAGTAAATTCTGGAAGGGGATTAACAACAAAATCAATAGTAGTGGTAACATTACATGTTGGAAACAGTGGATTTGTTATTGTTGCAATAATTTGATCTCCATCTTTAGCTTGGAATGTATTTGCAAATATCCACGGCGCTGAATTGTATTCAAAAGTGAATTCAAAATCATTGAAATCTTGAGCAGGAATTGTTCCAGTTGAATCGGTTAATAGCAATGTTTTTATATTATCCATTATAAAAATTGACTCCCCATCAGTATCACTTCCGGTATCAATATCATCACAAAGATTTTTTTCTACGCTATATGCCAATGGTGTCTGATAGATTTTATATTCAAATGTTCCCTCACTGTAAGGTTTTGGAGTTGCATTTCCATTAATATTTGTAAGTCTTAATGTTATAATTTGATTGCTTGTTTCAAATGGGTTTGGTATTGTTGCACTAGAGATTGTAGCACCTGTATTGTCTACATAAGTATACTCAAAGTCATATAATGTTCTATCTTGTTCAATCCCAGTTATAGGATCTGTTAAAAGTTGAGTTACAGCTATTTCAGGATCAAATGTTGCAGTGTATTCAAATGGGGGTTTTTCATCACATTTTTCCTGAATGTCAACATCATATGCGATAGCTCTTTTTTCAATATATAGAGTTGCAACATGATCCAATCCAACACATGATGTTTGTATTAGGGTTAAACTTGTGTTTTTAATGTAAACCCATATTTCTTGTTCCCATCTGTTTAGCGCTGGGTTAAAAGAAAACCCATCGTTAACGTATGTAGTAAAATCCTTTGTTTTATCAATTTCTTCAGCTGTTTGATAAGCTGCATCATCTTCACTTGGATAAAAAACAAATTCAGTACCAGGATCTAAAAATGATGGTTGAGCAATTTTTAATGCAGCTTCAATGTCTGTAAAAATAGATTTGTCGAAAGTTTCAAATCCATCTTGACTTTGACCTTGTAAATCTGGATCGCTTTCTCCTAGATATGATTCTAATTTTACAAAATTTGCAGGTATTTGACTAATCCCAACCGTCAATTCAATTTCAGCTGTTCTGAAACATGGATTTCCAACACTTGGTTTTGTATATATTATTACATCAATTGTTTCAACATTTGATCCACCAGTTACAGGGCTTGTATAGCTAGTTGGGTCAGAGATTAAAGTGCCAGTATTATCATAGTATTCAAAAGTAAAATCTATAGGGGCTCCCGTTATTAAATTTTGCTCCTCTTTCGTTAAATTAAAATCAGGGTTGTCACACTGTTCAACTTTCCAAAGAGCATTTTTAATAACGGGTAGAGGATTTATTGTAATATCGAATGCTTTTCCATATTTATTTCCACCTGGATATGATCCAGAAACCTTTTCTATATTATAAAATATTTCCTGAGTTGTAGTACCCGCCAGATAAAGACTAGGGTCTGATTGATAATTCACAGGATCATTAATAGCAGCAGTAGCAGTTTTGTTTTGTGCGCCAGACAGAGAGGTGTAATATGTAATTTGAAAATCAGTATCACTTTGATTGTCATAATTATTAGGATCAGTTATTGTATTTCCTGATCTTAAATCTACATCTCTTAATGTTAAATCAAAGATTGAAATGGTATCATCATCGGCACCAGATGTTGTGTCATCACACAAAACTATGTCTTCAGCTGGATAGGTAACAGGAATTGGTATCACAACTAATTTAAAACTTGTTGTAGCATCAACACAGCCGGTTGTTTTGTTTTCTACTCGAACAAATATTTCAGTTTCATTTATCGTCCAGTGATTTTTTAATTTATCATCTGCTGTTGTATAATCAGGTTTATCTGGATTGGTGTAAGGAAATGTTATTGCTTTTGTAACATCACCTGATTGTGCATCGGTTTTATCCTCATAAAATGTAACATCAAAATTTGTTGGATCGGTCTCGTTTGCTAAAATTGCATCATCAATATCTAATGCTATAAAATCTAAATCTGTTAATACTCCATTATTTGCATCTCCATCATCATCATTGTCGAATAATTCAAGATCTGGAATTGTCACTGGAACGGGAGGAGGGTTTACTGTATGAGTGAATGTGGTTTCACATGCAACTCCATCTGTTGTTACAATAACTTTATAGGTTGTTGTTTGAGTTGGGTTTACTGTAATTGTTGTTGTAGTAGGATTGCCTGCAACATTAACAAATGTTCCGGGGTTTGCAGGATCTTCTTCAAACCACTCCAGAGTTGTAGTGCCACTAAATTCATAAAGTGGTCTTGATTGATAATTTGCAGGAAAATCATTTAATAATTTTCCTGAGCCATTTAAGTTAAAATGGCCGTAGTCTTCACTGCCATCATCTGTATCATCTATATCTGCTCTACCTAATACCCCTGTTGATGGATTAACCCAATTGATATCATAATCATTTGGTTCGCCATTTTGCCACAAATTCCATGTAGGATCAAGATCACTTCCATCTAACCATTTCCATCCTTGACAAAAGTCATCTGGTGTACCATCATTGTTGCTATCACAAGTTTTACCTACTATTAAGCTTCGATTTTGTTTAAGTCCTAACCAGAAGGGTGTATTATCATAGCCATTTGCAACAATCAAATTCCAAACTGCGTCATGTTCAGCTAAAGAATTGATTACATACAGAGATGCTCCAATTCCATAATTTGGCAATCGAGCTTCAGTATCTGTAAATGTTCTTTGGTTAGGGTCAACAAAATAATAAGAGGTCCTTGAAAGACCAGTATTTGGATCAGTATACGTATAGTCTCCAATTAAATCAAGAGTTGGATTCGTAAGCTCAAAATCAAGTGCTGTTTGAGGCACATTATTTACAGTAAGATCTACATCTTCAGCTGGGCATGTTTCAGGAAGGGATGCTGTTATATCTGGATCTGATAATCTGACACTTGTCGTAGCTCTTCCATTACTGTAACATCCTGTAGCAGGATCATAAAATTGCAGATAATAAAATTGCCCATCAACTAATAGATCTGTATTATCCACACGAGTTCCAACAGAGCTATCATTAATATCATAGTCATCGTAGATCAAAAGATCATATTTATTTGGATTACTTTTTGCTTCCAAATCTCCTACAGTTGGTGAGTCTGTAAAACAAAAGGTTTGTACAGGATTTGACAGGGGGTCTGCAGGGAGTGGAGTAGCGGTGAATGTAATCTCATTTGATGGGCTACCACAAAGGTATTGATCATCAAAAACTAAGACTCTGTATAGACCATCCATATCACTTTTAACTATATCTGTTAAGGTTAATTCATTTGTTGTTGCACCAGAAAATGCAGCTCCTAAGGTTGTGGATCCATCAATAATATCTATCCATGTTGTTCCGCTATCTTGACTTAATTGCCATTGATAATAAACAGGAGCAGTTTGAGGAATAATTTGCGCATCAAAACTAATTACAGTACCTGAACATGCACTTTGAGGTGAAGTTAGTGGATTTTGAAATTGAATCTGGTCACCAGGTTTTTGAAAGTAATATTCTCCAGCAGAATTTTTGTTTGGATCAATGGAATATCCACCTGCATCTTTATGAGAAATCACTCTTCCTCTATCATCAATGTCACCACTAGCAGTAGTAATTGGAGATGTACCAAGCATACCATCATTATCGGGGTCACCAACAAAACCAGCATAATCAAAACCAGCCTCTGTAAGATCAAAGCAATCATCACCATCACTATCATCGTCATAATAATCATATAAATTATCAGGATTGGTAGTTGAATTTTTATCAGAATTTACTCCATAATCAACAATCTCAATTTTACCTCTAAAATCAGATTGTGTCGTGGTTTTATTTGAGTAAGAAGTTATTTTAATACCATCTACGTCATATGCTAAAAATTCGTAAGTAGGATTAGCGGTATCATTCTTGTATCTAAATCTAATTTGATTACTTGTATATTGCGTAATTCCCTCCTCCCAACTATCTATATTAGCATTAATATCAATTATAAGTTCATCATTTGGATCCAACAATGTTATATTTTTTTTAGAATCTAATACCTCTATAGTAAAGTAATCGCCAGCTGTTTTTGTTTCGGATTCGCCAGTAAATCTATAATTCAAATTTTCAGCTGTAGTATTTATCTCAAATGATATGCTACCTGAGGTTGACGCTTCTAGAGACATACTTATTTCTCCATTTGCAGATCCAGTTACAGTACTGCTGGTGAGAGAAGTAGGATCTTTTTTTATATCTGTACTAGAATTTATTGTGATTGGATTTCCAGAAGCATCTTTAAAAGCAGGTGTGTTAATCGTTGACAAATCAAGAGTCAAATTACCCAATGATTCAACTGAATTTAAAATACCATCATTATCAAAATCCAAATCCAAATTGTCTATTATTCCATCCTCGTCATAATCTTCAGGACAGATACTTACTTTAATTTCACCAGAATAAGTATCAAATGCAAGGCAATTAATTAAACCTCTTAATCTGTATGTCCCATCAACTTCAGGTACATAAGGACTTTGTGTAGCATCTCCAGATGAAGTTGTTGGAGCATCAATCCAAGAGGATGTAGAATCATCATATATTTCCCAAACCCAAGCATCAAAAAGATCAGAGTTTTGAATACCAAGCTCAATATTTGAACTAACAAAGTTTCCTGAATCATCCTCAATTATACAATATCCTAATGAAGCTAGAGTAGGTTGAATTATAGGATCTGGAGGAATAGAAAACCCAGAATAAAAACCTCCAATTGCAGCTGATCCACTGGTCCCATAATAATTTGCATATAAATCCTCATCGGACGTTATTTTAACATTCCCCTGTAAACTTGGTAAATTATAAGCATGATAATTTGCCTTTCCAATAACTTGTTCAGGTGCTGGTAAAGCAATATTTCCTGAACCATCAACTACTGTAACTGTAGCAGATGTTTTAGTAACAATCGATACACCACCTGCATAATTAGTGTTTCCAACCTGCTCAATGTTTGGAATATTATCCACATCATCTTGTGCATCTTCATTTAGTGGCGGAACAAAAAACATACCTTGATTGGCTGGGTTAGTACCTGCTCCACTATTTCCAGCTCCAGCAACACCTTGATAAGAAAATAGTTTAAAATCTTGATTTTGTGTTCTTACATACATAGTCCCGCCTGAGCTTGCTGTGCTATAATTAGTATTGGCAATTTGCAGGAACTCCCCTGCATCTAGTACCGTTGTTGGTGTTGTTGACGAACCAATAAATATTTCAGTATCATCTTGTGCTGCAACAACTAAAGGAGTTTCCATGTTGCTTGAGTTTGCACCGGCACCTCTAACAAAAATATATTCGTGTCCGACTCTTTCAATAGCAACAATTTGGTCAATACCATGATCATGTCCACCACTTGATACAAATGTTCCACTAGCTGACCCAGAATTAACAACAAGTGGTTTTGAAGAATCTTTGTTGCCCAGAACATCTACAGATTTAATGAGGGCTCCTATTAATCCAAATCTCTTATTTGTAGAGTTATTATTACTAATTCCAAAATCTTGGGCAATTATTAAACTCTGATGCTTTTGAAGGGTTTTATTAATTTTTGTTCCACCATTGTAATTAAATGAACTAGAGGTACCACCAAGTGTTAAACTACTAGCACTAGCATTTGGTAATTCTATTTCTATTCTGGTGTTATCTTCTGTTGCCATTACAGAGAAAAAATTTAATGTAGCTGAACTTGCTGAATTATTACCGTTATGTGCATTTCCTTGAGTTCCATTTAACATCATACCTGTTCTAAATTCAGTTCCTAGTGCAGCCAGTCCTTTACTTGTGAAAGCACCTGCTTGTGCCCCTGCATTATATCTTATTGAAACATATATTGGACAATCAGCCTCAACTAAAAATCCTGCGTTAAGAGTAAGAATTCCGGATGAATTAGCTGTATTATTTGGATTTACAAATAATTGGTTATTTAATCGATCATTTACCGATCCTGATCCATTATTAATTGTATATCTAATAGGATTATCATTTTGAAGTGGATTAGTACTAATATCACTAAAATTAATAACCCTTCCTGTGCTTAATTCGGTTATTGTACCATTTACAGGATTTGTGCTTGGTGTAGATAAATATAAATATTGATCTCGTGGTAATGAATTTCCTTCTAAATCAACAGTTAGTGGAGGGACATAATGTATTTTACTGATCTGAGAAAAACCCAGAAAGCTAAAAAAGAAAAAAAGAAAAAATAATTTGAAACTTTTCAAACTCACTTTTTACAGATACACACTAATTTAGTGATATCTTTTTACTTCAAACATTTGATAGTTTAATTATTTCGCCCCCTTATAAGGCTAAAGTGTCCTTTAAATTCTCTTCCATCTTCTAGGAATACTCTGAACCAGTAGTCTGTTTGTGGCATTGCTCTTCCAAGATAAGTTCCATCCCATCCTTCATCTAATGGGTCCAGTTCTTTTATTAGTTTTCCATATCTATCAAAGATATATACTCGGCTATTTGGTTGGAAGTCTTCTCTTATTCCAAGTATTTTCCATTCATCATTTATTCCATCTTCATTTGGTGTGAAGAACTTTTTATATCCAATAACTGATACTTCTATTTGAGCAATACCGCAAAGGTTTTTATCTCTTATGTATATTGTGTGGATACCGGGTCTTACATTTTCAAACAGGGGATCATTTTGATAGGGTCCACTAAGATCGTCAATAGCAAACTCATAGTCTCCAATTCCAAGGTTAGCAGTATCAATCGTTATTGTATTGTTATTATCACTTGTTAGATCTTCAACTGTAATGTCGTCAAGTGTTACTGTTGCTATTTCTGATTCTTCAACTTCTATGCTTAATGTTCTAGAACAATTTGTTCCATCTTTTGTTGTTGCAGTTACATGATAAGTTCCACCTTCACCGATTAGTATATGGTCGTTATTAGTGGATGTAGGATCATTAGGTGCAAATGCTGAAGTAGTTCCATTTAAATTGGTGTGTTCCCAAGTGTAGGTGTAATCATCTTTTGCAGATTCAACACCAATTCTTCTTGGAGGCAAGTTCAAACAAACAATTGCATCATCATCGACAGTAAATTCTGGAAGGGGATTAACAACAAAATATAACTCAGCTGTTGCAGGACAACTTCTATTTAATTTATTTTCAATTACTACATCCACTTTACCTAATGTTGTATTAATGTTGAATGGATTTCTAAGTTTGTTATCTGTAGATGTTAGTATATTTCCAGCTTCGTCGAAATAGGTAAAAATAACATCATAATCTGCCAATGTTTGGTTTGGACCTAATAAATCGTCTGTGAGGGTGCTTGTATCAAATTCATCAAAGCCATCGTCGTCATCAAGACCATCATCGCCATCACAATGAGGGTCTATAAAGATTTGTGTGATATTAGTGATTGGATCTAATGTAAAATTTTTAAAGTTAGTTGTACTAATTTCTGGGGTATCGTCAACAATAAAATCGACAAAAGTAGTATCAGATGCACGAGCAGGAGCATCTTGATTCGTTGCATTTGTATATATTGGAATATTCTCAACAACAATCCTGACTTGTTTGGTTTCTGTATTAAACAGTGGTATAATATTAGCTTTAGGAATATCAATGTACGTACCCGGATTGACTGGATCTTCGTAAGAGTAAGAAATACTAAGGCCACCAATACTCTGTGTTAAACCTGTAGACGGGTCGGTTAAAAGTTGATTAATAAGGGTGCTTGTATCAAATTCAAAAATCCCATCTTGGGAGTCATCTCCTTTACTACCATCACATTCACTAGGAATGGTTACACCATAAGCAACAGGTTTCGGTTCAACATACAATTCTCCAACCAACTCTAGGCCTTCACATACTTCTTTTGTTAGATCGTCTCTGGTAACTAATGCCCAAATCTCTTGTTTGTTCGGACTAGCCATCGTGTAAGAAAAACCAGGAGCTGTAATATCAATTTCATTCTGTAACTTTTGAGCTTCATTAGATGAAGGGAAATATCTAATACTTAGACTTCCTGATCCAGTGGATGAAAAACTAGGCAAAATACTTTTTAATTGAGTATCAATAGCATTAAAAGGAGTTACATCCCATGTTTCAATTAAGTTAGTAGTTCCTGGTGGTTGGGTTGAGTTTTTTGAAAACCTAAAATTATTATCATCAACAAAAGTCTTGGGAATTTGACTAACACCTACCTTTAAAACTATCTTAGATTCACTAATACAGCCTTTATCAGAAATTACTTTAACAAATACCTCATCATTTAAATTAACTGGATAATTTTCTTTATCATTAACTGGATTGGTAAATGTAGCATCTGTGTAGTATTCAAAATCTTCGTTGGCATAATTAGTTGATATTAGATCTTGATATTTAGTTAAATCAAAATTTGTTTGTCCAACAGTTGCTCCATCGTCGCATTGCTCTAACTCAATTGAAGAAACAACAACGGGTTTTGGGCATATACTCAAAGTAAATGACTTTGAAGTATCAAAACAAAGAGTTAATTTATTTTGAACTCTAATAAATATATCTTCAAGAGGATTTGTATTTGTATAGTCATCTGGATCTGTAATTCCAGGATCATTTATATCTTCAGCTGAGGCAGAACTTAAGTGATACGTAACAATAAAATCAGCAGGAGGTTGCGTTGCTCCAAGGATATTAGATTCCTGAATGGTTAAGTCAATTCCAGAATTTCTACCATCAATATCAGTTCCATAAGAAGTGTCATCACAAATCTCTATAATTGGAGCTGTATTTACAATTGGAAGATTAGGTTCAACATTAAGTTTAGTTGTACCATCAGAAAAATCATAACAAGCATATTCATCAGTATAAAATTTAACTCTAAAAAGATTGTCTTTCATTGCAAGGGTAGTAGAAGAAATTATTAGTTTCCTAGATTTTACTCCACTATAGGTTGTATCGTCAACAAGATCCACCCAAGTTGTTCCACCATCATCGCTCAGTTGCCACTGAAATACAGGGTTTGGAATTGTATTTAGAGTTACTTCAAATTCTGCAGGAGCACCTTCATAACATGCAATTGTTGATACAGGAGGAATGTCTATTGTGGGAGCAGGGCTATATGATTGAAAAAAATAAACACCACTAGAATTTTTTATGGGCTCTAAAGTATAATTATAATCAGGGTCAACAATCCTTCCTTTATCATCAACAGTTCCATCAACAATGTTTGGGTTTGGATCTAATCCATAAATACCATCATCATCTTGCTCTAAATATCCAGCTTCAACTACATCAAAACAACCATCTCCATCACTGTCAAGTTGCATCAAATCATTGACCGTATCACCATCACTATCCAATTCATAATCATACAATTCAAACAAAGGAACAAATACAGAATTACTTGTTGTATTTGTATTTTGGTGGGTTATTGTTATTCCTTCAACTTCAAATGCAGTAAACTGATACGTATTTGTTGTTGATGCTGGATTAAATTTGAATTTAATTTCACCTGCAGTATACTCAGAAATTCCATACTCAAAAACATCGTCAGTCTCTGAGTAAACCAATAAATTATCATCTGGGTCTAAAAGTGTTATGCTCTCATCACTATTTTTTGTCTCAATTATAAAAGTTTCTCCAGTTATTACGGCAGTAAAAACTGAAGGGTCATCAGATATTCTTACATTTGCCACTGTTGAAAAATCCATTTTATATTGAATAACTTCATTAGTACCAGCTTTAACCTGCGTTTCGAACCTTGAGTTATTGTATCCAGTAAATGTGTGAGGTGCTGTTGGATCTGGAGTTATATTCCCATTCGATGGATCATATATCCCCTTAATTACATTTCCTGTAATTAAATTATTTATTGTTGTCGAATTAGGAAAACCAGGTGAAGGGTCAATGGTGACCGATGGAGTATTTTGGTTGGTAAAATCAATATTTCCCTTGCCTCTTGATTCAAATGAGTTTAGTATTCCATCATTATCTATATCCAAATCAATATTATCTAAAACTCCGTCATCATCAAAATCACCAGCACAAATATTGACCCTTACACTATTGGAGAAATACTCTTGACTTTTACACAACAATACACCCTTTAGCCTGTAACGACCTTCTTGTGATGGCACGTACTTATCATTAGTATTAGTGCCTGGAGCACCTATCCACGTACTGGAGGTTTCATCAAATATTTGCCATTCAAGGCCACCATCAAATGCACTTCCATTTTTTGCTGTAAATTCTACATTTGATTTTATATTACCACTACTATCAAATTTGATACAAGGTCCTAAACTACTAAAAGTAGCAGATGCTCCAACTTGTGGATTAGTTTGAAAACCAGAATAAAACCCCCCAGTTGTTGATGCATTATCAAAATTATAGTATGAAATATATAGTTCATCATTTCCTTCTACTAAAACGTCACCCTCAAGATCATCAACAACGTAGGCAACATAGTCGGTTCCTGGAACATTTAATGCACCTGGTAGAGAAACTGCACCATTAACATCAGTAATTGTTAAGGTTGCTGCATTTTTTGTGACTATAGAAACAACACCACCTGACATATCTTTACCAACTTTGTTAATTTCTGCAATTTTGTTTACACCTCCTTTTGCGCCACAGTCAAGAGGAGGAACAAAAATCATACTTTGCCTAGCGGCACGTGCATTGCCACCTGTCCAGACATCTCCAATAAATTGATATGCAAAGACTTTGTCATCAGACTTTCCTGTTTTAACATGCATTGTCCCATTGCTATTGTATTTGTCTCCCTCAATGATTATGAATTCCCCCTCGTTTATTACGATTGGATTTCCGCTTCCATCTGTATATGATGTACCATTGATGTTTAATGTAGTACTGTTTTGATCAGCAATTAGCAAAACATTTTCCCAATCATCATCGCCGCCACCTCTTATAAAAATATACTCGTTTCCTGTTTTCTCTGATGCAACAATTTGATCAATTCCATAATCATAGCCTTGGGTTGGCCCACTTGGATCACCACTTTGGGAAACTGAACCAATTCCTCCAGTATTAACTACAACAGGCTTATCTGATTCAATTAATGTTCCTATGGTACCATTTCTACCACTCTGTGATGATACAACGTAAGACTCACCCTTATTTAAAGTTTCGATAATGGGATATGTAACTGGAGTATCAAAATCAACATAATCTCCATTTTGATCGATAGGTGGAGTTATAGTTATTTGAGTATTGTTTTCAGTAGCCATAACAGATCCAAAATTTAAATAAGAAGTACCATTTGTTTGAGGACCTGCAGTTCTAAATTTAGTACCCAGAGCTGCATCTCCCTTGGAAACCAATGCACCAGCATGTACATTTCTGTAACCGCCGCCACTGGGATAATTAGTATAGTTAGCATTGAACCTTACGGAGACATAAATTTCCCTATCAGCTTCAATGATAAAACCTGCATCGCTTTGTACTTTCTGAGTATTAGATCTTTCAATAAAAAGATGTCCGAAGGTACCATCCGGGCCTGTTTTTACTTCAACTGATTGACTATTGTCAACTGTACCCTGATCAAAAATCAGTTGACTACTTCCCTTTTTAATTGTGTAATTAACGGGTGTTAAAGATGGTGTTGAAATGTAAAAATACATATCCTCAGGTGGATTGAAGTTAATAGCTGCGTTACTGTTATAAATTTCTGTGGTCAGTGGAGGTATATAATGAGTTTTACTGAGCTGACTGTAACTGTCATGAAATGAAATAAAACACAATAAAAAAACGACTAATATTTTGTAGAGAGACCTCAATAGAAATGTAAATATAATTTAAAAACAATGAAATTATGAAACGACGGCTAAATCTAAAATTTCATATTATTGAAAATATTTCAAAAAACAAGCCAAAAGATTTAACTATAAATGAATACATTTGATTGTTCATACTCAAACAGCTAAATCAGAAATATGAGCAATGAAAGAAAAAGAAGGGAGGCCTTAGTATACCATTCAAAACCTCAACCAGGAAAGATTAAGGTCATTCCCACCAAAAAATATCGTTCACAAACTGATTTAGCACTAGCATATTCACCTGGTGTGGCTCACCCTTGTTTAGAAATTGATAAAAATCCTGATGATGTTTACAAGTACACTTCTAAATCAAATCTGGTAGCGGTTATTTCAAATGGCACTGCTGTGCTTGGATTGGGTGACATAGGCCCATTGGCATCTAAGCCTGTAATGGAGGGAAAGGGTTTACTCTTTAAAATTTTTGCTGATATTGACGTTTTTGATATTGAAATCGACACAAAAAACATAAATGAATTTGTAGAAACAGTTAAAAATATAGCTCCAACATTTGGAGGAATTAATCTTGAGGATATTAAAGCTCCAGAGGCTTTTGAAATCGAAAGAAGGCTTGTGAATGAATTAGATATTCCTGTGATGCACGATGACCAGCACGGTACCGCAATCATTTCAGGTGCAGCATTAATTAATGCTTTGGAGCTTGCGAATAAAAAAATTGAAGACGTGAAAATGGTAATTTGTGGAGCAGGTGCAGCAGCCATTTCATGTGCTAAAATGTATACTGCATTAGGTATTAAAAAGAAAAATATTTTGATGTTTGATAGTCGTGGTTTAATCAATATTAAAAGGTCAAACCTGTCACCTGAAAAAAAATTATTTTCATCAAAAAATACTGAAATAGAAACCTTGGAAGATGCGGTACGTGACTCAGATATTTTTATTGGATTATCCAAAGCAAATATGATGACAAAGGAAATGCTTACTTCCATGAACAAAAACCCAATAGTTTTTGCTATGGCAAATCCTGACCCTGAGATTAGTTATAAAGTAGCTGTGAAAACAAGGGATGACATCATAATGGCAACTGGTAGAAGTGATCATCCCAATCAAGTAAATAATGTTTTAGGATTCCCTTTTATTTTCAGGGGAGCCTTGGATGTTAGAGCCTCCAAAATTAATGAGGAGATGAAAATGGCAGCAGTCTATGCACTTGCTAAGTTAGCAAAAGAACCTGTTCCAGAATATGTGAATATAGTATATAAAGAAAAGAAGCTTTCTTTTGGTAAGGACTATATAATACCTAAACCATTTGATCCAAGATTAATATCAACTATTCCCGTTGAAGTTGCAAAAGCAGCAATTGATTCAGGTGTGGCAAAAATTTCAATTGAAAATTGGGAAAAATATGTAAGGGATCTTGATGCTAGAAAAGGATCAGACAATAAAATCATTAGACTGATTAGAGCTAAAGCAAAACTTGAACCTAAAAAAATTATTTACACCGAAGCTGATCGTTTGGATGTTATTAAAGCGGCACAGATAGTTTATGAGGAGGGTATTGGTATTCCGATTTTAATGGGTAGGATTGATAGAATTAAAAAACTCATGAAGGAGATTGATTTTAAACATAAACTTAAAATCATAGATCTTAGTCATGAAAAAACTAACAAAAAAATCGAGAGATTTGGAAAAATTTTTTTCAAAGAAAGAAAAAATAAAGGTTTGACATTGAGTCAGGCTACCAAGCTTATGAGAGCAAGAGACTATTTTGCTTCCATGATGGTTAAAACAGGCAAAGCAGATGCTTTAATTTCGGGTTATTCAAGAAGCTACCCTGAAGTGGTAAAACCAATCTTGAAGGTCATAGGAAAAGCAAAAGGTGTAAGAAAAATAGCTGCAACAAACTTAATGCTTACTAGTAAAGGACCAATATTTTTAAGTGATACATCAATTAATATCGATCCAGACTATAATGATTTAGCTTACATAACCATAATGACATCTAACACTGCAAAAATGTTTGGATATAATCCAGTAATTGCATTGCTTTCATATTCAAATTTTGGCTCCTCTAGTCACCCCATGGCAAATAAAGTTGAAAGAGCTTTAACTTTTCTGAGAAGAAGTAGTCCAGAAATGATTGTTGATGGTCCAATCCAGTCAGATTTTGCATTGAATAAAATGATGCTGAAAAATAAATTTGATGAATCAAAGCTTGGAACACAAAAAGTTAATGTTTTGATTTTTCCAAATTTAGACTCAGCTAATATAACTTATAAGATTATTAAAGAGATTGATGGTGCTAAATCTATAGGGCCTATTATGATGGGTATGGATAAAGCGGTTCACGTTTTACAGTTGAAAGCCAGTGTTGAGGAAATTGTAAATATGTCAGCTATTGCGGTAATTGACGCACAATCAAGAATTCAATAAATTTGTTATTATGATCACACAAATTGAAGGAAAATTAGTTGAAAAGTCACCAACAGAACTTGTAATAAATTGCAATGGCATCGGATACTCAATAAATATTTCTTTAAATACCTTTTCTAAGTTAGGTGATGACGAAAATATTAAACTCCATACTTATCTAATTGTGAAGGAAGATTCTCATACGTTATATGGTTTTTTCGATAAATCTGAAAGAAGTCTTTTTAAGTTGTTATTATCAGTTTCTGGTGTTGGAGCTAGCACTGCAAGAATGATGCTGTCTTCATTAAGTCCAAATGAGATTGTTTCTGCTGTAACTACTGAGAATGTTCAAAAAATTCAATCTATAAAGGGAATTGGTTTAAAAACTTCACAACGAATAATCCTTGAATTAAAAGACAAAGTTTTAATATTACAAGGATCGGAAAATAATGATTTTGCCTTAAATAAAGAATCTAGTGAGGCATCTTCAGCCTTAGAAGTTTTGGGCTATTCTCAAAAACAAACAAGTAAAATATTAAGTAAAATTATATCCGAAAATCCTGGTATAAATGTTGAAACTTTAATAAAGAAGGCTTTAAACAAATTATAATATTTGGATTTTTTATTTAGAAATAACGTAGTTCGAACAAGAGCAATACTCTTTATCGCTGCCTTCGCATTTTA
>CACNQJ010000003.1 GCA_902622575.1 uncultured Bacteroidota bacterium
GGTTTTTTTAAGAGATTGTTCAAGAGAACAGATAAGAAAAAACTTGATAAGAGTTTAGAAAAAACTAGTAAAACCTTTTTTGAAAAGATAAAAAAAGTTGTCGTAGGTAAAACAAAGGTTGATGTTCAAGTACTTGATGATTTAGAAGAAATTTTAATTACGTCTGATGTTGGTGTTAAAACAACCATTAAAATTATTGAAGCAATTGAGCAAAGAGTTGCTAAAGATAAATACACTAGTGCTCAAGAATTGGATATTATTTTAAAAGAAGAAATTGGTAATATTATTTATGATGAGGTCTCGGAAGATTTTAATATAAATGACAAACCATATGTAATTCTAGTCGTGGGAGTAAATGGAGTAGGCAAAACAACATCAATTGGTAAACTTGCTAAGTTTTTCAAATCTCAAGATTTATCAGTCTTGATAGGTGCTGCCGATACTTTTAGAGCAGCAGCAATTGAGCAACTTGAGGAATGGTCGCAAAGAGCAGAGGTTGATCTGATTAAGCAGAAGATGGGTAGTGATCCTGCCTCAGTCTCTTTTGATACTTTAAACTCAGCTATAAATAAAGATTATGATGTTGTAATAATTGATACCGCTGGGAGACTTCATAATAAAGTGAATTTAATGAATGAGTTGTCAAAAATTAGTCGCGTTATGCAAAAGCTGAAGCAGGATGCCCCGCATGAAATTATGTTAGTTTTGGATGGCTCTACAGGCCAAAATGCCTATGAACAGGCCAAGCAGTTTTCACAAGTAACAAAAGTAACCTCTATGATGGTAACTAAATTAGATGGTACAGCAAAGGGTGGAGTAGTCATAGGGATTTCAGATCAGCTTAATATTCCAATAAAATATATTGGGACAGGGGAATCTATTGATGACATTCAATTGTTTAATAAAGTTGAATTTGTTGAATCCTTTTTTCAAAAAAACAGTTAATAAATTTTTTGTTTGAAAGAAAAAAATATAAATATTGAACAGGCCCCAATAGCCTCAAAACTTATTAAAATTTTTCTCAGTGGTAATAAATTAAAGAACTTTTATTCATTTAAAAATGATATAAAAAACTATGATAAGCTGATCAAACAAAGATCATCATTCAGTCAAAAAAAAAGACTGTTACTTCACAATGTAATTGAAGAACAATACAAAAATATTGATGATCTGGGATCCGTATCTGAATCTATAAACGATTTAAGAAAACCTAATAGTTTCACAATAACAACGGGACATCAATTATCATTGAATACTGGTCCTTTATATTACATATATAAAATTTTACATTGTATTAAAATATCAAAAGGATTAAAAGAAAAATATTCAAAATACAATTTTATTCCAATATTTTGGATGGCAAGCGAAGACCATGATTTTAATGAAATAAAATCATTTCAGACAAAAAATAGACAATACGAAATTGATGCGAACAAAAGTGGTTTATGTACAGGTAGGACTAAACCATTAAATTTATCTAAAATAATAGATGAATTGGATGATAATTTTAAAAATAAACCATTCAAAGATGAAGTTATTACACTTTTCAAAAGTGCATATGATAATGAAAGGTCCTTGGCAGAGTCCACAAAAAGGCTGGTACATAGTATTTTTAAAGACTACGGTCTTGTAATTATTGATGCAGATAATTATGACTTTAAATCCTCTTTTAAACATATTTTAAAAGATGAAATAAGCAACTTATCTTGCCATAATCATGTGCTGAATACTAATAAAAAAATAAGTAATTTATTAAAAGAAAAAATTAATTTTCAAGTTAATCCTCGAAAATTAAACCTGTTTCTAATTGAAAATGATAAACGCTACAGGATAGAATATTCGAAAGGTGAGTATAACATTTTAGGTACGGAATTGTCTTTTAAAAAGGCTGAAATTTTAAAACTTTTGAATAATAATCCTGAAATGTTTTCACCAAATGTTTTAATGAGGCCTGTTTATCAGGAATTTTTATTGCCAAACTTATCTTATGTTGGAGGGAAAGCTGAAATTGCTTATTGGCTACAATTAAAAAGTCTTTTTCAACATCATCAAATACCTTTCCCAATATTAACCCTACGTAATTCTGTTCTGTTATTAAATAAACGGGATTTAGATTTATTAAATAAAAATAAAATTAAGTTAATAGATTTATTATCGTCAAAAGATATTTTCATTAAAAATTTAGTTAATAATAATATTCAAAATAACTTTGATTTAGAGACTAATAAAAGTGAATTTGAATCAGCCTTTAAAAAATTATTAAAAGCGACTCTAGATATTGATAAAAGCTTAGAATCACTAGTTAAATCAGCTCAATCTAAACAGCTTAAAATCTTTGATTCAATTGAGAAAAAAATCATTAAATCACACAAAAGAAAAATATCCGAAAATATTAATTCGTGCGAAAAGATATATGATAAAGTTTACGCTGATGGAATTTTTCAAGAAAGAAGACTAAACTACAGTGAATTTTACTCTTACATTGGAAAAAATATGATAAAATTAATTTATGAATCAATACATCCGTTTGATAACAAAATAATTGTTGTAGAGATTTAATTTTATTGATGTATTTTTGAAAATGCCAAACAAAGTATTAATTCTTGATTTTGGATCACAATACACTCAACTTATTGCTAGGAGAGTAAGAGAGTTAAATATTTTTTGTGAAATTTTCCCATATAACAGCTCAAGTTTCAAATTAAAAGATTTTTCTGCTGTAATTCTCTCAGGCTCTCCATTTTCTGTTAGATCTAAGGATGCATTAAAAATAAATCTTGATAATATAAAAGGAAAAATGCCATTGTTAGGAATATGTTATGGCGCACAATATCTTGCCTATAATTATGGTGGCCTTGTTGATTTATCAAAATCTAGGGAGTACGGTAGAGCAAACTTGGTGTCAATTTCTAATCAATCTAGATTGTTAAAAGGCTTGCCTGAAAAATCTCAGGTTTGGATGAGTCATGCTGACACAATTGTTAAGTTACCTGACAAATCAAGAAGAATTGGAAGCACCAATGATGTAGAAAATGCTGCATTCTGTTTTGATAATGAAGACACCTTTGGGATTCAATTTCATCCTGAGGTTTATCACAGTACAGATGGTAAGTTAATTTTGAAAAATTTTTTAAAAAACATTTCTGGAATTAAGGCAACTTGGACACCCGCATCATTTGTTGATTCTGCCATTAGAAATATAAGAGTTAAGATTAAAAATGATCATGTTATACTAGGATTATCTGGTGGTGTTGATTCATCGGTAGCCGCAGTCTTATTACATAAAGCAATCGGTGATCAATTAACGTGTATTTTTATAGATAATGGCCTTTTAAGAAAAAATGAATTTGATTCTGTTTTAAAACAATATTTTGGAATGGGTCTTAATGTAATAGGTGTAGATGCTAAAGAAAAATTTTATAACGCTTTGTCTGGTGTTGTCGATCCAGAATTAAAAAGAAAATGCATTGGTAAAGTTTTTATAGATGTTTTTGATGAGGAATCAAAGAAAATTAAAAATGCTAAGTGGTTAGCCCAAGGCACAATATATCCGGATGTTATTGAGTCAATATCAGTCAAAGGACCATCTGCAACTATAAAGTCTCATCATAATGTTGGTGGCTTACCAGATTATATGAATCTTTCAGTTATTGAGCCTTTAAAAATGTTATTTAAAGATGAAGTTAGAAAAGTTGGAAAACAACTTTTAATTAAAAAAGAAATTTTACAAAGACATCCATTTCCTGGCCCCGGTTTAGGTATAAGAATTCTAGGTGAAATTAATCCAGAAAACGTATCCATGCTTCAAGAAGCTGATATGATCTATATTGACTCTTTAAAATCTGCGGGGTTATATGATTCTATTTGGCAAGCAGGAGTTATTTTGCTTCCTGTTAAATCTGTTGGTGTCATGGGTGATGAAAGAACATATGAAAACTGCGTCGTTTTAAGAGCAGTAACATCAACCGATGGTATGACGGCTGATTGGGTTGATTTGCCATATAAATTTTTGCAGGACGTATCAAATAAAATAATTAATAACGTTAAGGGTATAAATAGGGTTGTATATGATGTAAGCTCAAAACCACCCTCAACAATTGAATGGGAATGAAAGCGTGTATTTACACATTGACACTAATATTTTCACTTGTTTTTGGTTTTTCTCAAAACCAAACAAACAAGATTGAATTTGATTCACTTGTAAATTATAAAGTTAAAAAGAAGGAAACCTTGTACAGTATTTCCAAGAAATTCAATGCTAAAATTGATGATATATTGCTTTATAACCCAGAGTTAACTAATAGTAAACTAAGAAAAAACTCAATCATAATTATTCCATTAAATAAAAGAGTTTTTGATCAGTCAGTTGTTGAGAGGAAAATAAATATTGACACTATTAATAATAATGCTAAACTTAAAATAAAGAAAGATTATATAAAACTTGCATACTTAGCGCCATTCAAATTACATTCAATAGAATTAGATTCTGTTAAACAAGTTAAAGGTTTATTAAAAGAAGTTAATTTAACAACAATTTCAATAAATTTTTACAACGGTATTTTAACTGCTGTTGATGAGTTAAAAAATAGTAATGTTAAAGTTTCCGTTGACGTATTTGATACTCAAAATGACACTAATAAAGTTTTGAGCATAAGAGATAATAATGATTTTGACAATTATGATTTAATAGTTGGACCTTTGATTAAAAGAAATTACAACACTTTTCATCAAAATCTAATTAATACTAACTCTATATCACCATTAGTATATGATGATTTAAATTTAAATCCAAATACTATCGTACCTGTTGCTAGTGCTAATTTGAAAAGAGATAAAATATTTAGCATTATTGATAGTCTGATTTTAGAAACGCAGGATCAATGTGCACTAATAATTTCTGATTCAATCAATATAAAATCAAGGAATAAGCTTCTTGAAAAATTTCCTTTAGCAGAGGTTATAGATTTAAATACGATAAATAATTCAGTGGATCCGAAAATTGCTGATTCATTGCTAGGAAATTACAAAGAAAACTGGGTATTCTTAGAAACAAAAAAACCAAACCTTATATCTAGCGTTACCTCGCTGTTAAATGCACAGCTAACTTCAGAAAGAAAAATAAGGTTGTTTTCTAGTGTGTCGAATGAAAATTATGATAACCCAAATGTTAATTATGAAAAGCTTGGAAATCTAAGTTTCATGTATCCCTCAAACTCAGCTCCAAATATTAATGAAGATTTTATTGAATTTCAAAATAATTATTTATCAAAATTTGAAAAATATCCAGATAATATTTCAATTAGAGCTTTTGATATTATCAAAGATCTTCTATACAGAATTTCTGTTTCAAAATCATTGGAAAAATCCCTAGATATGGGGGAAACTAGATCCATACAAAATAAGTTTAATTACTCGTATGATGATAAAACAGGCTTTAAAAATAATTCATTTTTCATATTAAGACATGAAGATCTAAAGATTATTGAACATCAAAATTGATTTAGCTATGAATAGTTTTGTACTTTTGAAAATCGAATTTAATAGGTTTGAATAAAACACCCAAATACATATTCGTTACTGGAGGAGTCAGCTCATCACTTGGAAAAGGAATTATCTCCGCATCATTAGCAAAATTATTACAATCAAAAGGACTTAATGTTACCATACAAAAATTTGATCCATATATCAACATTGATCCTGGGACATTAAATCCATATGAGCATGGTGAATGCTATGTTACTAAAGATGGCACAGAAACCGATTTGGATCTTGGTCATTACGAAAGGTTTCTAAGTATTCAAACGACAAAGACAAATAATACTACCACTGGTAAAATTTATCAATCGGTTATCAATAGAGAGAGAAGGGGTGACTTTTTAGGAAAAACTGTACAAGTTATTCCTCACATTACTAATGAAATTAAAAGAAGAATACAATTAATAAGTTCGGAAGATTGTTACGATATAATAATCACAGAGCTCGGTGGAACTGTGGGTGATATAGAGTCTTACCCATTTATTGAAGCTGTTCGTCAATTTAGATGGGATGTGGGAGAAAAAAATAGTTTAGTTATTCATCTAACATTATTGCCTTTTTTATCAGCTGCTGGGGAGTTAAAAACAAAGCCAACGCAACACTCAGTTAAAAAACTTATGGAGAGTGGAGTAAATGCTGATATAATTGTTTGTAGAACTGAAAAGAGCATTAGTGATGATCTTCGTAAAAAAATTGCTTTGTTTTGTAATGTTGATACAAATTCTGTAATTGAATCCATTGATGCGAAAACAATATATGAGGTTCCACTATTAATGGAAAATGAACGACTGGATGAAGTTGTTTTAAAGAAATTAAATGTGAACTATACTAAATCGAATTTAAATGAATGGAAAGAGTTCGTCAGAAAGATCAAAAATCCAAAACAAAACATAAAGATTGGTTTAATAGGTAAATATGTTGAATTACAAGATTCTTACAAATCAATTTTAGAATCCTTTGTTCATGCTGGTGCTTGTAATGAAGTTAAAATTGATGTAGTTCCTGTTCACTCTGAGAATATAAGCATCAAAAACGTTAAGAAAGGGTTATCTATTTTGGACGGAATTTTAGTTGCACCTGGTTTTGGCGTGAGAGGTGTTGAGGGAAAAATTTTGTCAATTAAGTATGCTAGAGAAAATAATTTACCATTTTTGGGTATATGTTTAGGCATGCAAATGGCTGTAATTGAATTTGCAAGAAATGTCCTTATGCTCAAAAATGCTAATTCTAGCGAGATGGATAGCTCAACAAAAAATCCTGTTATTAGTTTGATGGATGATCAGCATGAGGTTAAAGAAAAGGGAGGAACAATGAGACTAGGATCTTGGAATTGTAAAATAAATAAAGACTCCCTTGCTTATAAAATTTATAATAAAGAAACAATTTCTGAAAGACATAGACATAGATATGAGCTCAACTTTAATTATATGAAAAAACTTTCGGAAAATGGGATGTCATTATCTGGTCTTAATCCAAAAACCGGACTAGTTGAAATTGTTGAAATTCCAGATCATGATTGGTTCCTTGGAGTTCAGTTTCACCCTGAGTATCAAAGTACGGTTGAAAATCCACACCCTATATTTGTTTCATTTGTAAAGGCGTGTGTAAATAAAACCAAAAAGTAGACTTAGATGGAGCAAAATAAGATAGATTCTTCTCAAATCATTGGATTTCTTTTTTTGATAGCTGCTTTTATAAGCCTGCTGATGTTTCAGCCCCAGATTGAAGAGCCAGTACAAAACAGTGAAATCGAAAACCAACCTAATTTTAACAATAATGAAGCTCCAGTTTACGACGAAAATATCATTTCAAATAATGATAAAAATGAAATTTTAGAGAATGAATTTATATCACTTGAAAATGAGGATGTGAAATTTACATTTTCAACAAAAGGAGCGCAATTATCAAAAAGTATTTTAAAAAAACACAATGATTTAGACGGTAATAATCTAGAAATAATTAATAATAATCAAAGTTTTTATTTTGATTTTGAGAACACTCGACTAAAGGATATAGACACCTCAGAAATGTTTTTTATGTATGATGTAAATGAAAACAATCTTGGAAAAGAAATTAATTTCTCATACCAACAAAAAACAGGCGAAACTATTTTTTTTAATTACTTTCTGCCATCCGAAGGTTTTCTCCTAAAGTTGGAAGTTTATACTTCCGGCTTCAATGGATTGCTCAATAGAAATTCATCTACTTATCTAAATTGGAATTTTGATTCGTTCAGAAATTCAAAAAGTCAGGATTATGAAAACAGATATACTTATCTAAATTACCAAGACTCAGATAAAAAAGTTCGCGATCTTAGTGCCTACAGTGATGATGATGAAATAGATTCTGCAAAATGGATCTCATACAGTCAGCATTTTTTTAATACCATTTTAATCTTTGAAGACCAAAAGAGTGATATTGAATTTACATCATCGAATATTGATGCAGATAAAACAGATAGAAAGTTTTTAAAAAGATTTAATTCTAAGATTCCAATTGATAAAAACTCAAGAGGTGAAATTGATCAAAAATTTGAATTGTACATAGGTCCCAATGATTATTACGTTATAAAAAACTATGACTATCAAATAGTAGATTCAATTTACTTTGGATGGGGTATTTTTGGATGGATAAACCGAAGCGTATTCTTTCCTTTATATAATTTTCTTAGCAATCATTTTTCGGCTGGAATTGCTATAATAATCATGGTAATATTGACAAGATTAGTCATGTCACCCGTACAATATAAAATGTACGTATCTCAGGCAAAGATGAAAATTTTAAAGCCTGAAATTACAGCGGCAACAGAAAAGTTTAAGGATGATCCAATGAAAAGACAACAAGAAACCATGAAAATTTACAGTCAAGCAGGCGCAAGTCCAGTTCAGGGTTGCTTGCCTGCCTTCCTTCAGATACCAGTTTTTTATGCTCTTTTTTGTTTTTTTCCTGTTGCATTTGCCCTGAGAGGTGAGTCATTCTTATGGGCTGATGATTTAAGTACTTATGATGTTATAGCTGATCTACCATTTTACATTCCTCTCTATGGTGATCACATTAGTTTGTTTCCGATTTTAGCAGGTGTTAGTATGTTTTTTTACACGCGCATGCAAGGAACTCAACAAATGCAGCCTAGTCAACCTGGTATGCCAAACATGAAGATTATTATGTATATAATACCTTTTTCCTTACTTATTTTCTTTAATAACTTTGCTAGTGGTCTTTCTCTTTATTATACAGTCTCAAACATTCTTACAATAATTATTATGCTAACTATTAAGAATGTTATTCTAGATGAGAAAAAGATTTTACTTGAGATTGAAGAAAATAAAAAGAAACCAAAAAAAGAGGGTAGATTTCAAAGAAGGCTAAGAAAACTTCAAGAAGCTGCTGAAAAAGCACAACAGCAGCAGAATCGAAAAAATAAATAATTTAATCTCATGTCTAATACAAAAAAAAGAGTAGTGGTAGCTATGTCTGGGGGCGTAGATTCTAGTGTTGCAGCTTATCTGCTAAAAAGAGATGATTATGATGTTTTAGGTGTTTTTATGAAAAATTGGCATGATACAAATGTCACTATCTCTAAAGAGTGTCCTTGGCTAGAGGATAGTTATGATGCCATGCTTGTTGCCGAGAAATTATCTATACCTTTTCAAGTTGTTGACCTAAGTAAAGATTACAAAACCAAGATTGTTGACTACATGTTTAGTGAGTATAAGAATGGGAGAACCCCTAACCCAGATGTTTTATGTAATAGAGAAATTAAGTTTGATCTTTTCCTGAATATTGCTATTAGTTTGGGCGCAGATTATATTGCTACAGGTCATTATGCACAAGTCAAAAAATCAAAATTAAATAATAAAACTTTATTTCATCTTAAAGCAGGAAAAGACAAATTGAAAGATCAATCATATTTCCTTTGTCAGTTAACTCAGTATCAGTTAAGTAAAACAAAATTTCCAATTGGAGGAATTAGCAAGAAAAAAGTAAGACAAATTGCTAAGGAAAACAATCTGATTACAGCCGAAAAAAAGGATTCTCAGGGTCTATGTTTCGTTGGTAAGGTTAAACTACCTGATTTTCTTCAGCAAAGTCTTAAACCTAAACCTGGTATTGTTATTTTAATTGATAAGTCATTTGTGGGTTATGATTTAATAAATAATGGAAATGATTATAAAATAATATCTAAGCCAATAAATTATAAAAAAACAGATGGTAAGAAAATTGGGGAACATAATGGTGCACATTTTTATACAATTGGTCAAAGAAAGGGGTTGTCAATTGGTGGGAGAAAAAATCCACTCTATGTTTTATCAACGGATGTAATCAATAATATCATTTATGTTGGAGAGGGATCAGATCATCCAGGTTTATTTAGATCTGTCTTAAGAGTTCATTCAAATAATATGCATTTTATTTCAGATTACTCCGAAATAATAAAATCGAAAAATTATAAAGCAAGAATTAGGTATAGGCAAGCGCTACAAGATGTTTCGGTATTTAAAAACTCTAAGTATTATTATTTTACTTTCAAAAAGCCCCAAAAGGCTATAGCTAGTGGTCAATTTGTAGCTTTGTATAGGAATGAAGAATTAACCTGTTCAGGTGTTATTGACTAAAAATGTCGATTTGATTTCTGACCAGATCCTCAAAACCTTCTCTTTTTCTGATTAACTGAAAATTGTTGTTGATATACATTGCCTCTGCTGGTCTATATCTTGAGTTGTAGTTGCTAGACATCGTATGACAATAGGCTCCAGCGTTATTAAAGCATAGTAGGTCGCCATTTCTAATTGTAGATATTTTTCTGTTAGTTGCAAATGTGTCTGTTTCGCATATATATCCAACGACTGAATAATATCTTTGAATATCATTTGAATTTGAAATATTTTCTATATGATGGCTGGCTCCATACATCATTGGTCTTAAAAAGTGATTAAAACCTGAATCTACCTGAGCAAACACTGTTGATGTAGTTTGTTTGATTGAGTTTACTTTACATAAAAATTTACCAGATTCACTTACAAGAAACTTACCTGGTTCAAACATTAGTGTTAATTTTTTGCCATATTCTTTACAAAATAAATTAAATCTTTTTGATAATTTATCTCCTAATTCTTTGAGGTTAGTTTCACTATCATTTGGAAAATAGGGGACTTTAAAACCACTACCAAAATCTATAAATTCAAGTTTATCAAAATTTTTAGCCGTATCAAATAATATTTCAGATGCTCTTAAAAAAACATCAATATCCAAAATATCACTTCCTGTGTGCATATGAATACCATTTACTTTAATTTTAGTATTGTTTACAATTCTTAATAAATGAGGAATTTGGTGGATACTAATACCAAATTTAGAGTCAATGTGCCCAACAGAAATTTTAGTGTTTCCACCAGCCATTATATGTGGATTAATTCTTATACATATTGGAACTGAGGGGTTATTATTTCCAAATTCCTCAAGAACTGAAAGATTATCTATATTAATTTTAACTCCTAGTTGAGAAGCTTTTTTTATTTCATCCATTGATACACCGTTTGGAGTATAAATAATTTTTTCAGGTTTAATACCGCATTTTATTGCTAGATTAACCTCCTGAATTGAAACAGCGTCAATACCAGATCCAAGGTTAATAATAAATTTTAAAATTGAAATATTTGATAAAGCCTTTACTGCATAATTAATCTGAAGGTTGTCTACAGATTTAAATGAATTTTTTAGCTTGTTAAATTGTCTTTTAATCTTATTTGAGTCATACACATAGAGAGGTGATCCAAATTTCTCGGCTGCCTTAATAAGTTTTTGATTATTCACCTGGTGAAGTTAATTATAGAGATTTAAATTATTGTAAGATGAATTATTTGTAATAAAATAATATTCTAAAGTTATAAATAGAACAAAATTCAATTTTCTGGACAACTTTTTCTTAATTTTATAGAATGAATCTACATGAGTATCAAGCTAAAGAATTACTTGCTTCAAATGGAGTTAATACACAAAAAGGAAAAGTGGTATCCAAAATTTCTGAAGTTGAAGTTGCAGCTAATCAACTCAAAATAGAAACTGATACTGAATTCTTTGTTATAAAAGCTCAAATTCATGCTGGTGGACGTGGCAAGGGTGGCGGAGTTAAAGTTGCCAAAAATCTCAAAGAACTAAACGATTATTCCTCTTCAATTTTAGGCATGATGTTAAAAACTCCACAGACACCAAAAGAAGGTAAGTTGGTCAAGAAGATATTAATCGCTGAAGATGTATACTACTCAGGACCAAATAAACATAGCGAGTTTTATGTTTCAATTTTATTAAATAGATCTACATCACGACTGATGATAATGTATTCCACGGAAGGTGGTGTAGATATTGAAATGGTAGCTGAAAATACACCTCATTTAATTTATTATGAAGAGATTGATCCATCACTAGGGCTAATGCCTAATCAAGCTAGGAAAGTTGCATTTAATTTAGGTTTATCAGGTGTTTCCTATAAGAATATGGTAAAATTTATTTCTAGTCTTTATAATGCATATGTTAAATGCGATGCTTCATTATTAGAAATCAATCCTGTTTTAAAAACCTCTGACAATAAAATTATTGCAGTAGATGCCAAGATGGTTTTAGATGATAATTCAATTTTTAGGCATAAATCCTTTCAAGATTATAGAGATGAATCAGAAGAAAATCCAGTCGAAACTGAAGCAAGATCTGTTGGTCTAAACTATGTTGATTTAGATGGTAATATTGGATGCATGGTTAACGGAGCTGGTTTAGCAATGGCTACAATGGATTTGATTAAACAATCTGGTGGAGAACCTGCCAACTTTCTTGATGTTGGAGGAACAGCTGACGCAGATAGAGTAGAAGTAGCTTTCAATTTAATTCTCCAAGATCCAAAAGTTAAAGCAGTTCTGGTTAATATTTTTGGAGGAATAGTCAGATGTGATAGAGTTGCTAATGGTATTGTTCAGGCATATAAAAATATGAGAAACAAAATCAAAGTTCCAATTATTGTAAGACTACAGGGAACTAATTCTGATGAAGGAAAAAAAATTATTGACAACTCAGGATTGCAAATATACAGTGCTACTACTTTTTCAAATCTAACTGAAAGAATCAGAGAGGTTTTAGGATAAATTGTCATTTTGTCATATTTTTTTCGATTATAACTGACATAAAGTCATAAAAATTCATTTGGTCTACATTTTGAATTATTGCAATAAAAATGTTTAATTAAAATTTAATAATTATGAATATTATAAAAAGAACAAATTATCCGATCTTATTTGATGAATTTTTTAATGACTTCTTTAATGTTCAATCGTCGAGTATTCCTCCTCATAACATAATGGAGTCAGATAATGATTTTCAAATTGAATTTTCAGTACCAGGATCAAATAAAAAAGATTTTGAAATTGAAGTTGAAAATGATAATTTAAAAATTACAAAGAAAAAAGAAAAGATAGACTCAGCTAATAATTACAATAGGCAGGAATTTAATTATAGCTATTTTGAAAAATCGTTTTTCTTACCTGATTCAATTGATCAAAATAAGATAACTTCAAAATATGATAATGGAATATTAAAAATTTTACTTCCAAAGAAAAAAGAGGTAATAATCCAAAATCAAAGAAAGTTTATCACAGTTAAATAAAAAAGAAGCGGGTTTTACCCGCTTTTTTTATAGCCAGCTATTAAGTCTCTTAACCTAGCAGCTTCAATAAAGTCTAACTCTTTTGCAGCTTTAACCATATCTTTTCTTAAATCTGCAATTATTTTTTTCCTTTTATCGGCTGAGATATTATGATTAATATTAATGACATTTGTAGTGTCTTTTTTGATATTTAAATCAACTTCTTCTTTCTTATGAAATGTTGTTTTTATATTTTTTTGGATTTGAGTGGGGCTGATATTATTAATCCTATTAAAATCCATCTGTTTTTTTCTTCGCTCTAAAGTTGTTTTTACAGTATTCTTTATGCTTTCAGTTTCTTTGTCAGCATACATTATCGCTTTACCATTAATATTTCTTGCTGCCCTTCCTATAGTTTGTATTAATGATCTTTTACTTCTTAAAAATCCTTCCTTGTCTGCATCTAATATTATTACCAAAGAAACCTCTGGAAGGTCCAACCCTTCACGTAATAGATTAACACCAACCAAAACATCAAAAGCACCAATTCTTAATTCATTTAAAATTTCAACTCTTTCAATTGTGTCAATATCACTGTGGATGTAGCGAGACTTTACATTTACTTTATTAAAAAAACTGACAAGTTCCTCTGCCATTTTTTTAGTTAGTGTTGTGATTAGAACTCTCTCATTGTTTTTAACTACTTTCTGGACCTCATTTAACACGTCATCTATCTGATTTTCGGTTGATTTAATTTCAATTTCTGGATCTAATAATCCAGTTGGTCTTATTATTTGTTCAACTATAATTCCTTCAGATTTGTTCAACTCATAGTCTGAGGGGGTGGCACTAACAAAAATTACTTGGTTTTGCAAACCCTCGAATTCCTCAAAAGTAAGCGGTCTATTATCCATGGCAGATGGTAGTCTAAATCCATACTCTACTAAATTTTCTTTTCTACTTCTATCTCCACCATACATCGCTCTAATTTGTGGTAATGTAACATGACTTTCATCAATAATTGTTAGAAAATCGTCTGGGAAATAATCAATTAAACAAAATGGTCTTGTTCCAGGTTCACGGCCATCTATGTATCTTGAATAATTTTCAATTCCAGAGCAATAACCTAGCTCTTGCATCATTTCAATGTCAAACAGCGTTCTTTCATTTAATCTTTTCGCCTCTAAATTTTTACCAACCTCCTTGAAAAAAGTAACTTGTTTACCTAAATCTAATTGAATTTGGGTAATTGCCTTTTGAAGTGCACTTTCTTGAGTAGAGAACATGTTGGCAGGGTATATTGATATCGAATCAACTTTTCGCATTTTTTTATTTTCAGAATATAAGATTTCATCAATTGATTCAATTTCATCTCCAAAAAAATTAATTCTAATTATACAATCTCTATAGCTCAAGCTAACATCAATTACATCTCCAGTAACCCTGAAATTTCCAGGGCTCAAATCTGATGTTGCTCGACTGTAAAGAGAATTAGATAACCTTTTTAACAATGATGTTCTACTAATTCTCGAATTTAAATCAATATTTATGGTATTTTTCTTGTAATCAACGGGATTTCCAATTCCATAAAGACATGAAACAGATGCTACAACAATTACATCTTTTCTGCCAGATAATAGGCTTGTCGTAGCACTGAGTCTCAATTTTTCAATTTCTTCATTTATTGATAGGTCTTTTTCAATGTATGTATTTGTAACAGGGATATATGCTTCTGGTTGATAGTAATCATAATAAGAGACAAAATATTCTACTAAATTTTCAGGAAAATACTCCTTAAACTCTTTGTAAAGTTGGGCTGCTAAAGTTTTATTGTGAGCTATTACAAGTGTGGGCTGATTAATTTCCTTTATAACATTCGCTACAGTGAATGTTTTACCAGATCCAGTCACACCCTCCAATGCCTGATATCTTACCCTTTCTCTAATTCCATTTACCAAATTTAAAATTGCAGCTGGCTGATCCCCTGATGGATTATAATTGGACTTAAGATTGAAATTAAACATCAAATAAATTAACTTGCAAAATTACAAATTAGATAGTTTTAAATCTAAAAATTATAGTTTTACTTAAAATTAGACTTTTGAAAAATAATGATGATGTTAAAATATCGAGAAAGAAACCCTCCTTTAAGATTTCAAAAAAACTTGATAGCTACCTTAAATCATATAAAAGAGTTCAGAAAATACCAATTGAATATTCTGACTTATTGAGATATGTTGGATCAGTTAAGGTTACAGATGATAAAGATGCTGATACACTTTGGCAAAGAGTATTCTTTAATGAAAACGAGAGATCAGAAATTGAAAATAATCTTAAAACCGTATATAATTTACTTTACTCTGATGGTAGTAATGATAGTTTTGATTTTCTAGTAGTCGATGCAATAGATTATTGCACATTTGGAAACTCAAATCCATTTAGAATTAAAATTAGAAACAGTTTAAACGATAATTTTACTTATTATTACGTCAAAATTGCTGATTCATCAAGAGTTTATGGACTTGAGTTTGAGCATTTAACTTCACCTTATAATTTAAATTTCATTGTTTATAATGAAACGCTAATCGAGGAACATATAGCAGGGATACCTGGAGATGATTTTTTTAGTAATTATTTAAAAAAATGTTCTATAAGAGAACAATCTCAAATTGCAAAAGAGTTTGTAAAATTTAGTGAAAGATGTATGATAAGACTATTAGGTGATATGAGGGCCTACAACTATGTAATAATACCTACACATGATTTTGATCAAGTTGTATATAAAATTAGGGCAATTGATTTTGATCAACAGTCATATGAGGGTGAATTTTCTGTTTATAGACCTCAGCTTTACAAAGAAAACAGACCAATTGTTGAGCTAATAAAAGACAGGTTGATAAATAGCTCAATTAATCAGTATAAAGTAGAGGAGAGAGCAATAATTGTAAAGAGAATTTTGGGATCTAAAGAAAGAGTAGATAGTCTTTTAAGTTCAATGAAAAATGATATAATTTCGTCAAATGAAAACGTACGAAATCTAGCTAGACAAATTTATCATCTAACCCATGACAATAAGTTTAAATTTTCAAAATCAATGGGAGATATCATGGGAAGTTCTATAGATTACATGATCAACAACTATGAAAATCACTCGATGTTGAGAACAAATTAATCTTCAACACTCAAAAACCAAAAAAATTGAGATCCAAAAATTAAAACTGCTATTAAAAGATGGAGGGGCTGTGAGAGAAGGGGAAATGAGAAGTAATACATTGATGCACCTGCAATGATTTCAATAAAAATTAAAACTAAAATTATAGTTATCCATTTGGTAGTAATCTGAAGTTTTCTAGCAATAAAGAACAATAGAGCATTTGAAATAAGTATAAAAATGGAAAAGCTTCTGTGTATAAAAAAATTCAATTCAGGATCTGAGAGCCATAAACTTTTATTTTCAAAACCATAAAAATCAATATTAATATCTATAAATTCTCTGACTTTTAATCCAATTAAAATTTGAATCAACATTATAAACATAGATAATGCAATTAGCCTTTTTAAAAAATTAATATTTAGCATCAGATTTTTTTATAATATATATTATTAAACAAACTATGACAATTGCCATCAGCATATGTATTGAAATTTTATAAGGGGATAGATTTGAATCTACAACTAATTTTCCCAACCAAGCTTGGAAACCCATTGACAACACAACTAAACCTGAAAGAAATGTTACGTTTTTATTTTTTTTATATTCGTAGGTCGATAAAAAAAACATAATTAAAGTAGAAAATCCTGCAATTGCCCCAATTAATCTATTTATAAATTCAAACCATGTATTTAGTGGATCAAATTTAGTGTAATCATGTTTTGTATATGGAATCCAATTACTGGATTCAAAACTTTCCTCTGAAATAAATTTATTCTTCGAATTATAAAACTTTTCTTTATAAAGAATCATAACTCCTTCACCATAAATTTGATTTGGTTTCCAGGTTATTTTGTCAATGCTTGTGGGTGGAATTAAATATCCAAAACATTTAGGCCAATCTGGGCAACCCATTCCACTTCCTGTCATTCTAACAAGTGAGCCAGCTAGTATGACAAATAATACTAATAATAGAGATAATTTACTAAAAAAAATAAAATTTTTATTCATTTGTACTTAAACCTAATTTTTTCCCCTTTTTAATCATCAATTTCTTAGCATCATCATAAGAATTAGCTATGTCTCCATTCAAAATAGACTCTTTAATGAAATCCTTAATTATTCCAATTTCTTTGCAGGGTTTTAAATTGAAATAGTTCATTATTTCTTCTCCAGTAACTGGTGGTTGAAAGTTTCGAATTTGATCTCTTTCTTCTACTATTTTTATTTTTTCTCTAACAATTTTGAAATTATTAAGATATTTTTTTTGAAGAAATTCATTTTTAGTTGTAATGTCAGCTTCACATAATATAAGTAGGTCATCGATATCATCACCAGCATCATAAATTAACCTTCTAACAGCTGAATCTGTAATATTTTCTAAAGAAAGCACTATTGGTCTTGAACTTAGAGAAACAAGTTTTTTTACATAAATTAATTTATCATTTAAAGGTAATTTCAGTCTTCTAAAAATTTTATCAACCATTTTAGATCCCACGTATTCATGACCATGAAAGGTCCATCCAATTTTTTTATCAAATTTTTTTGTTTTAGGTTTTCCTATATCGTGTAACAACGCAACCCATCTAAGCCAGAGCTTATCAGTTGTTCTACAAATATTATCTACCACTTTTAAAGTGTGATGGAAGTTGTCTTTGTGTGTTTTTCCTTCAATCTCATCTACACCACTTAGATCGCAAATTTCAGGCAAAATAATTCTTAGAAGCCCCGCATCATTTAATGCTTTAAATCCAATTGATGGATTTTTAGACATTAAAATTTTATTCAATTCAATATTTATCCTCTCTTTTGAAATAATTTCAATTCTGTCTTTTTCTTTTTTTATAAAGTCAATATTCTGTTTATCAATTTTAAAGTCTAATTGTGAAGCGAATCTTGCCGCCCTAAACATTCTCAGAGGATCATCATGAAATGTGACTTGTGGGTCTAAAGGAGTTTTAATAATTTTCCTTTTCAAATCGGTAATACCATCAAATAAGTCAATAACTTTTCCAAAGTTTTTTTTATTTAAAGAAATAGCTAACGTATTAATTGTAAAGTCTCGCCTAGATAAATCATCTTGTAGTGTTCCTATCTCAATATCAGGGTTTCTACTGTTGCTACTATAACTTTCTTTTCTCGAACCAACAAATTCAATATCACATCCTTTAGTATTTAACATAGCAGTACCATATTTTTTGAAAATATGTATCTTTCCATTAACTTTTTTTGCAAAACCAAGAGCAAAATCTATTCCATTACCAATTACTAAAACATCAATATCTTTTGATTGTCTTTCTAAGATTAGATCTCTTACAAAACCTCCAACTAAGTATATCTCTACATTCTCTTCTTTAGAATAATTAGAAATTAAATTAATTATTGGATAGTGAATGTTTTTTGTAATGAGTTTTTTCATCAATACTTATCTAATTTTTATAAAACTTTTATTATCCTTAATTTCAATTATGCTTGAGGGTTTTGACCTACTAACATCGTTTGTTTTTACAAAATAATCAACTTGATCAATGATGTTGTTATCAATATCATGCATAGTTCTGGGAAATGGCAATCCACTAAGATTTGCAGATGTTGAGGTTATGGGATTATTTAATCCGGAAATTATGTCAATACAAAATTTATTTTTAGGAATTCTAACGGCAATAGAATTATTTGAAAATAAAGTAGATTTCAAATTTTTAAAAATTAATGTGGTTGGGGACTTTTGCATAAGAAATTCAAAAGCGAAATCTGGTATATTTTCTACATACCTACTCAACATATCTAAATCACTCATCAGGAAAATTAATGATTTATTTGGTTCACTTTTCTTTATGGTATTAATTTTTCTTACTGCATTTAAATTATGAGCATCACAACCAAGTCCGTAAATTGTATCGGTAGGATATAAAATAATACCACCGTTTTTTAATACATTAATACATTTTACAACGTCACTCATCCTAAATTTAAACTTTAATATTATTTATTAGACCGAGACTTTGAAATCTCTTAAAGCATCATTAAGGGATGTTTTCTTATTGGTACTTTCTTTTCTTTTACCAATAATTAATGCACAAGGCACATTGAAAGTACCTGCACTAAAATCTTTTGGCTCAGATCCAGGAATTACAACTGACTTTTCGGGAATATATCCTTTCAAATATTTTGGTTCATCACCTGTTACATCAATAATTTTAGTTGAGGATGTTAAAACTACATTTGCACCTAGAACTGCTTCACTTTCAACTTTCACTCCCTCAACAATAATACTCCTAGATCCCAAAAAAACATTGTCCTCAATAATCACAGGGGAAGCTTGTACTGGTTCCAGTACACCACCAATTCCTACTCCTCCACTAATGTGAACATTTTTCCCAATCTGTGCACAACTTCCAACAGTAGCCCAAGTATCAACCATAGTCCCAGACCCAACATGTGCACCTATATTTACATAACTTGGCATTAATATCACTCCTTTATCAATAAAAGACCCGTATCTACTTATTGCATGTGGAACAACTCTGATCCCTTTTTCCAAATAGTTTTTTTTTAAGGGAATTTTATCATGAAATTCAAATGGTCCAACCTCAACTGATTTCATTTTCATTATTGGAAAATATAGAATCACCGCTTTCTTTACCCAATCATTAACGCTCCAAACACCATTATTTTTATTGGCAATTCTAATTTGTCCTCTGTCCAGCATATCAATAGTTTGACAAATAGCATTTTTGGTTGTATCATTCTCTAATAATGATCTATTTTCCCATGCTGATTCAATCAATTCTTTCATTACAATTTTTTTACAAATATAATCTATCATTCAAATATATATTTAGTTAATCAGATTATAGTTAATTTTGCTTAGTGGGTAAAATATTAGGACTTGATTATGGAAAAAAACGATGTGGAATTTCTATAACTGATGAATTAAGATTGATAGCATCTCCATTAACCACAGTTAATACTAATGAGTTGATGAACTTTTTGGTGGAAATTGTAAAAAAAGAGAAAATTTCAATTTTGGTAATTGGTGAGCCTAAAGATATTAACGATAATTTTTTTCATTTAGAAAAATCAATACAAGATTTTATAAAAAAAATTAAAATACACATTCCTGCTTTGGTTATCAAAAGAGAAGATGAAAGATTTACGTCCAAATTATCAAGGATTTATATAAATCAATTGACTAATAAAAGAAGAGTCAAAGTTGATAAAAAAAATTTGGATAAAATTAGTGCTTCACTAATACTAGAATCATATTTAAAAAGAAACGAATGATATTACCTATACTATCATACGGAAATTCAATTTTAAAGAAAAAATGTTTGGACATTGATTCATCATACCCAAAACTTAGTGAATTAATTGAAAATATGTGGGAAACAATGTATAATGCTGAGGGCGTTGGGCTTGCTGCTCCCCAAGTTGGCAAACAAATTAGATTATTTATTATTGATGCTGCACCTTTTTTTGATCAACAAGAAATTACAGATTATGAAATGAAAAATCTTAAAAGAGTTTTTATAAATCCTAAAGTAACTTTTTTAGATGATAATAAATGTAAGTTTAATGAAGGCTGTTTAAGTATACCTGATATCAGAGAAGATATAGAACGATTTGAATCTATTAATATTGATTTTTTTGATGAAAATTTTAATTCACATAGTCTAAACTTTAATGGTATTTTATCGAGAGTAATTCTTCATGAATATGACCACATTGAAGGTATTTTATTTACAGACAAAATTTCAAAATTCAAAAGAAGTTTAATCCAAAAAAAATTACATAAAATATCTAGGGGACAGATTGATGTAAATTACCCAATGAAATTTTCTAAAAAATGAAAAATAATGAACTTTTAATTAATGATTTAATTAAAATTATGGATGATTTAAGGGAAAAATGTCCCTGGGATAGAAATCAGACATTCAAATCTTTAAAAAGCTTAACAATTGAAGAAACATATGAGTTGATTGATGCAATTGATAAAAAGGATTATAATGAAATTAAAGAAGAACTTGGTGATCTTCTTCTTCATATTGTCTTTTATTCAAAAATAGCTTCAGAAAAAAAGAAATTTAATTTTAGTAATGTGATTGAATCATTAATTGAAAAATTAATATATAGACATCCTCATATATACTCCAATACTATAGTTAATGATGAAGAAGATGTTAAGATGGTGTGGGAAAAATTAAAATCCAAAAAAACAAAAAGAGGAGCACTAAGTGGTGTGCCAAAAAATTTACCAACTCTTATCAAAACAATTCGAGTTCAGGAAAAGGCAGCTGGCAAAGGATTTGACTTTAAAAGCATCGATGACTCAATAAAAAAAATAATTGAGGAATTTGAAGAATTTAGTGATGCATTGAACTCAAATGAAAAATCAAAAATTGAAGAAGAATTTGGAGATCTTTTGTTTTCTCTTGTAAATTACTCAAGGCATATTGGTATTGACTCAAATCACTGTCTTAATATTTCTACAAATAAATTTATTAACAGGTTTAAAAAACTTGAAAAGATTATTGAAAGCAAAAAAATAAATATTGAAAAGTTGAGTGAAAATGAACTAAATTCAATTTGGGATAGAGTAAAAAAAATTAATTAATTATTTTATGAGAGTATATTTTTTTTCGTTTTTTTGGAGCTGTATTTTTAACTTTTCTATATCACTATAGACCCCGCTTAAAACTTTATTGTCAGATCCCTTTTTGACAAAGTTTAAATTATTTTCAAGTTGTGATATTTGCTTACTTAAATCATCTATTTTTTTTCTAAGCTTAATTTTTTCTGTTTTTTTCTCATTATCATCCATAAGTTTTGACTTAACTTTTAGGATTTGAGAATCAACTTCATTTTTGGATAATCCCAATTCCTTCAGTTTAGTCTCTAATAAATTAATTAGTCCCTTTAAATCCTCAGATGTATTTTTTTTATCAATTTGAGCCCATTCATCAACTATATCTGAAATTCTCTCTATTGAAAAATTATTTTTTAGTTCATTTACTAAATCATTTTTTTTGGAAAATATTTCTTTTTCCTTTTCATTTTTTTCATTTTTTAATTTGTCAATCTTTGAAAAACAGTCATTGTAGTGTGAAAGGAAAAGATTCCAGTTTTCTTTATTTCTCTTAAACGGAACATTTCTGATTTCTTTGAATTTGGTTTTAAGATTCTGTAGATCATGTATACTAATCTTTTGGGACTCTTTTAATTTTTTACATTCTTCAATTAAATTAATCTGATTTTTTATATTCTCAGTGTAGGTTTTTTTCAGATTTTTAAAAAAAAGATTTTTTTCTTTTACAAATTCCTTATTAATTAATTTAAATTCTTTCCAAAGCTCATTGTTTTGAGAAGATTTTATGGGCCCCATACCAATGAATTCATTTTTTATTTTTTCTATATCACTTATTTTTTTTATCCATTGATTTTTATCATCAACTTTTCCATCCATTAATTCTTTAAAATTTTCAATTAGATTCTTTTTTTTGGAAATATTTCTTTCGTCATGCTTTTCTCTGTTTTTTAAATAATCTTTTTTATTGTCCTTAATTATTTGTATTAATGAATCAAATTTTTCATTCATTTTCTTTTCATCTTTTCCTTTAACTGGACCAGTTAGATAATTCCATTTTTTTATTAAAAGGAGAAGCTCCCTGTAGCTCTTCAACTTGTCACCATATAATTTGATACGGTTAGCCTCTTCGATAATATTCAATTTAATCTTCTTGTTGAATTCTTGATCTTTTTCTTTTAACTTTTTGTCAAGATAAATGTAGTCGTAAAAAAGTTTGATGTGATGTTTATATGAATTATTCAGCCCAAATGACAAGTGTCCTTGGACTTTACCAATTTTAATCCATTTTTCTCTTATTGATTTAAAGTACTGGAGTTTTTTACCATTAGGTTCATTTGCATTTATTAAATCTTTTAATTTCTCAATTAGATTACTTTTTTCCTCAAAATTCTTCTTTAAATCAAAAACTATATTTTTTTTTGCTGCTGACATAAAATATAGCTTTAAGTTAATAATTTTTATTAACTGAAACTATTCCATATTCTCCAACTTTCCTCAGCTTGTGATTTAAGCATTCGTAAACCATTCATTATTTTTGCTCCCATTTTTTCACATTCAAGTAGAAAACTAGTTTTTTCGGGATTATAAATAAGATCGTAACAAAAATGATTTTTACTTATTAGGCTGTAGTTAAGTTTAGGTTTATCTTTTGTGGCTGGAAAAGTTCCAATGGGAGTGGTATTAATTATTAAATCATAATTATTTAAATTCTGATTAATCGAATCATAACTAATGTAATTTTTATCAATTTTTCTAGAGGCAATATCATATTTAATTTTTTTACTATTTAAAGCATATTGAATTGCTTTGGATGCACCGCCAGTACCCAATATAACAGCATTTTGAAAATTCATTTTCTGCTCAAAACTGTTAATAAAACCAATAAAATCAGTGTTGTAACCAATAAGTTTATTATCATTTATTGCTATAGTATTAACTGCGCCAATTTCCATTGCAGATTTATCAATTTCATCTAATAGTGGAATAATTTTTTCTTTATATGGTATAGTTACATTGAGACCATTAATGCTTTTAATTTTTATATTTTTAAAATCTTCAATTTTGTCCAAATCAAAATTTATATATCTACTATTAATTATACCTTCTTTTTCGAATTTTTCTTGGAAATATTTTGCAGAAAAAGAGTAATCGATATTCTTACCGATTAAGCCGTATATTTTTCTTGTCGACATAATTATTGATAATGATAGTTAGAATTAAACCGATTAAAATTAAAATAAATGCAACTGAGTTTATTGAACTTGTCATTTCAGTTTGATCCATATTATTTTTTATCTGATTCCAAGGCCAAACAATATACAGAGTACCTAAGACAAATCCAATTATTAAATGATCGAGCTGATTTGGAAATTTTTTTGTTATATAAGTTAAGAACTTCGACAAAATAATTAAACCCAATACTGATCCAATAAAAAATACTATTAAAATATTGATCATTTCATATTCCACTACAAGCTTATTTCCAGGATTGAATAAATTCAATATCAAATTGTAAAAATTATTAACAGAGTCAACAAGTAATAATTTATAATTTCCTAGGAGAATGAGCAGAAATGAACCTGAAAGTCCAGGAATTGTTATACCACAGATACTAATAAATCCACAAAAAAATACAAATAATAAATTTCTGTTTTCATACAGTGGTTCACTGAAGCTTATTAATATTCCAAATAAAAAACCAAAAAATAAATAAGAAAGTTTTTTTAAGTCTGTTGTCCTTAATCTTTTAACAAGTATATATACGGATCCGATGATTAAACCAAAAAAAACAGACCATACATAAAGTTCATTTTGGATTAAAAAATAGTCTAAAATTTTTGAGGTTGAGAAATAACTCATAATCATACCAAAGGATATGAAAAGTAGAAAATAACCATTAATGTTTTTCATAAATTGTTTCAATCCACTCTTTTTTAAAACTGTAAGATTTTTATAATTTATTGATTTTATTGATTGAATTAGATGATTATAAAAACCAATAATTAATGAATATAGTCCACCAGAAATCCCAGGTAATTTATTTATAGAGCCCATGACAATTCCGTGTAAAAAAACTTCCAAAAAACTAGCTTTGTTCCAGTCTCTATTATACCTCATTTTCTTTTCCAATCATATTTAAAGCCAAAATTGTTGTAGAGCCAACTATTACCCATAAAAATAATGAAACATCACTAACAAAAAAATTATAAAAATTAGTTACTGGCGATACGCCTAAATCCATAGATGGGATTATTCTAGTAACTGAACCTAGTATGAATCCAATTAAAACTATTAAGGTTTTATCCTCAAAGTTTTTGAAGAGCCACTTAATTAACCTTGAAAAAGTTAAAATTCCTAGAATTGCACCAGCAGCAAATGTTAAAATGTAGATGATTGAGTCAGATTCATTAATAAAAATTGAACTTAATTTTTTCAACATGAATTGGTAAGCACCAAGTACAAGAAGAATATAAGAGCCAGAAATTCCAGGTAAGATCATAGCACATGAACATATAAAACCACAAATAAAAATATATGTCATTCCAATTTCAACATCAAATGGATTAATTTGAAGTAATTTATAAACTGTAAAACTTGAAAATAAAAGAATAATTATATCATATAATTTAACAACATTAACTTTTTTCAATAAAACATAAACACTACAGATTATAAGTCCAAAAAAAAATGCACTAATTTGATTATTATAATTCTCTAGGAGGAATAAAATTGTATTGCTGAATAAAACTATACTTAGGACTATACCTAATCCTAAAACACTCAAAATATCAAATTTTTTAGATTTAAAGTTTTTAAAGAGATTATTAGAAATATTACTAATACTTATATTATTTAAGGCAGTAATTAAATCTTTGTAAACCCCGGTAATCAATGCAATGGTACCCCCAGAAATTCCAGGAACTAAATCTGCTAAACCCATTAGCATGCCTTTAAATAGAATGATGGGATAGTTTTTATTAGTTAGCTTCACACGGATAAAACTACTAATAATTGTTTGATATTATATTCAACGCTTTGTTAAGATTCTCTATTGCTTTGTCGTGGTCGTTTTTTCTTAGGTAATATTTAGCGATTGATATCCAGGCTTTTTCATAAAGTGGGTCTTTTTCGATAATAATATTTAAGTATTTAAGTGCATTATCGTAATCTCCAACCTTTTCGTAGCATTTAGAAAGCCGATATAGGCTAAAAGATGAATCTTTGTTAAGATTATTTACTATTTTGTAATAGTAAATAGATTTTTTATAATCTTTTTTTAGTTCATAAATTTTCCCTAATTCTACATAACACGATGACAATGATTCATCACTAATTATCCCAAATTCATGAGCTGCTATACTTTCTTTAATTTTATTTTTCTTGAGATAAAGTTTTCCTATTTCATACCATGCATTAGCTGAGTATGGATTTTTTTCTAAATATTTATTTAAGAAATTTATAGCCTCATCCTCTTTACATGATAAATTGTAGCACGATATTAACTTATCAAAATAATTTTTATCATCTGGATAGATATTAAGGATTTTAATAAGAGTTTCTATTGCATTTTCATAGTCTTCTATATTCATATAATTTTTTAGTAGAAGATCCAAAATAAAATAATTTAATTGGTCGCTGTGAGGGATATTTTTTAATATTGAGACTGATTCCTTGTATTTTTGCATTTTGTTGAGGATTTTGGCCTTTTGAAAAATTAAATCATGGCTGTTTTCGTTCAATTCTAAAAGATTTTCAATGAGATTGAGAGATCCATTAACTTTTCCTCGAATTAGAAGTATTTCAGAGTGTAAAATGTTTATATTGATTGATTTAGGATATAGGCTATTTCCAAGTTCTATTGCTCTCTCTGCCATGCCAATATCTCCATCATTGAAATAGTAAAGAATTATTTCCTCTATTTCATCCGTATCAAGAAAAATAGATGAATCCGACTGAATCATTTTTTCAAACTTCTCTACTAAATCATTGTTTTCAGATTGCATATATAATTTTTGTTTAAAAATATATACAATGTTCAGAGTTAATATTTTTTGCAATTAACTTTATTAAAAATTTATTAACATTTACATTGAGTCAAGAACATCCAGAATAATCTTACAACCCTTTTTAATTTCAGAGTTTGTAATTGTAAGTGGTGGAGTAATTCTTACAGCTTTTTTCTCATACAATAACCAAAAAATGATTAAGCCTTTACTTAAACTATTTAATACCAATTGATTAGCAATTTTATCACTTTTCATTATTAATGCTAACATTAAACCCTTTCCCCTGACTTCTTTAATTAATGGGTGAATTAATAATTTTCTAAATAAATTTTCCTTTTCAATTGACTTCCTGGATAAATCGTCTTTTATTATAATTGATAATGTTTCAAATCCTGCAGCTGATATCACTGGATGACCTCCGAAAGTAGTTATATGGCCAAGAATTGGGTTTTTTTGAAATTGATTCATTTTTGATTTTTCAGTAATCATTGCTCCAATTGGAAATCCACCTCCAAGTGCTTTACCTAGTAGTAATATGTCTGGGCTAACCTTGTAATGCTCAAAAGCAAATAGTTTACCAGTTCTTCCCAAGCCAGTTTGAAGTTCATCCAAGATTAATAATGCTCCTACTTTTTCGCAACGTTTTTTTACACTAATTAAAAAATCATCATTGGGTAAAATGAAACCAGCTCCACCTTGAAATGTTTCTAAAATTACACATGCTGTATTTTTATCTATCGATGATAAGTCCTCTGAATTAAATTTTATAAACTGGATATCAGGTAAAAGAGGTCTATATGCGCTTTTTCTCTTTTCATAACCTGAAACACTTAATGATCCATGTGTACTTCCATGGTACGAATTTAGGGCTGAAACTATTTTTGATTTTCCAGTTATTCTTTTGCTTAGTTTCAAAGCAGCCTCGACAGCCTCTGTTCCAGAATTGGTTAAATAGACAGAATTTAGATTTTTAGGAAGGTTTTTTACAAGTAGCTCACATAATTTTATGCTTGGTTCTTGAATGAATTCACCATAAACCATGACGTGAGAATATTTCTTTAGTTGATTTGAAACAGCTTGAATAATTTTTTTATTGCTGTGACCCAAATTGCAAACTGAAACACCAGCAACAAAATCTAAATATTTTTTGTTTTTCTCAAAAATGTATGACCCTTTGGCCTTTTCTATTCTGAGTGATAAAGGATTTGGAACAATTTGGGCCTGAAATTTTTTGAACTTGTTAATCAATTATTTAAAATTTTTGTCTTTAGTTACTCTTTCTTTAAATCTGTTTATAAAACCAAAAAGGGTTTTTTGGTTTTCCTCGAGTTTATCCTCCGGATGTAGAACACCTTCAGGCTGATTAAAAAATATTATATCATCAATACCATTATCTTTCAGTGTCATTATTATAGAACTTGAAATTGCTTTATCAATACCTATTAATTCCTGATTATCATCGTACATATAATATATTAATTCGGCATTTTGATCTATTTTAATTCTATTCAACTTATTATCAATGATTTTTCCAAATAATTTTATACCCTTCATTTGATTAAAATTATTACCACCTCCAATAGTGTCAATTTCTATCAAAAAACTATTATTAGTAATTTTCAATGAATCAATGATATTTTTTTGTAAATCTTCTTTCAATATAATTTTATCACCACTGATTTGACTATTACCGTCCCATATTACAGGGTTAAGTTCATTAATTTGATTTTCAGTTAAAATTTGAATTTGTCTCTTATTCAATTTTTTTCTACTAAGAGTTGTTAATCCTAAAAACTTATCAATTTCAATTTTGTCAGATTTTCCACTCATTGATCCATTTACAAATTTTACATTGAAATAACCAATTATCTTTCTTGTATCTTTTTTTCCAATTGAATAAAGAGTATCAGCTTTTATAAATAGTGAATCATTTTTGGTGATATTTATAGCCATAGGATTTTTAGTTATCAGTGCTGAGTCTAATTTTTCAAAAACTTCAGCATATTCACCTTTTATAATTAAATTTTCTTTTTTATCGATAATTCTAATATTTTTTGATGCACTTGCATATTCAAGATTATCATTAAAGTATATACTATCGCCATATATAATTCGATCTTCATTTGATACTTTAGCATCATTTTCAAAAATTCCTATTTTGTTTTTTGTATCGTAGAAACCTTTGTTGCAATAAATATTATATCGATCAGTTTTGATTGTAGATTTTTTAAAGAAATAAGCTAATTCAGTATCTAAAAAATAATCCATCATATCAGATCTGATTTTATACTCAGGATTATTGATTCTTACATTCTCCTCAAACTCATATTTTTTATTATCAATAAAGTACTTACCCTTTTTACTTTCAATAGTTGATAAACTATCGATTATTTTGCCACTTTCATTAAAAAATATTTCGTTTAGATTTCTATCAAAAAACAAAACATTTGAACTTAATTCCATTTCATCATTGATAAACTTTACCGATCCATAGCTAGAAAATTTTCTTGTATCGCCATCGTAATTTAGTGAGTCACAAAAAAGATTTATTGAATCACCTTGTTTAACAATCACCTCACCTGTAGCAATAAATGAGTTTCTTTTTTGAAAAAAAATGGATCTCTTTGAAAAAACATCCATTTCGTCATGTCGTAAATGAACTTTTTTATTGTTACTCTCATTTAAAATATTTCCATCTGGAAAAAGGGATTCATTTCTGTCAAATGAACCGGCGGTAATTATTTCAATGTTTTTTTCTTGTGAATGAAGATTAATTGAAAAATAAATAAATAATATTAGTATACTAATAAAATTATTAAACGAATATTGTTTGTGTTCTGTCTGGTCCAACGGAAACTATTTTAATTTTTAAATTTAGTTTATCTTCAAGAAATTCAACATAATTTTTAAAATTTAGTGGCAAATCATTATAAGATTTTGCTTGAGTGATATCTTCTTCCCATCCATCAATTTCTTCATATATAGGGTCAATGTTTTCTTCCTCTATGGAGAATGGAAGATAATCTACTGCATTTCCATTATAATTATACTTAGTACAGACCTTTATTTTATTAATTCCAGATAGAACATCACCCTTCATCATGATGAGGTCAGTGACCCCATTTACAGTGATTGAGTGTTTTAATGAAACCAAATCGAGCCATCCACATCTTCTCGGTCTTCCAGTGGTTGCCCCAAACTCATTTCCAATTTTTGCAATTCTTTCACCAATTGAATCAAATAGTTCAGTAGGAAAAGGACCACTTCCAACTCTTGTTGTATATGCCTTAAATATTCCAAAAACTTTATTAATCTTATTTGGAGCTATTCCCAGACCAGTACATGCTCCTGCAGATGTAGTGTTGGATGATGTAACGTATGGGTATGTGCCAAAATCAATATCAAGCAAAGACCCTTGTGCACCTTCTCCTAAAACCCTTTTACCTTCATGAATTGATTTATTTAAGAAGTGCTCACTATCGATGAATTTTATCTTTTTCATAAAATCTAATGATTCTAAGAATTCATTAGTTAATTGATTTATATCAAAATCAAAATCTACATTGAAATTTTTAATCAGATTTAAATGTTTATTTATCAGATTATTAAGTTTTTCATTCCATCCATCAAGCTCTAAATCACCAATTCTAAGTCCGTTCCTCCCGGTTTTGTCCATGTAAGTTGGGCCAATTCCTTTCAAAGTAGAACCAATCTTTTTTTTCCCCTTAGAAAGTTCAGATGCTTTATCAATTAATCTGTGGGTTGGTAAAATTAAATGTGCCTTTCTTGATATCATCAACTTCTCAGTTAAGTCCACATCAAGCTCATACAACTTTTCTATTTCAGTCTTTAATATAACGGGGTCAATTACAACTCCATTACCAATAATGTTTAACTTGTTATTATGAAAAATTCCTGAGGGTATGGTGTGCAATACATGTTTGATGCCATCAAATTCTAGTGTGTGTCCAGCATTGGGGCCACCTTGAAATCTTGCTATAATATCATAATCGTCAGTTAAAACATCAACTATTTTACCCTTTCCTTCATCTCCCCACTGAAGGCCTAAAATTAAATCTATTTTCATTTTTTATTTTTAGAGGCGTAAAAATATAAAGAATGTTTATCAACACTGATATCAAAAATATCTTCAATACTTTCTTTAATATTTTGAATTCTCGGATCACAGAATTCAATAACTTCACCAGTATCTGTTAAAATTATGTGATCATGTTGTCTGTCAAAATACGACTTTTCATAGTGAGCTTGTGTACTTCCGAATTGATGTTTTCTGACTAAATGACATTCTTGGAGAAGTTCAATAGTATTGTAAAGTGTGGCTCTACTTACCCTGTATTTCTTTTTTTTCATAAGGTCATATAGGGATTCAATATCAAAATGATCATCGAGCTCATATATTTCTTTTAATATAGCATACCTTTCAGGGGTTTTTCGGTGGGATTTGGAATCTAGATATTTTGAAAAAACATCTTTTACGACCTGCTGATTATTTTTTACTTTCTCAGTCATTTAAACTTTCACTAAAATAAATATTAATCTCTAACAACCTTATATACACCTTTAATTTTTTTTAATCTTTGAATTAGTTTATCGATAATATTTTTATTTTTTACCCTGAAGGTTATTGAGCCTTTAAATACATCTCCTTCAGTATCAAAAGACATTTTTCTCATATTAATATTCAAGTTTTCCGAAATGATAGTGGTTATTTGGTTTACAAGACCAATATTATCAATACCTATAATTTGTATTTTGGAGGTATAATCATGTTGGGTAGAGTCAATCCATTTACATTTCATTATCCTGTAAGCAAACTTTGATTGCAAACTAATAGAATTTTTACAATCAGATTTATGTACCTTGATGCCATCATTGACAGTTACAAATCCAAAGACTTTATCTCCTGCAACAGGCCTACAGCAACTAGCTAAAGTATAATCTAGCCTTTCATCATTATTTCCAAAAACTAATTGATCATAGTTAGTGCTAATAGTATCATTTGGCTTAATTGTTGGTTTTTCAGAAATTTTTCTTCTAAAAAATTTCATGATGGCATTCTGAGAATTAGCAAACTTTTTTAAATCTGTATTATCAATTGTGCCGATGCCTATTCTATAAAAAAGGTCCAAAGAAGTTTGAAGATTAAAGAAATTCTGGATTTTATTTATGTTGGATTCATTAAAGTTTATTTTAAGTTGTTTTAATTTTCTTCTTAAAATTTCTTTGCCCTCATCACCAATTTGTTTCTTATTTTCCTTTATTGATGATCTAATTGCTGATTTTGCTTTAGATGTAATGACGAAGTCTAGCCAACTTGCACTTGGCTTCGAATTATTACTCTTAATTATTTGTACCTGTTCTCCACTACTTAACTTAAAGTTAAGTGGTACAATTCTTCCATTGACCTTTATTCCTCTAGTTTTAAGTCCTAGACCTGAATGAATGTGGAATGCAAAATCCAAAGCTGTAGAACCCTTCGGAAGAGATTTCAAATCACCCTCTGGCGTAAAAACAAATATTTCATCAGAATATAAATTAAGTTTAAAATCTTCTACAAAATTTACTGCACTTGAGTCTGGGTTTTTTAAAACCTCTTGTAGTCTATTTAACCATTTTTCTAAACCACTCTCTTTGTCATCACCAAGTTTGTATTTATAGTGGGCTGCATATCCTCGCTCAGCAATTTCATGCATTCTTGTAGATCTTATTTGAACTTCAATCCATCTTTTATTTGGTCCAACAACGGTGATATGGAGTGCTTCATAACCATTTGATTTTGGTGTTGATATCCAATCTCTTAACCTCGTTGGATTAGGCCTGTAAACATCTGTAACTATTGAATATATCTTCCAGGCAATTAATTTTTCAAGGACAGGATCTGCGTCATAAATTATTCTAACTGCAAATCGATCATAAACTTCGTCTATGCTAATATTTTTTTTGATAATCTTATTACGGATAGAGTATATGGATTTGGATCTACCATTTATCTTGAAATTTAGATTTTCAGATTTTAGTTTATCTGATATTTTTCTTGCAAAGTTTCTTATATATAAGTTTTGATCATCTTTTGTTTTTTCAAGACTAGTTTTAATCTCATTATACACATCTGAATCAGTATATTTTAAACTTAAATCTTCTAATTCATTTTTTATCTCATAAAGACCAATTCTGTGAGCTATTGGTGCATATATATACAAAGTTTCTGATGATATCTTTAATTGTTTTTCTTCAGAAAGAAAATCTAATGTTTTCATATTGTGAAGCCTGTCGGCAATCTTTATAAGAATTACTCTTATATCATCATTAAGTGTCAAAAGCATTTTTCTAAAATTTTCTGCCTGAATAGAAAGTATCTTCTCTTTTTTTAGTTTAGATATTTTGGTTAAACCCTCAACAATCTTTGCTACTTCATCACCAAAAATTTCTTCAATTTTTTCAATTGAATATTTGGAATCTTCAACTACATCATGTAACAATGCTGATGCTATGCTTTGCCCATCCAATCCGATTTTGGATGCAACTATTTTTGCAACTGATATTGGATGGAAGATATATGGCTTACCTGACTTTCTTGTTTGAGTGCTGTGAGCATCGATTGCGATATCAAGTGCTTTTCTTATCAATAATTTATCATCTTCACTTAAAGTTTGATAGCTAATTTTTAATAAACTTTTATATTCTCTTGCTATTTGCAGGTTTATTGTCTTGTTGTCAGCAGTAAAATCCATTACTTAAATTTAAGAGAATTTTCTCTGATTTAGCGCTTCATATAAAATTATTCCTGTTGAAACGGATAAATTTAGAGAGTCTACCTTACCAAACATTGGGATGCTAACCAATTCATCAGATTTTTTTATTAATGTTTGGTTTACACTAGATTTTTCTGGCCCCATTATTAATGCACATCTTTTGTTATAGTCTATTTTATTAAAATTGTTTTTTGATTCAATAAACGAGCTGTAGATTTTAAAATTATTTTTTTTTAGAAAATCAATAATTTGATTAGAATTCATTTTAAAAACATTCAAATGAAATATTGAACCTAGACTAGACCTTATTGTGTTTGGGTTATATAAGTCAATATTTGAGTCGACTATTATAATATTTTTAAAACCACAAGCTTCAAAAGTTCGCATAATAGCACCTATATTTCCAGGCTTTTCAGGGTTTTCAAGAACTAGAATCAACTCATCGGTAGTTAATTTGATGGAGTTTATATCTTGTTTTTTATCATTTACTATGGCAAAAATCCCCTCTGTTTCCCTGTATATTATTTTCCTGAGTAGTTCATTACTAATTACATTTATATTTTTGTGATTTAAATTTTCTACGTTTTTTTCTAAAGTAAAGATTGATTCAATTTCAAAGTCAGATTTTTGACATAAATCAATTTCTCTCAAACCCTCAACAATAAACTTTTTTTCATTTTTTCTGAAGGATGATTTTTCAAAAAGTTTTTTAGCGTATTTGAATGATTGATTGTCTTTACTTGAAATTTTATTAAACATAATTATATATAAAACTAATCAAAATCCCATATCTTTGAAAAGCAATTTTCAGATGAAAAAAATTTATTTTGATAATGCTGCGACAACGCAAATTTCTAATGAAGTCGTTTCAGTGATGTCTGATGTGATGAAAAATAATTTTGGTAATCCATCTTCAATGCATTCATTTGGGAGAAGCTCAAAAGCATTATTGGAACTGTCAAGGAAATACATTTCTGAAAAATTAAATGTTACTCCCTCAGAAATTATTTTTACTAGTGGCGGTACAGAATCAAATAATATGATTATTAAGTCTGTTGTTGAATCCTTAAATGTAAAAAGAATTATTTCCACAAAAATTGAACATAAGGCTGTATTAAATTCTATTGAGACCATCTCAAAGAAAAAAAAACTATCTCTCGTTTTTTTGCACGTTGATAGTTTTGGTAATCCTGATATAAATCATTTAAAAAAATTACTTGAAAGTTCTAATGACAAAACTTTAGTCAGCTTAATGCATATAAATAATGAAATTGGGACAATGATAAATCTAAATAGTTATGGTGAAATTTGCGAATCATACAATGCTCTTTTTCACAGCGATACAGTTCAAACAATAGGACACTACGATTTAGATTTAAGTAAAACAAAAATTGATTTTATAACCTGTTCTGCACATAAATTTCACGGTCCCAAAGGTGTTGGTTTTATTTATGTTAAAAATGGAACGAATCTAATTCCATTTATCGAGGGTGGAGGACAAGAAAGAGGTATGAGAGGAGGAACAGAAAGCATTCACAATATAGCTGGATTAAAAAAGGCTTTTGAGCTATCCTATGAAAGTTTACAAAGAGACGCCAAAGACGTATTAAAAATCAAAAAGCATTTTATTAATTCCATAAAAAAATCCATTCCAGAGGTAAAGATAAATGGTAATTTTTCAGAAGACAATTCTTCATATGCCATTTTAAACCTATGTCTCCCAATTTCAGTTGATAAAAAGACATTATTGAATTTTAAATTAGATTTAGCTGGAATAGCATGTTCAGCAGGTAGTGCATGTCAGAGTGGTAGTTCACAACCTTCGCATGTATTATCTGAATTACTATCTAAAAATGAAATGGAGAAAATTTCATTAAGATTTTCTTTTTCAAAATATAACTCTGTTGATGAGGTGGATTACGTGATTGAATTTTTGAAGAAATTTATCAAAGACAACAATTAAAATTTTAGTGAGTCAATAACCGTCGTTGAATTACCTACCATATCCTCTACCTTAATTTCTATCTTATTCACTGCATTCTTTCTAATAAGGGTATCATTTTTAAAAAAAATCTTTTTCAATTTTGGTTCATATTCAAAAAGAGCCCATCTATCATTTATTTTGCCCACATAATTTTTTATTCCTGTTTCTTTATCCAGAATGTAATATTCAATTTGTTTTTTGTAGTCAACTCTCTTTCGCCTTCTAATCTCAGGTGTGATAGTATCATAATCCACATAAAATTTTCCTAGTGATTTAGTTTTAAAACTATAGTATCCATTGCTTATTTTGTTTGACACAAATGTTGATGTGCCATCATGGTTTTTTCTAGTTAAATATTGGCCATCTAAATCTCTATTAATTAAAAATTTAACTTCAAAATTTTTCATTGCTTCTACATATGGATTGAAGACAAACAAGGTGTCATTTTCGTAATCAAATAAAATTTTAGATTTCCTTAAAAATGTGTTTTTATCAATATTTAGTTTGTGACCATTAAAATCTAATAGATATTTTTTTTGCGGATCTAAAATTTTATTACTTGGGAAAATATTATCAGAATCATAGTTGTAATTGTTCTCATCACCAATCAAATTTAAGATCACATAAGTATTATTTTTGTCGTAATCACTAAGCTTAATTTTAATAGCTGCCTTTTCTCCTTCTCTGATAATTAAACCATTACTATTTTTTGAAACGAATCTTAATTCATTTTCATTATTGCCAAAAAGCTTAATAATCCTAGATTTATTTAAAACAAAAAATTCGTAGTCAACAAATCTTTTTTGGATAGGTTTTTCTGGAAAAGAAAATGAGTCAAAAGTAAATTCGAAATTTAAAGTATCATTTTTGAATAATGAATATTTGTGATTGCCAAAGATATTGTTTGTTAAATTTTGTCTATCATAGGTTATAACTCCAAAACCAATTGTATCTCTAGTGCTTATTGACTTTGAAATGAAAGTGCTATCGTTGATTTTAGATATATCTAATTTTACCTTTTTCAGCATTCCATTCTTTATACCATATAAATACAAATCTTTAACGTATGGTCTTATAGTGTCTTTAATTTTAAATTTGTAATGTCTAGGGTTCAGGGGAATCTCTGTATCTGTTTGTCTAATTTCAAAGTGTAAATGAGGTCCAAAAGATGTCCCAGTGTTCCCAGAATATCCTAAGATTTCTTTATTGCTGACTTTTAGTTCATCGGCCTTAAAAAATTTTCTTACTTCATAATTTTTATTTCTGTACTGTAATTGATTTATAATTTTTTCAATTTTTTCACTGAACTTGCTCAGGTGTGCATACACACTAGTTAAGTTATTTCCATGATTAATGTAGACCACTTTTCCAAAACCAGATGTAGAAACCTGAACACGAGAAACATATCCAGAATCAATAGATCTAATTAAAATACCTTCTTTACCTTTTGTTTTAATATCAATTCCTGAGTGAAATCCACTTGATCTTAGCTCACCAAAATTTCCACTTAGTAGTATTGGAAATTCTATGGGTGAGTCGAGTTTATCATCATTATTTTTTTGGGAATTTAGTGTTAATGAACCTAAAAATATTAATACAAAAATTATATTTTTCAACGAAATATTAATTAAAGAATTGTTTTTAATTTTATATAGCTTTAAATTTATACATTACTAATTTATTGTGAAAGAAACTTTAGAGAATGTTAATGAACTGTATAGTACAATAGAAAAACTATTAAATAAGTATGATTCTCTAAAAGTTAATAATAAAAAGATTAAACATAATTTAGATTTGTTACAGAAAAATCTAAACAATAAAGAAAAAGATTACACTGAGCTTAAAAAAAAATACGAATCTTTAAAACTTGTCAAGTCTTTGTCATCAAAAGGAGAGAGTGTGCTTGCCAAGAAAAAAATTAGAAAAATGATTGATGATATTGATAATTGTATTTTAAATCTAATGGGCTGATGCAAAAAATTAAATTGAATATAGGAAATCGAATATATCCATTAAGCGTGGATGAAAAACAAGAGGAAATTTTAAGAAAAGCATCAAAAAAGATAAATGAGATGATCAATGATTATGAAAGCAAGTATGCTGTAAAGGATAAACAAGATAGTTTGGCCATGTGTGCTTTGCAAATTTTAAGTCAAAGCAAAATTTTTATAAATCCCAATGAAAATGATTCAAATGAAGTCGTGGAAAAAATTGACAATATCAAAAAATTAATTGAGTCAAGATTAAAATATTAACGTTCATTAAAATATATTTTACCTACAGCAGATTAAATTTGGTAAACTCAACACTATTAAATTTAAAAAAGGTAAGTCTGTGTGCTAGAGCGCGCCCTCAGGGGATTTTCGAATATTCAGTTAGCCTTAAACTTGTATAAAAGGAGTTTATACAACTAATCTGTTTGTAGGTTTTTTATTTTAACTCCATCACAAATATTTATTTCAATTGGGGTCAAATTAATAGAAAACTTTTCAAAGTAGCTCCTGCTGGCTTCATCGATAAACTCATCTGTAAATTTTTTATGAATTAGGTTTATCGTACAACCACCAAATCCTCCACCCATCATTCTAGATCCTATTATCTGGTCATGCGCTTTAGTTAAGTCAACTAAATAATCTAATTCATTACAACTAACCTCATACAAATCTTTTAAACCTGCATGAGATTGATACATTAAATTTCCTATTTCCATTAATTTAAATTCATTGAGTTTTTTTGCGGCATTATTGGTTCTTAGATTTTCATTTATTACAAATGATGCTCTATTATATATTTTAACATCCATGACATTCTTTAAACTTTCAATAATGTTTAGGTCTACTTCACATAAGGATGAAAATTTATTACTGTACTTTTCATTAATTAATTTTAAGGCATAATTACACTCTTCAACCCTATCATTATATGCTGTGTTAGCGAGATTATGTTCTACGTTAGTATTTAAAAGAATTATCTGATAATCTTTAAATTCAGCATTGACGTATTTAAAATTTCTTGAGTGGCACTCCAAATGAATCAATTTATTTTTTTGACCGTTTAGAATAGTAAATTGATCCATTATTCCTCCCTTGAGTCCAATATAATTGTGTTCTACATCACTAACAATATCAACAATTTCATTTTTTTTGATTTCAAGATTATTAATTTCTATTATGCTCCATGCTAATCCAGATATTAATGCTGATGATGAGCTAATTCCAGCTCCTATTGGTAAACTGCTATTGATTTCACAAGAAAAGGCAGATATTCTTTGATTTTTTTTATTGATCAAATTATTAACAGTACCTAATATATAATTTTGCCAGTGCTCAGCTGATTTTTCAAGAGAAGAAAAGTCAAATTCAAATTTTTTATTTATTGTTTTTGATTCAATGAAGCATTTATTTCCAGGGATATTTTCAACTGTAAACTCAACTTTTTTATCTATAGCACCTGGCAGGACAGAACCACCATTATAATCAACATGTTCTCCAATTAAATTAATTCTACCTGGTGATTCAACTTTAATTTTTTTATTCATCCTTATTTATATTCAGTTCCCAGTTCCATGCTGATTTCAATGCATTTTTCAAACTATATTTTGTTGACCAATTTAATTCTTTTTCAATTTTTGAAGTATCTGCATAAGCAGTAACCACATCTCCTTTTCTTCTCTCTCCAATTTTATAATTTAACTTTATATCATTAACATTTTCAAAAATATGGATCAGTTCAAGAACAGAGGTACCTTTACCTGTTCCAACATTGTACACTTTGAATAAATTATCATTATTTGAACTTATCAATTTTTCCAAACAAGTAATGTGTACTTCTGCTAAATCCATAATATGAATGTAGTCTCTTACACATGTTCCATCGTCAGTTTCGTAGTCATCTCCAAAGACAGTTAAACACTCTCTTTTCCCAATGGCGGTTTGGGTTATGTAGGGAACCAAGTTTTCAGGTGTCCCAAGGGGGAGTTCACCTATTAAAGCTGAAGGGTGTGCACCAATTGGATTAAAATATCTTAAAGTAATATTTTTAAAACTTTGCCCTGATTGATGAAGAGATTTAAGAACTTCCTCACATTGTCTTTTTGATTGACCATATGGTGATTCTGCTTCTTTTAATGGGAAACTTTCATCTATTGGCATCGAATCAGCTTGTCCATAGACAGTACAGCTTGAGCTAAAAATAAAGTTTATTGGATTCTCTAATAATTTTATTTCATCAATAATATTTTCAAGTGAACCAACATTGTTTGAAAAATATTTATCAGGATAGTTTACACTTTCATTAACAGATTTATGTGCAGCAAAATGAATAATTCCATTAAATGTATAATCTTGAAAAAGTTTAGAAACTGCCTTTTTATCTTTTAAATCAATTTTTTCAAAAGAAGGTTTTTTCCCTGTTATATCATAAATATTATCCAAAACTTCAATATTAGAATTTGAAAGATCATCAACAACGACAATATCATAACCCTTTTCTAATAATAAAACAGTAGTGTGAGAACCTATATATCCTAATCCACCGGTAACTAATATTTGCATTTATTTATTCGAGTTCAAGTTTTTCAGCCTTTTTTTTGTTGTTTCCCAAAATTTCATCATATCTAGCAATCATTTCATTTAATTTTTCGGGATTACTTTTTGACAAATCATTTTGTTGAGAAATATCTTCATCTAAATTGAATAATAAATAGTCTTTTGAATTACCCAACTCTATATTAACTCTAGGATTTGTTGCAGGAAGATTATAAGGTGGAATCATTACCCAATTGTTTTGTCTAAATGCTGTTCTCGAGGTTGCTTCAATAACAAGTTCATCTCTTCCTTTTCCTGAATTTTCAAAAAATACACTGGACAAATCAACTCCATCTTTGGATTTTGTATCTGAACCTAAAAGTGATGAAAATGAATTTAAGAAATCGATTTGAGTTACTACTTCATCAGAGACTTGTGGTTTGATTTTTCCTTTCCAATAAGTAATAAAAGGGACTCTTGTTCCAGCTTCATACAGACTGTATTTACCTCCCCTTAAATTTCCAGCCGGAGTATGGTCTCCCAACTTTTCGACAGCATCATCATAGTAGCCATCGTTTAAAACTGGACCGTTATCACTAGAAATAATTATAATTGTATTTTCAAGAATACCATTTTTCTCCAAATAATCATACATTTCTCCAATACACCAATCTGCTTCTTTAATTACATCACCTCTTGGACCCATTCCTGAAGTTCCTTCAAATCTTGGATGAGGCGTTCTAGGTACATGTGGTTGTTGAAGTGAGTAAAAAAGGAAGAAAGGTTTGTCTTTAACTGTATCTAAATATTCTTTTGCTTTATTTATAAATTCATCAGCCATATCAATATCACTCCATTTTGCTTTTTCACCACCTTTCATGTATCCAATTCTTGGAACACCATTAACAATCGCCTTGTTATGACCATGATGCCATTTCATTGTCAATAATTCAGGGTTTTTGGTACCACTTGGCAAACCATAATCATCATTTCCAAAATTAATTTCAATTGGGTCATTAGGGTCCAGGTTCACAACATTTCCATTTTCAATGTATACAGTGGGAACTCTATCTTGTGTATCAGCCATAATATAAGAGTGATCAAAACCAACTTCATTTGGACCAGGTTTAATCAAGCTGTTGTAATCAACAGGGCCACCTTTGCCAAGTCCTAAGTGCCATTTTCCAACAACACCTGTTTCATAACCTAATGATTTAAACATTTTTGGTAAAGTCATTTCACTTTCATCAATTATCAAATTTCCACCTGTTATAATTTTAGCTCTTTTATTTCTCCATGGGTAGGTACCAGTCATCAAAGCATATCTACTAGGACTACATGTTGCTGAACTCGCATATCCATTAGTAAATCTAATTCCTCCATTTGCAATATTATCAATGTTTGGAGTCTCTAAAGTTCCAGATTCATATGAACTAACATCACCATAACCTAAATCATCTAAATAAATAAGAACGACGTTGGGTTGTACATTTTTTTCATTTCCACAGGAGTAAAAAAGTAGGAAAAATAGTAGTAGAAATTTTGCTTTCATAATAATTTATATTTTAGTTGGATAATACAATTACTAACTTAATGAAAAATACAATTTTTCTTATATGCTTATTTCTTTTTTCTTGTAATTCTCAGAAAAATGACTTACCAAATGTAATTATCATTTTTGCTGATGACCTTGGTTATAATGATATAAGTTTTCATGGAACAAGTGATATTAGTACACCAAACATTGATGATATTGGAAATAATGGTGTTTTTTTTACGAGTGGATATTTAACTACTCCATTTTGCTCACCAAGCAGGGCTGGTTTAATAACCGGTCGATATCCAGATTATTTTGGATATGGAAGAAATATTTTGTTTGCTCCAAAAGATCCAAATATGGGTTTACCAATTTCGGAGTTTACGATGGCAGACCTTTTCAAAACAAAAGATTATAAAACAGGTGTTATTGGAAAGTGGCACTTGGGAGCACATGAGTCACTAAGACCTAATAAACGTGGTTTTGATGAATTTTTTGGTCACCTTACAGGTGGACACAGATATTTGCCTCAGGATTTAACCCTCCATGATGAAACAGAGGTTAAAGCCCATAATCAAGCTTATCGTACCAAAATTTTAAGAAACAATATTAGAGTTGAGATAGATGAATATTTAACTGATGAATTTAGTAATGAGGCTGTAAAATTCATTGAAAATAATTCAGATAAACCTTTCTTTTTGTACTTACCTTACAATGCTCCTCATGGTCCAATTCAGGCACCAGATGAATATGTCGATAGATTCCCAAATATTAAAAATCCATTGAGAAAAATTTATGCTGGTATGATTAGTTCAATGGATGATGGAGTGGGTAAAATAGTTGATAAATTAAAAGAAGAAAATATCTACGATAATACTATTGTATTTTTTCTATCTGATAATGGTGCACCCAAAAAAAGATGGACAGAAAAAGATGGAGCCAATTCACCTTTTAGTGGTTACAAAGGAAGTGATCTAGGTGAGGGTGGTGTAAGAACACCATTTTTTATGCAATGGCCAAACAAAATAGAGGCTAAAACTAAGTATGATAATCCAGTAAGTTCGTTTGATATTTTTGCAACCATAAAATCAATTATTAATCCTGATTTAAAATTGCCAAATCAAATTCATGGAAAAAATATTTTACCATATGTTCTGGGTGAAAAAGCTGGTGTACCGCACGAAAGTCTATTTTGGAAAATTAATGGTGATTTCAAAATTGTAGACAATGACACAGTTCGTGGTAAAGACAGGTTTGCAGTGAGATACAAAAATTATAAAATGATTATTGATAAAGAAGGAAACAATTTCCTTTATGACCTTGACAATGATATCTCTGAAAAAAATAATATTGCTTCAGAATTCCCTCAAATTGCGAGTGAACTAAGACAAAAAATTGATGATTGGAATAAAAAAACCATCCATCCAGTTTTTTTAGGACTTGCTAATAATCAACTTTACAATAAATTAAATCCAGACCGTTTTAAATATTAATTAAAACGGATTCATATCATTAATTTGTTCGTTCTTATTTACTTTTCCAGAGATAAAATTTTTTTCAATTAAAAACATTAAACTATCTACATATTTTTGGTCATAATAAGGATTTAATTTGCTAGGAATTGGAGCATTTTTAGCTTTTCTCCAATTATTTAAATCCATTAATAGTTCGGTCTTTTTTTCTTTATTGATTTCAACAAGGTTTTTAGATTCTGAGATGTCTTTTTCAAGATCGTATAATTCAAATTTATTATCCTCATAATAATGATGCAATTTCCAGTTATCTTTAATTATAACTGTGCCAGGTCTGGTTCTAAATAATGGGTCTGTTCCACTGTCGAGCTGAACTCTGTAAGGTTCTAAATAAATAGGAAAATGAAAATATAGTTCTCTCTTTTTGAGCTTTTCACCTTTAAAAATTGGAGTTAAATCTACTCCATCTAAATCAATGTTCTCTTTGTAACCCACTAAATTTTTAATTGTAGGGTAGAAGTCTAAATTTGAAATTCTCTCGTAGGAATCTGTTTCCGCTTCAATTTTTCCTTTCCAGGAAAAAATCATTGGAACTTTAATACCACCCTCATAATACGATCCTTTACCTGCTCTAAGAGGGTATTGGTTTGAAATTGCTCTAATTCCACCATTATCTGATGTAAATATTATTACTGTGTTTTCAGATAAATTAAGTGTATCAATTTTATCCAGTATTTTTCCTATGTTTTCATCCAAAGATTGAATCATTCCAGCGTAGTCTGGACGGTTGTGATACTCATTAGATTCTTTGTTACTATATTTTTTTTGATAATCTGGTTTGGACTGAATTGGGGTGTGCACAGAGAAAAAAGGGACATAGGCAAAAAAATTATTTTCTTTATTTTGATCAATGAATTTAACAACTTCATCACCAATTCGATCAGTTAAATACTCTCCTTTAGGTTCATTTTCTAACTCTGGGTTTGGGTATGGTGCAAAATAACCGCCAGGCCCTCCATGTCTATTACCACCTATGTTAACGTCAAAGCCGCTTTGCTCAGGATGGAAACCAACATCACCTAAATGCCATTTACCAAAATGGCCATTTGTATAGCCCATCTCCTTTAGCATTTCTGGAATTACAAAAAAATCTAAGTCAAGTGTAGTTTTTGTTTCAATTGGAATTATTTTTCTTGTTTTTCTACTTCCTCTATCTGAATTTCTAACTGTATAAATTCCGTGTTCAGTATGGTATTTTCCTGAAAGCATTGTTGCTCTGCTAGGCGCACAATTAGCAGATGAAGCATAACCATTGTAAAATGTCATGCCTGATTTTGAAAGTTTATCAATATTCGGTGTCTCATAGTATTCTGATCCCATGTATGAAAGATCAGACCACCCTAAATCATCTGCTACAATTAAAATAATATTTGGCTTGTCTAAGCTTTCATTATTACATGAGTAAAGAAGCATTAAAAGCAGTAAAAAACTTAGTTTTTTAATTATTTGATTATTCATTATTTGTTAAATAATTCATTCTTCTGTTTACCAATGCATTTTCATTTCTAATAGGAGGAAACCAATCATCAGGAAAAACTTCTTTACCAAGTTTTAATTTATAATTTGAGTCTTTTGTTTTCAGATTAGCTAAAGTGTTTAACATAAGGTTTGCTTCTGCTTCAAAATTGGATCTTGCTAATAATGAATTAATTTTTGAATCACTGATTTCAATGTTGTTTAATAGCATAAACTCTGCAGCTCTCATCCTTACTAAATTTTCTGAGTCATTTTCAAAAATTAAATTTATCTTCTTATTATTTTCAAATGCTAGATCTCCAAATGTTGAACTAACTATTAATCCCCAATATCTTACCCAAGGATTATCATTATTTAATGCATCTTTTATTTGAGGAGAAACTTCATCATAATCATATAGCATCAGGTCCGAAATTTCAATTAGACTTTTAATCAAATCCTTATTTTTTTCAGAATAATCAACTATATCATTAAGTCCGTTCTGTAACAAATGTGGTTCTGGAAGAAAACTTAAATCGTTAATTGAAACCAAATGATTGTTTAATTCATTTCTTAATTCTATCAATGTTTCATTATAATTTTCGTCATTAGCTAAGTTGTTGGTTTCGTGTGGATCTTCATCAATATTGTATAGTGCCTCTGGTGCTCTTGCTTTAAAAAATTGACTTTGAACTTCATTTAACTTTCCTTCACTAAAAAGCTCATACCATTCTTTATAAGCCAGCATTTTATATCTGTAAAAATTATATAATCCATCAACATTAAATGGTTGATAATTTCTAATATATTTAAATTTGCCTTTTCTTACTGATCTAACTAAGTCATATTTTTCATCAAATCTATCAGCATACCCAAAAGTTATATTTTGTTTTTCAAGATTCTGTTTTTTTAAACCCTTTCCTAAAAAAGGTTTTCCGTCAACTGACTTTGGAATTTTAATTCCTGCTATTGAAAGCACAGTTGGTACCAAGTCCACAAACTCAACAAATGTTGATGTTCTTGAACCACGCTTGAAAGGAGATAACTTTTTAAATTTTTCTGGTACTCGAACAACTAAGGGAACATTTAACCCACTTTCATATATGTAACCTTTACTTCGTGGTAAGACCCCACCATGGTCCCCATAATAAAAAATGATTGTGTTTTCAAGTAATCCATCATTTTCAAGGTCATCTATTAGCTTTCCAATCTCTTTATCTACATCTTTATGGTGATTATGTAAAAGAGATTGTGTATATCTAAATGTAGGTGTATCTGGATGATAAGGGAAAGGTTTTATGCTGTCTAGATTGTTGGTCTTTAATGCACTTTCAAGATGCTCCTTATTAAAATGTAATTGACCTTCATGAGTGTTGTGAAAATTTTGAACATGAAAGAAAGGCTGACCTTCTTTCCTGTTTTTATATGTAGCCTTTCCAGATGACTCATCCCATACCTTTCCATCTTTAATAAAATTGTAATCTTCCTTAGCATTATTTGTGGTATAATAACCAGCCTCTTTTAAATAAACGGGCAGGGGTTTAACATCACCAGGTAATTTTACTTTAGACATTTTTCTGTGATACTGGGTACCTATTCTGGGTGCATACACGCCTGTAATTAGTGTACTTCTTGCAACAGAACAAACTGGGGCATTCGAAAATGCATTATCAAAAACTAATCCCTCGGATGCTATTGATGATATGGTTGGCATTTCTGCTCCGCCCTCAGTATATAAATTCATATAATGGACTGAATTATCCTCAGTTACTATCCACAGAATATTAGGTTTTGAATCATCATGACTACAACCTAAAGTAATTAATGATAATACTATTATTGCAAATGTCCTCATATTGATTATTTGTTTTAAATTTAGAAAAACAACCAATATGAAGGATATTATTTTAAAATTCTTTTTAATTTTTTCAATTATTTTATCGAACGCACAGTACAGGGAGTGGGAGGATTTATCAACTTTTAAAATAAATACTGAGGAACCCCATTCATTTTATATTCCTAAGGACATCAATGGTGATTCTGTCACTAAATCTTTAAATGGAACATGGAGTTTTAAATTGTTCAAAAATGATGAATTAGTACCCAAGGAGTTTTACAAAATTGATTTCAATAAAAATGATTGGCAAGATATTCCAGTCCCCTCTAATTGGCAATTTCATACAGATGACTTTCCACTATATACTAACATTGTTTATCCTTATGAGATCAGCCCACCTTTTATGCCAAAAGAGTACAATCCAATTGGTTTGTATCATAGAGAGTTTTCAATTGATGAAAATTGGAACGATAAGCAAATATTTATTCATTTTGGAGCAGTAAAATCCGCATTTTATTTGTGGATAAATGGAAATTTTGTTGGATATAGTGAAGGCAGCAAGACACCAGCTGAGTTTGATGTAACTAAATATTTGAATGGAAATGTAAATCAAATTACTATGAAAGTAATTAGATGGTCTGATGGTACATACATTGAAGACCAAGATTTTTGGAGATTAAGTGGAATAGAAAGAGATGTTTTTTTGTATGCACAACCAAAATTGGCCATTAGAGATTTCTTTTTGAAAAACAGGTTGAATGATGAATTGAACAAAGCCAATTTGGATTTTGAAATTGACTTGAAGAATTATAATAATTCTTCAAAAAAATACACTGTAAAAACAAAAATATATAATAATGATACGGTTATTTACCAAAACGAATCCCAAGGTAATATTGCAGAAAATCAAATAAAAAAAATTACACTAGAAGGAAATATTGATTCACCAAAATTATGGTCAGCAGAAATACCAAATTTATATAATGTTCAACTGGAATTAGTTGACTCGGATGGCTCATATCAATTAATCGATTTTAAGACTGGTTTTAGAAAAATTGAATTAAAAAATGGACAATTTTTAATTAACAATAAGCCTATATTATTCAAAGGAGTTAATCGTCATGAACATGATGAGTTTACTGGACATGTTGTTTCTAGAGAGTCTATGCTTAAAGACATTGAAATCATGAAAAATAACAATATCAATTCTGTTAGAACCTCACACTATCCAAATGATCCTTACTGGTACGAATTGTGTGATGAGTACGGATTATATGTAATTGACGAGGCTAATGTTGAGAGCCATGGATTTGGTTACAAAAAACAGGATACTCCAGCATTTAAACCGGAGTTTGACGATATGCATATGGACAGATGGGTTCGAATGGTTGAAAGAGACAAAAATTACCCTTCAATTGTGGTTTGGTCATTAGGCAATGAGGCGGGTGATGGGCCTATTTTCGTTGAGGGATACAAATGGTTGAAAAATTTTGATGACACAAGATTAACTTTTTATGAACGTACATCTGAACAGCCAAGAATGCAAAGAGGCAAAAAAGAAATGAAAGGAATTGATCTTGAACCGCATACTGATTTCTTTGGCTGGATGTACTACTACATGGATGATATTAAAAAAGATTACTTAGGAAAGTTTCCTAACAGACCATTTATATGGGCTGAATATTCACATGCTATGGGCAATAGCAATGGAAATATAAAAGACTTGTGGGATATGGTTTATAAAGAAAGACAAATGCAGGGTGGTTTCATATGGGATTTTGTTGATCAAGGCCTTGCTGAGTATAAGGATGGAAAAAAATATTGGGCCTATGGAGGCGATTACTCACCAAGTAGTTATCATAATGATACTAATTTTTGTATGAATGGCTTGGTAAATCCTGATCGAACCCCTCATCCTGCCTTAGAGGAGGTCAAACATGTGTATCAGGATGCTAAAATATCAATTCTAGGTAATGGTGATAAAATAAAAGTTGAGAATAGATTTTTCTTTAAAAATTTGATTGATTTTGATTTTGAATTTGATTTGGTTGAGAATGGGAAAATTGTAAAAAATGAGAAACTGAGTTTTAATATTGATCCCCAAAAATTTATAATTATTGATAATCCTTTTAAAAATTTTTCTTTTGATCCATTTGCTGAGTATTTTGTAAATGTGAGCGGTTTATCAAAAGGTAAGGAACCTCTGGTTAAATCTGGTCATACTTTGATTTCTGATCAAATGTTTTATAAAAGAGCGGAATATTCTTTAAGGTCCAGTAATTCTGGAAAAAGATTAAAAATATCAAGTAATAAAAATGAATTGAAAATTTTTAATAATAAACTTGATGTTGTATTTGATAATGTGCTCGGAACTCTTAAAACCTATAATTTCAATGGAATAGATTTTATTCATTCTAGTCCTTACACAAATTTTTGGAGAGCACCTATTGACAATGATTATGGTAATAACTTACCAGTGAGATCCAATGAATGGAAAATTGCATCGAATAAAAGAGATTTTCATAAAATTGAAATCGAAAGAAAAAGTGCTAACGAAGTTCAAGTAGTTGTTCATTATAAATTAAGCAATATAAATTCCTTAAATAAAATTGCATATACTTTCAATTCCAAGGGTGTAATGAATATAAAAAATGATTTTACGTATGGTGGTAACTTAAAAGACGCCCAAATGCCAAGATTTGGTATGAATTTTACAATTCCTAAAAACTTAGAAAATGTTACTTGGTACGGTAGAGGTCCACATGAAAATTATATAGATAGAAAATCATCAGCATTTGTGGGGATATATGAGAGCAACATTGATGATTTAGGTTTTGAATATTCAAGACCACAAGAAAATGGGTATAGAACTGATGTTCGTTGGTTTAATGTTTTAGATGAAGATAATTATGGCTTTGCAATTTTCGGGGATCCCTTAATTTCCTTTAGTGCCCATTACAATACAATAGAGGATTTTGACGACGGTTTGATGCCACAAAAGCCAGGTGAAAACCTAGGAAGTAGAAAAAGAATTGTTAAAAAACAGAGAAAGCCAGTAGATCTTGTAAAAAGGGACTTTATTAGCTTGAATATTGATTTAAAACAGATGGGTGTTGGAGGTGATAATAGTTGGGGTGCTAGGACCCTAAAAAAATATACAATTTACCCTGGTAATTACTCATATCAATTTACTGTAAAACCTATTAGTTTTTGATTCAAGCAATATTATCAACAATATTGTGTTAATTCTTTCAAGAAATAATTTTGTAGAAATGTCATTTTTTAATTATTTTGGTTAAAATAACAACAAACTAAAAAGAATTATTATGGATATTAAACGTATTGTAAGTTCAGTCCTATTGATTGCCTTTTTATTTTCAACCAATCTCATCTATTCGCAGAATATTGTCAGTGGATCTGTTTCAGATTCCGAAGGTAATGCTTTGCCTGGGGTCAGTATTGTTGAAAAAGGAACATCAAATGGAACCGTTTCAGATTTTGACGGTAATTTTAAATTAAATGTTGAGGATGCTGCTACTCTAGTATTCTCGTACATAGGCTACCTAACTCAAGAAATTGGCGCTTCTGCAACAATGAATGTAGTTATGGATGAGGATGTATCTAAATTGGAGGAGGTAGTTGTAGTTGGTTATGGTACACAACAAAAAAAGACATTAACAGGTTCTGTTGCCTCTATTTCAGGTGAAGAAATTAATTTAAGACCCGCTCCCAATACTAGCCAATTGTTAATGGGACAAGCTGCTGGTCTTTCAGTAAGGTCTGGCTCAGGATTACCGGGGGAAGATTTTGCCACATTAAGAATAAGGAATTTTGAGGCACCGCTAATAATTGTTGATGGAATAGTAGCCACCTTTGGACAGGTTGACCCAAATGATATTGAAAATATTTCTATCCTAAAAGACGCTGCTGCATCAATTTATGGAGCAAGAGCAGGTAATGGTGTTATTCTTATAACAACTAAAAGAGGAACCGACAGAGGAGAGGGTGCTAAATTTATTTACAATGGGACGGCTTCTTGGTCAGGACTTACTTTTGAGCCTAGAACATTAAACGCTAACCAGTATGTAGATTTGGCTTACAACGAACAAGGTCAGCCGTTGGCTGATTTAATGCCACCATACCTAGCTTGGGATAACGAAAGAAAGCAGGTTTATGATTCTACAACAGGTGAGGACTTTGCGGGTAATGATTGGAGAGACTTGATATATAATGACTGGCAATTACAAACTCAGCATAATTTAAGTGCTCGTGGAAGAAGTAAAGATATTGGATATTTTATTTCATTAGGTTTCACCGACACTGAGAGTCAATTAGAGGGAGCGGATTATACTCACACGCGTTACAATATTAGGTCAAACTTAGATGTTAATTTAACAGACAATTTGACTGCAAAGCTAGATCTTGCATATTTTCAAACAACTCTTGATAAAGCTAATTTTCAAACACAAACACTTTACACAAGATTAAATTCTGGGAAACCAACATATTTATACGAGTATCCAGATCCTTCTTACCCATCTCACGCTGGTGCTGCGACAGTCTATGCACCAAATTATTTGATTAAGAAAGAATTTGCTGGTACAATAGTTAATCGTGATAATAATTTAAGAGGTGCTATTAGTCTTACCTATGATGTACCATTTATATCTGGTATGTCAATCACAGGTTCATTAAACATGGAAGCACAGAATGAATGGAATAAAAATATCCAAAAAAGGTTTGCTGCTTATAACTATGATCCATCAACACCTGAAGTATACAGCATTTTTGGTTATGTTAACAGAGATGTAATTAGTGTAAATGCTGATAGAGATATGGAATTATTGCCCAAACTTACCGTGACTTATGATAAGGAGTGGGGAAATAACGTGTTAAACGCTTTATTTGTAGCGGAGTCAACTACTTTTAAAAGAGATTATCTAATGGGATCAAGAACTGACCCATTATCTTTTGAAGCTCCATATCTAAACTATTCATCAAGAGCTGAATTAGACAATGCTGAAATCTTCTCTGAAAGTGCTAGAAAAAGTTTTGTAGGTAGGGTTAATTACAGTCACGATGACAAATATTTATTTTCTGCTACAATGAGAGCTGATGCAACAGCAAGATACTCTGTTGAAGGTAGATGGGGATATTTTCCAAGCCTAAGTTTTGGTTGGAGAATCTCTGAGGAGGATTTTATGAAAGATAATTCTGCTTGGAACAACTTAAAATTTAGAGCATCATATGGTATTATGGGTAATGATGCAGTATCAAATTTTGACTTTTTAACCGGCTATAATATTGCCAACGGATTTTATCTATACAACGGAGATCCGTATCCGATCATTTCATCAGCTGGCCTTGCTAATGCTCTTATTACTTGGGAAACAATGAAAATTGCTAACCTGGGGCTCGAAGGAACTCTTTGGGATGGTGGTTTAGGATTTGAACTAGATGTATTTTACAGATTAAGAGAAGATATTTTAGCTATACCAACTGAGGGCGTTCCTTTTAACTTTGGGGCTAGTCTCCCTCGAACAAACCTAAACACAAGGGATAATAGAGGTTTTGATCTAATGCTTAAGCACCAAGGAAAAATTGGAGCAGTTCGTTATGAAATCAATCCAATGGTCTCATGGTCAAGAGGAAAATATGTTTCTTGGGATGAAAATATACTCCCTACGGAAGGTGTAGATTCTGCAACTGCAGCTGCAAATGCCCTTTTTAATGCAAGATATTCAAGAACTGGTCAATGGGATGACAACCAGTGGGGATTCAATACAACTGGATTCTTCACCTCTCAAAACCAAATTGATAACCATCCAGTTGATGCAGATAATGCCGGAAACCAAACTGTGATTGTTGGAGATTTAATTTTTGTTGATCAAAATGGTGATGGTTTAATTGATTGGAAAGATCAAGTTATAATTGGTAAGGGTGGAATGCCAAAATGGAACTTCAGTTCTTGGACTAATGCAAGATGGGGTCAATGGAGTGTGAGTGCTCTATGGCAAGGTGCTGCTGGATATTCAATTCAATTTGGTGGACCACAGAGTTGGCAGGGATTAAATAGTCATCAAGCTATTCCTACAGTTAATGCTTACGAAAACAGGTCAGTAAAAGGTCCAAATGGCGATGTTGAAATATTAAGGAAATTCCCACCAGCAAATAACACCGGTGGTGTTCCTGCAATTAGTAATAGAGCCAATGATTTTACAAGGATTGATGCTGTATACTTAAGATTAAAAACATTAAATATTGGTTACAATATTCCAAAAAGTGTCACTGATAATTTAGGAATTGATGGCCTTCAAATATACATTGCTGGTAACAATGTATTTACAATAGATAATCTAGATGTATGGTCTGGATATTATGACCCAGAAGTTACTGGTAGCCATCAAAGTAGGTATCCAACTACAAAATCATGGACTACTGGTTTAAAGGTTAATTTTTAAAAATAAATAAATAATTAAATTGCTATAAATAATGAATAAAATAATAAAAACAATTTGCTTTGTTCTTCCAATGATGCTTTTTGTAGGATGTGCTGATTTAGATTTGCTTCCTACAAACATGATTGCTGAGGACGCTGTTAAAAATGATCCAAAATTAGTTGAGGCATTTTTAACAAAAATTTACCATCAAACTCGATGGGAAACCAATGACCACAGAGGTCAAAGGGATGGTAGTCACATGAATGACAAACACTGGAGATTTTATGATTGGGTCGTTGGAGGTGAAGGAACATTAATGGCACCGTGGCAGAGAGTTGTAGGTGTTTCAGCACAGGTTCCAAATAATGGTGGAGCTAATGAGGCTGCTAATTATTGGGCATATGGAAACATTAGATCTGCTAATGAGATTATCGAAATACTTAATGATGCCACTTTTGATCCGACCACAGTTTCCCAACAAATTGGCGAGGCTAAATTTCTTAGAGCTTTTATGTATCTAGAAATGGCAAAAAGGTATGGTGGGGTGCCATTAGAATTAGTACCAAAACAACTTGATGCATCATATGATGAATTGATGACACCAAGATCTACGTTACAGGACACCTATGATCAAATCATTGCTGATTGTGATGCTGCAATTGCGGCTCTCCCTGGTGAAGCCATGGTTGGAAAAGCCACTAAGTGGGCTGCGCATGCTTTAAAAAGTAGGGCTGCACTTTATGCTGCAAGAATTGCAAAATATCATCCACAATCTGCAGACGGATTAACATCAATTCCTGCAAGTTTGGCAACTGGATATTACACGATGTCGCATGCATCAGCAAGTGCTATTATTGACAGTGGAAAACATCCATTACACAGGGGTGGTGGCACTTATCAAAAGACATTTTCTGAGGTTTTAACCAAAGAAGGTAATAGCGAACAAATCTTTGTAACACAATACGATGTAGGTTTAGGTAAGACACATCAGCACGGCTACTTCTCAATGCCTGATGGTTTTAAAGCAGGTTGGGGTTCTAACATCCATATTTATGAAGCGTCTGTTGAAAGGTTCGAATACAAGGATGGAACGCCTGGAAATAAAAACAGAAAATTATTTAACAACAAAACCTTCTTTGATATTGAAGAAGTGGTTTATAAAAAAGATCCCAGATATTTAGCAAAAGCATGGACACCTGAGGAGGTTTATGATGGTAGAAGTGTTTGGTTTCATGACAACACAGTTGGACCAAGTAATCCAAATGTAAAAGGAAGAGGCGGAGATGTTGCACCTAGAAGAGCTCCACCAAGAAATAGAAATAGGGGTGGTAGACTCGCTCAACATAGAGTTCCACTTGATGGAAGTTATACATATATTGCATATAATAATGATGGAATGGATTATGTAGTTTTCAGAACCGGGGAAATGTATCTAAATGGTGCTGAGGCTGCTTTTGAAATTGGTAAACCAATTAGAGCAAAACAACTTCTTAATGCTGTTAGAAACAGAGTTGGTATGCCACCTAAACAGCAGCTAACTTTGGATATAATTAAGAATGAGAGATTTTGTGAGTTATTTGGTGAAAATCACCACCTAACTGACCTTAAAACGTGGAGAGATGCTGAAGCTTCAATTCATATGAAACCTAAATGGGGTATAAAGTGGTATAGAAGAGCTAGTGATGGAATGTATAAAGCAAGAAGATGGAGATGGAATTTCTCTCAGAATACTCCTTTCTTACCAAAAATGTATTGGCTTCCAATAGGAAATGGCAGGATTGCTGATAATCCTAATTTAGTTGAGAATCCTGGATATTAGGGACAATTAATTTATTTTATTCATACAAAAAAGGATCTAAGAAATTGGATCCTTTTTTTTATATTTAGATATGAGCAGAATATTTCTTTTATTTCTTTTAGTTTGCTCATGTTCCACAATTAGAGTTGATAATAATAGTTTTGAAGATGAAAAATATGATACAGGATATGGTACTGAGTCAAAGATAGGTTCTACAACATCAGTACAAACTATTGATGGAGAAAAACTTATTCTAGGAGCAAGTTATAATACAAATGAGACTCTTAAAGGTCAAATTTCTGGTTTGATCGTAAAAAAAGTTGATAACAGTTCTCCAGATGATTTTGCAACTTTTATTATTAGAAATTTTTCTAAGCCACCATTAATTATAGTTGATGGAATGGAGTCAGAAATCAAATATGTTGATCCAAATGATATTGAATCTATTTCTGTACTAAAAGATGCTTCTGCTGCTATTTATGGCTCACGAGCAGGTAATGGAGTTGTGGTTGTCAAAACAAAAAGAGGAAAATGAATAAAATTTATTTCCTTTTAATCTTCTTAATTCTTTCTTGTTCTAAACCAGTAGAAAAACCTAATCTTTTATTTATACTGGTTGATGATCTGGGTTGGGCAGATGTATCATACAACGGCTCAGATTTTTACGAAACTGATAATATTGATAGACTTAGTTTAAACAGTATGCTCTTTTATAATGCTTATGCATCAAGTTCAGTATGTTCACCTACAAGAGCAGCAATTATGACTGGAAAACATCCGGCAAGAGTAAACATAACGGATTGGATTCCCGGTCTAGAGGAACAGCCTTATTACAATAATAAAAACAAGCCTTTGATAGGACCACAGGATAGAAATGAATTACCACTGAATGAGATTACTATTGCTGAGGTTTTAAAGAAAAATGGATATAAGACTTTTTATTCTGGAAAATGGCATTTGGGAAGCGAGGGTCATTATCCTGAAGATCAAGGATTTGATATCAATATAGGAGGATTTGAAAAAGGTAGTCCTATGGGTGGATATTATACACCTTATAAAAACCCAAAATTAGAGGATGGTCCAGAAGGTGAATACTTAACAGACAGATTAACACAAGAGACAATTGATTTTATAGATTCACGCGATGAATCCAAACCTTTTGCAGCATTTTTAGCTTTTTACAATGTTCATACACCTATTCAAGAAAATAAAGAGTTTTATGATTATTATAAAGAAAAATTAAAGGGCTATGATGATATTGAGCCTGTGACAAAAAAAGAGGGAGATGCAATTACATTACTAAATCAAAGAAATGCAAAGTATGCATCGATGGTTCATGCCACAGACAATAATGTCGGAAAAATAGTAAATTATCTAAAAGAGAATAATCTATACGATAACACATTAATTGTATTTACATCGGACAATGGAGGATTATCCACTCAAAAAAGAATTGCTCCGACCTCTGTCTCTCCGTTGAGAGCAGGTAAAGGCTGGTTATACGAAGGTGGAATTAAAATCCCTCAACTATTAAAACTTCCTCAACAATTAAAAGGAGAAATTGTATATGAGCCAGTAGTATCTCATGATTTATTTCCTACTGTTCTTAATGCATTAGAAATAAATTATGACATTAAGAACATTGATGGGATGGATCTAAATAATATTTTTCTTAAAAAAGAATTTAATAGAGATTATATATTTTGGCATTTTCCTCACTATCACGGAAGTTTATGGAAACCAGGATCTGCAATAAGAAATAATGAATGGAAACTAGTTCACTTTTATGAGGAAAATACTAAAGAATTATATAACTTAAATGATGATTTTGGTGAGGCAAATAATATAGCTGATGCTTATCCTGAGATTGTTAATAAACTCTCCAACAAAATGGATGAAATAAAAGTTGAATTAAATGCCAATAAAACAACCCTAAATAAAAATTATAAAAAATGAAAAAACTTTATTTATTTCTTGTATTAATTTTTCTATCTGCATGTTCTGAAAAAGATGATAGACCAAATATATTATTCATTATGTCAGATGATCATGCTTATCAAGCAATCAGTGCATACAGTGATAAACTTATTCAAACGCCCAACATTGATAGAATAGCAGATGAAGGTATATTATTTACCAATGCATGTGTAACTAACTCAATATGCGCACCTTCAAGAGCTGTTATATTAACTGGAAAACACAGTCACTTAAATGGAAAAATTGATAACCATGCAAAATTTGATACTACACAGGTTACATTTCCCCAGCTTTTCCAAAAAGCGGGTTATCAAACAGCTATGTATGGAAAACTACATTTTGGAAACAATCCCAAAGGAGTTGACGATTTTTGGATCCTCCCAGGACAGGGAGATTATATAAATCCTAAATTTTTAGGAGAAGAAAAAGATACTGTGATTACTGGATACGTGACAGATGTTATTACAGACCTTACTTTGGATTGGTTTAAGAATAAAAGAGACAAAAACAAACCTTTTATGATGATGTATCTACATAAGGCTCCGCATAGAGCATGGTGGCCAAGCCCAGAGAAATTTGCTGAGTTCTATGAAAAGAAATTCCCTGAGCCTGAAACACTTTTTGATGATTATTCAAATAGAGGAACTGCAGCAAAATCTGCGGAAATGAATTTATTAACACATATGCAATACATGCATGATAGTAAAGTAAGACCTTCAACATTTGAAGAAATGGGTAAGGTCGAGCCTGAAATTGTTTACGTCAGAGGTGATGGAACTTTAATGAGACCAGGTGCAGGAGGCTTCAATAGACCTTTTGGACGTGCTAATGAGGAACAAAAAAAGAAATATGATGTAACCCTAGACAAAATTAATGCTGATTTTAAAGAAAATTGGCCAAAAATGAATGATAAAGAAAAAATGAAATGGAAATTTCAAAGATACATGCAAGATTACCTAGCTACCATATCATCAGTTGATGATAATGTAGGTAGAGTTCTTGATTATCTAGATGAAACTGGACTTGATGATAACACAATAGTAATTTACACATCAGATCAAGGTTTTTATCTGGGTGAGCATGGATGGTTTGATAAAAGATTTATTTATGATGAGTCTTTTAAAACACCATTAATGATTAAATGGCCAAATAAGATCAAACCTGGAATTACAAATGATGAAATGGTTCAAAATTTAGATTTTGCTCAAACATTTTTAGAAGCTGCAATGATTGATGTACCAAATGATATGCAGGGAGAAAGCTTAATGCCATTACTTATTGGTGAAAATGATAAGTGGACCAGAGAAGAGGTTTATTATCATTACTATGAATATCCATCTGTTCACATGGTGAAAAGACATTATGGAATTGTAAATAAAGAGTATAAACTTGCAAGATTCTATTATGATGTAGATGAGTGGGAATTGTATGACAGACTAAACGATCCAAATGAAATGAACAATGTGTATGATGATCCAGCTTATGAAGATGTTGTTAAAGAGCTAAAAGTAAAATTAGCAGATCTTAGAGTCAAGTATAAAGATTCTGAGGAATTGGATCAAAAGTTTATTTATTAAATGAGAATTATATCTCTATTACTTCTTTTAGTATCATTTTTTACAAATGGTCAATTAGAGCTCAATAACCTTTTTACTGATAATATGGTTCTTCAAAGGAACTCAAATGTCAATATATGGGGAAAATCAAGTCCAAACCAAGTCATTAAAGTTTATTCTAGTTGGAACAAAACCACTTCAAAAACTAAATCAGATAATAATGGTGATTGGATTCTTGAAATCAATACTAACTCTGATCAAAGTGCTCACCAACTTATAATTTCAACAAAAAATGAATCAAAAGTTATAAATAATGTTCTGCTTGGTGAAGTTTGGTTTGGATCTGGTCAGTCAAATATGCAGATGACTTTTGACGGCTATGTAAATGAACCTATCAATGGTTCTCAGGATATAATTCGAAAAGCCAACAATGATAAAATTCGACTATTAACAGTTGAGAGAAAGTTTAGTAGTGAAAAATTAAGAGATTTTAATGGAAAGTGGGAATTGTCTAATCCCAAAACTGTAAGATATTTTAGTGCAGCTGCTTATTCTTTCGCTAATTATATTAATGAAACATTAAATGTTCCTGTTGGAATTATTGTAACTTCTTGGGGAGGTACACCAGCTGAGGCATGGGCTGAAAAAACGCATTTAGATAAAAATTTTAAACCTGGAGTTTTAAAAAATAATTTTAAGGACCAATATGAACATTATAACCTCGGGTATCTCTTTAACGGAATGATTAATCCGCTTATTCCCTACACAATTAAAGGTGCATTGTGGTATCAAGGAGAAAACAACAGACCAAGGGCAAATAATTACTCAAAGCTAATGCAAGTTATGGTTGATAGTTGGCGTAATGAGTGGGGGCAAGGTGATTTTCCTTTTTACTTTGTTCAAATAGCACCATTCAGATACGATGGTCCAGATGAAACTAGTTCTGCACTATTAAGAGACTCTCAATTAGATGCCATGTTTAATATTCCTAATTCAGGAATGGTATCAACAGTTGATATTGGAGCTTTAAATTCAATACATCCCCCTGAAAAAATTAAAATTGGTAATAGACTTGCATATTGGGCATTAAATAAAACTTACGGTTTTGAATCAATAACTCCATCTGGTCCAATAGTAAAATCTGCTAAAAAAGATGGATCATCTGTTGTCATTACTTTTGATTATGCCAAGAATGGTTTTTATAATTTTAATGGACCACTAAAAGATTTTGAATTATCAGGTCCTGACAACCAATTTTACAGTGCAACAGCCAAAATTTCGGGAAGGTCAATTATAGTCAAGTCTGACAATGTTAATGACCCAAAAAAAGTTAGATACGGTTGGAAAAACTATTTTGAAGCAACACTTTTTAATTTAGAGGGACTACCTGCATCGTCTTTTGAAATTAATAGTTTAGATTAATTCTAAATTATTTACTTTTTTGAACTCTTTTTTCTATGTTTGGAAATCATAAAAAAAACAAACTATGAAAAATATTTTTACAATAATTTTTTGCATGCTTTTCATCAATATAAATTCTCAACAATGGGTTGATGATTCGTGTAATAAAAAAGCTTCAGAAATTGTGAATGAAGCAGTAGAGCATCTCGCAAATCTAGAGCAATTAATGGCTGTTGGAATGGCAAAAGCAGCTTTAATGCTGGATGATGATTGTGGATGTGCAAATTTAGTAATGGCAGCTGCAGCAGCTAGTAACGGATCTAGAAAGAGTAAACTTGAAGCGATTGATGTTAGTAATCTTTCCTCTGAGGAAAAGGTTTGGCATAAAATGCTTACTGCAACCCTTACTGGTGATGGTGATACCTGGCGCTCATCTCTAAATGCCGGTTTAGAGGCTAATCCTAGTAGCCCATTGCTCAATTGGTTTGGAACCAGAGGTGATTATAATAACCATGCAAAGTTTACACAAGATTTTCCTGAGCACGCTTCTGCAGCATATAATATGGTCGCATATGGATATGCTAATGGTGAGATTGGAGGGAAAGTAGATTATGCTGCGGCAATGCAAGCTATTGATAAGTCTAGAGAACTTCACGATGGACCAAATGCACTTGATTCCAAAGCTGAGATTGCAGCAATGTCTGGAGATTTTAATACAGCATTGGATAATCAGTTTAGAGCTTATGACTACGCTTCTTTTGCTTCACCATATCAACCTAAATTGGTAAAATACTATAGAAATGTGAATAAAGAGGAGATAGTGAAAAATTTACAGGAAGCACAGGTTGCTATGCAAAATGCTATTTTGGAAAGAGATAAAGAGGAATATGAAAAATATGTCACAGATGAAATGCAATTGACTGCTGGTGATTCTAATCTTCAAGAATTTTATGATTTTACAGATGAAAGCTTGAATAGGCAAAATGATATAACCTGGAACAGCTTTGACTTAAGGGATATTGATGTTAAATTTTCACCTGATATGAATATGGCAGTTCTTACATTTTATGCTGATGGATCTTACACGCATAATGGATCTGAGGATTCAGTAGCATATAGTACAAGAGCCTCATCTGTTTGGATTGCAACTCCAAATGGTTGGAAAAGTGTTCACGCTAATTGGGCACCCTTCGGAGGTGGATCTGGAATTCCAAAAAACTAGAATTTTTTATTAGTTATAATTAAAAAACCCAGGATTAAGTCTTGGGTTTTTTTATTTTAAAGACTTTGGTTTTTTTACTAAGTAAAATAAACCAGGAATTGTTGAAAAACTTGCTGAAAATGTAAATAATAGGCCTAAACTAGCTGATATTTCAGGTGAGACTTTTATAAATGAAGCAGATATTAGAAATATATATTCTCTAATTCCTATTCCACCAATTGAGAAAACGGAAAGAATAGAGGAGCAAATAAAAACAACAATTATCTCTATGAAATTATCATCAATGCCGAGTGATAGAATTATACAAAGAATAGCTAGAAATTGCAAAAATTGATTAACTACAGATAAGCCAAGTGATTCTAAATATATATGCTGGTTTTTAAAAATGTATTTTACAATAATGAAACCTAAAATTAGAGCCACAATCATTGAAATAATAGTTATAATTAAGCTTAATTTAAAAATGAAATTTTGGATTATAAAAAGTAAAATACAAACTAGTGCACCCAAACCAATTAATCTATCAAAAACTAAAAGTTTAAAAAGTTTTTTCAAGTCCCAGTTATAATTCTTGTTCATTAGGTAAAATTTATATGCATCACCACCAAATCCGCCTGGGATGAAGAAATTATAAAAAATACCAAGCAGATATAATATAAAGTTGTTAATGAATGAAATTTCATACTGATTAGAATTTAAAATCAAACGTAATCTTTCTGATGATATTAATTGAGAAAAAAAGTAAAGTACAGTTGAGATGATAATGTATGTAAAGTTAACATCTCTTAATAGGGAAATTAAAGCCTCTAAATCAATTTGAGTTAAAGTTATATATATAAACGATATAGTTAATACAACTTGTGCAAAACGCCAAAAACCCTTTTTCACTGCTCAAAAATACAATTATTAATTTTTGTTATTAAAATTCCTTTTGTCGTTATTTTTACAGTCTATTTGATTATAATTTTAGATATGAGATTTACATATCTTATTTTTTATATTTTAATATTTTTTGAAATTACTGGCCAGAATATACCTTTAAATGATACCCTTAAACTTGATAAAGTTTTTGTTTCAGGAACTAAAACAGAAACCTTAATTTCAACACCTCCTTTAAATTCAATAATAATAAATAATAAGGAAATAGAAAATTTTGGCTCTTTAAGATTAACTGATATTTTAGAAGAACAACTAGGTTTACTAAGTGTTCCAGATTACACTGTTGGTGGTCTAGAGGGAATTCAGGTTCAAGGTTTATCTTCAGATTATATACAAATATTAGTTGATGGAGTTCCCAGTGTTGGTAGGCTTTCAGGAAATATAGATCTAGATCGATTTGCATTAAATAATATAAAACAAATTGAAGTCATCAAAGGTCCATCATCGAGTTTATATGGATCTGCAGCATTAGGTGGAGTTATTAATTTAATTACCGAAAAGAAATTTAAAGAGCAAACAAGTTTAAAACTAAGTCAAACATTTGGAACAAACTCAATTTTTGATTCAAATATTTATCTATCGAAGAAAATTAAAAAATCTAATATTTCATTTTACTTTAATAATTACTCAAACAAAGGATATGATTTAGATTTAGAGACAGTGGAAAAAACAGTTTACCCAAAAAATTCATCTACAATCACTGCGCTGGTAGAACATGATTTTAATAATAAAATCAGTTTTTTTCAATCTTTCAAATTTTTCAATCAAAAACAATCTAGTCAAAATATTTATTCAGAAATTGATGAGTTTAGTTCACATACCAAATTTACTCAGCTATTGAAAAATAAGTGGAAATTAAATTATGAACTTTACTATACTGAATTTAGAAATGATGATAGATTAAATATTGATGATTCTATTTATGGATTCTATGACCATTACTTAATTAAACCTGAGATTAGAATCAGCAACATAAAAAGAAAAAATGCTGTATTTGGAATTGCAATAGAAAATGAATCATTGAAAAGATCCTTATTTGAAAAAAATATTAAATCAGAGCTATTTAACGCATTTTTACAGTATGATTTAACTATTGGGGATGATATATTAATGATTTTAGGAACAAGACTAGATAATCATAGCAGTTACAAGTCAAAATTAAGCTCCAAGATATCATTTAAGTACTACCATAATGATAAAATATCGTCAACTTTTTCAATAGGTCAAGGTTTTAAATCACCTGATTTTAGACAGTTGTATCTAAATTTTACAAACAGCTCTGTGGGTTATTCAGTTTTTGGAAAATTTGAAGAACTAGATGGAATTAATAAACTCAAAAATTTAAATGAAATATTAAATGTCATTGTTGATGAAAGTACTTTAGGAGGAAAGTTGATTCCTGAATCTTCTGTGGGAATTAACTTTGGTATAAATATGAGCTTTGAAAAGTTAAACTCAAGATTAAATTATTTTAGAAATGATATTTCAAATTTAATTGATACTAGAGTTATTGCTAGAAAGACGAATGGACAAAATGTTTTTGGTTATGTTAACATTGATGAAATCTTAACACAGGGCCTAGAAATTCAAAATTCATATAAATTATCTAATGACCTATTGGTCAATTTAAATTATCAACTATTGTATGCGTTTAATAAAGAAAATCTATCAAAAATTAGAGAAGGAAACATATATGCTAGAAACCCAGATAATTTACAAAGTATTAGTTTAAAGGTTTCTGACGTTTACGGTTTACCCAACAGATCAAGACATAATTTTAATTTTAAGCTTAGTTACTTAGAAAAGTACTTTTTTAGATTAATATATAGGTCTAAGTATGGAATATTTGATACCAATGGTAATAATATTATAGACAGATTTGATTCATCAATTGTCCCTCAGTCAACAATCATAAATTTTTCATATAAATACAATATTTTCAAAAAATTAGAAATGCAATTAACTGTTAAAAATGCCGCTAACTTTCGGAATGTGGATCTTGTGCCTAATATTTATGGAAGAGAGTTTTACGCTAGGTTAAATTATAGTCTCTAATTAGAATTGTTCAAATATTTTTTAGGTGTAGTGCCAAATTTATTTTTAAATGCATTTATAAAATGACTTGCAGTGCTATATCCTAAATGTAGCGCTACTTCATTTACATTATAGTTTTTTGTTGATAGCATTTGACTGGCAACATTCATTTTATGGTCATATAGGTAACCAAATACAGTGTTTCCATAAACTTGCTTAAATCCTTCTTTGAGATTTTTTAAAGAAATTTCTACTTGATCAGCTAGCTCCTTTAAACTTGGTGGTTCGGACATCCTAGCAATAATAATTTCTTTAGCCATTTTTATCTTCTTTACGTTTTTATCATCAGCAAGAAATGGACATTGTTCGGTATTCATTTCTTTTGAAATGTTAAATAAAAGACTTAAAATTTCAAATACTTTCCCTTTGAAGTATAATTTTTTTACGTTATCACTCACATTTTCATTCATCATTTGAACAAGTATCGTAGTCATCATAGGGCTTAGTGCGTATTCTTTATAAAATTTTTTATTAATATTCTCTTCACTTAAAAATGGAATATTATCTGAATTTTCAAAAAATAAACTATGAAATTTTTCTATTCTAATATGTAAAGAAACAAGTTTTGAGTTATGATTTAGAAGTGCATTCACAGGTAAATTCATTATTGGATTATAAAGAAGAATACAATTTCCTGTACTCAAAGGAAATGAGTATGCACCATTATTGTACTCAAATGATATGTCACCTTTCAGACAAAAATGAAACTGAATAAAACCCTTTTCAGTTTCGTAGTTCATAAGAAATTTTTTTGATTCTAAATTATTGTAGTCATAATAAAGAATATCATTATCAATTTCGATTTTGGTTATAGTACCTGATTTGATATTTTTCATTAACAATTGTTGATATATACTAAAGCATCAAAAATCATACAAATTTAATTTTTTAATTTTATATGAGGAAATTAAATTAAAAACATAGCAAAAATTTATAGATTATCAAATCTAGCATTATTTGATAAAAATAGAACTTTTGTCGTTACTTTTTTAAATTTTTGCTAGATAATTTTGAAAAAAATTTCAATCAAAATGAACAATATTAAATACTTATTTATTTTTCTTCTAATCTTTACATCATGTTCTGATGATGAAGAAATTCTACCCTCTGTATCAAGTACATATTCTAACTTGCATGCCCCTCAGTCTGGTGGTATGGGGCAACCAATTACAGGAGACTTTACTAAGTTTGACTTTAGTACAGGTATGACTACAACCGATGCAAATGATTGGGACATTGCATTTAGAGGAACTACCATAATTGTTAATGGAGGTGCTTCAACTGGAACCAATGATGAACCAATAAGAACAGGAGCGGCCGCAGCAGGCATTGCTAGTGGAACCTTTGCAAGCGTAATTTCAGCTGATATTGCTATGACACAAGATTCAGCTACCGGCCCAGCTATTCAATCGGGTAGTGGTAATGGTTGGTATAATTACTCCGGACCTCCCACCTTTATAATAACACCAATTCCAGGCAAAATTCTTGTTTTTAAAACTAGAGATGACAGGTATGCTAAAGTTGAAATTTTGAGCTATTATAAAGATGCACCAGCCGTCCCAAATGCACGTGTCCACGAATCAAGATATTATACTTTTAATTATTTATATAATCCAAATAAAGGAAATACAGATTTACAATAATTTTTATCACATTCGTTAATATTTTTAATTAAGCCCCGATAAGTCGGGGTTTTTTTTTTAAATTAAAGGAGTGTTTCGTCTTTTAATCCTTCTAGTACTTATTTCATCAAATGTTATTTATTCTCAAAATATTAAGAAAAAAGATTCATTAAAAATTTTAAATGTTTTAGAAACCCAAAGAATAGCTTGGAATAATTTTGACATAGATGAATTTATGCAAGGTTACCTTAAATCTGATAAGTTAGTTTTTTCAGGGTCAAGTGGGCCTATTTATGGTTGGGATTTTGTTAAAGATCGTTACTTAAATACCTATTCGTCAAACGAATTGATGGGTTATCTCGATTTTGAAATTAATGACTTGTTTTTAATAACTAAAAAAGTTGCAATCCTTTTAGGCAAGTTCAATATTAAAAGAGATAATGAGAATTTATCTGGCTATTTTACCTTGGTATTTAAAAAAATCAAGGGTAATTGGTATATTGTAAGTGATCATACATCATAGATCATGAAATATATTTTAGTTCTATTTTTTCTTTCAATTAACACAGTATTAATTTCTCAAGAAAATTGGTCATATTTAATCGGAGATGATTTAAGTAACTGGGAAATTAAGCAAGGTAGAGCAGATTTTCAACTATTAGATGGAACCATTGTTGGTACTTCTCAGCTAAAGTCATCAAGTACTTATTTGGGTACCAAAAAATTTTATAAAGATTTTATTTTAGAATTTGAAGTTAATGTTAGTTCCGGTTTAAATTCTGGCGTTCAATTTAGATCACTTCAGTCCAATGACTCTAGAAAATATGTTTATGGATATCAACTTGAACTGGAGGCAAATAATCCTGAAAGAAAGAGATTTTGGACCGGAGGTATTTATGATCAGTCCAGAAGAAGTATTTTTTTGTATCCACTTTCTGTGAATCCAATTGCCAGAACTGCTTTTGTACCTGACGAATGGAATTTTATTAGGATTGAAGCAATTGGAAATACTGTTAGGACATGGGTAAATGGAATTCAATGCTCAAATTTAATTGATGATACTTCAACAGATGGTTTTATTGCATTACAGGTCCATAGTATTGGTAAAGAATCGCTAGAAGGAAAACAGGTTAAATGGAAAAACATCCGTATAACGACTGAAGAATTGGATAAAAAAAGATATCCAGTTGAAGATTACTCACCTGAAATTAATAACGTAGATAATTATCTTACTGAAAAACAAAAAGAAAATGGTTGGAAATTTATTTTTGATGGAAATACATCAAATGGATGGGTGGGAGCAAAAACTGATTCCTTTCCAACCAAAGGATGGGTAATAAAAAACGGTTTATTAACTGTCTTACAAGCAGATGGAGCAGAATCTGCAAATGGAGGTGACATAGTAACAACAGACAAATATGAAAATTTTGAATTGGAGTTGGATTTCAAAATTACAAAAGGTGCTAATAGTGGAATTAAATATTTTGTAGACCTAGATTTAAATAAAGGTGAGGGTTCAGCAATCGGATTAGAATATCAAATATTAGACAATAAATTTCATTCAGATGCATCAAAAAAGTTTAGAGTTATGGAACTTGAGGGAGAAAAATGGAATATAAAAAAAGAGGATGTTAAAAAAAATAGAGGAGTAGCTAGTTTATATGACCTTATTGAGGCTAAGAAATTAAACTGGAAAGATGTCAGCCCAGGTGCGTGGCATAGAGCTAAAATTGTTTCAAATAATGGTAATGTTGAACATTGGCTTGATAATGAGAAAGTCTTGGAATATAATCGTTTTTCTCAAGTTTTTAGAGCTTTAGTAGAGTATAGTAAATATTCCAAATGGGAAAACTTTGCTCAACAAAAATCAGGTCATATTTTATTGCAAGATCATGGAGATGAGGTGTCATTCAAAAACATAAAAATAAGAGAATATAAGGATGAAAAATAGACGAAATTTTCTAAAAAAATCTGCTTTGGCGGTTACAGGTTTAACTTTTGTCAATTCAATTTCAGCAAAATCTTACAGAAAAATTATTGGTTCTAATGAAAGAATTAAAATTGCTTTTCAAGGATTAGGAAGAAGAATACCAGGACTCCTAAGTGGAGCAATTTCTCAAAAAAATATAGAAGTTACTCACTTGTGTGATGTTATGGATAATCAAATTGTAAAAGCATCAAAAAGATTTTTTGATTTGACTGGGAATAATGTTAAATCTGAGAAAAATATTCACAAGATATTTGATGATAAAGATGTTGATGCAATTATTATGGCTACACCTGATCATTGGCATGCATATGGAGCTTGTAAAGCTATGGAGAGTGGAAAACACGTTTATCTAGAAAAACCATGCAGTCACAATATGAAAGAGAGTGAATTACTTGTTTCTTATCAAAAATATTTTGATAAGGTGGTTCAGATGGGTAACCAACAAAGGTCCTCACCTCATACTATTGAACTTATGGATAAAATAAATCAAGGAGCTTTAGGGAAAACTTATAAGGCAACTGCATTTTATCATAGTAGTAGGCCCAGGGTTCCAAATCAAGTTTTAGCTCCAGTTCCTGAGGGATTGGATTGGGATTTATTTCAGGGTCCTGCTGTTAGAAGAGAATATACTTTTAATACTTGGGATTATAATTGGAGATGGTATGGTTGGGATTATGGTACAGGCGAGGCTGGCAATAATGCCACTCATGAGTTAGATATTGCCCGATGGGCATTAAATGTAGATTATCCTAATCATGTAGATGTTTATGCTGGCAAATACCATTTTATTGATGATGGGTGGACTATGTACGATACAATGGAGGCAAAATTTAAGTTTGATAATGGTAAAACAATTACATGGGATGGTCAAAGTAGAAATGCATTTGAAAAATCAAAAGAAGGAGGTAGAGGAACAAAAATATGGGGATCTAAGGGTTCTGCATTTGTAAATAGGGTCGGTTATCAAATTTATAATTTAAAAGATGAATTAATTTTTGATAGCTTATCGGAGGAGAATATTAATCGCTATTCATCTGGTGGAAATATAGGTAATATGACTCAGCGTCATATGAGAAACTTTTTTGAATCTATTAGATCTGGAGAAAAGTTAACTTCCCCAATTTCAGATGCGGTTATTAGTCAAAGCCTAGTTCATTATGCAAATATTTCATACAGATCTAATCAATCTTTATCTATAGAAAGTAAATCAACAAGAATTAAAAATAAAAAAGCAATGAAATTTTGGTCTCGTGATTATGAGAATGGTTGGGAGATAAAAAATCCTGTATAGCCTTAATCTAATGCTTTTAAACGTTCCAAAAGTGGTGGATGAGAGTAATGTATAAATACATAAAGTGGGTGAGGGTACAGATTAGTAAGACTATCAACAGAAAGCTTTTTTAAAGCCAACTTTAAACTTTCACCATCGTAAGTTTTTTTAGCATAATCATCTGCTTCAAACTCATTTTTTCTGCTAATTATATTGCCAAATATTCCAAGAATTAATCCAATTGGACTAAAAAGAAGACTAAATCCAATTAGACCTAAATGGAAAGCACTATATTCTGCACCTAGAGCTGTAGTAATCTCTGGCAGTCTAGTGCATAGCTCAAACAAGTAACACATTAATCCAATTTGAACAATAGAGATGAACATACCTTGTTTAATGTGATTTTTTTTATAATGTCCAACTTCATGAGCCAGAACTGCAACCAATTCTTCCTCTGAATGCTTATCAACTAGTGTATCAAACAGAGCAATTGTTTTTTTTGGTCCTAGGCCTGAAAAATATGCATTTGCTTTTGAAGATCTTTTTGAACCGTCAATTATAAAGATGTTTTTAAGTGAATATCCAATTTCTTTAGAATAAGACTGAATTTTATCTCTTAGAGTACCATTTTCTAGTGGACTTAATTTATTGAAAATTGGAACAATTAATGTGGTGTAAAACATACTCATAAAAATTACAAATAATGATAAACCTAACCATAACCAAATCCAAAAACCTTCATTAAAATACTCGTAAATAAATAGTGCAGCACCAAGCAATAGACCACCAATTATTAATGACATTAAGGTACCTTTAACTAGATCAATGAAAAACGTTTTTAATGTTGTCTTATTGAAACCAAATCTTTCTTCAATCACAAATGTAGAATAGTAGTTAATGGGAACACTTACAATCATATTTATTATATAAAAGAATAAGAAAAAGGTTGCAGAATGTATGAATATGGAATTGTTGATTTCATATATAAAATCACTTACGTATCCATAAATCCCCGTTGATAAAATAAATAATGTCAAAGTAGTGCTTAAAACAGATGAGATTAGTGAGACTTTTCCTCTAGATTTTTTATAATCTTTAGCTATTAAATATTTTTTTTTATTATAAAAATCTTTAAGCTCATTAGGAATTTCATTTTTCCAATTTTTGTCATTGATATATTCAAGTATACTTGAAAATGCAAAATTTAAAATGATTAACCCAATAAAAATAAACAACCAAACTTGTGCAGTCATATCTCAAACAAAATTAATTATTTATAAAAATAATAACACAAAAATATAAGCAGGTAAACAAAAAGATAAGTCCTGTAATTATTTCGGGTTTTTATATAGTCTTTATTTTCAGGATATAGGTTGTAAATAAGGCCTATAATCTCTTTTTTAAATAAAGGTTTAATATTAATTTTCCAATCATCAGTTTGGTAAACAATTTTTCGAAACTTACTTCTAAAAAATGTACTAGGAATTCCCCATATTATTAGAACTATAAATAAAAAAGTTTTCATTAAAAAATTAATGTTGGTGTGTTTTTGATATAGTCTTGATAACTTTCAAGGTGTCCCCATTTTTTTTGACCGCTTGCCGTAAGTTGTGGAACACCACTAACATAAACTAATAGTAAATAAGTAAAAATTGGAGAAATTAGGCTGACATATTGCCAACCCTCAAGAGATGAAAATGACATTATTGCAACACCTGTCCACAATGTAATTTCACCAACATAGTTAGGGTGCCTTGACTTTGCCCATAAACCTTCATTAATGAATTTGTCTTTGTTTTTCGGATCCTTTCTAAATTTAGTTTTCTGACTATCTGCAATTATCTCAATTGATAAACCAATTATAAATGTCACTAAACCAATATAGAAAATGTTATTTAGAATGACACCATCATTACTTGCTATAGCTGTTAATGCACACATTGAACAAAATGAAACCCACATACCTGATATTGTCCATAGTAGAAAAAACCTTGCAAAAGATGTTTTTATTTCTCTAAACCTTTTATCCTCACCTGCTTTTTTTATTCTTAAAAATAAAAAACTACCTAGTCTTACAGCCCATAAAATTACTAGAGATGCTAAAATGATACTCCCCAATTGTTCCTGAAGATTATTTTTTGTGTAAACAACATAAACCATAATCGATATGTAAGTTAAACTACCAGTTAAGTCAAAAAACTTCTCAGTTTTAAGAAGGTAAGCAGGAATAAAAAATAACCAATGAATTAAAAATGCAAGTAGTATTGCATTTTCAACTATTTCTAATTTTGTTAGAGTAGCTACAAAAAATGAAATACCAAAGACTAAAATAGATAATACTATGCGTACAGCGTTTTGTTTCATGTTACAATTTTATGTATTTTGAATAGAACAAAAAAATCTATATGTATTATATTTTAATGAAGAATTTACTTACTCTAATTTTTATATTCACATGTTTTAATTCATTTACTCAAAAAAAGATTTTAGATCACTCTGATTTCGATATTTGGAATAGAATTCAAAGCCCACAAATTGCCGCTGATGGCAATAATCTTCTTTATTCAATCCAGACTGGCGAAAAAGACAGCAAATTGATTATTAAGGACAAGCAAGGTAATTTAATTTTTAACCATGATCGATCCGAGAATGGTGTATTTACATATGACTCAAAATTTACTCTTTTTAAAATAAAGGCATGGAAGGATAGTATAAATGAAATGAAAAGACGTAAAGTGAAAAAGGATAAAATGCCATTAGATTCTTTAGGAATCTTCAACATAGATAATCTTAATTTACAAAAAATTAGCAATATAAAATCTTATAAAATTCCAGAGAAGTGGTCAGGATTTATTGCATATACATATGAAATTTTAAGTGGACAAAAAGAAAAAAAGAATCAAGATTCTGAGGTTAGTGTCAAAAATAAATCTTCTAAAAAATTAAAAAAAGCTAGCTCAAAAAACGGATATCCATTAGTAATTCGCAATCTTGATAGTTCAGTTGAAGATACAATCCCTTATGTCACCAATTATACTTTCTCAAAAAAATCCGAGTCTTTAGCATATACAACAACTGGAATTAAAGATTCAATCCAAGCTGGTGTTTATGTAAAGAATTTAAAATCAAGCTCCATTAAACATGTTTATAGTTCACATGACAAGGCTAAGTATTATAAACTGACACTTAGTGATTCGGGAAAAAATTTAGCATTTGTTGTTGATGCTGATTCTACAAAATCTTATAATCGACCATATGAGTTGTATTCTTGGAATTTTAAAAATGACAAAGCAAAACCAATAGTAAATAAATCAAATTCACCTAAAGGTTATCGTGTTTCATCTGATGGATCTTTAAAATTTTCTGGAGATGAAACTAAACTTTATTTTGGATTGGCTCTGCCTGAGATTGTTCAAGATACTTTATTGTTGGAGGAGGAAATTGTAAACGTGGAGGTATGGACCTATGATGAACCAAGGCTTTATACTATCCAAGAAATGCAACTAAATGATGACAAGAAAAAATCGTTCAAAACAGTTTTTCATTTTAAAGATCGGAAGTTAATTCAAATAGCATCTAAGGAATATCCTAATTCAATATTAACTGATGAGGCTAATGAGGATTATGCTTTGGTATATAGAACTGAACCATATCAATTAAGTTCACAATGGACAGGACAATTTTCAAAGAATGATTTAGCAATAGTCAATGTCAATAATGGTCTATTAAAATTGGCAATAAAAGGCAACCCTAATCCTGCATCACTTAGCCCAAATGGTGAATATGCTTATGGCTATAATCAGGTTGATAGTACATGGTATACCTACAACATAAAAACATCAAAATATACAGAATTAACTAAGGGAAAAATGTTTTATAATGAGCTTAGTGATTATCCAAATCATCCTAGATCATATGGTGCAGCAGGATGGACAAAAAATGATAAATCGATTCTAATTTATGATCGTTATGACATTTGGGAATTTGATCCAGAGACTGGATTAAATAAACGTTTAACAAAAGGTCGCGAAAAACAAACATCCTACAGATATGTAAAATTAGATTCAGAAGTCAAACATATTCCTGTGAATAAAAAAATCCTGTTAAATACATTTAATGAGTCTACTAAAGAATCAGGTTATTATAAATTTGATGTTAAGACAAGTAAAGGAAATCAGTTGTTAAAAGGACCATTTCTTTATTCAAGTCCAAAAAAGGCTAGATTATCAGATGATTTAATGTTTACTAGACAATCTTTTGAGGAGTTTCCTAATATCAGGATTTCAGATTTAAGTTTTAATTCTGAGGTTGTAATAAGTGATGTAAACCCACAGCAGTCAGACTATAATTGGGGAACTGCTGAACTAATGCATTGGTATTCTTTAGATGGAATACCATTAACCGGTATGTTAATAAAACCAGAAAATTTCGATCCAACTAAGAAATACCCACTATTAGTTAATTTCTATGAAAAAAGTTCAAATAGTTTGCATTCTCACAGAGCTCCCAATCCTGGAAGATCATCAATAAACTATAGTTTTTACACCAGCCGCGGATATGTTATTTTCAATCCAGATGTTCATTACAGAGTTGGATATCCAGGTGAAAGTGCTTTCAATTGTGTTATTCCTGGTGTAACAGCACTCATTGATAAAGGTTTTATTGATGAAGATAATATTGGAGTTCAAGGACATAGCTGGGGGGGGTACCAAATAGCTTATTTAGTAACAAAAACAGATATTTTTAAGGCTGCTGAGTCAGGTGCACCAGTTGTTAACATGATAAGTGCCTATGGTGGAATAAGATGGGACACTGGATTGAGCAGACAATTTCAATACGAGCATACTCAAAGTAGAATTGGTGGGACACCCTGGGAATTTCCTCAAAGATATTTTGAAAATTCACCTATATATAATATTGATAAAATTAATACTCCATTGTTAATAATGCATAATGACAAAGATGGTCATGTACCTTGGTATCAGGGTATCGAATTCTTTGTAAGTCTCAGGCGGCTAGGAAAACCATCATGGTTATTAAACTACAATGGTGCAAGACATTGGCCTTTAAAAATGCAAAACAGAAAAGATTTTAATATTAGAATGCAACAATTTTTTGATTACTATCTGAAAGGTGCAGCAAAACCAGTTTGGATGGATAGGGGAGTCCCTGCAATTGAAAAAGGTATTAATCAAGGTTATGAATTAATCAAATAATCGAATTAAATGCCTTAAAATGGAAAACCTAAATCAAAATATAGAAAATCACTACCTCAAGGAAGAACTTTATGAAGAGATTCTTAATCGTCTCAAAGATCAAGGTATTGATCTTAATAAGGTAAAAAGATCTGACATTGCAGGTGTTGATGAGTTTCATGTAAGGGGTGCGGCTGTATCAAAGGAACTTGCTGAAAGTATAAACCTACAAGAAGCAAAAGTTTTGGATGTCGGTTGTGGTCTTGGAGGTCCATGTCGAATGCTTGCTGATGAGTATAATTGTCAAGTCACAGGACTAGACCTTAGTAACGAATACATAAGGACCGCAAAGGAACTTTCTAAACTTGTAAAGTTAGATAGTAAGACATCATTTATACAAGGAGATGCTACAAGCCTTCCATTTGAAGATAATACGTTTGATGTAATATGGACGCAGCATGTTCAAATGAATATTCCAAACAAGGAAAAGTTCTATTCCGAAATAAGTCGAGTTCTAAAATCCGGAGGATATTTTCTTTATTATGAGATATTAAAGAGAGGAGATGGAGAAGTTAATTACCCTGTGCCATGGGCGAGTACATCAGAAATAAGTTTCCTTTTCAAGGAAACAGAAATGGATAATTTTTTAACGAAATTTGGTTTGATAAAAAAGCAATCTAATGATCAGACCACATATGGTATTGATTTTTTAAATGCAGCTTTTGCAAATATGAAAGAATTTGGCCCTCCGAAAATAGGTTTAAATGCTCTTATGGGTGAAACTACCAAGCAAAAACTTGTCAATGTTCTTGGACACCTGAAAAGTGGTGAGTTAGAACTAAAAAGTGGAGTTTATAAAAAATAAACTGTTACCAAAAATGTGTAAAATCCATAAATAAATGTTAAGCTGCTTATTCTTCAATGACAATTTCAAATTAAAATAAAAAACCCCACTTTAAAAGTGAGGTGTTGATTGGTGGAGTCGGAGGGATTCGAACCCTCGTCCAAACGACTGAAATACTAGCTTTCTACAAATTTAGTTTTCACTTATTTTTCGATAATGTTCTAGCTGAAAACTACACAAACATTACTTAGCTTCAAAATTTCAAATAACTATCGAAGCATTAGTTATTCTATGTTAACGTTATGGTGTCTCATATAAAATTATTGTCAACAAAAATAACTTTGAGACATCTCGCTTTCCTACCTTGTAGGACGTGGCAAAAACCTACTATAATTCAGTCTTAAGCAGCAAGAGCGTATTTATTTTCGCCATTTAAAGTTTTTAGTTGATATTAACGAGCTGTAACTAATCGCTCGATTTGCTTACCAATACTACTAAATCGCTGTCAAATCCAGTCGACCCCAAAATTTCAATGAACAAACGGATGGCAAAAATAATAAATACTATTAAATAGCAGATTTAATCTTAAGTAGTTTAACTAAAAGAATCTCTAATTGATCCAATGGAAGCATATTTTTGCCATCACTTTTAGCATTCTTCGGAGATGGATGAGTTTCAATAAAAAGTCCATCTACACCAGATGCGATACCAGCTTTAGCAATTGTTTCAATTAGTTCAGGATGACCACCGGTAACTCCTGATGGCTGGTTTGGTTGCTGAAGTGAATGGGTTACATCTAAAATAACTGGAGCATATTCTTTCATTTTAGGAATCCCTCTAAAATCAACAACTAAATCCTGATAACCAAACATGTTTCCCCTCTCTGTTATTAACACTTTATCATTACCAGAATCTTTGACCTTATCAACTGCAAATTTCATGGATGTAGAGTTCATAAACTGTCCTTTTTTTATGTTGACTATTTTTGAGGTTTTTGCTGCTGCTACAATTAAATCTGTTTGTCTTGCTAAAAAGGCAGGTATTTGAAGAATATCTACATGCTTTGTAGCTAGATCAGCATCTTTAACTTCATGAATGTCAGTAGTTGTTAGTATTGAAAAACTGTTTCCAACTTTTTTTATGATCTCTAAAGCCTTTTTATCACCAATTCCTGTAAAACTGTCTATTTTACTCCTGTTTGCTTTTTTAAAACTTCCCTTAAAAACAAAGTTTATATCTAGTTTTAGTGAGATTTTGTGAATTTTTTCAGCAATTTCAAATGCTATTTCTTCACTTTCAATTGCACATGGACCTGCAATGAGTAAAAATGAATTTTTTTTATCAAATAGCTCTCTGTATTCAATCATGGCGTAAATGTATGTAAATATTATGTTTTTTTGGAAAGTTCAAATAATTTACCATCCTCTAGTCTCAATGTTTTTTTTGGAAAATTCGATATCATATCATAGTCGTGTGTAGCCATAAAAACAGTACTACCTTCATTATTGATATCAATTAATAGATTCATGATTTCTTTGCTTGTAGCAGGGTCTAAATTCCCCGTTGGTTCATCAGCCAAAATTAAATCAGGTTTGTTTAATATAGCCCTAGCAATTGAGACTCTTTGTTGTTCTCCGCCAGAAAGCTGATGAGGGAATCTATCTTTTATATCAATCATACCCACCTGATTTAGAACCTTATTGATCCTTTCATCTATCTTTAACTTATCTTTCCATTCTGTAGCTTTTAAAACAAATTCTAAATTTTTATAAATCGACCGATCTGAAAGAAGCTTGAAATCTTGAAATATGATTCCAATTTTTCTTCTTAAAAAAGGAATTTGATTTTTTTTGATTTTATCAATATCAATTCCGTCAATTACACAATTTCCAGACTGAATTGGTATATCACAAAAAATCGATCTAATAATGCTGCTTTTTCCGCTTCCAGTTTTTCCAATTAAATATATAAAATCACCTGAAGAAATTGAAAAGTTTAAATTCTCGATTATGTTTGTTTCACTAATTTTTAACGAAACTTCACTAAATACAATTATTTCAGATTTCATCATCAAATCAATCTAAAGTTATTAATTCATTTTAAATTTTTTCACTTTTTTGACAATTGTTAAAAATAATGTGATATATAAAATAAACTGAGTCAAAACCAAATTAATTATTCATATTTGTCAAAAAAATTTATGTGTGGTATTGTATGCGCTTTAGACATCAAAGAAAGTTCTAAGAAACTTAGAGCAGATGTTCTTGAAATGTCTAAGAAATTAAGACACAGAGGTCCTGATTGGAATGGAATTTATGCCGATGACAATGTTATTTTGGCCCATGAGCGCCTTGCAATAGTTGACCCAAAATCTGGAAAGCAACCCCTCTTTAGTCATGATGGTAGATATATCCTGGCAGCTAACGGAGAAATTTACAATCACAATGAATTGAGTAAGGGTTTGAAAAATAATTATAAATTCTTAACTAAATCAGATTGCGAAGTAATTATTGCTCTATACAATGAAAAAAGAGAAAAATTCATCGACGATTTAAATGGAATTTTTGGATTTGTAATTTATGATAAGGTTGAAAAGGAATTTCTTATCGCTCGAGATCACATTGGAATAATTCCATTATACATCGGCTGGGACTCTGCAGGTACATTATTCGTCTCCTCTGAGCTTAAAGCACTAGAGGGGAGATGTAAAAAAATTGAAGTTTTCCCACCGGGCCACTTCATGTCTAGTAAGGATTGTCTTCTCAAAAAATGGTATAAAAGAGATTGGATGAGTTATGATAATGTAAGTGATAACAAAACTAGTATAGAAAATTTAAAAAAATCTCTTGAAGAGGCCGTTTACAGACAGTTGATGAGTGATGTGCCTTATGGTGTTCTTTTATCGGGGGGGTTAGATTCTTCAATAACTTCTGCCTTAGCCAAAAAGTTTTCTAAAAAAAGAATTGAGACTCAAGATGCTGAGGAGGCATGGTATCCTCAATTACATTCCTTTTCAGTTGGATTGGTGGGTTCACCTGATCTAGAAGCTGCAAAATTAGTCGCTGAAAAAATTGGTTCAATTCACCACGAAATAAATTTTACAATTCAGGAAGGATTAGATGCAATCAGAGATGTGATTTATCATATAGAAACATATGATGTAACAACAGTTAGAGCTTCAACCCCCATGTATTTAATGGCTCGAGTGATAAAGTCAATGGGAATTAAGATGGTTTTGTCTGGTGAAGGTGCTGATGAAATTTTTGGAGGGTATTTATATTTTCATAAAGCACCAAATTCTAAAGAATTTCATAAAGAAACTGTTCGTAAAATAGACAAACTATATCAGTATGATTGTTTGAGAGCTAATAAGTCACTTGCAGCATGGGGAATTGAGGGTAGAGTTCCATTCCTAGATAAAGAATTTATTGATGTTGCAATGAGAATTAATCCAGAGGATAAGATGATAACAAATGAAAGGATGGAAAAGTGGGTTTTAAGAAAGTCTTTTGAGAAATATTTACCTAAAGAAGTTGCATGGAGACAAAAAGAACAATTTAGTGATGGAGTCGGCTACAGTTGGATTGATAGCCTTAAAGATTTGGTTAACAAAGAAGTCTCTGATAGTGACTTTATAAGTGCAAGTAAAAGATTCCCTTTTCAAACGCCCCAAAACAAGGAAGAGTATTATTACAGATCTATTTTTGAAGAACACTTTCCATCAAAAACTTCTGCAGAAACAGTACCTTCTGTGCCCTCTGTTGCATGCAGTACACCAATTGCAATAGAATGGGATAAATCATTCAAAAATTTAAATGATCCGTCAGGCAGATCGATTCAAAATATTCATAAAGATTCTTATTAACTTTTCTTGTATAAATTGTTAATAACTTAACCATATATACCTCTGTAAAAAAGCCAATTTTAGACCATTTTTTGAGTATATTTGCTAGTGAACAAAAAACTATCCCAAAAACGATATGGCAACAGATAAAAACCAAAACTATTCTGCAGATAGTATACAAGCCCTAGAGGGCATGGAACATGTCAGAAAACGCCCATCAATGTACATAGGAGATGTTGGAGTTAGAGGACTACATCACTTAGTCTATGAAGTTGTAGATAATTCAATTGACGAGGCTATGGCAGGACATTGCAATAACATTGGAGTAATTATTAATGAGGATGATTCAATTTCAGTGGAAGATGATGGTAGAGGTATTCCTGTTGGTATTCATCAGAAGGAGGGTGTTTCTGCACTTGAAGTCGTTATGACTAAAATTGGTGCTGGTGGTAAATTTGATAAAGATTCTTACAAGGTATCCGGGGGATTGCATGGTGTTGGTGTTTCTGTCGTTAATGCATTATCTGATCACCTCACCGCAGTTGTTTTTAGAGACGGTAAAGTATGGCAACAAGAGTATGAACGAGGGAAGACGCTCTACCCTGTTAAAGAGACCGGAAATACAGATAAAACTGGCACACTAGTAACATTTAGACCTGACCTATCAATCTTTAAAGACGTTGATAAATACAATTATGAAACATTAGCTAATCGAATGAGAGAACTATCCTTTTTAAATAAAGGAATCAATATTTCTCTAACAGACAAAAGAAAAAAAGTTGATGGAGAGTTTAAATCTGAAAGTTTTCATTCAGAACATGGGTTAAAGGAATTTATTTCTTTTCTTGATGAAAATAGAGAACCCTTAATACCTGAGGTAATTTCCATTGAAGGCGAAAAAAATAATGTTCCTGTTGAGATAGCTATGGTTTATAATTCTTCCTTCAACGAAAATATTCACTCATACGTGAATAATATTAATACCCATGAAGGGGGAACTCATCTTTCGGGTTTTAGAAGAGGATTAACATCTACTTTAAAAAAATATGCTGATTCCTCAGGTTTATTAGATAAAATTAAGTTTGAAATTTCTGGTGATGATTTTAGAGAAGGTTTAACAGCTATAATTTCAGTCAAGGTTGCTGAACCACAATTTGAAGGGCAAACTAAAACCAAGCTTGGTAATAAGGAAGTTTCATCCGCTGTTTCACAAGCAGTCTCCGAAATGCTACAAAACTACCTAGAAGAACACCCAAATGAAGCTAAAATAATTGTTGAAAAAGTTGTTTTAGCTGCACAAGCAAGACATGCAGCTCGAAAAGCGCGTGAAATGGTACAAAGGAAAACAGTAATGGGTGGTGGTGGTTTACCTGGAAAGTTATCTGATTGCTCAGAACAAGATCCATCATTATGTGAAATTTTTTTAGTAGAGGGTGATTCTGCAGGTGGAACAGCTAAGCAGGGTAGAGACCGTAATTTTCAGGCAATTCTTCCATTGAGAGGTAAAATTCTCAATGTAGAAAAAGCTATGCAACATAAGGTATTTGAAAATCAAGAAATTATTAATATTTACACTGCACTGGGTGTAACAGTTGGAACTGAGGAAGATAGTAAAGCTTTAAATCTCGAAAAATTAAGATATCATAAAATAGTCATAATGTGTGATGCAGATGTTGATGGTAGTCATATTTCAACCCTTATTCTAACATTTTTCTTTAGATACATGAAAGAATTAATTGAAAACGGTCATGTTTATATTGCAACTCCACCATTGTATTTAGTAAAAAAAGCTTCTAAAAAAGAATATGCATGGTCTGATGAAGCAAGAGATAAATTATTAGATGAATTTGGAACTGGCAGTTCAGTGCAAAGGTATAAGGGACTCGGTGAAATGAATGCTATTCAGCTCTGGGAGACTACTATGAATCCTGAGTCCAGGACATTTAGAAAAGTAACAATTGATACTCCAGTTGAAGCAGATCGAGTTTTTACAATGTTAATGGGGGATGAGGTCCCTCCCAGAAGAGAGTTTATAGAAGAAAATGCTACTTACGCAAATATTGATGCTTAATTATTAAATATGAAAGTTACTATTGTTGGTGCCGGTAATGTTGGTGCTACTGCGGCAGATGTTATTGCCTCGAAAGAAATTGCAGAAGATATTGTTTTATTGGATATTAAAGAGGGTTTTGCAGAGGGTAAAGCACTTGATCTTATGCAAACATCTTCTACGAAAGGTTTTAATTCAGTTATAACTGGTACAACTGGTGATTATTCGCTAACTGAGGGCAGCGATGTTGTGGTCATAACATCAGGTATCCCTAGAAAACCTGGGATGACAAGAGAAGAGTTAATAGGAATAAATGCCAATATTGTAAAAGATGTTTCAAAAAACATTCTTGCACATACATCTAACCCAATAATAGTTATGGTCTCAAATCCTATGGATACAATGACTTACCTTGCTCTAAAGTCTACCGGCTTAGATCCTAAAAGAGTTATTGGTATGGGAGGTGCTTTAGATAGCTCCAGATTCAAAACTTATATTTCATTAGCGATAAATAAACCTCAAAAAAATATAGATGGTATAGTGATTGGAGGTCATGGAGATACAACTATGATCCCTTTACATCGTTTGGCTAAATATAATGGAGAGCCTCTTTCAAAATTATTGGGAATTGAAGAAACTGAGAAAGTTGTAAAATCCACCATGATTGGAGGTGCGACATTAACAAAACTGCTAGGAACATCAGCTTGGTATGCTCCAGGATCCTCAATTGCTTATTTGGTTGATTCAATCTTAAATGATAAAAAATATATTATTCCATGCTCTGTTTTTTTGGATGGACATTATGGTTTAAATGATATTTGCATTGGAGTACCATGTTCCATAGGTAAAAATGGAGTTGAGCAAATAGTTCAATTAGATTTAAATAAAGACGAAATGGAGAAGTTAAGCAGCTCTGCTGATGCTGTCAGATCAATGAATTTGACACTAATTAATCACACCTAATAACATTAAATCCTAGAATTTTGTTTAGTGAAGTTGTAAATCATATATTTGCTTGCCTAAAAATAAAATATGCATAAGAACGGTCTAGTTAAGTTTACAGCAATTCTATTTACGTTTATCAGTATTTTACAGATTTCATACACCTATGTGGTCAGTAAAATAGAGACCGATGCACTAAATTATTCTATCAACTCTGTGTCAGAAGATGAAAAAGATTTTACCATTAAAAGAGAACTAGTTCAAAGGACATATCTTGATTCTGTAGCCGATATAAGAGTTTTTGGAATTACATCATACAAAGACGCAAAGGAGAAGGAATTAAATAAGGGTCTCGATCTGAAGGGAGGAATTAATGTTATTTTACAGATCTCAGTTAAAGATATTTTAAAAGGTTTAGCTGAAAATTCAAATGATCCACAATTTAATCTGTCCTTGGACAGAGCTGACGAATTACAGAAAAGCTCTAATGATACTTATCTAGAATCGTTTTTTATCGCATTTGAGGAGAATCAAGAAGCTTTATTAGCTTCACCTGATATTTTTGCTAATAGAACCTTGAGTGATGAAATAAACTTCCAAATGTCAAATGATCAGGTAAAACCTATTTTAAGAACAAAAATTGATGAGTCCATTACATCTGCATTTGAGGTTTTACGTAAGAGAATTGATAAGTTTGGTGTAACTCAACCAAATATTCAAAGACTTGGAAACTCAGGAAGAATCTTAGTTGAACTACCGGGGGCTAAGGATGTTGAAAGAGTAAAAAAGCTACTACAAAGCACAGCGCAGCTCGAGTTTTGGACTACAGAAAAAAATATAGATTATTTTTCATTTCTTAACCAAGCATCAGTTGTAGTTAAAGACTTAGTTCAAGAGGAGGAAGAACTTGTTGATAAAGACGAAAGTTCTAGTGAAATAGATGATTTGCTCGCCGATGTTGAAGTGAAATCAGATTCCTTAAGTATCGATAAAAATCCTCTTCTAGATTTAATTATCAGTGCTGGATTTCAAGGTGGTCCTGTTTTGGCTCAGGTATATGAAAAAGACTTACTGACTGTCGATTCATATCTTAACAATCCAAAGGTTAGACAGCTTTTACCTGCAAGCAAAAGGTTCACAAAGTTTTTGTGGGGTATTCCAGATCCAGAAACTAAAATTGTGGATTTATATATTATAAAAGCCAACAGAAACAATGTACCACCTTTAGGAGGAGGCGTAGTGGTGGATGCTTCTCAAGGATATGATCAAGTTGGAAATCCTGCTGTAAATATGCAAATGAATGGTAGGGGTGCAAAGCTTTGGGAAGATTTGACAGGTGACGCATATAAAAATTCATACAACATAGCCATTGTTTTAGATGAAACAGTTTACTCAGCTCCAGGTGTAACTAGCGGTCCAATCTCAGGTGGAAGATCAGAAATAACTGGTGATTTTTCACTAAACGATGCTATTGACCTGGCAAATGTATTGAGAGCTGGTAAGTTGCCAGCATCAGCTGACATTATTCAATCAGAAATAGTAGGACCATCTTTAGGAAAAGAATCAATTGAGAAGGGTATAAACTCATTTTTAATTGCTTTAGTTCTTGTTTTGATATGGATGTATTTTTATTATGGAAGAGCTGGACTATTTGCAGATGTAGCTTTAGTTTTAAATATTGTTTTGATTTTTGGATTTTTATCTGGACTGGGAGCTGTTCTTACCTTACCTGGTATTGCAGGTATTGTTTTGACAATTGGTATGTCAGTTGATGCTAATGTCCTAATTTTTGAAAGGGTCAGGGAAGAGTTAAGAAGAGAAAAAGGTTTGAAGCAAGCTGTATCTGATGGTTTTAGTAATGCACTCTCATCTATTTTAGATGCAAATATAACTACTGGTGTTACGGCCTTAGTGCTTTTTGTTTTCGGAACAGGTCCTATAAAAGGATTTGCTACTACTTTACTTATTGGAATAATGACTTCTCTGTTTACTGCTATTTTCATTACCAGAATGTTAGTTGAGAATCATATCTCAAAATCAAAAACACTAAATTTCTCAACTATGTTAACAAAAAACTGGCTGAGTAATATAAGTATCTCCTTCCTAATAAAAAGAAGAATTTCATATGTTGTTTCAGGCACCTTTATCATCATAGGTTTATCATCACTGTTTTTAAATGGACTTAATCAAGGGGTAGATTTTGTTGGAGGAAGATCATATGTTGTTAGATTTGAACAACCAGTTTCTCAAGAAAAGGTACAATCAAATTTGATTAAGGTACTTGGTAATGCTGAGGTAAAAACTTTTGGATCAGATAATCAATTAAAAATCACAACAAATTATAAAGTTGATATTGACTCCTCTGATATTGATGATGAAATAAATAACATATTATATACTGATCTTTCACAGTTTATGCCTAATAACCTAACAATTGATGATTTTGTCAATGGCGATGAAAACAAACAAGTTGGTATAATGTCATCAATAAAAGTTGGCCCAACCATTGCTGACGATATAAAAAAGAACTCATTTTTTGCTGTGTTTGGCTCCTTAATTTTAGTTTTTCTTTACATTCTTCTAAGATTTAAAAACTGGCAGTTTTCGTTGGGTGCAGTATCTGCGGTATTTCATGATGTTTTAGTTGTTTTGGGTATATTTTCATTGACGTATGCATTCATGCCTTTCAATATGGAAATAAATCAAGCATTTATCGCTGCTGTTCTAACCGTAATAGGTTATTCCTTAAATGATACAGTTGTTGTTTTTGATAGAATTAGAGAATATAGAAATATAAATACATCTTGGGAATTACCAAGAGTTGTTGATGGTGCATTAAATAGTACTTTAAGCAGAACTCTTAATACCTCCTTTACGACTTTAGTTGTACTAGTATCAATATTTATTTTTGGTGGTGAGTCTATTCGAGGGTTTATGTTTGCGCTTATTGTTGGTGTATTGATTGGAACTTACTCTTCTGTCTTTGTTGCAACACCTGTAATGTACGATACCCTCAAAAAGAAGTAATTATTTTTCTGAAAACCATTCATGTTGTCCAAAGTAATTTCTTGGAACACTTTTCCTGTTTTTTAGGTAATAATTTATCCCTCCTATCACACTTTGAAGGTATTTTTTTAAGTGTGGTTCTAATATTATTTTATGTGGAAAGTAGGAGATGATTTTTGGGTATTTACTCATAAAATGAGGATAGACTGTTATACTTAAATAATTTTTATAATTTTTTGAGCTTATTTCCCAAACAACATATGATTTTTTTCCATTTTTCGTACCTATCAACAGACTGTAACCAATTTCAGGTTCCCATGTCATAAACTCTCTTATAAATTTTAATCCGTTGAGATATTCAAGAACATCAATAGAATTTATTCCATCCCAAGAAATACTATAATTTTCTTTACAAAATGGGTGAACATAGTTTAAGTTGCCATCTCTGGATATAATCTCCCATAAATCCTTAATGTTGGCATGTATTTCTTTTTCAACTTTTATTGGCCAAGCTCTTTTATAGTAGTTTAATTCTTTCAAAAGGTTATTTATTATTCTCAATAGATTTACGAACACTTTTGTTCTTCTTTAATAAACTTTTTGCTTTATCATTATCAATATTTAGCTCGTTCATTAAAATTCTTTCAGCTCTATTAATTAATTTATTGTTAGATAACTGCATATCTATCATTTTATTATCTCTAATCCTACCTAATTTAATCATGAGAGTTGTTGAAATAGTGTTTAAAATAAGTTTTTGAGCTGTTCCTGCTTTCATTCTGGAACTTCCTGTAACAACCTCTGGACCAACAATAACTTCAATCGGATAGTTAGACACCTGGGCCAAAGGGCTATTAAAATTACATGTAATACATCCTGTCAATATACCTTCTTTAGCACATTTATTAATTGCACCAACCACGTATGGAGTTGTACCTGATGCTGCAATTCCTATGACACTGTCTTTAGAATTAATATTATACTTTACAAGATCTATCCATCCTTGCTCAGTATCATCTTCTGCAAATTCCTGAGACTTTCTGATTGCTTTATCACCACCAGCAATAATACCAACAACTAATTCATCTGAAACACCAAATGTGGGGGGACATTCTGATGCGTCTAGAATACCTAGCCTTCCACTGGTACCAGCACCAATGTAAAATAGCCTCCCTCCATCGATCATATTGATATAAATTTTATCTACTAATTTTATTAAATCAGGAAGAACTTTTTTGACAGATGATGCAACTGTAGTATCCTCAGAATTAATGATATTTACTAATTCTCCGGTGGATTTCTTTTCAAGATCATTATAATTTGAATCTGTTTCCGTGATTTTTTTGAAATTCATTTCATTTAAAATTAGTCAATTATAATTTCTTCAAGGACATACTCATCATATTCGCAGACCTTGAAGTAACCAAAAACAATATCATCATCATTATTAACGTTATTAATGTTCCCTTTGATTGATGCTGGAGGTGTTGAGAATGGGCCATTTTGGGTGTTTGTTTGTATGAGAATTTGAAGCATATATTTAAAATAATTATAATTTATACCTTCCATTTTAACTTTAAGTTTTTTTGACTCAGGTATCTGATCTTTATTAATAAAATATGAAAATGTAAAGCTGTTTCCGTTGATGTAAAGGTCTCTAGCAACTTGTATATTACCCTTGTCACCAAATTCGAACAGAAAATAATTATCATTCTGAATAAGATCTGTAAACGTTGTAACAATTTCAATATCATCATCGCTTAAGGTATTTCTATCACCTTGTGTAACATTATCGATAAGACTTGATTTTGTTAAATTTTCTATTGATGAAAATTTGTTTTTTTTGTGTTCCACGATGAGCTGGTAGCCACTTTGCTCATTTATATATGGAATATCAATCTCATAAACACCATCTTCAATAAAGTTCAGAATATATTCCTTGTTTGTTTTCAATTCTAATATCCTGACATTTGCATCATTAATGTAAGTTATATTATCATTAAAATAAGGTCTTGATTTTGTTATTAGAACTTTTGAAAATCCTGAGTTTGAGTTTACATGCTTATTGATTTTTGCATCAATTACATAATTTTCATTTGAAAAATTGAGATCTAAATCAATAACCTTTTCGCATCCAAAAAATAAAATAATTGATATAAATAAAAATATTTTTTTCATTAAAATTTAAAATTATAGGTTACTGAGGGAACTATGCCAAAAATTGATATTTGTACTGCCTCATTTTTGAGTGTTTCGTTATTCCTTCTAAAAATAATTGATGATGCATTATCCCTATTATATAAATTATAAATTCCGAAAACCCATGAGCTTTCAACTTTTTTATCTTTCTTATATGGAGTTAGTGTAAGATTTACATCAAGTCTGTGATAATTTGGTAGTCTGTTTGAATTTCTTTCACCATAATTTGGAACATTTAAATTCATATAATTATATTGTGAATTAGGATAATTTGTTGGCTGACCTGTTTGAAAAATAAAATTACCAACTATTTTAAGTTTTTTATTTAAGTTATACTCCGTATTAATACTAAAATCATGTGTTTTATCATAGGGCGTATTATACCATTTTGACATATTAATTCCATTTTCATTACTATTTCTTCCACTTGTTTTTTGCTCTGATTTTGATAAAGTATAAGCAATCCAATATTTATGTCTACCCAAATTTTTTCTTAGTAGCAGTTCCATCCCATATGCTCTTGAAATTCCTGGTAATATAACTGTCTCAATATTATCATTTGCAACTAAATCAGCTCCATCAATATAATCCAATCTATTTTTAATTTTTTTATAGAAAACCTCAGACTCAAATTTGATTCCTTTCAATTTGGTATAATAACCAAGTGCAAATTGATCTAATTTTTGTGGTTTGATATAAGGTCCACTTGGCACCCAAATATCTAGTGGAGTAGGAGAACTTGTATTCGAAATTAAGTGCAGGTATTGATTTAGCCTGTTATAGCTAGCCTTAATACTTTGATTTTTAAAATTATAAGAGATATTTAATCTAGGCTCAATGTTGCTGTATGTGCTAAAAACAGATGAGTTATTATCAAAATTTTCAGCTAGTGGAGTTGCAGGATCATAAATATTTAAAACATTATCATAAATCAAAGGATTATTATTTAGATATTTTTGGAGTCCACTTTGTCTTAGTCTGAGAAATTGGTTAATTCTAAATCCATATCTCATAGATAATCTATTACTTAATTTGTGAATTACATCGAAATACGCTGAATTTTCCATTGCAAACTTTTTATTAAGCTGAGAAAAATTGATTCCAGATTCATCTGTAAGAGGTCCAATTGAACCAGGATTAAAGTCGAAGTATATAAAATTTAAACCATAATTGAATTGAAACTTGTTTGAAAAATAGTTTTTTAAATCAAATTTTAAATTGAAATTTTTTATTCCTGATTTCCAATCAAAACCAACAAAATCTAATTCAAGACCATAATAATAATTACTAAAAATTAAAGATGTATTTGTGAATGTCTTATCATTTATTAAGTGGTTCCATCTTAGATTTAAGGTGCTGTTACCATAAGTGTTCGAGAAAGTACCATCAAGTTTAAATAAATCTCTTCCAAAATAACCCGACAGAAATATTTTATTTTTTTTATCAATTACAAAATTTGATTTAGTATTCAAGTCATAGAAATATGCAATATTTTCAATATCAGTGAGTTTGAGAAATAGATGTGCATAAGTTCCTCTGGAAGCAACTAGAAAAGAGCTCTTATTTTTTTGTATTGGTCCTTCAGCTAAAAATCTGCTTGAGATAGCTCCGATTCCTCCATTAAAAGAAAATTTCTGATTATTACCATCCTTTTGATAAACATCCAAAACTGAGGATAATCTTCCACCATATGACGATGGAATACCGCCTTTGAATAATTTTACCTCTTTTATGGCATCAGAATTAAAAACTGAAAATAAGCCAAATAGGTGAGAAGAATTGTATATAATTGCCTCATCAAATAATATCAGGTTTTGGTCAGCACTTCCACCACGCACATTGAATCCAGAGGCGCCTTCACCAGCACTGGAGACACCGGGCAGTAGTTGGATTGTTTTAAGTATATCGGATTCACCAAAAACAACAGGTGTTTGTCGAATGGTTTTACCTGACAAAATATTTAGACTTAATACAGGCAGTTCAATATCAACTTCTTCGCTATTATCTGTAACCACTACTTCATCTAATGATTCTATTTGCTCTTGGACATATACGTTAATTGAGAGGTTTTTGTCTAGCTTTATATTTTCAGTAAATTCTTTGTAACCAAGGCTCTGTACTTTTAAGGTATATTCACCCTCATCCAAGGTAATAGAAAAAAAACCATAACTATTAGTTACAGTTCCAACTTGCAGTTCCTCTATTATCACACTGGAACCAATGACCAGTTCATTACTTTGACTATCAAGTACATAACCGTTAATGGTAAACTCTTGTTGGGATTGAATTAAAAAAAAATTCAGAATAAAAAGTAGAGAAATAAGTTTTTTCACAAGAGCAAAGTAATCAAAAATAAACTAATTATTCAGCTTTAATTTTTATGATACTTTAGAATCAAGATTGGTTTTGATAGCATCTAAAAATTCTTGTGTATTTAAATAGTGCTGTCTTTTTAAATTACTTCCATGAATCAATAATGCTAAGTCTTTAGTCATCTTTCCTGATTCCACAGTTTCAATACAGACTTTTTCAAGTAAATTACAAAAAATTAAAAGTTTATCATTTGAATCTAATTCAGCTCTATGTATGAGGCCTCTGGTCCAGGCAAATATTGAAGCTATTGGGTTTGTTGAGGTTTCTTTGCCTTTTTGGTGCAATCTGTAATGCCTTGTAACGGTTCCATGTGCAGCTTCAGCTTCCATGGTTTTACCATCAGGTGTTAATAAAGTTGATGTCATCAAACCTAAAGATCCAAAGCCTTGAGCTACAGTATCAGATTGAACATCCCCATCATAATTTTTACATGCCCAAACAAAACCACCTTCCCATTTCATCGCAGCTGCAACCATATCATCTATAAGTCGGTGTTCGTAAGTAATTCCAAGCTCATCAAATTTTTCTTTAAACTCATTTTCATAAACTTCATGAAATATATCCTTGAATCTCCCATCATAAGCTTTTAAGATTGTATTTTTAGTTGAAAGGTAGAGTGGCCATTGCTTTGAAACTGCTCTATTCATACATGATCTGGCAAAACCATATATAGATGATTCAATATTGTACATACCCATGGCAATACCATCTTCTTGAAAATTATATATTTCCCATGTCTTTTTATCGTCGCCATTTTCAGGTGTAAATGTCATGGTAAGCTTTCCTTTTCCATGTGTTACAAAATCTGTTGCTCTATACTGATCGCCAAACGCATGTCTACCAATACATATTGGTTTTACCCAGCCTTGAACATATCTAGGAATATTTTTCATGATAATTGGTTCACGAAAAACAGTACCACCGATGATATTCCTTATTGTTCCATTGGGCGATTTCCACATCTTCTTTAATGTATACTCTTTAACCCTTTGTTCATCGGGAGTTATTGTTGCACACTTTATCCCAACATTATATTTTTTTATGGCATTAGCAGCATCAACCGTAACCTGATCATCGGTAAAATCTCTGTTTTTTATGCCAAGATCAAAATACTTTATATCCAGCTCTATATAGGGCAGTATTAATTTTTGTTTGATATAGTCCCATATAATCCTAGTCATTTCATCTCCGTCGAGTTCAACAACAGGGTTTTGGACTTTTATTTTAGACATTAGAATTATTTTTTAACTTCTTTAATTCTGGCCTTTTTACCTCTAAGCTCTTTGAAGTAATAAATTCTGGATCTTTTTACTTTACCTTTTTTATTAACTTCAATTTTTTTTATTGTTGGAAGATTAAAAGGAAAAATTCTTTCAATGCCAACAGTGCCTGACATTTTTCTGATGGTAAATGTTTTTGTTTTTCCAGTTCCTTTAATTTGAATCACAACACCCTTGAAAAACTGAGTCCTAGACTTTTCACCTTCTTTAATTTCGTAATAAACAGTTATTGTGTCACCAGATTTAAATTCTGGATATTCATTTTGGGTTATGAATTCGTCTTGAACGTATTTTAGTAAAGACTTCATTTTTTTTATTTTAGAATGACCAACATACATCAATGCCAGAGGTTAATCAAGAGCTCGCAAACTTACATATTTTATAATTAAAAAAAAATTATTCGGCAACTAATTAAGGCTTTATAATCTTTGTCTTCTCCTCGGATTTTTTCTCCCTCCAGTTGCTAATTTTTTCAATATTTCCAGAAAGTAGCACATCAGGAACATTTAAATCTTTATAAGTTGAGGGTCTTGTATACACTGGAGGCGCTATTATACCATCTTGAAATGAATCTTCAAGTGCAGAAGTTTCGTCATTTAAAACTCCTGGAATTAACCTTATTATTGAATCGCATAAAACTGCAGCGGGAAGTTCGCCACCTGAAAGAACGTAATCACCTATTGAAAGTTCCATAGTTATTAAATTATCCCTGACTCTTTGATCGACTCCTTTGTAATGACCACATAATATTATTAAATTTCCCTTTATTGATAATTGATTTGATATTTTTTGAGTTAATTTTTTAGCGTCGGGAGTCATGAAAATAATTTCATCATAATTATTTGACTTTTTTAGATGTGAAATACAATTATCTATTGGCTCAATCATTAGTACCATTCCTGAGCCTCCACCATATTGATAATCGTCAATTTGTTTTTTTTTGTTTTTTGAGTAATCTTTTAAATCATGGAAATTGATATTTACAATCTCTCGGTCAATAGCCCTTTTCATGATTGAGCCGGAAAAAGGACTTTTTAAAAGCTCTGGCGTAGCACTAATTACATCAATGACTTTCATTAAAATTAATCAAAAACAAGTTTTTCTTTTTCACCATTTAAATCAATAAAGGTAATCTGGAAAATATTTTCTCCATCAAAAGATTTTAGGTCGTTTGTGCTTGATATTTTGTTATTGTTAATTTCTGATAATAAATAACCTTGTCTAATGCCCATCCTAAACAATGTTCCATTTCTGTTGATAACAACTTTTACACCGTTTTCAGCATTCAGTTCAGCAAGCTCGCTTTCGCTGGCATCTTTAAGTTGCATACCATAAAATTGAACATATGTACTCCTTTTAAGTTTAACAGCAACATTTAAAGACTTATTTTCTCTAAAAATTTTCACATTTAACTTGTCACCTGGTCTTTTTGAATTTAAATATCCAGAAAGATCAGCAAACTTATTTATTCTTACGTTATCAATCTGCTGGATTATGTCACCTTTTCTAATACCTGCTAAATGAGCTCCCATGTTAGGATCTGTATCGTTTATGTAAAATCCTTCAGTTATATCAATACCTAACTCATTTGAATTTTGAGCATTTAAACTTTGACCGGTAACACCCAAAAGTCCTTTTTGTACATCTCCAAACTCTAATATATCTTCATATATTTTTCTTGCTATATTGCTAGGAACGGCAAATGAATAACCTATAAATCCAGCATTAGTACTTTGAATTGCAGTATTAATACCTATTAAATCACCGTTTATATTAACTAAGGCTCCTCCGCTATTTCCACTATTTACAGCTGCATCAGTTTGAATAAAAGATTGGTTTTTGGAATCATAATCATTAAGATCTCTTGACTTTGCGCTTATAATACCTGCTGTAACTGTTGATGTCAAATTAAATGGATTACCAACTGCCAAAACCCACTCCCCAATTTTAGTTTGGTCTGAATCAGCAAATCTTATGTATGGGAATTTTGATTCACTATTGATTTTTAATACAGCTATGTCGGAGTTCTTATCAGTTCCGATTAGCTCAGCATCATATGATCTATTATCATTGGTGGTAATTTCAATTTCAGTAGCATTTTCAATCACATGATTGTTAGTAATTATGAAACCATCACTTGAAACTATAACACCAGACCCAGTACCAACTGTGGTTCTATCATTTGAATTTCCGTAAAAGAAATCAATTATGCTATTTGAGTTTTTTGCTTTTGCAGTATTTTTTACATGAACAACACTATTTATAGTTTTTTCAGCAGCTACGGTAAAGTCGGGATTTCTAACAATAAAATTTCTACTTTGTGGCGCTTGATTTGAAACAGTTTCAGAATTTAAAACTGTATTAAGGATGCTGGATTCAACCTCTTTTTCATTTTTCTTTTCAATGAAAATAAAAATGACTAAGCCGATAAGTGATATCGGAAGAATTATGTTATACAAAAGCCTTAGATTCTTCATATTTATTTTTTTATAAAATTAATTTTTTAAACTTTTCTTTTTTAATTTTTAACTTCTTTTTAACATGATAAACTATATTTACATATCCATTTATGAAAATTTTTTTTGACAAATATCATGGCTGTGGTAATGATTTTATAATTATTAATAATTTATCAAATACCTTTCCAAAAATATCCAGTAAAACAATAAAAAATCTTTGTGACAGAAATTTTGGTATAGGAGCAGATGGGTTAATATTAATTAATAAAAGTAAAAAAGCATCTTTTGAAATGATTTATTATAATTCAGATGGAAAAATTAGTACAATGTGTGGCAATGGTGGAAGGTGTGCATTGCATTACGCATGGAAAAATGGTATTTCTGAAAAAAAATCTAGTTTTTTGGCATATGATGGATTACATTTTGGTGAAGTTTCAAATGACTTCGTATCAATATCTTTGCAAAATATTGAAGAATTTAAATTTATTGAAGACGATGTTTTTATTAATACAGGGTCACCACATCTGGTAAAGATTTTCAATGATATTTCAGAAATGGATGTTTTTAAAATATCAAGAAAAATTCAAAAATTAGCCCCTTTTAAATCAAATGGTATAAATGTGAATTTTATGTCAATAACAAATCAAAGTACCATCCAATTAAGAACCTATGAAAGAGGAGTTGAGGATGAAACATTGTCATGTGGAACAGGTGCTGTAGCTGCCGCAATATCACTAAGTATTGTATCAAAAAAAGATTTAAAAAAGATTTTGGTTAAAGCTATGGGCGGTGACTTATTTGTAGAATTCAAGAATGATAACAATAAATTTTATGATATTTACTTATCAGGAAATGTAAAAAAAGTTTTCTCTGGAGAGACGAATTATGAAAAAAATTAAATATCTAATAATAATTCTTATTTGCTGCTCAGCAATAATCTTTGTCTTTGAATCTTATAAGACCTATTTTATGAAAAACACCAATTTTTCAACTGATAGTATTTTCTTGAAGATCCCTACAAATGCATCAAAGGTCCAGCTACTTGATACCCTATCTAATTACTTGCTTAATATGGATACATTTGAAAAAGCTGCAATCAAAAAAGACTATTTTCTAAATATTAGAGCCGGTCGGTTTAAAATAAATAAGGATGACAGTAATAATAAAATCATAAACTCGCTTAGATCCAATAATATTCCGTTAAAAGTAACATTCAATAATATCGAAACATTAAATAATTTAGCAGGTGTAATTTCAAAGAAAATTGAGGCTGATAGCGCCAGCATAGTTATGGCGTTTAAGGATAAAATTTTTTTAAATGATTTAAACCTTGATGAAGACTCAGTTTTTGGATTATTTATACCCAACACTTATGAGTTTTTTTGGAATACAGATGCTGTAGGTTTTAGAGATAGAATTTTAAAAGAATTTGATAATTTTTGGAATGATAATAGAATTGAAAAAATAAAAAAAATTAATCTAAATCCCATTGAAGTAATGGTTTTAGCTTCTATAGTTCAGAAGGAGACACCTAAAGTTGACGAGAGACCCACTATATCAGGTGTATACCTAAATAGATTAAGAAAAAAAATGAAATTACAAGCTGATCCAACAGTTGTTTATTCTATTAAACAAAAACAAGGATTTGATAAAGTAATAAGAAGAGTTCTCTACAAAGATTTGAGGATAAAATCAAAGTATAATACATATTATTACAAAGGACTTCCGCCGGGTCCAATAGTAACACCAGATATTTCATCCATTGAATCTGTTATAAATTATTCTAAAAATTCCTTTTTATTTTTTGTTGCTGATGTTTCAAATCCAGGTTACCATTTATTTTCTAAAACATTGTCTGAACACAACAAGAAAAAAAGACAATACACAAAGTGGTTAAGAGAAAGAAACATTAGAAGATAAAATTCTGGTTATCAGATAATTATAAAAATTGTTATGTTTGTGTTGGATTTGCAAAATAAATTGTTTGCATCCAACTAATGTTTTATAAGTTAAAAATTAGTTTATTTTTTCTTTTAGCTGTTTCTTTTTTTAACAGTACTGACCTCCCAAGCCCTAATCTTAATGTCAAATATTCTGTAGAGCTTGATGTTGAATCTAAAATTTTAATTCCAATTCCTTTTACAATCAATGATTTCGTGGGTTTTAAAAACTTTCTAGGTTTTTTTGAATCTGGATCGAACTACAATAAAGTAAATAGATTTGGATATTTAGGAAAATATCAATTTGGAAAAGGTACTTTAAAAATTTACGGCGTGAGCAACATAAACGAATTCAAAAATAATCCAGCGCTTCAAGAAAAAGTCTTTCTAATGAATGTTATGAGGAATAAGTGGATTTTAAGAAGAGAAATTTCATGGTATTCAAACAGATATTTAAACGGTATTTATGTAAGTGAGTCTGGAATTATTGCTGCTGCACATTTATCAGGACCAGGAAATGTAAAAAAGTTTTTAAGAAGTCACTGTGATCGAAATCTAGATAAAGAAGATGCCAACGGTACGTCAATATCAGATTACATGAAAATTTTCAAAAACTATTCTTTGGAAAATATTCCTGCAGTTAGAAAACCTAGCAAAAACTAATCAGCAAACTTCTTATTAAGATCCTCAACATATTTCCTGAACTGTTTATCAGTGAATGCGAGGTTGTCCACAGTTTTACAAGCATGTAAAACTGTTGCATGGTCTCTGTGGCCTATTTTAGTTCCAATGCTAGCAAGAGATGCTTTAGTAAATTTCTTTGAAAAAAACATTGCAAGTTGTCTTGCTTGTACAATATGTCTTTTTCTTGTTTTTGATTGAAGAGTAGAAACATCCATTTGGAAGTAGTCTGAAACCACTTTTTGAATATGATCAATGGATATTTCTTTTTTGCTATTCTTAACAAACTTTTCGACGATAATCTTAGCTAGCTCAATTGTTATACTTTTTCTGTTGAATGAGGATTGAGCCATAAGTGAAATTATAGCTCCCTCTAGTTCTCTGACATTTGTTTTTATATATTTAGCGACATAAAAAATGATTTCATCGTCCATTTCAACCCCATCACGATTCAATTTATTCTTTATTATTGAGACTCTGGTTTCATAATCTGGAGTCTGTAGTTCAGCAGATAAACCCCACTTAAATCTAGACAAAAGTCTTTGTTCAATTTCTTGCATATCAACAGGTGCTTTGTCAGAAGTTAAAACTAGTTGCTTTCCATTTTGATGTAGGTGATTAAAAATGTGGAAAAAAACATCCTGCGTTCCAGACTTTCCAGAGAAGAACTGAACATCATCAATTATTAAAACATCAATTAATTGATAAAAGTGAATAAAATCATTTCTATTATTTTTCTTCACTGACTCAATATATTGCTGGGTAAATTTTTCAGCTGAAATATACAACACTGTTTTATCAGGGAACTTTTGCTTTATGTTAACACCAATGGCATTGGCAAGGTGTGTTTTGCCAAGACCAACACCACCAAAGATTAATAGTGGATTGAAAGATGTGCCACCTGGTCTATTGGAAACAGCATAGCCTGCTGATCTTGCCAATCTATTTGAATCCCCTTCTAAAAAATTATTAAAGTTATAGTTTGGATTTAACTGAGAATCAATTTTTAAATTTTTAATACCGGGAATAACAAAAGGATTTCGAAGCTCTGTTTTGAAATAAGCAGATGAGCTTTCTATTTTTTGGGACTGCATTTTAGGTTTATATTCACTTGGAATTTTTTCTGTGAAAGATTTTATTGAGCCAAAAGTATTTTCCATTTTAATTATATAAACTAGCTTGGCATCTTTTCCTAATTCTTTTGTTAAAGCAATTTTAAGAAGTTTAACATAGTGTTCTTCCAACCACTCGTAGAAAAATTTACTTGGTACTTGAACACTGAGAACATTATCCTCAAGTTTTACTGGTTGAATTGGTTCAAACCAAGTTTTATAAGCTTGATCCTGTATGTTATCTTTTATAAATTCAAGACAATTTTTCCACACAGATTCTATGCTCATTATTAATTTAGTTTTTAAAATATTATTAATATACAATTGTGCCGCAGTGATGACTCAATTGTTAATTAGTCAAACAAATATGTACTTTTTTTTTTAAAAAAAAAATCATTTTAGTATTGAATTTTAAAAAAGTTTTTTTGATATTATAGACAAACAAAAATTGGGTGAATTTTAATCAAAATAAAACTTTTAAGACAACTATTACGGCAAGATATTCTGAAACTGATTCTATGTCATTTGTACACCACAGTAATTATCTTAAGTACTATGAGATTGGCCGGTTAGAATGGTTAAAGAATATTGGGTTTTCTTATAAAAAGTTAGAGGAAAATAATATTATTTTGCCTGTAATTAGAAGTAATATAACTTTCAGAAAACCAGCTTTTTTCGATGATAAATTGATTTTAGAGACAACATTAATTAAAATCCCATCTTACTCGATTGAATTCAAATATAAAATATTTAAAAACAAACTATTAATAAATGAGGCCTATACGAAATTGGTTTTTTTAAGCAAGTTAACTAATAAGGCAATTAGATGTCCCAAAAAAATAATTGAGGCTGTTATTGGTTGAAATATGTTTGAATTAAATCATCATCAACCTTAAGTACATTATTGATTTTTGAATTTAAAATTGGAGACCTAATTCCGTTACATATTTTTTTTTCATTTTTAATTATTCTAGCCTCATCCCAACATCCACTTTTTATAAATGTTTCCAGTGTTTTTTTTCCACCCTCCACTAAAATTGATTGAATATTTTTTTCAAAAAGAATTTGATTAATGTTATCAACTGATAAAGTTTTATCGTGTCTGATTATATCAAATCTTTTGCTCTGGATTTTATTATTTCCTGCAATAATGAATCTTTGGGGGTTGTTGTTGTTCCAATTCCTTGAATCTAAAATTGGATTATCCGTTATGTAGGTTTTACTTCCAACTATGATTGCATTTTCTTGACTTCTCCATTTGTGTACAATTTGTCTTGTGTATTTATTTGATATCCAAAACGGCCTTCCTGTATTATTTTTCAATGGACTTATAAATCCATCAGAGGATTCAGCCCACTTTAAAATTATGTAAGGTCTTTTTTTATTTTGGTATGTAAAAAATCTTCTATGAAGTTCTCTACACTCATTTTCTAATACACCAACTTTTACTTTTACACCTTTGTTGTTCAAATATTTAATACCACCGCCATTAACAAGCTCATTGGGGTCTTTACAACCTACTACAACTCTTTTAATATTCTTGTTAAAAATTGCATTACAGCAAGGGGGTGTTTTTCCATAGTGTGAGCATGGTTCTAATGTAACATAAAGTGTTGATTTTCTTAAGATATCACTATCATTAATTTTATTTATTACATTAACTTCAGCATGGTTTTGTCCGGCCTGACTAGTATACCCCTCTGATATTATTTTTCCATCGTAAAATAGTAAACAACCAACATTGGGATTAGGATATGTTTTACCTAGGGCTTTTTCGCCCAAATTAATGCATCTTTGCATTAGATATTCATGGTTCATGCAAGTCTTTGTATTACTTTTATAACAAGTTCTAATTTAGTAAAATGAAAATTGAAATTAGAGAAATTAAAGACAAAGATAATGACAAAATAAAACAAGTGTTGGTCAGTGTCATGACTGAGTTTGGGGTTCCAGATCATGGTACTGCACTACAAGATGAGGAACTAGATAGTATGTCTGATGCTTATAAAACTGAAAATTCTGTTTATTACGTTGTTACAGCAGATAATCAAGTTTGTGGTGGAGCTGGAATTTCTAAACTAAAGGGTTCAAATAAAAATATTTGTGAACTTCAAAAAATGTATTTTCTACCAAAAATTAGAGGCCTAGGTATAGGGTCAAAACTCATAAAGAAGTGTCTTTATTTTGCAAAGAAAAAGGATTATGATCTTTGTTACATAGAAACTATGTATAATATGAAAGATGCACAGAGACTATACCAAAAAAATGGATTCATTTATATTGACCATCCACTTGGAGATACTGGTCACAGTTCATGTCCTGTTTGGATGATACTAGAACTATGAACTTAAAGACTTTCAAAAAATATTTTCATGATGAGTTAAAAGATTTATATTCCCTTAGGGAATTAGATTCTCTTTTTTTTATTTTTATAAACTACTATCTAGAAATATCTAAAATTGCATATATTCAAAATTCTCAAAAGCAATTAAATAAATCGAAGATTAAAAAATTTTTTAGCAAAATAAAATTGTTAAAAAAAAATATGCCAATTCAATATGTTATTGGCGAAGTGGTTCATAAAAAATTAAAATTTTATTTAAATAAAAATGTATTAATACCTAGGCCTGAAACAGAAGAATTATGTAACTGGGTAATATCATCCGCAAATAAAAATTGTCGTATACTAGATATTGGAACAGGATCAGGCTTTATAGCAATAATATTAAAAAAGTTTATTGATGATTGTGAAGTTGAGGCATGGGATATCTCTAAAGAGGCCTTGAAAGTAGCCAAAAAAAATGCGAAAACTAATAATGTTAATATTGATTTTAAAAAAGTAGATATTCTTAAGAATAATATTTCATCACCTAGTTTTGATATTATAGTTTCAAACCCACCTTATGTTGATTACTGTGAAAAAAATAAGATCAATTCCAGAGTGAAGGATTATGAACCACATGATGCAATTTTTGTTGATCATGATGATAATATGATTTTTTATAAAAAAATTATAGAAAAATCGGAGAGATTACTAAACAAAAATGGGGTCTTATATTTTGAATCTCATTCATCTAGAATAAATGTTTTAGAGAATATGCTAAAGATTAATAACTTTAAAAGAATTATAATTAAAGATGATTTGTTTGGTAAAAAAAGAATGATTTCAGCTCAAAAATGAATGTAGAAAATAAAATATTAGAACTCAGAAAGTCATTGCACAGACATAACCACCTGTATTATATGTTGGATAATCCAGAGATCTCTGATTTTCAATTCGATCAAATGCTGAAAGAACTTGAAGAACTGGAAAAAGCTCATCCAGAATTTCAAGATTCAAATTCTCCAACACAAAGGGTGGGAAGCTCACTAAATAACGATTTTATTAGTATTCAACATAATTATCCAATGTACTCATTGGAAAATTCTTATTCAAAAGAAGAATTGTTAAAATGGAAAGAACGTATTGTCAAAATTTTAAAAACTGAAAATATATCTTTTTCGTGTGAATTAAAACTTGATGGTGTTTCAATTTCATTGAGTTATCAAAATGGCAATCTTGTAAGAGGGTTAACAAGAGGTGATGGACAGAAAGGTGATGATGTTACCAAAAACATAAGAACCATAAATACAATACCATTAAAGACATTAAAAAAAATTGATTATGATTTTGATATTAGAGGAGAAGTCGTGATTGAAAAAACTGATTTTGAGCACTTAAATAAACTGAGATTAAAAAATGGAGAGGAGCCATATATGAACCCAAGAAATACTGCATCTGGAAGTATTAAACTAGTTAGTAGTAAAGAGGTAAGAAAAAGACCATTAAAGTGTTATTTTTTTCAAATCATCTCAGAAGACAGTCCGTTTAAATCTCAATCTGAATCTTTAAATATTGCCAAAGAGTTAGGTTTTAATATATCCAAGACTAACAAGTTTTGTAAAAACTTAGATGAAGTTTTTGAGTACATCGATTTTTGGGATACAAATAGAAATGATCTTAATTTTGAAATTGACGGTATAGTAATTAAGGTAAACAATTTAAAAATGCAAAATGAATTAGGATTTACTTCAAAATTTCCTCGTTGGGCTATTGCTTTTAAATTTCAAACCGAACAAGTAAGAACAAAATTAATCGATATAACATATCAAGTAGGTCGTACAGGAGCAATAACACCAGTAGCTAATTTGAAACCTGTGTTATTAAATGGAACAATTGTAAAGAGAGCTTCACTACACAATGAAGAGCAGATAGAAAAACTTGATTTATATTATGATGATAAAGTTTTTGTTGAAAAGGGTGGTGAAATTATACCCAAAATTGTTTCTGTCGACAAAAAGTCTAGAGATATTTCACAAAAAAAGGTAAAGTTTATCCAAGAATGTCCTTATTGTAATAGTAATTTAAAAAAGAATAATGATGAAGCACAACATTACTGTATTAATAGCTCAAATTGTCATCCCCAGATTGTTGGAAAGTTTAAACACTTCATATCAAGGAAAGCAATGAATATTGATGGTTTTGGTTCAGAAACTATTGAAAGATTATTAGATAAAAATATTATTAAAAACTTTGATGATATATATAATATTGAACTTAGTCAATTGGTAGATTTAGATAGAATGGCGCAAAAGTCAGCTGAAAATCTTATTAATGCCATAAATGATTCTAAAAAGCAACCCTTTAGTAAAGTCCTTTACAGCTTAGGAATAAGATATGTTGGCGAAACGGTATCAAAAAAGTTAACAAGTCATTTCAAATCCATTGACGAACTAATATATGCCAGTTATGATGAGATTTTGAGCGTTGATGAAATTGGAGAAAAAATTGCTATGAGTTTGAAAGAATACTTTGGTATATCATCAAATATTAGACTTATTGAAAGATTGAAAAATCATAAACTAAATTTTTATAAAAATGAAAATGATAAATCTGGTACTTCACTTAAGAATATGTCTTTTGTTGTTACAGGAACATTTGAAAATATAAGCAGAGATAAATTGAAAGAAATAATAATAAATAACGGAGGAAAAGTTACAAGTGCAATTTCCTTAAAATCTCAAATTATAGCTGGAATTTCACCAGGACCATCAAAGATGGCTAAAGCTTATAAGCTTGGCTTAAAACCCTTAAATGTTGAAGAATTTATCAGCATATATAAAATCGAAATTTAATGTTCAAAAAATTATTAAATAAATTAAGAACAAGATTGTTAGATAATAAAATCGATGAGTCTATTTCAATTTTAAAATCTTCTCACAGATCTCCAAAAAAACCTATTAAGTCAATTGGTTGTATTATAGATACCAATCTTGATTTGGATTATTCTGACATTTTAGATCTAGCAATAGAAATGGGTTTAAAAGAAAAGGACATTAAAATAATTAGTTATTCAAATAGTATTTATAATGATCCCTTTTGTAAAATGAGAATATCTGATAAATCTGTAAATTTTTACGGAAATATAATATCAGCTGATGCCGAGGAGTTCACCTCAACTAAATATGATATACTAATTAATTATTTTGGAGAAAATAGAATATTGACATTATTGTCATCAAAAACAAATGCAAAATTTAGAGTTGGTTTTGATTGCTCTAACAAAAATATTAATGATATAATTTTTACTGACATTTTTAATAATTTTGAAAAATTTAGAAAACAACTAATCAAATATTTAAATTACATAAAGTGAGTGATTATAGTTTGAAAGGAGAGTATAAAATCAACCAACATATAATTGAAAAAAATGAATCTCTATTTTCTGGTGTAGGTGTAGCTGTTGTGACTCCATTTGATCAAGATAATAAAATTGATAAACAGGCTATCTACAGAATTAGCAACCATTTATTCCTTAATGGTGTCTCTTATGTTGTAGTGCAAGGTACAACAGGTGAATCCTCAGTTCTAAGTCGTGATGAAAAAAATGAAGTTAATTCTATTTTTATTGATGCTTTTAAAGACCGGCTTCCCTTGATACTAGGTATAAGTTCTAATGATACAAACTATTTAACTAAACAAATTTCAAAAACTGATTTATCAGGTTTTGAGGCAATTATGTCAGTTTGTCCCTATTACAACAAACCTTCACAAGAGGGTTTATATCAACATTTTAAAAGTGTTTGTGATGTTTCACCAATTCCTTTGTTATTGTACAATGTACCTGGCAGAACTTCTTGTGATATGTCAAATGAAACAATCATAAGATTAAGTCAGTATTCAGATAAGATTATAGGTATAAAAGAGGCATCTGGTGATGTTAAAAGGATAATAGAATTACGTAAAAAGATCAAAAGAAACTTCCTTATTATATCTGGTGATGATTTTACAATGATTGATGCAATAAGAAGTGGAGCAGATGGAATAATTTCTGTGGCTGCAAATGTATTTCCATTAGTAATGCACAATACATATCTAAGTCTAATATGGGAGAATGATAAAAATGCGCCAGAAATTATTAAACAATTAGGCTCAGTAAATTCATCAGATTTTTTATTAAATGATTTTTTTAAATTAATTTTTGAGGAGGGCAACCCCTCAGGCATAAAATTTGCCTTGCAATGTTTAAATTTGTGTAATGATAAAGTTAGATTACCTTTGACCAATATTTCAGATAATTTAAAAGGTAAAATTTCTAATTTCATAAAAAAAAATAGCTTTAATGAATAAAAATTTTAAAAATTTGATTGTCTTCATGTCATTAATAATGTTGAGCTCATGTAATGAATTTCAAAAGCTGCTCAGGAATGAAGATGTTAAAATTAAGTACGAGATGGCTGAAAAGTATTATGAAAATGAGGAATGGAGGAGGGCAGCTACACTACTTGAACAAATTCAACCACAATATAGAGGAAAACCACAGGGAGAAAGAATAACATTTTTTTACGCTAATAGCCTTTTAAATAAAAAAAATTATGTTTTGGCTGCTTTTCAATTTGAAAGTTTTGTTAAATCGTATCCAATAAGTCAGAAAGTAGAGGAGGCAGCATTCTTGGGAGCTTATTGTTATTACAAACAATCACCAAAGCACAGCTTGGATCAAGAGGAAACAATGACAGCAATAGAGAAACTTCAAAATTTTATAAATTATTATCCATATTCTGAAAAATTAGCGGAAGCAAATGATCTTGTTCAAGAACTAAGAATAAAACTAGAGTATAAACAATTTGAAATTGCTAAACAGTACAATACTATTCGAGATTATACTTCAGCAATTAAAGTATTGAATAGCTTTATATCCGACTATCCAGGTACGCCCTATAGAGAAGATGCTCTGTATTATCTTTTTGATTCATCTTACCAATTAGCAATAAATAGTATACCAGCAAAAAGATTAGAAAGATTAAATAACGCTGTAAAAGTTTATGAGGAGTTAATAAAAGATTACCCAGAAACAAAATTTTTTAACGAATCTGAAAAGAAGATGACTACAATAGAGAAAGAAATTGCTATATTTGCGGCCGATAAATCATAAAATTATGGATTTTAAAAAAATTAATGCTCCAACTTCAACAGTGACGTATGACAGAGACAAAATAGATTCTCAGTCAGAAAATATCTATAAGGCAATTTCAATAATTTCGAAAAGAACAGTTCAAATTAATGAAGACATTAAAAAGGAATTAATAAGTAAGTTAGAAGAATTTGCTACCCCGAGCGAAAATTTGGAGGAAATATTTGAAAATAAAGAACAAATTGAAGTTTCAAAATTTTATGAAAAACTCCCTAAAGCTCACGCTATTGCCATTGACAACTGGTTGTCTGAAAAAATATACCATAGAAAGCCTGAGGAGGAAAAGTAATCTATTATGTCAGTACTCAAGGATAAAAATATCCTTTTAGGTGTTTCTGGCGGAATCGCTGCTTATAAGTCCATAACATTACTTAGATTATTAAAAAAATCTGGTGCCAATGTCCAGGTCATTTTTACCAAATCTGCTCATGATTTTGTAACATCTCTTACCTTTTCAACTCTTTCTGAAAGACCTGTATTAACTAATTTTTTTGAGGAAGAAGATGATTCTAAAATATGGAATAATCATGTTGATTTAGCAGATTGGTCGGATTATTATTTAATTGTTCCTGCTACATCTTCAACTTTGTCAAAAATGGTTTCTGGAAATGCCGATAATCTCCTTGTTGCAACCTATTTATCTTGTAAGTCTCAAGTTTTCTTTGCTCCTGCCATGGATTTAGAAATGTATAAGTCTATTTCTACAAAAAGTAATTTAGAAGCTTTAGAGAAGAAAGGTGATTTATTGATAAAACCTGGTAAAGGACCCTTGGCTAGTGGTCTTTCAGGTGAAGGAAGAGTTGAGGAACCTGAAAAAATTTTAGAAATACTTACCAACCACATTAAAAAAAAACTAATTTTTTGCGATAAATCATTTCTAGTTACAGCAGGCCCAACCTATGAGATGATTGACCCCGTTAGATTTATAGGTAATTTTTCAAGTGGTAAAATGGGCTTTGAAATTGCTAAACAAGCCAGTTCATTAGGAGCTAAGGTGCATTTGATTTCTGGACCGTCCAATGAAATTATAGATGATGAAAATATTTCTCTTGAACGAATCGTATCGGCAGATGAAATGTACAAAGCATGTATGAAGATTTTTCCCAGTACAGATATTTGTATAATGACTGCTGCTGTCTCTGATTTTAAACCCGTAAAATCTTTTAATAATAAAATTAAAAAAAGTTCATCTAAATTTAATAAGATAGATCTAGTAAAAAATAAGGATATATTAAAAGACCTTAGTTCAATTAAAAAAGAAAATCAAAAGATAATTGGTTTTGCTCTTGAGACAAAAAATGAATTAGATAATGCAAAAAATAAATTAAAAAATAAAAATTTAGATGCAATTGTCTTAAATTCTCTAAATGATTTTGGTGCGGGATTTAATGATAATACAAACAAAATAAGTTTTATAACTTCAAATTCAATTAAAGATTTTGATTTAAAAAATAAAATATATGTTGCTAAAGACATCTTACTTGAAATATTTAATTTATAGTTTAATTCTTTCACAATTTAATTTTTCCCAAGAATTAAACTGTAATGTAACTGTTAATTATAGCCTCATTAATCAAACAGAATCAAAAATTTTCAATGAACTAGAGAATAAAATAGAAGACTTTGTTAACAGTAAAAAATGGACAACTCAAATATATCGAGACTTTGAAAAAATTGACTGCTCATTTTTTATTACAGTATTGAACTATTCTAATAATTCATTTAGAGTTAATATCGAAATCAACTCATTTAGACCTGTTTTGAATTCAAGTTTTAAATCGAATAACTTTTTATTTAGAGATAATGGTGTTGATTTTAGTTTTGACACGAATCAATCAATTGTATTTTCAGAATCACAATTCGAGTCCGACTTATCATCATTACTTGCATTTTATTCGTTAATAATAATTGGATATGATATGGATACATTCTCAGAAAATTCTGGATTGGATAATTATTTATTGGCAAAAAAAATATTAGATTTTAGTTCAAGTTTTTCAAATTCCCAAATGTGGTCACCATCTTACAGTGGAGGAAGGATTAATAAATTTTGGTTGATTGATAATCTAACTTCATTAAATTACCTAACAATAAAACAAGTTAATTACCAATATCACCTTAATGGATTGGATGTTATGGTCAAGGATCAAGCATTGGCAAAAAGAAATATCAGAAATTCTTTGAAAAATTTTGAAAAAATCAACAGGTTTAGACCAAATTCACTTTTGCAACAAATGTTTTTTCAATCTAAAAATGATGAAATACTTAACTTGTTCTTAAATTCTCAAAATAAAATTGAAATTGAAGAATTAAAAAAATTATTAATCAGTGTAGCTCCCTTTTATGCAAATAAATGGGATAAATTATAAATTAAAGTATTGTGTTACTAAAGCTGTCCATAAAAAACTATGTATTGATTGATAATCTCACAATTAACTTTGATGAGGGATTTTCAGTGTTAACGGGTGAGACTGGTGCAGGAAAATCTATAATATTAGCTGCATTGAATTTACTTTCAGGCTCAAGAGTTGATCATAAAATTGTAGGGCCTAAGTTTAGAAAATGTATAGTTGAGGGAGAATTTAAAATTTGTAATACTTCATTGATAGATTTTTTTCAATCTAATGATCTTGATTATGATGAAATAACCATTCTAAGAAGAGAAATATTGAATAATGGAAAATCAAGAGCATTTATAAATGATTCACCAGTAAAAATCGAGACAATAAAAAAACTTTCTGAAAAATTAATAAATATCCATACCCAAAACCAGACACATATTTTATCAAATGATGATATGTTTTACAGTCTATTAGATACATATGCATGCCAATCAGACGATATTAAAACTTACAAGAAGTTTTTTAATGACTATAATTTATACACTAAACAGTTAGCCATACTGCAACATGAAAGAGAAAATTTTTTGAATAACTATCAATACAATAAGTTTATCTATGAAGAGATTGATAAAATGAATATTCAAGAGGGTGAAAAACTCAAATTAGAGCAGTTGATAAATGACATGAGGAATTATGATAAAATAAGTACTCTATTGGATGAATTTAAGATTTTATCATCATTACAAGGTGAGTCTCTCAATGAAAGAGTATCGAAGGTTTCTAAAACAATCAAGAAAATAAGTGCTTATTCAAATGAATTTAAAATTTTTAGTGAAAGGTTTAGTAATATAAATATTGAAATAGATGACTTGTTTTCATCAATAAGCAATTATTTAAATAATTTATCATTTGACCAAAATGAATTTGATAATGCACAGAGTAGGTTGTATAAAATAAACGAACTTGAAAAAAAACACAATGTTAGTTCTGAGGAAGAATTAATTGATAAAAAAAATGAAATTAAAAAGTTGCTCGATAATTCTGATTATCACAATGATGCAATAACAAGCTTGAAAAAACAACTCAAGACCCTGACAGAAAAAATGTTTAATATTTCTAAAAAATTAAGCAAATCGAGAGAATTATCTAAATCATTAATTCAGGATGAGATGGAGATAGTTTTTAAAAGCCTCGCCCTAAAAAACTCTAAAATAGAATTTAATATTACTGAAACTGATGAATTTAACAAAAATGGTATTAATAAAATTGAGATTCTCTTTAAACCAAATAAGCATGCGAAACCAAACATACTTTCAAAAATTGCATCTGGTGGTGAGAAATCAAGAATATTATTTGCCTTAAAATCTATCCTAGCTAAAAAAGTTAATTTACCAACTTTAGTTTTTGATGAAATTGATTCAGGAACATCTGGTGAGGTAGCTAATACAATTGGAAAAATAATGAGGGTTATGGGAAAAAAAATTCAGATTGTAGCTATAACACACCTCCCCCAAGTAGCATCTTTAGCTGATCATCATTTTAAAGTTTTTAGAACCGAGACTCAAAGTAATTTAATTACCAACATTGAAAAATTAGAAATTTCAGATAGAATTGAAGAAATTGCATCAATGATATCCGGAGATAATATAACAGAATCTGCGATTAGCCAGGCGCATGAGTTACTTAAATAAAGACTATATTTAAATAAAAATGAGCAATAATTTATTAAAAAATAAAAGAGGAATCATTTTTGGGGCACTTGATGAAAACTCTATTGCCTGGAAAACAGCATTAAAAATCCAATCTAATGGTGGTGAGTTTGTTCTTACTAATGCTCCCGTTGCTTTAAGAATGGGTAAATTAAACGAATTAGCTCAAAAAACAAATTCTCTTTTGGTTGCTGCTGATGCTACAAAAAATGATGATCTTGTGAACTTAGTTGATAAAACTCTAGAACATTTTGACGGTAAAATCGATTTTGTCCTTCACTCAATTGGTATGTCAGTCAATGTTAGGAAGGGGAAATCTTACACCGATCTTAATCATGATTGGCTAACTAAAGGTTGGGATGTTTCAGCAGTTTCATTTCATAAACTATTACAGGTTTTGTATAATAAAGATGCTATGAATGAATGGGGAAGTATAGTTGCACTTTCATACATGGCTGCTCAGAGAGTTTTTCCAAACTATAATGATATGGCTGATAACAAAGCTTATTTAGAGTCTGTAGCAAGAAGCTTTGGTTATTTTTTCGGTAAAGAAAAAAAAGTTAGAGTTAATACCATAAGTCAATCTCCAACCCCAACAACAGCTGGTCAAGGTGTTAAAGGTTTTGATGGTTTTATAAATTATGCTGAAAAAATGTCTCCTCTAGGAAATGCTACTGCTGATGAATGTGCAGACTACACAGTCACATTGTTCTCAGACCTAACACGAAAAGTAACCCTGCAAAATTTGTATCATGACGGTGGATTCAGTAATGTAGGAGTTAGTCAAGAAATTATTGACATAATATCCAGCAAAAGTTAATTTGAGATTATAATGCTTTCAATTGGTTTAACAGGTGGAATAGGTTCTGGTAAAACATTTGTGGCAAATATTATAAAAACAAATAAAAACTTCATCATTTTTGACTCTGATCTGACAGCAAAAAAAATACTTAATAATGATTTATTAGTCAAGGAAAGTATAAAATCAAATTTTGGCAAAAAGTCCTATCTGAAAAATAAGTTAAACTCTAAATTCATTTCCGACATTATATTTGCTGACCAAACGTTATTGGAAAAATTGAATGATATTGTTCACCCAAAAGTTATAAAAGAATTCAAAGACTTTAAATCAAATAATAAGGAAAAAATTACTGTAATTGAATCTGCTTTGCTTTTTGAGACCGGATTTTATCAATTGAATGATGTAAATATACTAATTACATGCCCAGTTGATTTACGGCTCAACAGAATAATAAAAAGGGATAATATCAAAAAAGAACATGCATTAAAAATAATCAACTCACAGTGGAAAGATTCAAAAAAAATCAAACTTGCGGATTTTGTAATCGATAATATTGATAAATTAGAAACTGAAAAAAAAGTGAAAAATTTAATAGCAGATATAATTTAATTATGAAAAAAATTAGTTTTTCATTATTGATTTTTTTTATGACAGCTTCTTTGATTGGAATCATTCTAGTACAGAGTTTCTGGATTAAAACTACAATTGACACTAAGGAGAGACAATTTTCATTAAATGTAAACCAAGCATTAAAAACTGTTACTGATGATATAAAAAGCAGAGAAATGAGTGATTATTTAGCTGTATATCAAAAATTAATTGATAGTATAGGTAATCCAAAGGAGTCACAATTAACCTCTGTTTTTCAATATGTTGATAGAAATCAGAATACAAATAAAACTTACATATATTCTCAAGGTATTTTAGAAGATGATTATAATATCACCTCGAACCTAATTGAACCAATAAGTAAAGACACTTTATCAATTATTGATTACACTAAACTTAAAACAACTACCATTATCGATGATGCTTTTGATCGTGAAATGCAAAACATGAGCTCAATAGAAAGATTGCAAAGAGTTGAAAAAATGTCACTGATAGATCAAGCAAAATATTCATCTATTTTTAGTGACTTGGCAAGTTTAAAACCCATTCATAAAAGAGTAAGTAATGTTGAAATTGAGTTACTCCTGCAAAGGGAATTTAAAAGTAGAGATCTAGATTTAGATTTTGATTACAGAGTATTTAGCGGACAACTTGCTACAAAAGTTGGATCTGATAGATACACAAATCTTGAGGGACTTGATAAGTATAGTATGCCCTTATTTCAAGACGATGATGGAATAAGCGAATATTCATTGGTGGTTGGATTTCCAAATAGAACTAATTATTTAAGATCATCAATTTCATATTTGATTATACTATCGGTTTTATTCACTCTTATTATAATTTTATCTTTTTATTTTACGATTTTAAATTCTATAAAACAAAAAAATATATCTGAAATGAAAACAGATTTTATTAATAATATGACCCATGAATTTAAAACCCCAATTGCTACTATTGATTTAGCTCTTAATGCCATAAAAAATGACAAGTTGAAAGACAATGCTGAATTGAAAAAAAAATATTTGGGCGTTATTAATGAGGAAAATAAAAGAATGAATAAACAAGTTGAAAATGTATTAAAAATATCCCAGTTAGAGAAAGATAAAATAACATTGAAAAAAAATGATTATGACTTACATGATGTTTTAAAAGAGGCTGTCTCAAGAATTTCTTTGTTGCTAGAAACTAGGAAAGGCCTCATAAACTTAAAATTTAAAGCAAAAAAATCGAATTTAAATTTATCTTTTGAGGATTTAACTAATGTATTTGTTAATATTTTCGAAAATTCAATAAAGTATTCGACCGACAGTCCTAAAATTGAAGTTATCACAAATAATAATAATGGCCAGATAATCATTGATATTAGAGATAATGGAATAGGTATATCAAGTAATGTTAGATCAAAAATATTTGATAAGTTTTACAGAGTTAGTCAAGGAAATATTCACAATGTCAAAGGTCATGGTTTAGGTTTATCATTTGTAAAAAAAATTGTTGATTTACATAGTGGTACAATTTCTGTAAATAGTGAAATTGGAAAAGGTTCAGAATTTAAAATTATTTTTAATAACTAATGCCTGCAAAGAAAAAAATACTGTTAGTTGAAGATGACCATAACTTTGGATTAATATTGAGAGACTATTTGACCTTACATTCATATGAAATAACATTAGCAAAAAATGGTATTGAAGGTCTTGAAAAATTCAAAAAACATAAATATGACTTATGTATTTTAGATGTGATGATGCCTTTTAAAGATGGTTTTTCATTAGCAACTGATATTAGATCAATCAATGAAGAAATTCCTATAATTTTTCTAACTGCTAAATCACTCAAAGAGGATGTTATAAAAGGTTTTAAAATTGGTGCAGACGATTATTTGATTAAACCTTTTGACTCTGAAATTTTATTATTTAAAATTAAATCTATTTTTAAACGAAAAATGAACGTAAATAAAGAATCTGCTGATAAAATTGATTACGTTTTTTCATCATACAGGTATAATTCAAAATTTAGAGAATTACAGTATAAATCAGACAGTCCAATCACTTTATCTCCAAAAGAGGGTAAGTTACTAACTCTCTTATTAGATAACATCAATGACTTAACAACCAGAGAAGAGGCATTAATTAAGATATGGAATGATGATAACTACTTCACCTCCAGAAGTATGGATGTTTATGTAACTAAAATTCGTAAATATTTGAGTAAGGATTCTAAAATTAAAATTGAAAATATTCATGGTAAAGGGTTCAAGTTCTCAGTATAATTTAGGCTCTTGGATGATATTTTAATACAGACTCTTTCAAATGTTTATTCCTTACATGTAAATATTTTTCAGTAGTAACAATATTTTCATGCCCCATCATTTTTTGAATACTTATTATATCAGCTCCATTTTCTATCAAATGTGTAGCAAAGGAATGTCTTAAAACATGAGGGCTTACCTTTTTTTTGATACCAATCTCCTTAGCAATACTATTTAAAATTGTAAAAATCATAATCCTTGTCAACTTTTTTCCACGATTATTAATAAAAAGAGTATCCTCGTGCCCCTTTTTTACTTTATTTGAATTTCTAACGAATTCAATATATTGCACAATAAGTTTTTTTGCTGTTTGACTTATTGGAACAAATCTTTCTTTATTTCCTTTTCCTATAACCTTAAGAAGTTGTTCGTTTAAATACAAATCGGATATTTTTAAATTTATTAATTCCGAAACTCGTAAACCGCAACTGTATAAAACTTCTATAATCGTCTCATTTCTTAAGCCGTTATTTTTATTTAATCTTGCATTTGCAATTATTAAATCAATTTCATCAGTTGTTAACGTGGTGGGTATTGTAAATCCAATTTTTGGATAATCTATTTTTTCAACTGGGTTTTCAATTAATATTTTTTCAAGAATTAAAAAATCAAAAAATAAATTTAAACTTGAAATTAATCTTCCTTGGGTACTGGCTTTTATTTTCTTAGATTCTAAGTACAAGAACTCTCGAATAATATCAACTTTAATTTCGTGAGGCAAATTATTATTATTTTTTATCTCTAAATATTTCATCAGTTTTTTTAAATCAGATAAATAGCTTTGAATAGTATTTTGAGATAGATTTCTCTCAAATTTTAAAAAATTTTCAAATTCTTTTAAGCAAGTATTCCATTTCATATTAATAAATAATACTTTTATATCTAAGTTTTACAATAGTCACATGAAAATACAAATAATTAATGGTCCCAATTTAAATATGCTTGGTCTGAGAGAAAAAGAAATTTATGGCAGTATATCATTTGATGATTACTTTGAAGAATTAAAAAATAAATTTACAGAAATCGAGTTATTTTATTACCAATCAAATATTGAGGGAGAATTAATTAATAAAATTCAAGAGGTTGGTTTTGATTATGATGGCATTGTTCTTAATGCTGCTGCCTACACCCATACATCCGTTGGGATTGCGGATGCAGTTAGAGGTATTAGTTCACCTGTGATTGAAGTTCATATTTCGAATACTAAATCAAGAGAAGATTTTAGAAAAAAGTCATTTATAAGCCCTCACGCAAAGGGCATAATTCAAGGTTTTGGTTTGTATAGTTACGACCTAGCAATCTTAAGCCTCACAGATGTATAACCTCATCATAGGCATCTGCAACTGCCTCCATAACAGCCTCACTTAGTGTAGGGTGAGGATGTATAGCCTTCAAAACTTCATGTCCAGTAGTTTCCAATTTTCTCCCAACTACAGCCTCTGAAATCATTTCTGTAACATTAGATCCAATCATATGACAACCCAGCCATTCTCCGTATTTTGAATCAAAAATTACTTTAACAAAACCATCAGAATGACCTGATGCTTGGGCTTTTCCAGATGCACTGAAAGGAAATTTACCTACCTTAATTTTATAGCCATTATCAAGAGCTTCCTCCTCAGTATAACCCACTGATGCAACCTCAGGTTTACAGTAAGTACATCCAGGTATATTATTGTAATCTATCGGATTAGGATTCAAACCTTTAATATTTTCAATACAAGTAATACCCTCAGCAGATGCAACATGGGCTAGAGCTGGCCCTGAGACAACATCACCAATGGCATATATATTATCAATATTTGTTCTGTAGAAATTATCAACTTTGATTTTATCATTTTCAACTTCAACTCCTAAATCTTCTAAACCAATGTTTTCAATATTAGATTTTATACCTACTGCACTTAAAGCTACATCTCCTGAAATAGTTTTTACACCATTGTCATCTTCAATTTTAATATTTACCTTTTCATCTACGATTTCTGAGCCAATAACTTTACTTGAGCAAATTATATTTATTCCTGATTTTCTTAATATTTTCTCAAGCTCTTGAGAAATATCTTTATCTTCATTTGGTGCAATATTTTTTGCATATTCAATTACTGTGACTTTAGTCCCCATTGAATTATAAAAATAAGCGAATTCAATGCCAATTGCACCAGACCCAACTATTATCATTTCTTTTGGTTGTTCATCAAGAACCATTGCTTTTCTGTATCCGATAATTTTTTTCCCATCTTTTGGTAATGAATCGATATCTTTTGACCTAGCTCCAGTCGCTATTACAATGTGTTTTGCCTGAATGTTAGTCTCTTTTTCATTGCTGGTTACTGTTATACTTTTATCAGAGTTAATTTTACCAAATCCGGTGTAAACTTTTATTTTATTCTTTTTCATCAAAAAATTCACACCTTTACTCATTGTACCAGCTACCTTTCTACTCCTTTTTATTACTTTCTCAAAGTTTTTTGAAAAATTTTCAACTTCGATTCCATAACTCTTAGCATGATTTAAATATTCGAATACCTCAGCTGATTTAAGAAGTGCTTTGGTTGGAATACATCCCCAGTTCAAACAAATCCCACCTAAGCTCTCTTTTTCAACAATTGCTGTATTAAAACCCAATTGCGAGGCTCTGATAGCTGTTACATAACCACCCGGCCCACTCCCTAAAATAACGACATCATGATTTTCCATATTACTTATTTTTAAAATTTAGACTTGCTGAATTTACGCAGTATCTCATGCCTGTATCCGTAGGTCCATCATTGAACACATGACCAAGATGGCCATCGCATTTAGAACATATAATTTCTGTTCTTACTCTGCTCAAAGAATTGTCTTCTCTGTAGACAATTGAACCTTTGATGGCTTTGTCAAAGCTCGGCCATCCACAACCACTATCAAACTTTGAATCACTTTCAAATAACATATTACCACATCCCTTACATTTGTATGTTCCATCTTCAAAATGCATGTTATACTCACCTGAAAAGGGCATTTCAGTTCCTGCTTCTCTTAATATTTTATAACTAAAATTATCTAGTTTGTTAGACCAATACTGCTTGTCTTTTTCTTTCATGCTTTTTTAAAAACTAATGCTACTGAATTAACACAATGTCTTTTTCCAGTTGTTTTTTTTGGTCCATCATTAAAAACATGGCCAAGGTGACCACCACATTTTTTACATTTAATTTCAGTTCTTGGATAACCTAATTTATAATCAACATCATATTCAATCTTGTCATAAATTTCTCTGTCAAAACTTGGCCATCCACAGAAGGAGTTGTACTTGTGGTCTGATTTATATAATGGTTCATCACATCCGGCGCAATGATACGTCCCTTTCTCATAGAAATCATCATACTTTCCAGTGTAGGGCCTCTCTGTATAAGCTTTTCTAAGAACTAGATATGATAACTCGCTTAGTTGACTTCTCCATTCGTTATCAGTTTTGGTTATCTCATATTTATTTTGAGAAAAACTAGATTGAATTGAAACAGTAAAAATTAATATTAAATAATGAGCTTTGTTAATATTCATTTGTATATTACAGGAAACAAAAATACGCCATATTTTCATAAATAAAGTTTAATGACAAAAAGAATTTTTGTAAAAGGTGATAAAAAAGTTCTTAGAGCATGGGCTTTTTATGATTGGGCGAATTCCGTATATCCTTTGGTAATAGGAACTGCTGTATTTCCAATCTTTTACGGCGAACTTTTTGTTGAAAGCGATTATATTGATTTTCTCGGAATTAATTACAAAAACACAGCATTAATACAACATATTACATCTCTTGTTTTTCTTCTTTTGGCTTTTCTAATTCCCATTCTTTCAGGTATAGCAGATTTCTTAGGTAATAAAAAAAATTTTATGAAGTTTTTTTGTTATTTAGGTAGTGCTTCATGTGTTGGATTGTATTTTTTTGATCTTGAAAATATTTATCTTGGTTTAAGTTTTTATTTCTTAGCCTTATTTAGTTTTTGGGCTAGTTTAGTATTTTACAATTCTTATCTTCCTGATATTGCTTTTCCAAAACAACAAGATCGAATAAGTGCTTTGGGGTATTCATATGGTTATGTTGGTAGTGTACTTTTATTAATTTTTAATCTTGCAATGATTATGGTTCCTGAATTTTTTGGTTTATCAAATTCAAATGGTGAGGGTTCAATTCAAGCAATGAGAATTTCATTTCTTTTAGTTGGATTTTGGTGGGCTGGTTTTAGTCAATATACATTTTACCATCTACCTCAGAATTTAAATGATGTTAATAAAAAAGATGCTTTTAAAAAGTCAGTAATTTTTAGTGGATTTCTCGAACTTAAAGAAGTCTGGAAGATTTTGATTAAAGACATTTCAGTTAAAAAGTTTTTAATCGCTTTTTTTACTTTTAGTTGTGCTTTGCAAACAATAATCTTAATTGCCACATATTTTGGGGAACAAGAGATATTATGGGGAGAAAATGAAAAATTTCTTGGTTTGATACTTAGCATGCTAATCATACAATTAATTGCAATTTTTGGTGCTTGGTTGACTGCAAGAGTTTCAGAAAAAATTGGAAATATTAAAACTTTAATTTCATTAAATATTATATGGTTTATATTGTGTTTAGTTGCATACTTCGTTCAATATCCAATAGAGTTTTATATAATTGCCGGTTTTGTTGGAATGGTTATGGGTGGTACACAAGCATTGTCCAGGTCAACATATTCGAAGTTGATCCCTGATACGAATAACACGTGCTCATATTTTTCATTTTATCAAATGTCGATGATTGTAAGTGTGGTTTTAGGTACATTTATGTCAGGCATCGTAGATCAATTAACAGGTAGCTTGAGAAATTCAATAATAATTTTTGCTGTAATTTTTATTTTTGGAGCACTACTTCTTAGAAATGTAAAAATGAAAAACATCTAGTGTCACCTATTTATTGCTGGCATGAATGTTGAAACTTATTTGTGTATGATAAAATATTAAATTTTACCTGACAAGTTGACATAAATATGGGAAATTTTTTTGACTTCAATAACAGCTTTGCCCCAATGGAAGAGGAATCTGAGTTGATACCTTTAATGACCTCTGATGATGAGGAAGCAATCCTAAAGGAAACACTTCCAAAATCGGTTCCAATTTTACCTTTAAGGAATGCAGTATTATTTCCGGGTGTAGTAATACCCATTTCTGCCACAAGAGATAAATCAGTAAAGCTTATAAAGCATGCTAACTCAAAAAATAAATTAATTGGCGTTGTTTCTCAAAAAGATTCTTCTGTGTCTGATCCTAAGATTAATGATATTAATAAAATCGGTACGGTAGCAAAAATTTTGAGAGTTTTACAAATGCCAGATGGTAATTTGACAATAATTATACAAGGAAAAAAAAGATTTGAAATAAACTCAGTTGTTTCAAAAAAACCATTTCTAACTTGTACAATCTCTGAATTATCTGAAACAAGTCCAAAAATTAACAATAAGAAGTTTTTAGCTACAATCGATTCGATTAAAGACTTGGCTCTCAAAATAATTGATGAGAATCCAAGCATTCCAAGCGAAGCCTCCTTAGCAATAAAAAATATACACAGTAGTTCATTTTTAGTAAATTTTGTCTCATCAAACATGAATATTAGTGTCGCAGAAAAATTTAAAATTCTATCAATAGATGACCTTCAAAAAAGAGCTTTGAGATGTCTCAAGTTCATGGATGTTGAGTTCCAAAAACTATCACTTAAAAATGATATTCAATCTAAAGTTAGGAATGATTTAGATCAACAGCAAAGAGAATATTTTTTAAATCAACAATTAAAAACAATACAAGAAGAATTAGGAGGATCATCAAATCACCAGGATATTGACGAAATGAAATTAAAATCTCAATCCAAAAATTGGGATGCTGATATTAGTGAACATTTTAATAGAGAATTAATCAAGTTGCAAAGAATGAATTCTCAAGCATCAGAATATTCCATTCAAAGAAATTACCTTGATCTGATGTTGGATTTACCTTGGAATGAATATTCCAGAGATAATTTTAGTTTGAATAATGCTCAAAAGATATTAGACCGTGACCATTATGGCTTGGATGATGTGAAAAGGAGAATTATTGAACAAATTGCTGTCATGAAATTAAAAGGTGATATGAATTCACCAATTTTGTGTTTTTATGGTCCACCTGGTGTTGGAAAAACATCGCTAGGTAAGTCTATAGCAGAGTCATTAGGTCGTGAGTATGTTAGAATATCTTTAGGGGGTCTTAGAGATGAGGCTGAAATTAGAGGACACAGAAAAACCTACATAGGTGCCATGCCAGGAAGAATTATTCAAAATTTAAAAAGAGTTAGATCATCTAATCCAGTATTTGTATTAGATGAAATTGATAAGCTTTCGATTGGAAATCAAGGTGATCCCTCTTCAGCTATGTTAGAAGTATTAGACCCTGAACAGAATAGTTCATTTTATGATAATTTTTTAGAGCTAGGCTTCGATTTATCAAAGGTGCTTTTTATAGCCACTGCAAATAACCTAGCTGCAATACAACCAGCCCTTCTTGACAGAATGGAAGTAATAAATATTTCTGGATATAGTATAGAGGAAAAAGTACAAATTGCAAAAAAACATTTGATAAAAAAACAAATATCTGAACATGGCTTAAACAATTATATATTTAAAATAGATGACAATGCAATTAAAAATATAATAAATGGTTATACAAGAGAATCTGGTGTAAGAAAACTCGACAAAAGTATAGCAAAGGTTTGTAGGTGGATTGCTAAGTCAATTGTAAAAAAAGAGCCATTTAAAAAATTAATTCAAATTGATGATGTTAAAGAAATTTTAGGTCTATCAAACCAACCAAGAGTTTATGAAAATAACGATGTAGCAGGTGTTGTTACAGGCTTGGCTTGGACTCAATATGGTGGTGAAATTTTATTTGTTGAATCAACTATTTCAAAGGGAAAAGGAAACCTAACTCTTACAGGAAACCTTGGGAAAGTAATGAAGGAATCTGCAACGATTTCTTTGGAATTCATCAAATCAAACTCCACTTCCCTAGGTATAAATGAAAGTATATTAAATAATTATAATATTCACTTACACGTACCTGAGGGAGCGACACCCAAAGATGGCCCAAGTGCAGGCATAACAATGGTAACTTCTTTAGTTTCACTTTTATCACAAAGAAGAGTAAAAAGTAAATTGGCAATGACAGGAGAAATTACTTTGAGAGGTAAAGTTTTACCTGTTGGGGGTATTAAAGAAAAAATACTAGCAGCTAAAAGAGCGAAAGTTAAGTCAATAATTCTTCCATTAGATAACAAAAAAAACATTGATGAAATTGAAAAAAAATATATCAGAGGACTTAATTTCTTTTATGCTGAAAATATTAAAGATGTGCTAAATCATGCATTATTAAAGCAGAAAGTTCCAAACTTTAAAAAATTGTAATTTTACAAATAAAATTTTTTGAACAAAACCATTAAAGTAGCTATCGACGGTCCTTCATCATCAGGCAAAAGTACAATTGCCAAATTGATAGCTAAACACTACAAGTTTACATATATTGATTCAGGTTCTATATATAGAGCGATTACTTATATAGCTTTGGAAAATAAGCTCATAAATAAATCATTTGTCAATTCATCAGTTCTTATTGAAATTTTAAAAAAGACATCCATTGATTTTTCTTTTAATAAAAAAAATCAAAATACTATAAGTGTTGATGGCACAGAGTTGGAAAATAAAATAAGAACATCCGAAATATCAAGTTTAGTTAGTTTTATTGCTGAAAAAAATGAAATAAGAGAATATGTTGTAAAAATTCAGAAGCGAATAAGTAAAAATAAGTCTGTAGTTATGGACGGAAGAGATATAGGTTCTGTTGTTTTTCCAAATGCCGATGTAAAATTTTATGTTGATGCCTCCTTGTTGACTAGATCAAAAAGAAGATGGATTGAACTTTCAAAAACTGAACAAGATTTGTCATTGGAAGTTGTTAAAAATGATTTGTTAAAAAGAGATACAAATGATACTAATAGAGAATTTTCTCCTCTGGTAAAACCAATAAACTCAATTACTATATCAACTGACAACTTATCGATAGGTGAAGTTTTAGATAAAATGATAAAAATTATTGATCAGAAACTAAAAATTAAATAATCAGTTTAAAATTTGTAATAATTCTAAATTGATATTAAATTCGCCTACCTTTTAATGGGACATTAGGAATTAAAAGGTGTAAAGAAGTTAACAGCTCTTATGATTTCCCTTAAACCTAAACACTCATAAGATACAATTTTTAAATTATGCCTAAAGCAAAAACAGAGGATGCCAGACAAAAAAAATTCTCTTCCAAAGAAGTAAAGAAAACAACTTCCTCAAAAACTACAGCAAAAAAGACAACCGCTAAGTCTGCTACAAAGAAGACAGCAACCAAGACTGCTGCAAAGAAGACAGCAACCAAGACTGCTGCAAAGAAGACAGCAACCAAGACTGCTGCAAAGAAGACAGCGACCAAGACTGCTGCAAAGAAGACAGCCACTAAGTCAGTTGTGAAGAACATAGTTGCAAAAAAAACAACCCCAAAGAAATCTCAAACTAAAACTGAACCTAAAGTTGTGGAAGTTTCTGATGATGGATTTAATTGGACTGAGTTCGAGGAAGGTATTCAAACTATAAGTAAAAAGCAGATTGACGAGTTTGATAAATTGATTGATGAGAATTTTGTTGACACATACACTGAAAGTGTTATAGTTGGTACTGTAGCTAATATTACGGAAAGGGAGGCAATTATTGATATTAATGCTAAATCCGAGGGTGTTATTTCTTTAAATGAGTTTAGGTATAATCCTGATTTAAAAATCGGAGATAATGTTGAAGTTATTGTCGATATACAAGAGGATAAAACAGGACAATTAGTCCTATCTCACAGAAAGGCTAGAACTATCAAAGCTTGGGAAAGAGTTATTGAGGCTCATGACAAGGAAACCGTTGTTACAGGGTTTGTAAAGTGCAGGACTAAAGGAGGTATGATAGTTGATGTTTTTGGTTTGGAAGCGTTTTTACCAGGATCACAAATCGACGTAAAGCCAATCAGAGACTATGATCAATATGTTAACAAGAACATGGAATTTAGAATTGTAAAGATCAATCATGAATTTAAAAATGTAGTTGTATCCCACAAAGCTCTAATTGAAGCTGATATTGAAGAGCAGAAAAAAGAAATTATATCACAACTAAAAAAGGGTCAAGTTCTTGAGGGAATTGTTAAGAACATCACAACTTATGGAGTATTTGTTGATTTAGGTGGTGTAGATGGTTTAATTCATATAACTGATTTATCCTGGAATAGAATTAATCATCCAACGGAAATTCTAGAGTTAGATCAAAAACTAAATGTTGTGATTTTAGATTTTGATGATGATAAATCAAGAATCCAGCTAGGTGTAAAACAATTAAGTAAACATCCATGGGAAAATTTAGATAGTAAATTAAAAGAGGGTGATAAAGTTAAAGGTAAAGTCTCAGTTCTTGCAGATTACGGAGCTTTCATTGAGATTGCCGATGGAGTAGAGGGTCTAGTTCATGTTTCTGAAATGTCTTGGTCTACACACCTTAGGTCAGCCCAGGATTTTGTAAAAGTTGGAGACGAGGTTGAAGTTGTAATACTTACTCTCGACAGGGAGGAAAGAAAAATGTCGTTGGGAATTAAACAACTAACATCTGACCCATGGACGGACATCACAAACAAGTATCCGATTGAGTCGAAACATACTGGTAAAATTCGAAATTTTACAAACTTTGGTGTTTTTGTTGAATTAGAGGAAGGAATTGATGGTTTAATTTATATTTCTGACTTATCATGGACAAAAAAGATAAAGCACCCATCTGAACTTTTCTCAATTGATGATAAAATTGAAGTGATTGTTCTTGAACTGGATGTTAATGAAAGAAAGTTAAGTCTTGGTCATAAACAAACAAAGAAAAATCCATGGGATGAGTATTTAAAAAAATATCCTGTTGATTCAACTCATAAATTTAAGTTAGAATCTGTTGGTGAAAGAGGAGCTTCAATATTTTTAAATGATGAAATTAGTGCTTTTGTTCCTAAAAAACATACTCTAAAAGAAGATGGTTCATCACTTAAAGAGGGTGAAGAAGCTAAGTTTAAGGTTATTGAATTTAACAGTGATTTTAAAAGAATTGTGATGTCTCATTCTGCCACTTATAAGAGTGAATCTGCTGAAACTAAAAAAACTAAGTCTCCCAAGGAAAAGGAAAAAGTTGACAAGTCAACTCTAGGAGATATAGAGGCTTTAGCTGATTTAAAGAAAAAAATGGATAAAGAAAAGAAAGATAATTAAGTTTTTAAGCTTTATCTATTTTATCTTTAATCCAATCACCAACCTCATTAGTTGTTGATGCTTTATCTTTTTCAATAAGGTCTGGTGTTACTATTTTTTCTTTTACAGACTCACTAACAGCAGCTCTTATTATCTGTGCTTCACGGCTTAAATTAAAACTACGCTCAAACATCATAGATGCTGATAAAATTGTAGCTAATGGATTAGCGATGTTTTTTCCTTTTGCTTTCGGATAAGATCCATGAATTGGTTCATATACAGAAGTTTTTAAACCAACAGATGCTGAGGGCATTAACCCCATTGAGCCCGAAATTACAGAGGCCTCATCTGTTAAGATATCTCCAAATAAGTTGCTAGTAATCAGAACATCATAAGTTTTAGGTGAATGAATCAGTCTCATTGCAACTGCGTCAACAAATTCATAGCTTACGTCAATGTCAGGGTAGTCTTTTTCCATTGACTGGACTGTTTTTCTCCACAATCTAGAGGTTTCTAAAACGTTAGCTTTATCAATGCAACAAAGCTTTTTCAATCTTTTTCCAGCCAATTCAAATCCTATTTTTGCAAGTCTTCTTATCTCATCTTGGTTATATTCACATGTATCAAATGCATAGTTTTTAACAGAATTTGTTCCTCTTTTTCCAAAGTAAATACCACCAGTCAATTCACGTACAAAAATTAAATCTGTGCCCTTTACAATACTTTTTTTTATTGGAGACATTTCCAATAGTGATTCAAATGTGAAAGTAGGTCTAATGTTTGCATAGAGCCCTAATTCTTTTCTCATTTTTAATAAACCATCTTCAGGTCTAATATCAACAGAGGGGTCATTATCAAACTTTGGATCACCTACAGCTCCAAAAAGCACAGCATCTGAATTTAAACAAATTTCATGAGTTTTAGATGGATATGGATTACCTAATTTTTCTATTGCTGTTGCTCCAACAAGCCCTGTTTTCCATGTAATTGAGTGACCAAACTTTTTTGCGACAACATCGCATATTTTAACAGCCTCTGAGATGACCTCGGGACCAATACCGTCGCCTGGCAACAAACCAATTTTCAAATCCATAATTAAATAATATTTAACATCTTTTCGGTTGCTTTAATCGCTGAAACTGTTTGGTCTAAATCAAGGCCTCTTGTTATAAATTCTTTTTCTGAACTTTTCCAAGTTATGAATGTTTCACAAAGTGCATCGGAGTGGCTTCCAGGGGGAATAGAAACTGAGTAATCTGTTAGCAGGGGTAGAGGTATTCCATTTTTTTGGTAAAGTTTTTTAACTGCATTCATAAATGCATCAAACTGTCCATCACCCTTACCCTTTTCCGAGTATGTTTTACCTTCAATTTCAATTTGAATATCAGCAGAAGGTCTTTTATTTTTTTTATGTCTTAAAAAGTATGATTTAATTTTAATTTTTTCTTTAATACTTCGTGTATTTAGAACATCAGAAATAATATATGGAAGATCTTCAGCAGTTACTCTTTCTTTCTTGTCTCCCAGTTCAATAATTTTTTCAGTTACTTTTTTTAAACTCTGATCAGAAAGTTTCAAACCAAGCTCATCAATATTTTTCTTAATATTAGCCTTTCCTGATGTTTTACCAAGGGCATATTTTCTTTTTCTTCCAAATCTTTCAGGTAATAAATCATTATAATAGAGGTTTTTTTTACTATCACCATCAGCATGAATCCCAGCAGTTTGAGTGAATACAAAGTCACCTACGACAGGCTTATTGGGTGGAATTCTAAAACCACTGAATGTTGATACCAACTTGCTAACTCTAAACAGAGCCTCTTCATTAATAGCTATTTCATAATCAATTAAAAAATCTTTTATGGAAGCAACAATGCTTGCCATTGGAGTATTTCCTGCTCTTTCTCCCATACCATTAATTGTGGTGTGTATCCCATGACACCCAGCTTTTAACGCCTCTAATGTGTTTGCAACACTCAGGTCATAATCATTATGACCATGAAAATCAAAGTGAAGATTGGGGTATCTTTTGGTAACTTCATGTAAAAATGAAAAAGTTTCATCTGGATTTAAAATTCCAAGGGTATCAGGTAATAAAACTCTCTTGACGGGTGTTTTTTTTAAGAAATCTAAAAAATCGAATACATATTTTTTAGAACTTTTCATGCCATTACTCCAATCTTCTAAATAAATATTAGTTTCAATTTTATTTTTTTTTGCAATATCAATAATTTTTTCAATATCATTAAAGTGTTCTTGCGGAGTCTTATTCAATTGATATTTTAAATGATTAATTGACCCTTTTGAAAGTAGATTTTGAACTTTTGCACCAGCTTTATTCATCCATTCAATAGAAATACCTTCATCAATAAAGGTCAATATTTCTATTTTATGATCCAGATTTTCTGTTTTTGCCCAATTAATAATTTTTTTTACTGCATTAAATTCACCACTCGAAACTCTAGCAGATCCAACCTCAATCCTATCTACATTAAGGTCTTTTAGAAGAAGCTTAGATATTGTTAGCTTTTCATATTCTGAGAAAGACATTCCAGAGGTTTGTTCACCATCTCTCAGAGTTGTATCCATTATTTCAATTTTTTTCTTTTTCACTTTATAATGGATTTTTGTTTGAAAATTCTTGAATTTTATCTTTTATATTCAGCAGGTAGTCGATGTCATCATAACCATTTAGAAGATTGTTCTTTTTGTAGCTATTGATTTCAAAACTTTCTATTAATGAACTTCCATCAACCCTGACAATTTGTTGTTTAAGGTCCACTATCAAAATAGAATTAGGATTTTCAAAAACAACCTCAAATATTTTTTCTAAGAATCCTGAGGATACCTGTACTGGCAAGACTCCGATGTTTAAACAATTATTTTTAAATATATCTGCAAAGAAACTAGAAATAACACATCTAAATCCATAATCATATATAGCCCATGCAGCATGTTCCCTTGATGACCCAGATCCAAAATTTTTACCACCAACTAAAATTTTTCCTGAATATTTTTTATTGTTCAAAACGAATTCGTCTTTTTTTGAGTTATCCTCGTGATATCTCCAGTCTCTAAATAAATTATCACCAAATCCAATTCTTTCAGTTGCCTTTAAAAATCTAGCAGGAATTATCTGATCGGTATCTACATTCTCAATTGGTAGAGGGACAGCAGTACTTTTTAATACGTTGAATTTATCGTAACCCATGCATCTATACTGTTAGTTTCCTTGGGTCAGTTATTTTACCGGTTATTGCGGCAGCTGCTGCTACGATGGGACTGGCTAATAATGTTCTTGAACCTGGACCTTGTCTACCCTCAAAATTTCTGTTAGATGTACTGACTGCATATTTTCCTTGAGGTATCTTATCTTCATTCATAGCTAAGCAAGCAGAGCAGCCTGGCTCTCTTAATTCAAATCCTGAGTCATTTAAAATAGCTAACAAGCCTTCTTCTTTAATGGCTTTCTCAACTTTGTGAGATCCAGGAACAAGCCATGCTGTAACGTTTGGATTCTTTTTCTTTCCTTTAACAATGTTAGTAAATGCCCTAAAATCTTCTATTCTACCATTAGTACAGCTTCCTAGAAAAACAAAATCTATATTTTTTCCAATTATCCTCTCTCCCTGAGTGTAATTCATGTAATCCAAGGATTTTAGAAATGTTTTTTTACTTCCATCATGTTGATCGCATGTGGGTATTCCAGAATTTATTGAAATTCCCATTCCTGGGTTTGTCCCATAAGTGATCATTGGTTCAATTTTGGAACCATCAAATGAAATTTCTTTGTCAAAAACAGCATCTTCGTCAGTACTTAATTTAGACCACAATTTCAATGCTTTATTCCAATCATCTTTTTTTGGAGCAAACTCTCTGCCTTTTACATAATCAAATGTTTTTTCATCTGGAGCAATCATACCACCTCTTGCACCCATTTCTATGCTTAGATTACAAACTGTCATTCGACCTTCCATACTCATCTCAGAAAAAACCTCACCTGAATACTCAACAAAATATCCTGTGGCACCTGATGTTGATAACTTTGATATAATAAACAAGGCTACATCTTTTGGTGTAACTGCCCTATTGAGCTTTCCATTGATTGTTATTCTCATTTTTTTAGGTTTGGGTTGCATAATGCATTGAGTAGATAAAACCATTTCAACTTCTGAAGTCCCAATACCAAATGCAATGGCACCAAAAGCACCATGTGTTGAGGTATGTGAATCCCCGCAGACTATGGTAACTCCTGGAAGAGTTATTCCGTGTTCCGGACCTATTACATGAACAATTCCATTATTTTCATGTCCTAATCCCCAATATGAAATACCATGATATTTTGCATTTTTTTCAAGTGCTTTTAGCTGTTTTGATGAAAGAATATCTTTTACTGGAAGATGTTGATTTCTTGTTGGGGTATTATGGTCTGCAGTCGCAAAAGTTTTTTCCGGGTAAAGCACTTTAATATTTCTATTTTTTAGCCCGAGAAAAGCAACAGGACTGGTCACTTCATGAACCAAATGTCGATCTATGAAAAGAATGTCGGGTCCATCATTTATTTTTTTCACGACATGTGCATCCCATACTTTATCAAACAATGTTTTACCCATACTATATTTTAGCTAATTGTATTATGTTTGGTAGGTCAGTATCTTTTACTTCCTTATTTTTATCAGCAAATTCCAAAAACTGACTATAAACCTTATCTAATTGGATCTTAGAAAGTTCAAAACCAATATTTTTAGCTTTGTAAGCTAATGCAGCTCTACCGCTTCTGGCTGTTAAAACTATAGATGATTCATCAACACCCACATCATTTGGGTTTATTATTTCATAAGTTTCTCTTTTTTTTATGACTCCATCTTGATGAATACCAGAGCTATGTGCGAAAGCATTTGCACCAACAATTGCTTTGTTAGGTTGTACAACAACCCCCATAGATTCGGATACTATTTTACTAATGTCCAATAATAATTTTGTATTAATGTTTGTATCCAATTTTAACTCAGGATGTTGCTTTAAAACCATAACTACTTCTTCCAGCGATGTATTACCTGCCCTTTCACCGATGCCATTAATTGTACATTCAATTTGTCTAGCACCATTCATCACTCCTTCAATTGAATTTGCAGTGGCTAGACCTAAATCATTGTGGCAGTGACATGATATAGTTGCTTTATCAATATTTTTTACATTGTTGACTAAATAATTTATTTTTTTACCATATTCAATAGGCAAACAGTACCCAGTTGTATCTGGAATATTTATAACCGTAGCACCAGCTTCAATAACTTTCTCACAAATCAACGCAAGGAATTCATTTTCTGTTCTACCTGCATCTTCAGCATAAAACTCAACATCATCAATAAATTTTTTTGAATATTTAACAGCCTCGACAGCTCTATTCAATATTTTTTCACGAGAGGAATTAAATTTGTGCTTTATGTGGCTTTCAGATGTTCCTATTCCTGTGTGTAACCTTGGTCTTTTGGCATAGTGTAAGGCACTAACAGCAATGTCAATATCCTTTTTAACAGCTCTAGTCAATCCACACACACTAGCATTCTTGGTGATTTTTGAAATTTCAACAACAGAATTATAGTCACCAGGACTAGAAACAGGAAAACCTGCCTCAATAACATCTACACCCAAAAAATCGAGTTTTTCAGCGATTTTTAGTTTTTCGGAAGTTTCTAATTTACACCCTGGAACTTGCTCTCCGTCCCTCAATGTAGTATCAAATATTTTAACACTTTCATTCATTAAAAAAGAGTACAAGCTGATAAAAATAATAAAATATCCGAAATAAAGAAGGAATTTATCTCTTATGATTACCAAATATTATTTTTTGGTGGTTCAGCTATAATTGACAATTCTTTTTTAGAAACTGGATGTTTGAATTCAATTTTATATGAATGCAGGCATATGCTTTTGTCTCTGTTAGATCTTTTTGCACCATATTTCAAATCTCCTTTAATAAAACACTTGATGTGAGATAATTGACATCTTATCTGATGATGTCTGCCTGTTTCCAATTCAACTTCTAATAAAAAATAGTTTTTTAATGTCTTGAGTAACTTATAATACAAGACTGCTTTTTTTGATTTTGGATCATTTCTATTCGTTACAAATGATTTATTTTTTATTTGATTTTTTTTTAAGTAGTTAGTTAATTGGCCACTTTTGTCGTGGGGCGGTTTCTCTGTTATGGCCAAATAAGTTTTTTTTATTTTTCTAAGCTTTTGTAGTTTATTCATTCTAGCTAGACACTTACTAGTTTTAGAAAAAATAATAAGACCGCTTGTTGGTCTATCGAGTCTGTTAACTAAACCCAGAAATACATTTCCTTTTTTTTGGTATTTAGCTTTCAGATATTCTTTTGTTTTATCTACTAATGATAGATCTCTAGTTTTGTCAGATTGGGAAAGTTCTCCAGGATTTTTGTTGATTATAATTAAATGATTATCCTCATAAATAACTTTCATGATGATCAATACATTTCATCTTTATTTGGAAACGATTTTGACTTTACGTCAGATATATATCTGGATACTGCATCCTTTAATGTTTTGTTTAAATCCATGTATCGTCTCAAAAATCTTGGATTGAATTCATTTGTTAATCCAATCAAATCGTGTAGAACTAAAACTTGACCATCAACATGATTACCTGCTCCAATTCCAATTAAAGGGAATTGAGTTTTAATGGAAACTTTTTTTGCTAATTGGTTAGGAATCTTTTCTAAAACACATGCAAAACAACCTAAATTTTCTAAATTTTCTGCATCTTTTAATAATTGGTTGGCTTCAGTTTTGTCAGCACCCCTAACATTGTAAGTTCCAAACTTATAAATTGACTGTGGTGTTAGACCTAGGTGACCCATTACAGGTATTCCTGCATTTATAATTTTAGTAATTGATTCACCAACTTCAATACCACCCTCCAATTTAACAGCATGTGCCCCAGACTCTTTCATGATTCTTATGGCCGATCTTAGTGCTTCTTGTGGATCTGATTGATATGTACCAAAAGGTAAATCAACAACAACTAAAGCTCTTTTTACTGCTTTTACCACAGATTTAGCATGATAAATCATCTCATCAAGTGTAATGGGGACAGTTGTTTCATTTCCAGCAAATACATTAGATGCAGAGTCGCCAACTAGTATTATGTCAATACCTGCTTCATCAAGAATTTTTGCAAATGTGAAATCGTATGCAGTTAACATACTAATTTTCTCCCCACTTTTTTTCATTTCGTGGAGTGTTTTTGTTGTTATTCTGCGATACGAATTTCTTTTCATGTGCCAAATTTAATTAAAAAATGAAACAATTAGACTGACATAGTGTCAGTAATAAAGAGTGGCATAAATCTTGACTACTACACTTAAAATATTAATTATGAGTAAAATAATTGGAATAGATTTAGGTACAACTAATTCGTGTGTTTCCGTAATGGAAGGAAACGAACCAGTAGTAATCCCTAACGCAGAGGGAAAGAGAACAACACCATCAGTTATTGCTTTCGTTGAAGGAGGTGAAATTAAGGTTGGTGATCCAGCTAAAAGACAAGCTGTAACTAATCCAACGAAAACTATATCATCCATAAAAAGGTTTATGGGCAGTAAATTCTCAGAATCTAAAAATGATGCTAAAAGATCTGCTTACAAAGTAGTAAAAGGAGACAATGATACTTCCAGAGTTGACATTGATGGAAGACTCTACACTCCGCAAGAGCTTTCAGCAATGATTTTACAAAAAATGAAAAAAACAGCTGAGGATTATTTAGGAACTTCAGTTTCAGAGGCCGTAGTTACCGTTCCAGCATATTTTAATGATGCACAAAGACAAGCTACAAAGGAGGCTGGGGAAATTTCAGGACTCAAAGTGCAACGTATCATAAACGAACCTACTGCAGCAGCTCTAGCTTATGGTTTAGATAAGTCAAATAAAGATCAAAAAATAGCTGTTTATGACTTAGGTGGAGGAACCTTTGATATATCAATTTTGGAGTTAGGTGATGGAGTATTTGAAGTACTTTCTACTAACGGTGATACTCGACTTGGTGGAGATGATTTTGATGATGCAATTATTCAATGGCTAGCTTTTGAGTATGAAGAGGAGCAAGGTATGGATTTAAGAAAAGATCCAATGGCATTGCAAAGATTAAAAGAAGCAGCAGAAAAAGCAAAGATTGAACTATCATCATCAACACAAACTGAAATTAATCTTCCATATATTACAGCAACCGATGCTGGTCCTAAACATTTAGTTAAGACATTAACCAGATCAAAATTTGAGCAATTATGTTCGGATTTAGTAAAAAGATCAATGGAGCCTGTAAAAAAAGCATTAAAAGATGCAGGTTTAAATAAAAGCGATATCAACGAGGTGATTTTAGTAGGTGGTTCAACTAGAATACCTGTAATTCAAAATGAGGTTGAAAAATTCTTTGGGAAAAAGCCCTCAAAAGGTGTTAATCCCGACGAGGTTGTTGCAGTTGGAGCTGCTATCCAAGGTGGTGTTCTTACTGGTGATGTCAAAGATGTTCTCCTTTTGGATGTTACTCCACTTTCTCTTGGTATAGAGACTATGGGAGGTGTTATGACAAAATTAATAGAATCAAACACTACAATTCCGTCAAAAAAGTCTCAAGTATTTTCAACCGCAGCTGATAATCAGCCCTCTGTCGAAATTCATGTTTTGCAAGGAGAAAGATCTATGGCAAAAGACAACAAAACGATAGGTAGATTTCATTTAGATGGATTACCACCTGCACCAAGAGGTGTTCCTCAAATTGAGGTGACTTTTGATATAGATGCAAATGGAATTATTCAAGTAACTGCACTTGATAAGGCTACAAATAAGTCTCAAGATATTAGGATTGAAGCTTCTTCTGGATTAACCGAAGAAGAGATTGAAAAAATGAAAAAAGAAGCTGAAGCAAATGCAGAGTCAGATAAAAAATTAAAGGAAGAGGTTGATACTTTAAACAGTGCCGATGCAATGATATTTCAAACTGAAAATCAGTTAAAAGAGTATGGTGACAAGATACCTGATGACAAAAAGAAATCCATTGAAGATGCCCTTGAATCATTAAAAAAAGCTCATGAGTCCAAAGAAATTGAATCAATTAAGGCTGAGCTTGAAAAAATTAATGAAGCCTGGAAAAATGCATCAGAAGAACTTTACAAAGCTCAAGCTGAGTCAGCCAAAGCAACTGGTTCTAATGACAGTGACCAAAAAAAATCAGCAAATAAGTCCAAAGGATCAGATGATGATGTTCAAGATGTTGATTTTGAAGAGGTCAAATAATTTATATAAAACCTTAAAAACGTGTCTTTTAGGCACGTTTTTTTTTGTAATAAAGTCAATAATGAGTAAAAAAATAAAGTTATCTGTAATTAATAAGACCAATAAAAACACTTTGATGGAATCACTAAAAATTAAGTTTATTGATTTAGGTGATGATTATTTGGTTGCTAAAATGCCTGTAGATCAAAAAGTTTACCAGCCCGATGGGGTTTTGCATGGAGGTGCCTCTGTTGCTCTAGCTGAATCTGTGGGTAGTGCAGCATCATATTTATTCATTAACCCTGTAACACATACTATTCGAGGAATAGAAATATCTGCAAATCATATAAGCTCTGTAAAAAAAGGTTACGTGTTTGCTAGGGCAATCCCTGTACATCTTGGGAAAACAACTCACATATGGGAAATAAAAATCACTGATGAAAAAGATAAATTAGTTTCACATTGCAAGTTGACTACAATAGTTCTTGAAAAAAAATAAATTGGACTGATTTTGTATTTATTTATATGTTACATTTGCCATTTAAATAAATTTTCATGAAAAGCGTAATTACCTGTGACATGGAAGGTGTCATACAAACAATAAATAAAGGCGGTGAAGAATTGTTTGGATATCCAAAAGATGAACTCATTGGAAAGAAAAGAGTTTCTTTATTTTCCTCTGGAGAAGTTGTTATTCAAAATGTTGGAATGTGGCTCTCATCGGCTATAAAAAATGGTGAACATAATACTAAAACATATTTTATAAGAAAAGATGGAACAAAATTTAATGCTGCCATCAGCATCACGCCACTGTTTAAGAATGGAAAAAATAATCCACAAACTGGTTATTGTGGAATAACTATCCCAATAAAGGAGGAGGTAAAAGTACCTATCAAATTTTCAACCATATTTATAAAGTGGGCTTTTGCTATAACCAGAGGAGGATTTACAAGTGCATCTTTATTTCCAATTTTTGCCGTTGCAGCTTTTTATGCCGGTTCTGGAGATGGTTTGTTTAGTATTCTATCCTTAGTCCTTTGCGCAGTTGGAATTGTTTTTCTGCACGTTTCTTCAAATTTATTTAATGATTATTATGATGTTAAGGATGGAACAGATGGTGCTAATACAGAATATTTTAATGCTGGACTGAACTCAACCGTTCTAGAGGGTGCTCAGCTTTCTGGGGGTAGTCGAGCTATAGAGCTAGGTTTGATTACATTAGAAGGCACATTGTCATTGGCCAGAAAAATGCTTGTTGCTGCTGTTATTTTTACTGCAGGATTATTATACAATAGTTTTAATCTTACTGGAGAATTCTCCAATGCTAAAAACGCTTTGATTATTGGAGTGATTGGGGGATTATTAGGTTATTTTTATACTGCCAGACCCTTGAGATTGGTTTCCAGACGAGGACTGGGTGAAATTGCTATTTTTTTAGCTTTTGGACCAGTTTTAACATTAGGGGCTCTATTTGCAATTTCTACCACTACGGTCGAACTTTATTCTCCAGAATTTTATAATGCATTATACTTAGGGATTCCATTTGGATTTTTGACCACTAATATCCTTTATATTAATCAATATCCTGATACAGTTAGCGATGCAAAAACCGGAAAGAACCATCTAATCGTTACTCTAGGAAAGAAAAATGCAAGATGGGGATTCCTATTGATTCTGTTAGCTGCATTTGGTTCTTCAATCTTTTTAACTGATATGTTAGAACAAAATTTAGTAAATTTTAATAAAAATATTTTCTTTGCTGGGAATGCAATATTGTTTCTTTACGGTCTTTTGGCTTTTGTTAATCTTTTTAAGAACTACGAATCAAGAGATTTAATTCATTCTAACCTAAAAACCATTTATTTACAAATATATTATGGTTTGTTTATGGTTCTAATACTTAATTTATTTTTTCTATAATGTATATTGAAAAGGCTAAAAATATTAAAAATGATTGGTGGAGATATTTTATAGTTGGCCCACTTATTATATTTTCATTCTGGCAAATTATAGGTGCGATTCCTTTTGGTGTAGGTTTTGGATATTACGTCTTTGGACAAGAAAACTTTGATATGGAGAGCGCTAATGATATAGCTGCTATGTTTTCTGTTTTTCCATCTAAAAATATTGGTATTGCCCTTTTTCTATTAATGTTTGCTATTGGTTGTATAGGATTATATATAACTATTAAGTTCCTTCACAATCAATCATTAACTTCTTTAACTACATCTAGAAAAGAAATCGATTTATCCAGAATATTTTATTCTTTTTCTTTAGTTATTATTTTAACTATAATTCTCTTTCCAGTTGATTTATTTTTGAATCCTGATGCTTATGAATTATCATTTAACCTAAACCAATTTATAATACTTCTTGTAATCTGTTTTACTTTATTACCACTCCAAACTAGCTTTGAGGAATATTTGATGAGAGGATACCTATTACAAGGAATAGGGATATGTACCAAAAGTCGTGCTTTAGCTTTTACAATTCCTTCAATTTTATTTGGATTATTACACTTTGCAAATCCCGAGATCGAAAAGCTTGGTGATGGATTTATTTTTGCATATATAATCATGGGATTTTTCTTAGGAGTTGTAACATTAATGGATGAAGGACTTGAATTAGCTTTGGGTTGGCATTATGCTAATAATCTTACAGCCGCTACCTTAGTTACTGCTGATTGGACTGCATTACAAACAGATTCAATTTACACATACGTTGGTGAACCGGATCTTATTTCACAAATCCTACCCGCTTTATTTATTTTTCCACTACTTATTTACCATTTTTCAGTTAAATATAAATGGAGTGGATGGAAAGAAAAGCTCTTTGGTAAAGTTAATGTTTAACTATGGGAATGAATAAAAACTCAATTTTTGCGTGGGCATCATTTATACTTTTTGTGATTGGATCCTCTTTGGTATTATTGGGAGTTTTCAAATACCCTGAGTATCTTGTAGAACTAACACTGGCGGGTCTTGGATTTATTACGATTGGATGGGCGTTTAATGCTCTGAAAGGTAGGATATAATTATTTAATTACCTGTCATTTTTTTTGGGTCAACCCAATCATTAAATTCTTTTTCAGTCAGATATTTTGATTTTAAAGCTTCTTCTTTTAGAGTAGTTCCGTTATTAAATGCATTATTTGCTATTTCAGCTGCTTTGTAATATCCAATTTTATTATTTAATGCAGTGACAAGCATTAAAGAATTATTGAGATGTTCGTTTATTTTTTTCTTATTTGCCTTTAAACCCGTTAAACAGTTCTTGTTAAAACTATTTAATCCATCGCTTAAAAGCTTTAATGATTCAATGATTTTGGATGCCATAAGTGGCTTGTAAACATTCAATTCTAAATGACCTTGTGTACCAGCAAACGTGATTGTATAGTCATTGCCTATTATTTGAGAACAAACCATACAGATTGATTCGCATTGTGTTGGATTGATTTTCCCAGGCATTATTGAACTACCAGGTTCGTTGGAGGGTAAAATTAGTTCAGAAAAACCCGATCTTGGACCACTACCTAAGAGCCTTATATCATTCGCAATCTTGTATACAGACACAGCTATTTGTTTTAAGGCAGAATGTGTTTCAATAATTGCATCGTTAGATGCAAGAGCCTCAAATTTATTTTCAGCAACTTTAAATTTTATATTACAATATTTTGATATGTTTCTTACGGTCATTTTATCAAAATTTTTAGGTGTATTAAGACCTGTTCCAACTGCTGTTCCACCTATAGCTAGTTCTGATAAATGCGCTAAAGAATTTTTTAGTGCTTTTAATCCATGATCAATTTGTGATGCATAACCTGAGAACTCTTGACCGAGTGTTAATGGTGTAGCATCCATTAAATGGGTTCTACCTATTTTAACTTCGTTTTTGAATTGTTTGACTTTATTTTTTAGAGTTTTATGAAAGTCCTCAATTGCAGGAATAGCTTTTTCTTTAGTAAGCTTGTATGTAGCTATGTGCATTGCAGTTGGAAAAGTATCATTTGACGATTGAGACATATTTACATCATCATTAGGCTTCAATGTCTTTTTAGTTTTCATTAAGTCTTTACCCTCATTGACATGACTTATATTAGTTATAACTTCATTCAGATTCATATTGGTTTGTGTTCCTGAACCTGTTTGCCAAACTACTAGAGGAAACTGATCATCGTGTTTAGAGTCAATAATCTCATTACAAGCACCATCAATTAGCTCCATTTTATTCTTATTAAGAACGCCAAGCTCAAAATTAGATTTTGCACATGCTTTTTTTAGAATTGCATACGCATGAATGATTTCGATCGGCATTGATCCAGACTTGCCAATTTTGAAGTTATTTATAGACCTCTGAGTTTGAGGACCCCATAGAGAATCGATTGGAATTTCTACTTTTCCAAGTGTGTCAGACTCTGTTCTGTATTTCATAGAACAAAAAATTATACAACAAAGTTACAAAATAGACCTTAAAACCTGTTTATAAACTCTTCATAATACTTTTTTAATGTAATTAAACTTATATGTATCTTTGATTAAATGTTTGAATTTGATCAATACTTAGGTTTTCTTCTTTTCATGACAGTTGTTACTATGGGCTTCTGGTTGATGATACTACTATTGACATTTATTATCCCATATTGGGTTACAGGATCTTTTTTTGAGTGGTTGAGTGAGAAGAGAAATAAAAATTCAAACAAATCTACTTAGTTCATGCCTTTTGCCATAAGAAATGACTTCAAAAATGGATCTATATTTCCATCAAGAACTGAGTTCGCATCCGCTATTTCCTGAGACGTTCGAACATCCTTTACCATTTTATAAGGATGTAAAACATAGTTTCTAATTTGAGATCCCCATTCAATTTTCTTTTTGCTTTCCTCAATTTCTTTTCTTGTCTCTAATTTTTTATTTAGCTCTATCTCATACAGCTGAGATTTTAAAAGAAGCAAAGCTTTATTTTTATTGTCCAACTGGGATCGAGTCTCAGAATTTTCTACAACAATTCCACTTGGAAGATGTTTCAATCTCACTGCTGTTTCAATTTTATTGACACTTTGTCCACCTGCTCCGCTTGATCTCATAGTTTCCCATTCAATTTCAGAACTATTTATTTCTATATTAATTGTTTCATCAACAAGGGGATAAATGTAAACAGAGGCAAAAGAAGTATGTCTTTTTGCATTACTATCGAATGGAGAAATCCTGACCAGTCTGTGAACACCATTTTCACCCTTCAACCATCCAAATGCATATTCACCTGTAATTTCAATACTTACTGTCTTTATGCCTGTTACATCACCTTCAACAATATTTAATTCCTTTGTTTTAAAATTTCTTTTTTCACACCACATTAAATACATACGACATAGCATATTTGCCCAGTCACAACTTTCAGTTCCACCAGCACCAGCAGTAATTTGAAGAACTGCCGACATCTCATCTCCCTCATTAGAGAGCATATTTTTAAACTCAATGGATTCAATTTTTTTTAATGTTTTATCATAACATTTATTCAAATCGATCTCAGTCAATTCATTATTTTTAAAATATTCAAAGGAAATTTCTAACTCATCACACAAACTTTCAGCAGATTCATAATCACTGACCCAATTTTTGAGGGTTTTAATTTTTTTTAATGTTATTTCAGCATCGGATGGATTATTCCAAAAATCAGTATTAAATGTATCTTTTTCTAGTTCGGATATTAAGTTGTTTTTTTTGTCAAGGTCAAAGATACCTCCTTAAAGCACCAAGGCGTTCAATTAGATTTTTTATTTGTTCTGCAGTCACCAAAATATTAGTAAAATTAAATAATTTAATTGTTTTAAAATATTACATAAATTATATTTATAAAAATGAGATTTATTTTAGTCCTTTTAAGTTTTGGTTTTATAACAGCCCAAAGTGTTGAAAATAAAAAGAAATTCACTGGTTTTTTTGATTTTTATTATGAGCCATCATCAGATAAAATTTTATTGGAGGTAGATAAAATTGATTATGAATTCCTTTATGTTCCATCATTAAGCTCGGGAATTGGATCAAATGATATTGGGCTAGACAGAGGACAACTAGGAAGAGAAAGAATAGTAAAATTTATAAAAAGAGGAAATAAGTTATTATTAATTGAGCCAAATTCATATTACAGATCCAGTTCTAACAACCAAAATGAAATAAAAAGCATTGAGCAGGCATTTGCCAAATCCATCCTATATGGTTTTGAGATTAAGGATCATCAGAACGATATCTTTACAATTGATTTCACACCCTTTCTGTTGGAAGACCGACATGGAGTTGCTGAGAGGTTGAGAAGAACAGGTCAAGGTAATTATTCAGTTAATAAATCAAGCAGCGCCATTGAGTTATCTAATACTAAGGGTTTTCCCAACAATATTGAATTCGAGTCATTGCTTACTTTCTCAGGTAAATCTGAGGGAAAATGGATACAAAGTGTTGCACCTGACTCAAATAATGTAACTGTAATTCAACACCACTCTTTTGTTAAGTTGCCTGATGATAATTATAAACCGAGGTCCTTTGATCCAAGAAGTGGTGCAATTTCAGTTTCCTACATGGATTATTCTTCACCAATTGATGAAAAAATTCTCAAAAAAAACATTATAAGACATAGATTAGAAAAGAAATTTCCAGAAAATGAAAAGTCAGAAGCAATTAGGCCAATAGTTTATTATCTAGACCCCGGAACACCTGAGCCTATTAGGTCTGCACTTATCGATGGAGCTATGTGGTGGAATGAAGCTTTTGAGTCTATTGGATTTATTGATGCTTTTCAAGTTAAAATACTCCCTGAAAATGCGGATCCAATGGATTGTAGGTATAATGTCATACAATGGGTCCACAGATCAACCAGAGGATGGAGTTATGGGTCAAATGTCTCAGATCCAAGAACAGGTGAGATTATCAAAGGTCATGTAAGTTTAGGTAGTTTAAGGGTTAGGCAAGATTATTTAATAGCACAATCATTAATTCAAAACCCTTATTTAGAAGAAAATAAAAAAAAGGTTTTAGAAATGTCACTAGCTAGAATTAGACAGTTAAGCGCTCATGAAGTTGGACACACCCTAGGATTTGCACATAACTTTTCATCAAGTACAAAGCAAAGATCATCTGTTATGGATTATCCACATCCATTAATAAAAATAAAAGATGATAAAATTAACTTGGATAGTGCGTACGCTGTAGGAATAGGAGATTGGGATAAGATTTCTGTTGCCTACAGTTATTCAGAGTTTAAAAAAAATCAAAATGAAAAAAATGAATTAAATAAAATATTGGATAAATCTTATGATGATGGATATAGATTTATAACCGATTATGATGCTAGGTCTGTTGGTGGTGCACATGTAAATGCACATTTGTGGGATAATTCTGAGGATGTTACAAGTGGTTTAGATGAGATTATTAAAATACGACAAAAGGCAATTATTAATTTTTCTGAAAATAATATTTCTGTAGGATCAACTTATTCTGAGTTAGAAGATGCTTTTGTACCGATTTATTTTTTACATAGATATCAGACTGAAGCTGTTGTTAAATTAATAGGCGGATTAGATTATAATTATTCATTGGTTGGTGATGGTCAGCTAGTTGTTAAAACACTAGATCAGGAAACTCAGTTGAATGCATTGAAAAGCGTTTTGAGTACACTAGATGAAAACTTTTTGACTATTCCTATTGAAAAGTTGAAGTTGTTCCCACCGAGAGCATATGGCTTTCCCAGAACAAGAGAGTCATTCAATTCACAAATGGGTGTTGCTTTTGATCCAATCAGTGCAGCTTCAACATCAAGTGACATGACCTTGTCGTTGCTTTTAAACCATGAAAGATTGAATAGGGTAAACTTACAATCTTCCATGAAGACTGGAATATCAGTTAATAAAATATTTGAATCTCTTTTTAAAATACTAAATGATAATCTTCTAGTAGGTGAAAAGAACTATGCTGCTATTGTTAAAGATGTGGTAGCAGAAAACATATTGAAGCATTTTATGAATATCTCTGTTAATGACAAATATGTGTCTAATGTTCAAGCAAATGCTGATTATTATTTGAATGAATTCTATTTTAATTTACAAGGAAAGATTAATAAAAGGAATTTAAAAAGTAGGGATAAATATTATATTAACTATTTATTGAAGATAATTCAGGATTTTAAGAAATCACCTGATAAATTTCAATTAAAAAATGCTCCAAAAATACCGGATGGATCACCGATTGGAAGTTATAAGTGCCAAATGTAGATTATGGAAATTAATTTAATTAGTGATACAGTTACAAAACCCACCAAGGGCATGATTGATTTCATGCTTACTTGTGAGGTAGGAGATGACGTTTTTAAAGAGGACCCAACTGTTAATAAGCTAGAGAAAAAGGTTGCTGAATTATTCAATATGGAAAGAGCTCTTTTTTTTCCATCAGGTACAATGACCAATCAAACTGCAATAAAGATAAATACAAATCCAGGCGATCAATTGATTTGTAGTAAAACTGCTCATATATATAATTATGAGGGAGGTGGTGTTAGTTTTAATTCTGGAGTTTCATGTAAATTGATTGATAGGGAAAGAGGTTTTTTTAATGCAGATGATGTATTAAACACTATAAATCCACCAGATTTTTACCATAGTCCCAAAACATCTCTGGTTTGCGTGGAAAACACCACAAATAAAGGTGGAGGAGCGTGTTGGGAGTTACATGATTTAAAAGAAATTAAACAAGTATGTAAAAAAAATAACTTGAAATTTCATTTAGATGGTGCAAGAATATGGAATGCAGCAGTTAAAAAAAATCAAGATTTTTTTGAATTTGGAAATTTGTTCGATACCATATCAGTATGTCTTAGTAAGGGTTTGGGTTGTCCTGTTGGATCACTGCTATTATGTTCTGAGAAAGATTATTCAGAGGCAATTCGAATAAGGAAAGTTTTTGGCGGTGGTATGAGACAATCTGGATATTTAGCAGCTTGTGGGTTATATGCATTAGATAACAACATTAAAAGATTATCAGATGATCATGATAGAGCATTGGAAATATCAATGGTTTTGAAGGAGTTAAGTTTTGTAAAAAAAGTTGAAGAAGTGGAAACCAATATAATTATATTCGAAATACATCAAAAACATAACCCCGATAGTTTTATAGATATCTTGAAAAATAAAGGCGTAAAATTAATTGCAATGGGTGACAATAAATTGAGATTGGTTACTCACATGGAATACACACAAAATCATCATGAGTATTTTTTAGATTTGTTAAGAAATATTTCTCTGTAGATAAATAAATAATTCAATTCATTTTTTTAGTGTATTTTTGCTCTTTGTGATATACAAAAAGGTGCATGAAAAATAAAATCAATGCTCACAAAAATATCCTTTCTCTGATCGGAGATACACCGTTGGTTAAGCTCAACAGAGTAACAAACAGCTTTGATGGTTCTTTTTATGCTAAATATGAAGCAATGAATCCTGGCCATTCTAACAAAGACAGGATTGCACTACACATTATAGAGTCAGCAGAAAAAAAAGGTTTAATAGACAATAACACAACTATTATTGAAACCACATCTGGAAATACTGGATTTAGTTTATCTATGGTATCAATGGTCAAAGGCTATAAATGCATTGTTGCAGTTTCATCCAAATCTTCTCCAGATAAAATTGATATGTTAAAAGCTATGGGAGCTAAGGTTTATGTTTGTCCTGCAAATGTACCAGCTGATGACAAAAGATCATATTACCAAGTTGCAAAAAGACTAAGTGAAGAAATAAAAGATTCATTTTACATTAACCAATATTTTAATGAGTTAAACATTGATGCTCATTATAATACTACTGGACCAGAAATATGGAAACAAACTAGTGGTTCTATTACACATTTGGTTGCTAGCAGTGGAACAGGTGGTACAATTAGTGGAATTGGAAGGTATTTAAAAGAAAAAAACCCAAAAATTAAAATCATCGGAGTTGACGCATACGGTTCTGTTCTTAAGAAATTTCATGAAACTGGTGAATTTGACACGAATGAAATCTATCCATACAGAATTGAAGGTTTAGGAAAAAATTTAATTCCAACCTCAACCGACTTTGGTGTAATTGATTTATTTGAAAAGGTAAATG
>CACNQJ010000004.1 GCA_902622575.1 uncultured Bacteroidota bacterium
TGCTCCCATTGTACTCTTGAAAAATTAGCTCGCCACATATCTCCAGCTTTTACATTATCAAAATTATTCCCATTAATTTTAAGTATTTCTTTCAATGGAATTGATATTTCACATGACCAATAATCATCTTCATCTGAATAATCATTTATTGTCCCCGATATGTAAACAGCCGAATTAAGGTTTTCAATATTCCAATTGGTATTGGCTTTTCCGCCTAATCTATAAGGTTTATCAAGAAGTAGATCCCATACTGTTCCCAAAGCATTTATTTCGATTTCTCCATAATAATTATGATTTTGAGATGGTTTTAGGAAAATTTCAAAATCATTATTTTTAAAAATAACAGCGTCTCTTTGTGTTATATCCCCCCAAATATGTTTTTCATAAAGTTTTGCATATATGTAAAGGTTTTCCTCATCCCAAAGCATTTTCATGAATGTCTTTTGTAAGGGTTTTTGATTATTTGCAATATCAATAAAAAAACTTGTCTTGTGTGCTTTTTGCCAATCAGCTTCTTCATCTTTACCATCTATGTATAGTTTATTTTTTGAGTAATTAATTGAGTATTTTTTTGGAATTATTAGAGAATTTGATAAATCAACTTCAACTCTATTAGATGTGTTACATCCTATTGTTATTGTACATAATAAAAAACAAAGTACACTTCTCATTTTATCATATTAATATACAAATCAAAATGTTAAATTTTGGATTAATTCAAAATTTAAATCCATTTTAATAATTCATTTGAGATTTTAACTTTTTTGTATATATTTAGCATTCCTAAAACTATAATAATAAAACCATGAAAAAAATATTAACATTATCAGTGCTTTGTTCCTTTTTCTTACTTATAGGACAAGTAAGTTTTGCTTCGTTTGTCCAGGACCAAGAAACTGTTGAGGCAACTGAATCAATGCAAGAAATGGAACAAACTGTCGCGGAAGAGCCTCAATCTGTGGGCTTTACGCAAGAGTTAAAAAATAGATTTATTGAGGGAGGCCCAGGATTCATGGGTATCGTACTGGCGTGCCTTATCTTAGGATTAGCCATAGCTATCGAAAGAATTATCTATTTAAATTTCGCTACAACAAACACTGATAAATTAACAAGTGATGTAGAAGAAGCATTAAAATCAGGCGGTGTGAATGCAGCCAAAGAAGTCTGCAAAAATACCCCAGGTCCTGTTGCATCCATTTTCTTTCAAGGACTTGATAGAGCGGGTGAGGGTGTAGAAAGTGCAGAAAAAGCTGTCGTAGCATATGGTGGAGTTCAAATGGGACAATTAGAAAAGAATGTTTCATGGATTTCATTATTTATTGCTCTTGCTCCGATGCTTGGGTTCATGGGTACTGTAATTGGTATGATTCAAGCTTTTGATAAAATTCAGGCAGCTGGTGATATGCAACCATCACTCGTAGCTGGTGGTATCAAAGTTGCACTATTGACAACGGTATTTGGTCTTATTGTGGCAATTATTTTACAAATATTTTACAACTATATAGTTTCAAAGATTGACAGTATAGTAAATGATATGGAAGATGCTTCAATCACTTTGATAGATATTTTGGTTTCACACAAGAAATAACATAAACTATGAATCTCCAAAAAATCACTAAACTTTCTGTTGTTTTGCTGGCATTAACCGCCTTTGTAGTACTTGGTGTGATAATAGGGCAAGGCGATGAATATATTGAAATGTCTGCTATGCAGGGTAATTTTGGTGCAGTTGCTGTTATGATCAATTTAGCCTTAACAGTGCTTTTAATTACAATTGTTATGACTTTAGTTTTCTCGTTGAAGAACTTAGTTTCCGAAAAATCTAAAATGAAAAAAGCTGGAATATCTATTGGGTCCTTCTTACTTGTTTTTGTTATTGCATTCTTCATGTCATCAGGTGTAGAGACTCCAATGCAAGATGGTCAAACTCTTTCTGCAATGCAGTCAAAACTTGTAGAGTCTGGTATTAGGACATTTTACTTATTAACCTTAATCGCTGGTGGAATTATGTTATATTTTTCAGTGAGTAAATATTTCAAAAAATAATTATATGGGAAGAAGATCTGCACCCGAGGTTAACGCAGGGTCAATGGCTGATATAGCATTTTTGCTGTTGATTTTTTTCTTGGTAACTACTACAATAGAGACTGACTCAGGTATCAATAGAAAGTTGCCTCCGATGGAGGAAATAATTGATCCTCCAATCATTAAAGAAAGAAATATTTTTACGGTGGTAGTAAACAAAAACAACCAAATTTTGGTTGAGGAAAAGCTAATGGATTTAAGAAACTTGAGGAGCGAGGCTGTTGCATTTTTAGATAACGGTGGAGGTCTAGCGGATGAAGCATGTGATTATTGTCAAGGATCAAGAGACAGAAGTTCATCTGATAATCCAGACAAAGCCATCATTTCCCTGAAAAATGATAGAGAAACTGATTATAAGGTATATATATCAGTTCAAAATGAGTTAGTGGCGGCATACAATGAACTAAGAAATCGAGAATTCATAAGATTATATCCTCAAGAAAATATGGATTATGTTCAAGCTGATAGAAAATATACCGACCCAAGAACAGATAAAAAAGTTAAAGCAAAACTTAAGGAAAAGTTAGGTGTAATTAAACTCATGTTTCCAATGAAGTTGTCTGAAGCTGAACCAAACAAAACCAGTTAATATGTCAAAGTTCAAAAAAAAAGGTAGCGGAGAATTACCAAAAATATCAACAGCATCACTTCCCGACATTGTATTTATGTTATTATTTTTCTTCATGGTTGCTACTGTTTTAAGAGATAATACCTTAATGATTCAAAACACATTACCAGCTGCTGATCAAGTGCAAAAATTAGATAAAAAAGATAGAGTTATTTACATATATGCAGGTAAACCCAGTGCTAGATATCAAGATAAGTATGGAAATCAACCAAGAATTCAGTTAAACGACAAATTTGCAACAGTTTCTGATGTTGGTGCTTATGTACTTGCTGAAAGAGCATCCAAAAGAGAGGAATTACAAAACGTGTTAACTACAGCACTAAAAGTTGATGGTGAAACAAAAATGGGGTTGATTTCTGATATTAAACAAGAATTAAGAAAAGTAAATGCCCTAAAAATCAACTACACCACAAGAATCGGAGATTACACTCAAAACAATTAATCATCCTCCTTTTTATTTATCTTAGTTGTAAAAAAATATTGTGCGCAACTTAGTATTGATTTTTATATATCTAATGACAATCAACCTGGGTTTTTCCCAAAAGGATTTTCAGAAATACAGAGAAGATCAAATTTATTTTAGTCTTTATTACAATTCATTGGGTGGTAAATTTGATAATTTTAAAGAAAACAAGTTTTCAAGCAGTTTTAATATTGGATTTATAAGGGATGTTCCATTATCTCGCTCTGGAAAATTTGCATTAGGATTTGGAGCGGGTATAGGATTTAATTCCTTTAATAATAATATTAAATTATCCTCATCTAATATTTTATCATTTGAACTGCTTTCTAGCAGAGATATTCCAAAAAAAAACACGTTTAATTTCAGTGAAATTCAAATCCCCCTTGAAATAAGGTGGAGAAATTCATCTATATCTAATTATAAATTTTGGAGAATTTACGCTGGTTTAAAGTACTCGAGAATTTTACAATCATCTTACACGTTTGAATCTTATGATGAAAATTACAATCACAAGAATCTGCCAATAAATCTTGATCAATTAGGTTTTACATTAAATGTAGGTTACAACACTTGGAATATTGGTTTGTACAAATCTTTACGACCATTTTTTAATAAAAATTTAGATTCATTTCCTCAGGAATTAGAACAATTCAAATTGGGTCTAATTTTTTACATATTATAAATTAGATTTGTATTTTTTGCGAAATTCACCAGAATAGGGGTAAAAAAATAATTGTTTTATAAAAATCCCTTATATTTACCGATTATATAAACAACTTAAAAAAACTAAATTTTTTATCATGAAAAGAATTTTGTCCCTGATGGCTGTATTACTAAGTACATTCATCTTCGCACAAACTAATGTTTCAGGAACTGTAGTCGATGAAGACAACAACCCTATACCTGGAGCTAATATTGTTTTTGATTCCACAACCGGAGCAGTAGCTAACTTCGATGGTGAGTTTTCTTTAACAGTAAAACAAAATCCACCTTTTAATGTTACTGTTTCAAGCGTTGGTTTTGAAACCACAACTTTACAAGTAGGTTCAAATAATATGGTTATGACAGTAGTCATGAATGAGTCTCAAAATTTATTGGACGATGTAGTCATTTCTGCATCCAAAGTTCCTCAAAGACTCTTTGAATCACCTGTAACAATTGAGAGGTTTGATTACAAAGATATTGCGCAATCAACCGGAGCTGATTTCTACTCAAGTCTTGAAGGACTGAAGGGAGTTCAAATCAATAGTGGTGGATTGTTATTACAGACTGTTAGCACTAGAGGTTTCTCTACAGTATATAACGAAGGTTTTGTTCAACTTGTTGATGGTATGGATAATGAGGCCCCTGGCCTGAGTTTTTCAGCTGGTAACCTCGTGGGTATGAATCAACTTGATATTTTTGGAGTTGAACTACTTCCAGGTGCAGCATCAGCGTTGTATGGTGCTAATGCATTTAAGGGTATTTTGCTTATGACAAGTAAAAATCCATTTGATTTTCAAGGAACAAGTGCATATTTTACCAATGGTGTTACTTCGCAAGATGTTTCAGGAGATAATCACTATTATGATTTAGGTGTTCGTTTTGCTAAGGCTTTCTCCGATAAGCTTGCTGTAAAAGCAACTGTTAGTTACGTTGAAGGATTGGATTGGGGTGCAGATGATAAAAGTGATATAAATAAGCCTCAAGGCACATTCATCCCAGGAACAAGTGAGGAAGTAGACCCATCTACTTTTCCTGACTACGTAGGAGTTAATGTTTATGGAAGTCAAGGAGTTAATTTAAATATGACTAGCACATTCTTAGGTTCAGTTGTGCCAGCATTAGTTCAGGCAGGTCAAGTAAGTGCCGCAGGTGCTGCTCAAATTAATGCTATTGTTGGTAATTTTGCTCCAAATTATTTTGGATCGCAATTGCTCCAAACAACTGGGTACTCTGAATTGGATTTAACAGACGGAATTGCCTCAAGTTTTAAGATTGATGTTGCAGCTCATTATAGATTCAATGGAAATTCTGAACTGATATATAATTCAAAAATTGGTACAGGAAATACAATTCTTCATGCAACCAATAGGAATATGTTAAAAAACTTTATGTTACAGCAACATAAAATTGAATACAAAACTCGAAATTTAAACCTAAGAGCTTACACTAGTATAGAAGATGCTGGAAATACACATGATCTTTCAGCGTTAGGTGGACGAATTGCAAATGCTCAACCCGGCGGAATTATTAGTGGATGGGCGCCAGCATATCTGCAGGGTTATTTTTTAAACTTATTTGGTCAAATTAATCCAAATCCAGTAGCTGCTCTTAACACAGTTTTAGGAGGTATTTTATTTGGTGGTGATACCAGTATGTTTGACAGATATGTAACTCCAAAAATGAATTATCTGGCTCATGCTTTTGCTAGAGGAGAAGCTGATAAAAATATGTTATTGCCTGGCTCAGATGCTTTTAAACAAGCATACTTTAATGCTACAACCACTCCAATAGCTGAAGGAGGTGCTGCAATTAAGGATAATTCAATGAGTAATAATTTTGAGGTTAGCTACAATGCATCTGATCTCGTAAATGGATTTGATCTTCAGCTTGGAGCTCAAGCACGTCAATATGTTCTAAGGTCTGGAGGATCATTATTTACTGATTATGACGATCCAATCAAGTTTAGCCAACTGGGTGTATACACTCAAGTACAAAAAGATTTATTTGATGGTATTGTTAAATTAACAGGTTCTATGAGATATGATAAGAGTCAATATTTTGATGGTCAATTTACACCAAGAATTGGTGCATTAGTTTTCTTGTCACCAAATCAAAACTTTAGATTTTCTTATCAAACAGGCTTCCAAAACCCATCATCACAAGACCAGTATATAGGATTGGATGTTGGTAGAGCAGTTTTAATGGGATCATCACCTGACAGTATCGATCGATTCAAAATGTCATTTGTTGGTTCTAACTTCAACCAATATACAATTACCGGAAATATGGTTTTTGCTAACTCTTTACTGGCTAATGAGTTTTTAGCGGGTGAGTTTGTTGCTGCTAACTTAGATCCAGTAGAACCTCAGCATGTTATGTCTAGGGAATTTGGATATCGATTAAACGGTAAAAAGGTGTCCGTTGATGTTAGTGCATACTGGAGTGATTTTTCTAATTTTATCGCTGCAAAAAATGTTATTGTTCCTATGTATGGAAGTTTAGCTAATGGATCAGCATTAGCAGCATTAGCTGCTGGTGATTTCAAAGTATTTAGTGTTGATAACAACACTAATGAAAAGGTCTCAACTATGGGTGTGACTGTGGGAGTTGAAACCAAAATTATTGATAAGTTCGATTTCGGAGTTACGGGAAGTTATAACCAAATGGATAGATCCAACATAGACCCAAATTTCGATACTGGATTTAATACACCTAAGGTCAGAGCTAAATTTAGTTTAGGTTCAACTCAATTAGCTGATAATTTTGCTTTCAATCTTTCTGCTAGATATCATAATGCATACCTGTGGGAGTCAACATTTTTAAATGGTGAAATTCCTGCAATGTGGACATTTGATGCAGCTATGAATTTCGATGTTCCTGAACTGAATAGTAAAATAAAAGTAGGTGCAGTAAACCTTACTGGACAGGATTATAAAATGATGCCTGGTTCTGGGATGATTGGTAGTCAGTACTATGTCACATTTACTTTAAATCCGTAGTAATTACATATCAACAATTTTTGTTAATAAAGGCGCTGTTTGAGCGCCTTTTTTTTATCTTATTTTAAAAAAAAATATCATAGTTTAAACTATATTTGCACATCTAACATTACTTAATATATTAAACTTAGTATTATGTCAAAAAAAGTTGGTAAAGTTTCTCAAATTATTGGCCCCGTAGTTGACGTTACTTTTGACACATCAAACACAGAATTGCCTAAAATTTATGATTCACTGGAAATCAAAAAAGACGATGGTTCAGTATTGGTTCTTGAGGTTCAATCACACGTTGGTGAGGATATGGTAAGAACCATATCTATGGATTCAACTGATGGACTGCAAAGAGGTGCTGAAGTAGTTTCTACCGGAAATCCAATTCAAATGCCAATCGGAAAAGATATATATGGGCGCTTATTTAATGTAATGGGTGATGCTATTGATGGTATGGAAGATTTACCTAAGAGTGGAAAAAATGGTCTACCTATACATAGAGAGGCACCAGCTTTTGAACAATTATCGACTTCTACTGAAGTTTTGTTTACTGGTATTAAAGTAATTGATTTAATTGAACCATATGCTAAAGGTGGTAAAATTGGACTATTTGGGGGTGCAGGTGTAGGAAAAACAGTTTTGATCCAGGAGTTGATTAATAATATTGCGAAAGGTCATGGTGGATTATCTGTTTTTGCAGGTGTAGGTGAGAGAACAAGAGAAGGAAATGATCTACTTAGAGAGATGTTAGAATCTGGGATTATCGATTATGGGAAAGATTTCATGGAATCCATGGAAAATGGAGGATGGGATTTGAGTAAGGTTGATAAAAAAGCTTTAGAAAAATCTAAAGCAACCTTTGTATTTGGTCAGATGAATGAACCGCCTGGAGCAAGAGCCAGAGTAGCACTTTCTGGATTGACAGTTGCTGAATATTTTAGAGATGGAAGTGGTGATGGACAAGGTAAAGATGTTTTATTCTTTGTTGACAATATCTTTAGGTTCACTCAAGCTGGTTCTGAGGTTTCTGCCCTTTTAGGTAGGATGCCATCAGCTGTTGGATACCAACCAACATTAGCAACAGAAATGGGGGCAATGCAGGAAAGAATCACATCAACTAAAAAAGGGTCTATAACATCTGTACAAGCAGTTTACGTGCCTGCTGACGATTTAACCGATCCAGCTCCAGCCACAACTTTCTCTCACTTGGATGCTACTACAGTTTTATCTAGAAAAATTGCCGAGCTTGGTATTTATCCTGCTGTTGATCCTCTGGATTCAACATCAAGAATTTTAACTCCAGAAATATTAGGATACGACCATTACAATTGTGCACAAAGAGTAAAAGAAATGCTTCAAAAATATAAAGAACTACAGGATATAATTGCAATCCTAGGTATGGAAGAACTATCCGAGGAGGATAAATTAGTTGTCTCGAGAGCAAGGAGGGTACAAAGATTTTTATCCCAGCCTTTTCACGTAGCAGAGCAATTTACAGGTATCCCTGGTGCATTGGTTGATATAAAGGATACAATTAAAGGTTTCAATATGATTATGGATGGAGAATTGGATCATATCCCCGAAGCAGCTTTTAATCTAAAAGGTACAATCGAGGAAGCAATTGAAGCTGGTGAAAAAATGATTGCAGAGGCGAAGTAATATTTTTATGTTTTTAGAAATAGTTAGTCCTGAAAAAACACTATTCACAGGTGATGTAACATCCGTTCATGTTCCTGGGTCAGAGGGGTCTTTTCAAATCTTAAATAATCATGCACCCATAGTTTCAACACTTAAAAAAGGTTCCATTATATTAAAAGGTAGCTTTGTTGAAAATCAAGAAAATCTTAACATTCACAGTAATAACGAAGCTTCTCTGGATATTCAATCAGGTGTAATTGAAATGAAAAAAAATAAACTTATTATATTAGTTGACTAATAAAAAATACTTTTTTTGAAGTATACTTGGTTCTTAATACTGATTTTTTCCACATCTATTTTTTCTCAAAAAAATCAACTTTTAGATGAGGTTATTGTTACTGAGACTAAAATCAATATGCCTTTTTCCAAAAAGTATAGATCTATTGAAATTATAAATGAATCTGAAATTAAAGAGAGTGGAGTTCGAAATTTAATAGATTTATTACAACAATACACTGGTCTAGACATTAGACGAAGAGGTGCGGGTGGTGTTCAGGCTGACTTGTATATTAGGGGTGGTGGTTTTGATCAAACTCTTTTGTTGGTTGATGGCATGAAGATGGATGATTCTCAAACAGGACATCATACTCTCAATATGTTACTGCCCATCGAACTCATTGAAAGAATTGAAATTATTAAAGGACCTGCTGCAAGAATTTTTGGTCAGAATGCTTTCAATGGTGCTATAAATATTATTACTAAGTCACCAAAAACAACATTGAATAGTCAGTTAAATATTACCTTAACCAACATCTCTGGTGGATCTTTTGATAATTTGAGTTCATCTGTAACTGCCGCCGTATCAAATAATGAGTATGCCGCAATGTTTAACTACAATCAGGAAAAGTCCGATGGATACAGGTATAATACAGATTTCAAAGCAGACAATTTATTTATTAAATCAAACTTATCGAAAAACAATCCTTACACAACAATAGTTGCAAGTTTGTCAAATAGAAAGTTTGGAGCAAATGGTTTTTATGCTTCACCTGAAGCAATCGATCAGTATGAAGAAACTCAAACCAGTATGCTAGGGTTTTACTCAACCTATAGAAAGGGTAATTTGGTTTTTAAACCTAAAATATATTGGAGAAGAAACCAAGATGAGTACATATACATCAGAGACAATCCATCTGTTTATAGAAATCTTCATAAAACAAATAAAATTGCATTTGAAACCAATTTTAATTACTATTCTAAAATAGGAAAAACAAGTTTTGGATTTGATCTATCTAATGTATCCATTTCAAGTAATAATTTAGGTGATCACAGTAGGTTTACAACAAGTGTATATGTAGACCATACAATTAGATTTTTAAAAGATAAGCTGGTATTATCTCCTGGATTATCTGTTAGTTATTTTTCAGATCTTTCATTTCACTCATTCCCAGGACTTGATTTTGGTTTTGATTTAAATGAGTCTTTTAGTATTTATGGAAATTTTGGCAAAACTTACAGAATACCTACTTATACGGATTTATACTATAAAGATCGAACAACTACAGGAAACTCTGAGCTTGAACCCGAAAGCGCTACAAATTCAGAATTTGGTTTTAAATTTAATTCTAATAAAATAGTTTTTAAAACAGCTATTTTTAGTAGAAAATCAAAAAATATCATCGATTACGTAAGGCAAAATGAGTATGAATTATGGCAAGCAACAAATATTGGATTACTTAAAACAAATGGTTTAGAGTCTGATATAATTATTAAACTAAAAAGTAATGTCAATTTTAAAATGGGCTATGCATTAATTAACGATGATAATTATATTAGTAATATAAAATTCTCCAGGTATTCTCTAAATTCTTTAAAACATAATTTTATATCAAAAATATCATTTAGATACTCGAAAAAATTATCTCAAAATATAGTTTTTAGATATGCTGAGCGCTCAGATTTAAGCAACTATAGAATTGTAGATACAAATTTTTCTTACAAGCTTTTCTCTGAAAATACCGAATTATACCTAAATCTTAATAATATTTTTGATGAGTACTATTGGGAGACAAATCTTGTTCCAATGCCGGGAAAAAATTTTATAATTGGTTACAGAGCATTGTTTTGATATACGAGCTCACCATTAACATAGGTTTTTAAAACTTTTGTGTGTGGTATTTTGTCAGGATTAATTTCCATAATGTTTTGATCTATCAAAACAAAATCTGCATACTTTCCCTTTTCAATACTACCCTTTTCTTTTTCTTCAAAATTAAAATATGCCCCCCAAATAGTCATGCCTTTTAGTGTTTCCTCTCTGGTTAAAGCATTCTCAATTTGAAAACCATTTTTTGGATACCCATTTAAGTCTTTTCTTTCGATAGAACTGTAAAATGTATGAAATGGATTTACTTTTTCAACTGGAAAATCTGTTCCTAAAGCAATTCTTTTAGATGATGAGAGTAAATCTTTGAATGCATATGCACCTTCAATTCTTTTTCCTAGCCTATCATATGCCCAGTACATATCACTTGTTGCATGAGTTGGTTGAACAGACGGTAAAATTTTATCATTGTAAAGATCAAATTCATCAAGGTCAACAACCTGGGAATGTTCAATTCTCCATCTCGGATCTTTGATGTCATTTAAGACTTTTTGATATTCTTTGAGTAATACTGAGACTGTAGAATCACCAATAGCATGAGTATTCATTTGAAAGCCCATTGCGGCAATTTCGTTGGCATAATATTTTAAATCACTTAAATCAGTTCTCAAGAATCCGTAATTATGAGGATCATCACAATAAGGTTTTTTTAAGGCTGCTCCCCTTGATCCTAAGGCACCATCACCATATACCTTAAATGATCTAACATTCAATCGTGGTGTTTTAATTTTTCCAGATTTTTTAAATTCTTGAATATTATTTTTTGAAACACTAACCATTGCATAAATTTTAATCTTCAATTCATCTATTTTATGAAGGCTATCAATAATATTTATTATTCCACTATTTAATCCTGCATCATCAACTGTTGTAAGGCCATAACTAAAAGATATTTCTTCAGCTTTTTTTAGTGCTCTAACCTTTTCATTAATTGTTTTATCTGGTAAAATCTGATCAACCATTGACATGGGAGCATCAATTAGAACACCAGTTGGTTTATTGTCTTTTAGTAAAACAAGCCCACCCTTAACTAGTGTATTTTCATCAATTCCAGCAAGATTTAAAGCATTATCATTAACAATATATGCATGACCATCAATACGTTCTAAAACAACTAATTTGTTTCTAAAATTTTTATTCAATAAAGTGTTTATTGGAAATTTTTTTATTTCCCAGTCATTTTGATCCCAACCTCTACCTAAAATTACTTCAGAATCATTTTTTAAATCATGTATTTTTAGCTTGTCTATAATCTCTTCAAAAGAATTAGTTCCTCTCAAATCAACAACTTGCTGATCAAGACCAAGGTTATAAAAGTGACAATGGGAATCAATTAAACCGGGTAAAATAGCTTTATCTTTTGCATCAAGAATTTCGTTTGTTTGATATATATCATTTAGATTTTTATCACTTACCTCTAAAATTTTACCCTTGTTTATTGCAATAGATTTTGCTATAAAGTTATTGTCATCTGCAGTGTATATTTTTGCATTAATAACAACTAAATCCGCATTTTTCTTTGTACAACCTAGATTGTTCATTAGTATGGCTAACAATATGTAAAATATATTTTTTCTCACTTTATGTTATTTATTTTTTTAAATATTAAATCCCTCTCCCAACCTCTGTAAGTAAGGTAATCAAAAATTTTTTTCTTTGTATAGATATCATTTTTTTGTTTGTATTTATTCAGTTGTAATTCGAATAAATCACTTAATTTTTTTTCATAGCTTAAATTATTCAATTGATCTAAACCAATCTGAATGTTTTTCTGTGAAATCTTTCTTTTTTTTAGTTCTCGGTTAATTCTTATTCTTCCCCAATTTTTATGATTAAACTTTCCTATTGTAAATTCTTTTGAGAACCTAGTTTCATTTAAATAACCATCATCTATTAGTTTAGATATTACTTGATTTATCTCCTCATTATCTGATGTAAAGTTTTTTAATTTGGTATAGACTTCAAGGTGACACCTTTCTTGATATGAACAATAATATTCAAGTTTTTTTTGTATTTCATTAACTGAAAAAAAGTGTTTTTTCATAAAAAAAAGGTAAAAAAAAAGCGGCAAAAAGCCGCTTTTAATAATTATTAATTTTCCCTTTAGCATTAAAAAATCTGTAGTGTAAATATGTGTATGCATCTCGTGGAATTATCTTAACCCACTTTTTGTATTTCATTAGCCATTTTACACGTGAAGAAAACAACCCTTTCGTTAGATAAGCAGCAATAAATGGATGAACATGTAATTTCAGATTTTGCTTTGTAACATAAGTGTTGTTTATAATTTTTTCTAAAGAGTTATTTATTTTATCTATAACCACTATTGGAGCTTCAACCTTACCTGTCCCGTTGGGATTGTCTTCTTTAGTAACAATATTCATTTCAGGTCGTACTCTTTGTCTGGTCATTTGAATTAAACCTATTTTACTAGGTGGAAGAATTTTGTGTTTAGCTCTGTCAGATTCCATTTCTGATTTGAAATGGTTAAATAATTTTCTTCTATTTTCATGTCTTAACATATCAATGAAGTCAACTACAATTATACCACCCATATCTCTCAACCTAAGTTGTCGAGCTATTTCAGATGCAGCTATTAAATTAACTTCTAATGCAGTTTCTTCTTGATTTTCACTTTTATTTGATCGATTTCCACTATTAACATCGATAACATGAAGAGCCTCAGTGTGTTCAATAATTAAATAAGCTCCTTTACTCATTGAAACAGTTCTTCCAAAAGCAGACTTAATTTGCCTTTCAATTTTGAAATGCTCAAATATTGGTTTATCAGATTTATAGAATTTTACAACAGATTTCTTCTTTGGAGCAATTTGCTGAATGTAATCTTTCAGCTCATAACAAAGGTTTTTATCATTGCAATATACACCCTTAAACTGGTCATCAAATAAATCTCTCAATATTGAGGAGGATCTATTTAATTCACTTAATATCTTAGAGGGTGTTTTAGCTCCATTAATTTTACTACAAAGTGTTAACCATTGGTTATACATACCTTGTAAATCTTTTTCTAATTCAGCAATTTTTTTCCCTTGAGCAACTGTTCTAATAATTACTCCAAAGCCTTTTGGCCTAAATTCTTCAATGAGTTTTTTTAATCTATCTCTTTCCTTTTTACTTTTTATTTTTTGGGAAACAGAGATACGATTTGAGAAAGGGATTAGAACTAAAAACCTTCCAGCGAAGGAAAGCTCAGAACTAATTCTAGGGCCCTTAGTTGAAATAGGCTCTTTAATAATTTGGGTAAGAATAGTTTGATTTGGAGATAGAACATCATCAATTTTGCCTTGTTTGTCAATTTCTTTTTCAAAGTTTATTTTTTCAAGAGAATAATTTGTGATTTTACCTTCACTAACTAGTTTAGTAAACTTAATTAGAGTTTTAACTTTAGGACCTAAATCATGATAGTGTAAAAAAGCATCTTTTTCATATCCAACATTTACAAATGCCGCATTTAAGCCAGTAATTGTCTTTTTTACCTTGGCGATAAAAATATCTCCAACATTAAATTTATTGTTGTCTTTTTCTTTCTGTAACTCAATAAGTTTTCCATCATGAAGGACCGCAAAATCAACTGCTGAATTAATTGATCGAATAACAATTTCTTTATTCACAATTAATTTGTTTTTAATTAAACTTAATTTATTTCGTTCGAAGAAATATTATAATATATCTTCTTATGTCAATGAACTTACTTAAATAATTTTAAATTACTTTTTCTTGTGACGGTTAGCTCTGCTTCTTTTTTTCCTCTTGTGAGTAGCTACCTTATGTCTTTTTCTTTTCTTACCGCTTGGCATATATTTTTTTTTAATTGTTGTTTTTTACATCATCAACAAAAACTTTAGCAGGTTTGAAGGCCGGAATGGAATGTGCAGGTATTTTGATTGTTGTATTTTTTAAAATATTTCTACCTGTTTTCTCAGCTCTCTTTTTAACGATGAAACTCCCAAAACCTCTCAAATAAACATTTTCACCCTCACTAAGAGAGTTTTTCACCTCGTCCATAAAATTTTCTACAGTAGCTAAAACTTCATTTTTTTCTAACCCTAAATTTGAAGAAATTTTATTTACTATTTCTGCTTTAGTCATTTTTATAATTTTAATATTAGGTTGCCAAATATATAAATTTATATCATAAAAAAACTATTGTAATATTTATTATTTTTATTTATATAATTGGATAAAAATTGAATTTCTCAAATAAATTAATTGATTGGTACAATTTAAATAAAAGAGACCTGCCATGGCGACTGACAAAGGATCCATACAGAATTTGGGTCTCTGAAATTATACTACAGCAGACAAGGATAGAGCATGGTGAAAAGTATTACCACAAGTTCTTAAAAAAATATCCTAATATTTCATATTTGGCTAGTACATCGAATGATGAACTTTTAAAAATTTGGGAGGGACTTGGCTATTATTCAAGAGCCTTAAATATGCACAAAACAGCGCTAATTGTTCAAGAAAAATTTGATGGTAAATTCCCATCCAAATATTCAGATTTGATTGAATTACCCGGGATAGGGGATTACACCGCCTCTGCTGTAAGCTCAATTTGTAGTGATGAAGTTCAGCCAGTTGTTGATGGCAATGTTTTAAGATTTCTATCAAGATTATATAAAATAGACTTACCAATTGATACTGCTAAAACAAAAACATATTTCAAAAATTTAGGTTTCAAGCTAATTAAAGGTGTTAAACCTGGTGATTTTAACCAGGCAATGATGGATTATGGTTCAATGGTTTGTAAACCTAGAAAATCGTGCTGTCAGGATTGTATGTTTTCATCTGAATGTGTAGCTTTTAATACCGATTCCGTTATGCAATATCCTTTCAAAAAGAAAAAAATAAAAATCAAGGATAGATACCTAAATTACGTTGTAATTCTGAGTGATGATAAAAAAACCAGAATCAAAAAAAGAAATAGCGAAGGTATTTGGAAAAATCTTTATGAATTTCCTTTAATTGAGACAAAAAAAGAATCCACCCATAATGACATTATAAAAAAACTTGATATAGATTTTTTAGAATTAAAAGATGTTAAAAGAATTAAGCATAAATTATCACATCAATTACTTCACATAAGTTTTTATATTTTTAGAGTTGGTGATATTTTTGATGATTTTATATCAATACAATCTCTAAATAAATATCCTTTTCCAAAGCCTTTAAATAAGTTCATATCTGAGTTGGTCTGACTTTTTTTTTAGTTATATTTGAAAGTATGAGTGGATCATTAAACAAAGTAATGTTAATTGGAAATCTAGGCGACGATGTTAAAATGCATCAATTTGAGGATGGAGGGTGTATTGGTAGATTTCCAATTGCAACAAATGAAAGTTATACTAATAAACAAACTGGAGAAAAAGTTGATAATACTGAGTGGCATAATATTATAGTTAAAAATAAGGCAGCAGAAATCTGTAGTAAATATTTAAAAAAAGGAGATAAGGTTTATGTTGAAGGAAAACTAAAAACTAGGAAATGGCAAGGTGAGGATGGTATACAGAGATATTCTACAGAAGTTCACGTAAGTGATTTTAATTTCCTAAATAATAAGACTGATTCCAGTACAGCTGTAAACCCACCAAATCAAGAGACTCCTGATCAAAACAACCCTGTTAGTGATAATCAGAGTCAAGTCGACGATCTTCCATTTTAATTACCAAATAATTGAGGGTATTACTTGTTATAGTTTTTTCACTATTATTTTCCTGTGACAATCAATCTTTACCTAAACAAAAGGGTTATTTTGCTCCTGAATTTAGTTATCCCAAATATGGAAATCAATCCATATGTAATTTTAAATTTTTCAGGAATATAGAGACTAGCATGATCAAAGTTGATGAGTGTAATTTAGAAATAGATTATAAAAAATTAGATGCTAAAATTTATTTTAATAAAATCAATTTGAACAATAATTTTGGAGAGTTATCATCAAAATTTGAAGAAAGAATATTTAATAATTCTGAATACGCTGATCAGATTTTGACAAGTGAATACTCAGACATAGACAGAGATATTTATTCTAAGATTTATTTTTTTGTAGGGGATACACCATCAAATATCCAATTTTATATAACAGATTCTCTGACAAACTACATATCCGCAAGCCTATACTTTAATTCAAAACCCAATTATGATTCATTATTGCCATACATACATTATATTCGCAGCGATATAAAAAAAATCATAGAAAGTTTTGTTTGGATCAATTAGTGACAATAGTAAGAAATGGTTGTACTTAGCCATTTTATCTGTAATATGGGGAAGCTCATTTATTTTAATTAAAAAAGGTTTAATCGGTCTTTCATCCTATCAGGTAGCGAGTTTAAGAATTATTTTTGCTGCATCTGCTATATTTGTGTACTCTTATAATTCACTAAAAAAAATTCCAAAAAAAAGTTGGAAATGGATATTGTTAACTGCATATGCAGGTACTTTTTTCCCAGTTTATTTAATAAGTTATGGTCAAACCGAAATTGAAAGTGGCCTTGCCTCCATAATCACAACCATCACTCCAATTAATACACTTATTGTTGGAATAATATTTTTTGGTCTAACATTTACAAAAAAACAATTATTAGGCTTATTAATTGGTTTAGGAGGTGCAATTCTACTTATCTATGAGGCAAGTGAAGCAGATTTTAATTTAAATATTTATTATTCATTCTTCATATATATGACGACTGTAGGCTATGCTGCATCTGTCAATTTAATTAAGAATTATTTGACAGAAATATCACCTGAGGCAGTAACTGCAGGTATATTTATCTCAATATCACCTCCAGCTTTAATTGTCCTTTTGCTCTCAGATTTCTCATCATTGAACTTTCAAGATCCGTCTATTTTAAACTCCATAATCTTTGTTTTTGTTCTAGGTGTTTTTAGTAGTGCAATTGCTCAAACTTTGTTCAACAAGTTTGTTAAAATAGCATCACCCTTGTTTGCATCTGCAGTTACTTATACAATGCCTATAGTTGCAATATTTTGGGCAATCATTGATGGTGAAACGTTAACCCTAATGCAGTTTTTTGCAACAGCAATTATACTTGTTGGTGTATATATGGTCAACAAGAAAAAGAAATCTAATTAAAAAATTCGTCAGGAATTTCCTCATTTAATATAACTTGGTCTGCCTCAATAACAATAGTTTGAGGACCAGTTATAATTTCTCTTTTAAATGCAAACTTAACTCCGTCAACTTCTCTATAATCTGAAAACTTAGTAATCGTTTTTATTTCATTTCCCATAGCCTTAGTTGTTTCCTCTGTCATAATTAGTAAACCAGAATCTGCATCATAAAATCTAAATGATTTTTCTTTTACTTTAATTTTAAACACATCTTTTCCATCAATTGGTGATAAACTTATAATTTCACTACCTACAGTTTCCATGTATACCTCTTCAAAAAGCCCCTTTTTATCCTTTCCTTCTTTTTTTTGATCATCTTCGTAAGGAATTTTTTGACCCATCTGTTCAGTATAACCATCTTCGCCATTAAATTTTTGTATCATCAAAGTACCCATATTCGGAACCGACATTTCCATTGAGGTTTTATTTGGCGATTTTTCTTTCATTATAGCATTTGGCTTAAATGGTGCGCCAGGTATTGTTACCGCCGCAGTCGTAGAAATTGATGTTATAGAATTTAGCTTATCCAAACCTCCAATCGCATCAATATATTTATTAAAAATTGACTTTACGGTTACATCATCATTAATTTCTTTTTTGAATACAGGTTTTTCGATTGCGTTACCATATTTATCATAGTAAAATACCTCTAATTTTTTTCCATCAAATACAATATTTTCAAGTTTTTCAGCAATAGCAGAACCTTTTCCTGCAACTATAATTTGACCATTTTCTAAATCAAAGTATTTATTTGCTGTATTTTTAACTTGGTCAACTGAAACAGAGTTAATATTAGATAAATAATTTTTATAAAAATCCTTATCTAAGCTTTCTGTCTTTATTTCAACTGCATAGTTTGCTATAGTTGATGGTCTTTCCGACGCTAGTACAAAGTTTCCAAAATATTTTGCTTTTACGTCCTCTAATTCTTTTATTTCAACATCGAATTCTCTAATTTTTTTTATTTCATTGAGCATTACTACAATAGCACTGTCAGTTACCTCTTCTCGAGTGTTAGTAAAAGCACTGAATCTACTGTCTAAATACTTATTATTTCCAAAACTAGATCTTGCAACGTAGGTGTAGCCTTTATTTTCTCTAATTTCTTGTTCTAATCTATTTTCAGGTCCTCCACCCAATATCTTATTTGTAATAAGTAATGAAAAATAGTCAGAATCCTTTTTTTTGATATTTATGAGATTTTGAAAAGATATTTCAGACTGTATAGCATTGGGCATATCAACAAAATGAATAGCTGTTTGAGTTGCTGGGTTTGATAAAAATTTAGACTTATTAACTTTTCCTTTTTTCCATTTTTTAAATAGACTTTCAATTTGTTTGATAGTAGCGTCAATTTCAAAATCACCAATAACAACCATGTAGGAGTTGTTGGGCTTAAAGTTCGATTTAAAAAACTTTTCAATGTCATTAAATTCTATGTTATTTATGGTTTTTTCAGTAGGATATTCACTTCTTGGATGGCTTTTACCATAAGCAAGTATATTAGCTACCCTTCGAGCTGCAGCAGGTACACTGTTCTCATCAGATTTTATCCCCTCAATCAACCTTTCCTTTGATTTTGTGAATTCTTCATTATCGAAAATAGGATTGAACAATCCATCTGCTGCCATATCTAGCAACTTTGGAAAAAACTTTGATAGTGAAGATCCGAAAGCTCCATTCGCGCTCAGGCTCAAACTTGCACCCATGAAGTCAATCTCATCCAAAAATTCATCTTTTGATATGTTTTTTGTACCCTTACCAAGCAAGGATGATGTTATAGATGATATACCAGCGTTATCTCCCTCAAAAATAGGTTGGCTATCAATAAAAAGATTAAAGAAAACTCTTGGCAACTTGTCGTTTTGTACAAGTATTATTTTTAAACCATTTTTAAGTTCATACTCCGTAGGTTCTCCCAAATTAATTTCTGGTGACGGACCAGATTCTGGGATTTTGGATCTGTCTAATTGTGCGTTTGAAAATAGACATATAAAAAAACTTATTGTGTATATAATATTTTTCATTTTATTTTTCTTCAGGTAGGTATTCAACTTCAATTCTTTGATTTGGATTCAAATATTTATTTGCAACTTCTCGCATTTCTTCTCTTGTTATTGACATATATATATCTATTTGGTCATTTATCAAATTAACATCATCGTATAACATATGATATGTTGCTAATGAGCTAGCAATTCCTTCAAAAGATGCATTAGAGCTTACAAACTGGCTCTCAATCTTATTTCTGATTTTTTCAAAGTCTCGTTCACTAATTAATTCATTCTGGATTTTATAAATCTCCTGATCTATTTCTTTATTCATTTCATCAAATGTTTTTTCGCCCATTGGCAAACTGAAAACAATATAAATGCCATAATCTTCCTGTGATAAATTAATTGCTTGAACTGCCAAAGCCATCTTCTTCTCATCTACAATTTTTTTGTAAAGCTTTGAGCTTTCTCCATCACTTAAATACGTTGATATCATATTTAATACCCATGAATCTCTATCATTTTGTGGTGGTGTCCTGTAAGCAAGTACATACGCTGGTATTTGAATATTTTTATCATAAGATTTTACTCTTTTGCTCACTGTTATAGGTTTTTCTTTAGGGAAGTTTCTTTCTACTTCCTTTCCTCTGGGAATTTCACCAAAATATTTTTTTACTAATTCTAATGTCTTGTCGGTTTCAATATCACCAGCAACAACCAAAACTGCATTATTAGGTATATGAAATTTTTTATTAAACTTTTTATAGTCTTCTTCAGTTGCAGCATCTAAGTGCTCTATTTTACCAATAACAGTTCCCTTATAGGGATGCACTTCAAAAAGGTTTTCAGATACAACCTCAATTAACTTTCCATATGGTTGGTTTTCACCTTGTCTTTTTTCTTCTTTTACAACCTCGTTTTGAGTATCTATTCCTTTTTGGCTAACAACAGGGTGCAGCATTCTTTCTGACTCAAGCCAGAGACCAATCTCTAATTTATTAGATGGAAATATTTCATAATAGTAAGTTCTATCTGCTGTTGTATTAGCATTAAATGTTCCTCCATTAGAATTTATAATCTGATTCCAGCCACCATATCCACCATCAATATTTTTTGTTCCCTCAAAAAGTAAATGCTCAAAAAAATGGGCAAAACCAGTTTTATCTTCGTCCTCATCCTTTGCACCAACATGATACATAATTGAGGTAACAACAACTGGGGCGCTGTTATCCTGATGTAAAATTACATCAAGACCATTTTCAAGTGTATGCTTTTCAAAATCAACGGATTGCGCATATGTAGCAACGGTCATCAGTACTGTAAAAATATTTGTAAAATTTTTCATAGGCCTGAAAGTAATAAAATTTTATAAAACATTAGGGTCGAATTATAACGCAAAAAATCCATGATTCAAGTTCAGTAGAGACATAAATAAAATTTAATTTGTAAATCAGTATAAATCTGTATATTTGCCCCGCAATAATTATGAATGCTGTAGTAAAAATTTCTGGAAAGCAATTCAAGGTCAGTAAAGACACGAAGCTTTATGTTCATCGTCTTGATGTTAAAGAGGGCTCTAAAGTGTCATTTGATAATGTGTTACTTCTAGATAATGGGAAAAAGGTATTGGTTGGTAATCCAAATGTTAAAGGGGCGTCAGTTGAAGCAAAAGTTATTAAGCATTTAAAAGATGATAAAGTCATTGTGTTCAAGAAAAAGAGAAGAAAAGGATACAGAGTTAAGAATGGGCATCGTCAAGCTCTATCTGAGATAATTATTGAAAAAGTTTCAGAAAAAACAGCAAAAGCAAAAACAGTAAAAAAAGAAGCTGATAAACAGTCTGAAAAACCCAAAAAATCTGCCTCTAAGGCAAAAACTAAAAAGTAAAAAATGGCACATAAAAAAGGAGTAGGTAGTTCAAAGAACGGTCGAGAGTCAGAATCTAAGAGACTTGGAGTTAAAATCTTTGGTGGTCAAAAAGCTGTTGCCGGCAATATTATTGTAAGACAAAGAGGAACTAAGCACAAGCCTGGTGACAACGTTTACCTTGGAAAAGACCATACATTACACGCTAAAGTTGACGGCGTAGTAAAATTTACAAAGAAAAAAGATGATAAATCTTTTGTTTCAATAATCCCTGAAGCATAAATCAATATATTTTTATATTTAGTACTTGTAATGTCCCTACAAGTCAATAAATTATTTTTTAACAATATTAATGTGTCTATTTGGCACATAGATGAGACCGAGGATTTTTTAATTTCCAATCTAGATTTGTCAATTAACTGTAAAAAAAGATTAAAGTCTATTCAATCACCATCTCAACGTAAACAATTTCTTTCGGTAAGAACTTTAATGAAGTATAATGATATTGATTTAAATGATCTTTTTTATGATTCAAATGGAGCACCTTTTCTAAAAAACAATTTAAATATTTCAATCAGTCACACTAATAATTACAGTGCAATAGCCCTATCAAAGAATCCAGTCGGTATCGATATACAGGATTATAGAGAAAAAATTTTGTCTGTCAGGGATAAATTTGTAAATGAATTTGAAATTGAGCTGATTGATACTCATTCTGTGAACGATTTAACAATTCTATGGTCAATCAAAGAATCTATTTATAAAATTTATAAAAAAAAAGGGCTGAATTTTAAAAAAAATATAATTGTTCAGAAAATAACTAAAGATTTTAAAGATAGCTTGTCTATAGTTAATGACATGGACAAAAAAACCTTTTTTAAATCAAAAAATATTATTCATTCAAACTACATTTGTTCTATAGTAAAAGTAAATGATTGAAACTTTAAATTATTTATTTGAACAGTATAGTGGATACGCACAGATTGATATTGGACTAGAAATATTTGCAGTAATCTTTGGTTTTTTATCTGTTTGGTTCTCAAAAAATAACAATGTATTTGTCTTTCCAACTGGCTTGATCAACACATCGATATTTGTTTACTTACTTTTTAAATGGGAGTTACTTGGTGACATGGTTATCAATGCCTATTATTTTATCGTTAGTATTTACGGGTGGTATTACTGGACTCGAAAAGGTTATGATAATAATTATACCCCGATTACAAAGGCTAATTATTATGATAAAAAAATCATTTTGATAATATCACTTTCATCTGCAATTTTTGTTTCACTGATGTATACTTACTTTAATAAGTGGGCTGGATTGGTTTCCTACATTGATGTTTTGACCACATCAATATTTTTTGCTGGAATGTGGTTAATGGCAAGAAGAAAAATCGAAAGTTGGATTTTTTGGATTGTTGGTGATATTATATCTGTGCCATTATATATTTATAAGGGTTTAGCATTTACAAGTTTACAATACTTTATATTTACCTTTATTGCCATAGCTGGATATTACAAATGGAAAAGTATCTACAACAGGAAAAGTCAGATTGTATAAAAATTGTTTTATTTGGTCCTGAGTCTACTGGAAAATCTTCTCTTTGTAAGATTTTAGCGTCTCATTATAAAACATGTTATGTTGAAGAATTTGCTAGAGAATATCTCCAATCCAAGTTTGATAATTATAACAAGATTTGTCAAATTGAAGATTTAATTCCAATTGCTAGAGGACAAATACGCAATGAGAATATGATGTCAAGAAAAGCAAATAAAATCCTCTTTTGTGATACAGATTTGTTAACTACTGCAACGTATTCCAAATTGTATTTTGATGGATATTGTGATCCAGTTCTGGAAAAATATTCAAAATATAATCATTATGATTTATATTTATTAATGGACATTGATATTGCATGGATTAAAGATGATTTAAGAGATCGACCAGATGATAGGTTGATATTTTTTAATGCATTTAAAAAGTCACTAGAGGTTAACAATAAAAACTATATAACGATTTCTGGTAATTATGAAAAAAGAAAAAAAACATCTATTGAGTTTATTGATAATTTTTTAAATTTGAACAATTCTAATTAGATTGTATTGAAGAATTTCTTCTCTAGCTTTTTCATATTTCTACTTTTCTTACCACATATCCTCAGTTGGGGACATGTTATTGATCATGATCATGAAGTTTATGACAATCAATATGCTAATGTGCATGAAGAAGAGAATAAATGCATAGTTTGCCTAATTACTAGAAATTCTTTAGACTTATCTTTAAGCTTTTCTCTAACATTCATTTTATTAATTTTTTCAAGAGTAGCAAGAGATTTCAGTTATAACAACTATTTAGATAACACCCCTTTTTATGTTAATAATTTGCGTGGTCCACCCACATTTTGATTTAAACTAAATATTTAAACAAAAAAAAATTAACATAAATAAAATATAATGAAAAACATATACAGTATAATTTTAGGATTAGTCCTAATATTAAATATAAATAACATAAATTCACAAGAGGCTACAAATGATACCATTGTGCCTGTATCATTACAGGAAGTTGTTGTATCAACACCATTTAATGAGTCTCTTCAAAATAACGTAATAAGCGTAGAAAAGGTTAATTTGGGAGACCTTGGTTTTTTAAAAAGTCAGTCAATTCCTAAAGCTCTTTACAATGTTCCAGGAATATCTTTTATAACTACTGGCCCAGGCATACAAAAGCCAATAATAAGAGGATTAAGTGGTAATAGAGTTGTAACTGTTTATCAGGGAATTAGATTTGAAAATATGCAGTGGGGTGATGAACATGGACTAGAGATTCATTCATCTGGAATTTCATCCATTGAAGTTATAAAAGGTCCTATGTCAGTACTCTATGGAAGTGATGCAATCGGAGGTGTTCTATATATAACACCTGAAAAGTATCTCTCAGATAATGATTTAAATGTAGATATTGAAAGTTTATATAACTCTAATTATTCTGGTTTGAATACATCTGTTGGGTTAAATACAAAAATTAATAAATTTAGTTTGCTTGCTAGAGCTAGTATAATTGACAACGGAGATTATGAAAATGCTGATGGCGTGGTTGAAAACACTTGGGCTGAAATGTCAGACTTTAAATTTGGTTTAGGTTTTGAATCAAAAGGCTTTGAATCAGACTTAAGATTTAATTATACCACAACAAAATTGGGAATACCACATGAGGAAGAACATGATGATCACGATGGTGACCATGATGATGATCATGATGATGATCATGATGATGAGCATGAGGAAGAAGAGGAAAGTTATCAGGAATTAGAAAACACCATTATTAGTTGGAAAAACTCTTTAAAGTTTAATAATAAATCTGAACTACAAGTTACTTTAGGTCTATCTGATAACTTAAGAAAAGAGTTTGGACATCATGAAGAGCATGGTGATCACGATGACGATCACGATGACGATCACGATGACGACCATGATGATGATCATGATGATCACGATGATCATGAGGGGGAAGCTCATATCGACATGCAACTTCAAACCACATCATTAGATTTTAAATACCTATTTCCAAAAAGCGATAAGTTTGAGTTTATTTTAGGTGGAAGTATTTTAAATCAAGAGAATAGTAATTTTGGTGAAGAGGAATTGATTCCTAACGCTGAGAAGCAAGATATAGGTTTTTACGGTATATCACATGTACACTTAAATAATTTAGACTTAATGGTTGGATTTAGAGGTGATCAGAGAGATATTCAAACACATGATTTTTCTAAATCCTACTCAAGCTTTACTTCATCTATCGGTTTAAAGAAAAATATTGGAGACTCTTCAAATTTTAGACTTAATTATGCTACTGGATACAGAGCTCCAAATTTATCTGAACTTTTTGCTGATGGAATACACCATGGGGTAGCAAGATATGACAAGGGAAATGACATGCTTTCAGTAGAAAAAAGCAAACAAATAGATTTTGCATTTAATACTTTTAACGACAAGACAAATTTTGGAGTAGATTTTTTCTTTAATTCACTTGATAATTACATATACATCAAACCTTCAGGTCAAGAAATGAAGGGTATGCCACTATATAATTATACTCAGGAGGATGCTAACCTTTTAGGATTAGAATTTACAATCTCAGGAAAAACAAATGTAGATTGGCTTACATACAACGCATCTATCGAGTACTTACAAGGGAAGGTTAAAGATGGAGGTGGGTTTTTACCATTTATTTCTCCATTAACATTGAAATTAGATTTTGATTTAGACTTTAAAAAAGCTGGAATGTATGAATTAGGCTTCTTATCTAAAGCAACTCAAAATGACGTTGCAGATTTTGAGACTATAACTGAATCTTATAGCCTTGTTGAAATATCGGGTTCTTACATGTTAAATATGGCAAATAATAATTTAAATTTATTTTGGGCAGTTTCAAACTTATTTGATAAAGAATATGTTGATCACTTATCCCGACTAAAAAATTTAAATCTTCATGATGTTGGAAGAAATATTTCGGTTGGTTTAAAATATTCATTTTAAATAATTGAAATTTTAAAAAAGAAAAGGGCCAATTGGCCCTTTTTTTTTAGCTTTGTTTTGAATTTGGGGTGCTTAGGCTGAGATTATACCCATTGAACCTGACAAAGTAATTTTTGTAAGGAAAATGAAACTCACTTAATTCTTACCCCGTTAATATTATAATTATGAAAAAAATTGTATTAGCGGTGTTTTTTCTTTCGAACATTATTAGCTCACAGGAAAAAATCATTGATACTTTACAGGGAACAAAACAAAATTTAGATGAAGTAATTGTTAAAGGAATCAGAGCTAAATTCTCATCACCTATCAGTTATTCTAATGTTTATAAAAAAGAATTAGGTGAAAAAAATCTTGGACAAGATTTACCTATTTTACTTAATTTTTTACCATCAGTTGTAACAACATCTGATGCTGGAGCAGGAATAGGATATACAGGAATAAGAATTAGAGGGGTTAGCCCTCAGTCAACCAATATTACAATTAATGGGATACCCTTTAATGACGCTGAGTCAATGGGAACTTTTTGGGTGAATCTACCTGATTTTACCTCATCAATTCAAAACTTACAGGTACAACGTGGAGTAGGAACATCCACAAATGGATCAGGCGCTTTTGGAGCAAGTATAAATATCTTAACTGATGGTATCTCAGAAAATCCTTATGCTGAAATATCAAGTAGTTTTGGAAGTTTTAACACACGAAAAAATACCGTAAAGTTCAGCACAGGAAAAATCAATAATTATTTTGAGCTGTCTGGGAGACTATCCAAAATTGACTCAGACGGTTATGTTGATAGAGCCTACTCTGATTTAAAATCTTATTTTATACAGGGTACATATTCGAAAGGTTCAACATTAATAAAGGCACTGTCTTTCGGGGGACATGAAAAAACATATCAATCATGGTATGGACTCACTTTGGACCAAATAAATGAAAATAGACGTCAAAATCCTTACACATATGAAAATGAAATTGACAATTATAAACAAGATCATTTTCAAATACATTGGAATGAAAAATTAAATACTTTTTGGTCATTAAACCTAGGATTAAATTATACTGATGGTCGAGGTTATTTCGAACAGTACAGGGAGGGTGATGATATTGAAACCTATGGGGGTATCGTCGCATCGGACACAAACTCTAATGGAGATAAGGTAGGAACAACAGATTTAATCCGTAGGCGTTGGCTAGATAATGACTTTTACGTTTTTAATACTTCATTAAACTATGTTAAAAACAAAATTGATCTAACTTTTAGTAGCTCTTACAGCTCATACACTGGAGATCATTATGGTGAAGTTATATGGGCTAGAACTTTGAGTAATAACGGGAAAATTAGGGACAGATATTATGAGGGTATTGGAGAAAAAAAAGATTTAAGCTTCTTTACTAAAGTATTGTACTCCTTAAATGAAAAAATTGAATTGTATGGAGATTTACAATTCAGAAATGTAAAGTACAATACATCTGGATTAACATCAGACTTAGTCAACATGGTCATTGATCAGTCACATGGCTTTTTCAATCCAAAGCTTGGATTTTCATACAAATTAAAACCAAATTCATTGATTTATTTATCCTATGCAAGAGCTAACAGAGAACCTAACAGAACAGATTATGAAAGCAATCCTGATATTCAACCTGAAAGATTAAATGATATTGAGTTTGGTTGGAGATATAGAGGTCAAAACCTGTCTCTAAATCTAAATTCATATTTTATGTTGTATGATGAACAACTGATTTTAACAGGTGAAATTGACGATGTGGGAAATCCAAAAAGAACTAACAGTGGCTCTAGTTACAGGATTGGATTAGAAATAGAAAATCTTTTGAAAATAACTGATTTATTTTCTTTGGAGACCAATATGACATTGAGCTCTAATAAGAATAAAAACATATTCTCAATGGTGGACGGATCACTTTTTAACTATGGTAAGACTAATATATCTTTTTCACCATCATTTATAGGTTCAAATGCAATCATTTACAATCCCTCAGAGAAATTAAAACTTTCATTTTTGTCAAAATTCGTAGGTAAGCAATATATGGGCAATACAGACCAGCCGAATTCAATATTAGAAAGTTATTTTGTAAATGATTTAAATATGACTTATTTATTAAAACCCAAAAGAGTATTTCAATCCATAGCCGTCAATATTTTGATTAATAATATTTTAAATAAGGAATATATTTCTAACGGATATTATTATACATATGATGACACATGGAGCATACCTGGTCAAACAAAAACATTGGATGGAGCGGGATACTATCCCCAAGCTACCAGAAATTTTTTGGCAGGATTGGTTTTTAGATTTTAATTGTAGACCCTCAGGTTATTTCCAATAAGCTCGGTTTTATATCTAATCAATGGATAATTTGATGTCATATTACTATTGAGTAATTGTCCAGTAGCTAGACTGTATATATTACCTACACAATCACAGTTTGCTTGGACACCATCAATAGTGAGGCCTGGACAGTCATCTCTTTTTATGTGATTTGGATCACATGCTTCCCATGCTAAGATATCATCACTAAAATTAAAAAGTATAACACCACATACTCCAAGCCCATCAATCTTAACTGATCCTCCTGTAAAGTTTAAATTATCATAACTGGGTAGACTTAGATTTATAATTCTATCAAAACTAATATCTGGAAGATAGGGGTTATAATTAGTTTGTTCATTTTCACAACTAATTATTAGTAAAAATATAAACAGGTACTTTTTCATAATTGCGATTATAAATTTAACTAAATAACACTTAATAAATTTGTATATTTGTTTAACCTCTTCATAAGAGGATTTTTTTTTAGTATGGGAATAAGCTATTATACAAAAGAAGGTCTGGATAAACTAAGATCCGAGCTTAATCATCTTAAAGATGTTGAAAGGCCGAATGCTTCAAAAGCAATAGCAGATGCGCGAGATAAGGGAGATTTGAGTGAAAATGCTGAGTATGATGCTGCAAAAGAGGCTCAAGGTTTACTTGAACTCAAAATTTCAAAACTCGAGGAAATACTTTCAAATGCTCGATTGATTGATGAATCACAGTTGGATACATCAAAAATTTTAGTTCTTTCGAAAGTAAAGATCAAAAATAAGACTAATGGTGCAACTATGGAATATCAACTCGTTGCTGAAAGTGAGGCAGATTTAAAAAGTGGTAAAATTTCTGTAAACTCACCTATTGGAAAAGGTCTTCTAGGTAAATCTGTTGGTGATACAGCTGAAATAAGTGTACCCAATGGGACACTAAAATTTGAAATCATTTCAATTAATAGATAAAATTGTCGTCAATATTTTCTAAAATAGTTAATGGTGAAATACCTTGTTATAAAATAGATGAGGATGATAAATGCCTAGCTTTTTTAGATATTAATCCAAATTCACAAGGTCATACTTTATGTATATTAAAGAGAGAGGAGGATTATATTTTTGATTTAAAGGACGATGAGTATGTTTCTCTTATGAATTTTTCAAAAAAAATAGCAAAAGCCATAAAGAAGTCGGTAAATTGTAAAAGAGTTTCGATGACAGTTGTTGGACTGGAGGTTCCTCATGTTCATGTTCATTTAATTCCAATTAATAAAATGGAAGACTTAAATTTCTCAAATAATTTGGATTTAGATAAAAATAGTTTCAAAGAGGTTTGTAATAAAATAAAAAGTAATTTAGATTAATTATGAATATATCAGGAAAAATTAAGTTAATTGGAGAAACCAAAGAATATGGTGCTAACGGTTTTAGAAAAAGAGAGCTGGTAGTCACTACTCAGGAACAGTATCCACAGAACATATTGGTTGAATTTGTTCAAGATAGATGTGAAATTTTAAATTCTTTTCAAGCAGGAGAATTAGTTAAAATTGACATTAATATAAGAGGAAGAGAATGGACTAATAAAGATAATGAGGTTAAATATTTCAATTCTATTCAAGGTTGGAGAATTGAAAAAATTGAAGAAAGTTTTGACACACAACTACCTCCGATGCCAACAAAAGAAGAACTAAATTCCGATCAGGAATCCAATAAGGAACCTGATGATCTTCCATTTTAATAGTCATGGTGCGATTGGGTGATGATTATGTTTTTCCCTCACCAAGAAGTGCGAATCAGCTTGGAGTTGTTGCTTATGGTGGAGATCTTCATCCAGATAGAATACTTGAAGCCTATAAAAATGGAATTTTTCCATGGTTTGAATCTGATGATAATTTAATGTGGTGGAGTCCTGATCCTAGAATGATTTTATACCCTGAGAATATTAAAATTTCAAAAAGCTTAAGCTCATTTATTAAAAAAACCCCTTTAAAAGTTACTTTTAATAAAGATTTTGAAGAGGTAATTGAATCATGTTCAAACATAAAAAGATTTGGTCAAAATGGTACATGGATAACCAATGGGTTGAAAGATTCGTTTATTAAACTTCATGAAAAAGGTTTGGCATTTTCTGTTGAGGTGTGGGAAAAATCACAAATTGTGGGTGGTTTGTATGGATTAGACTTAGGTGATATTTTTTGTGGAGAAAGTATGTTTTCAAAATCAACAAATTCCAGTAAAATTGCATTAGTATACCTAGCAGAGGAATTAAAAAAAAATAATTACCGGTTCATAGATTGTCAAATTCCTACTGAACACCTGAAAAGTATGGGTGGTGAGGAAATTTCAAGGGATGAATTTTTAAAATTAATTATTTAACAACGCTTTTGATATCGACTCAATTGTATACGAATCCTTTAATGTATATTTTCCAATTGAGTATCTTTCCAAATACTTTAAATAGGCCCCACTTTTTATTTTTTTACCAAAATCATTTGCTAGTGATCTAATATATGTTCCTTTGGAACATTTTATTTTAAAATCAAATTCAGGAAAATTATTATTTAGCATTTTAAATTCATGGATTGTTACATTTCTAAAATCAATATCAATATTTTCTCCTTTTCTTGCAATTTCATACATGCGAGTGCCTTTAAACTTGAGTGCTGAATAAATAGGAGGTTTCTGTTGTATATTTCCCGTAAAGTATTTCAAATTCTCAATAATTAAATTTTCACTAATATGATGAATAGGAAAACTTTTATCAAAATCTGTTTCCATATCGAAAGAAGGAGTTGTTTTGCCAAAATAAAATGTTGCTAAATAAGTTTTTTCAAGATTTTGTAATTTTTCAATAATTTTTGTGCTTTTTCCTGTGCAAACTAGTAGTAATCCAGTCGCCAAAGGATCCAAGGTCCCTGCATGTCCAACTTTAATTTTTTTAAGTTTAAAAGCCTTTTTGAAATCATTTCTGAGTTTTTTTACAACATCAAATGAAGTCCAATTTAATGGTTTGAAAACGGGAATTATTAAACCATCAATAACTGAATTCTTATCAAAAATCATTGTACTAATGAATATGAAATTGAAATTAACCCAACGATAAGACAGTAAATTGAAAAGTAAAAAAGCTTACTTTTTCTTACTAGTAATATCATCCATTTACATGCATAATAACCAGAAATCAATGCAGATAAGAAACCAACAATGTAGTTTATTACAATCACTTCTTCAAATACCAAATTATCATAAATAATCATTTTCAAAGATGAACCAACTATTATTGGTATGACCATTAAAAAAGAAAATTTTGCAGCCAAATCTCGATTAATGCCTAAAAATAATGAGGTTGCGATTGTTGATCCGCTTCTTGATATACCTGGTAATATTGCTAAAGCTTGAGCAATTCCAATCACAAATGCATTCAATACTGTGAGTTCTTTTTTCAAATTATTTATCTTATCTGAAACAAATAATAATATTGATGTTATAATTAGCATTGATCCAACCAAAAGTAAGTTGCCATTAAATAACTGATTTATTTTATTTTCAAAGAAAAAGCCAACTAATCCTGCTGGTATCATAGATACAATTATCATTAGAGAAAAGTTAAAATTCTCATCTTTTTTTAGTTTAAATAAACTGTAAATAATTTTTTTTACATCAACCCAAAAATAAATTAGTGTACTCATAGCGGTAGCTAGATGTAGTATAAGAGTGAAGAATAACCCATTTTCTGAATCATAAGAAAAATTCAAGATTTCTTTAAAAATTTCTATATGTCCGCTCGAGGATACCGGTAAAAATTCTGTTAACCCTTGGACTATACCAAGTATGAAAGATTTAATAATTTCCAAATTATTCAGATTTTGTTAAAATAGCATAAACCTCAATTATAAAGCCTAAGATTACCAGTATTGGAGCAAGTCTAATTCTTCTAAAACTATATATTTCCTCATTAAAAACATTTGGGTCCTCACTACCTCCTCCTGACATTAAAATAAAACCAAGCGCTATAAAGGACAACCCTATTAACATGAATTTATAATTTCTTTTACCAAATAGTAATTTCTTTTTTTTCATTAGTATAATTTATCAATTTTTGAATTAAGAAACTTTGTTGTAATAAGGTTGGTAGATAGGTATGAAATTAGAAAACTAATTAAGAAGGATACAGAAACAGAAATTATAATTGAGTTTTGTATAACTGAAAGATTAATATTGAAATAATTTAAGTTTAAATAAATTATGATTGATACAAATAAAGCTGATGATATGACAGCGCTCAAAAATCCAATCTTTATTTGAGTTAAAATGAATGGTTTTTTTATAAAAAATTTTGTAGCACCAACTAGCTGCATTGTTTTGATGGTCATTCTATTTGAGTAAATTGAAAGTCTAATTGTATTGTTTATCAGTAGTATTGATAAAAAAATGAAAATTATAGCTAAAACCAATACCCAATCTTTAATTTTTTTAAAGTTGTCATTAATTAAAAAAATTAGTGGAGCATCATAAGAAACCTCATAAACAAAATCTTCTTTTTCAAAGGCTTTGACCACGTCATTTATGTATGATGTTTCAACTTTATTTGCAAAAAAATAAATATCAATTGAGTTAAGCAACGGATTATAACCCAAATATTCTACAAAATTTTCACCAATTTCAGAGCTGAATTTTACAGCTGCATCATCTTTTGAGGTATATATAAATTCCCTTATTCCGTCATCAATGCTCAATTTTTTTTCAAACTGAGAAAGTTCAATTTTACTAGCTTCGTCCTTAAAAAAAACAACGACTGGTATTTTTTCTTTAAAATCATCAACAATTTTATTGCTATTAAGAACAAAAAAAACGAATGATGCTAAAAAAAATAGAACTGTTGAAATACTAACAGCTACCAAAAAATAGTTAGAAAAAATTTTGTTTGTGTTTGTGGATGACAATAGATAATATTTAATATTGTAAAAATAATAAAGCTATTTAATTTATATGAACTTTTATTGTTTTAGCTTTAAAACATTATTTTTGTTTTTTAGTCCAAAATGTCTTACAATTTTATTGAAATAGAGGAAAAATGGCAAAAGTATTGGCTTGAGAATAAAACATTCATGGCTGATAATAATTCCAACAAACCTAAGTACTATGTATTAGACATGTTTCCTTATCCGTCTGGCTCTGGTCTTCATGTCGGGCATCCACTTGGATATATAGCATCTGATATAGTTTCAAGGTTTAAAAGAAGTAAAGGCTTCAATGTTCTTCATCCCATGGGTTTTGATTCATTCGGTTTGCCAGCTGAGCAGTATGCAGTCAAAACTGGACAGCACCCAAAAAAAACCACCGAAAAAAATATTATAAGATTTAAAAATCAATTGGATAAATTAGGTTTATCATTTGACTGGGACCGGGAGATTAAAACAAGCGATAGTACTTACTACAAATGGACTCAGTGGATTTTTTTAAAATTATTCAATAGTTATTATGACGTTAAGGTTAACAAGGCTCAGCCAATAGAAAAATTGAAAATTCCTAAAAACCTCGATGGAGAAGAAAAAGAGTCTTTTATAGACTCTAAAAGGCTAGCTTATGTTGATACCATAGATGTCAATTGGTGTGAGGAATTAGGAACTGTACTTGCAAATGAAGAAGTTATCGGTGGTTTAAGCGAAAGGGGAGGATTTCCTGTTGTAAAAAGACCAATGAAACAATGGGTTATGAGGATTACGGATTATGCCGAAAGATTATTAAATGATTTAAATCTACTGGATTGGCCTGAATCTATTAAATTGTCTCAAAGAAATTGGATTGGTAAATCTGAGGGAGCTCAGATAAAATTTTCAATAGGCAATAATGAGTGTATTGAGGTTTTTACAACTAGGCCGGATACAATTTTTGGTGCAACATATTTAGTATTAGCACCTGAACATCCCTATGTAAATATTATTACAACTCAGGAGTTTAGAAAATCAATAAATCAATATGTAGAAGAAGCCTCAAAAAAAAAGTGATCTTGAGAGACAAGAAAATGAAAAAAATAAAACAGGTGTTTTTACTGGAGCTTACGCAATAAACCCTATTTCCAAAGAAAAAATCCCTATATGGATATCTGATTATGTTCTTTTTTCATATGGTACAGGTGCTATAATGGCAGTTCCAGCCCATGATGAAAGAGATAATGAGTTTGCTAAAAAATTTAATCTTAAAATTATCAAAGTAATTAATGGAGGGAAAAAAGATGAGTGTTTCACTGGTAACGGTTCAATAGTTAATTGTGGAGAATATGATGGTGTAGATAATATAAAATTTAAATCCATTGTTATTGATTTGCTTGAAAAAGAAAAAAAAGGCACAAGAACAACCAATTATAAGTTAAGGGATTGGATTTTTACCCGTCAAAGATATTGGGGGGAACCAATTCCAATAATTTATGATGGAAATAAAAAGAGAGCTTTAGAAAATAGTGACCTTCCTTTAGAATTACCAGAAGTTGAAAGTTATTTACCAACAAACGATGGGTTGTCGCCTTTAGCCAGGAATAAAGACTGGGTCAATATTACAGTTAATGGCAAAAATTATTTGAGAGAAACGAATACAATGCCACAATGGGCTGGATCATGTTGGTACTTTTTGAGATTTATCGATCCTAACAATGCGAATGAGTTTGCGAATAAAGATCTAATAAAATATTGGATGCCAGTTGACCTGTATATTGGTGGTGCAGAGCATGCTGTACTACATCTTTTGTATGCAAGATTTTGGCATAAAGTTCTTTATGATTTAGGTTATGTTAGCACTTCTGAACCTTTTAAAAAACTTGTTAATCAGGGGATGATTTTAGGAAATAGTGCTTTTGCTCACAGAATAAAGAATACAAATGATTTTATTTCGTTTGACAAGATTAAGGACGAAAGGACACAAAAAATTCACATTGATATTTCTTTCGTAGATGAAAAAAATAGATTAAATATTGATTTGTTGAAGCAAAATAATCCAGAATTTAAAGATGTAAATTTTATAAAAGATGATTCATTCTATGTGTCAAGAGATGTTGAAAAAATGTCTAAGTCTAGGTATAATGTTATAAGCCCAGATGATATTTGTAAAAGATATGGTGCCGATACTCTAAGGATGTATGAGATGTTTCTTGGTCCTATAGATCAGTCGAAACCATGGAATACTGCTGGAATATCCGGCGTATTTTCATTTTTGAATAAGTTTTGGAATTTATTTCATCCAAAAGGGAAGTTTTATGTTAGCGATGAACAACCAAGCGAAAAAGTTTTAAAAATTTATCACAAAACTGTTAAAAGAGTGGTAAATGATATTGAAAAATTTTCATTCAATACATCAGTTAGTGCCTTTATGATTTGTATTAATGAGCTCTCGTCAAATAATTGTGATTCAAGATATATCTTATCTAATTTATGTATTTTGCTCTCTCCATTTGCCCCTCATGTATGCGAAGAAATATGGTCATTATTGGGTAATAGTAAATCAATATCCTACGAAAAATATCCAGAATTTGATGAAAAGTTTTTGGAGGAGTCTTTTATTGAGTATCCTGTTTCTTTTAACGGAAAGCTTCGTTTTAAAATTATCTTACCCAATGATGTTGAAAAAAGTGAAGTTGATAAGTTAATTAATGATCATGAGTTAACAAATAAATATTTAGATACGAAATCAATAAAAAAAATAATTTTTGTACCAAAAAAAATTATAAATATTGTTTGTTAATTTTTGTTAATGTGATCAATAATTTTATTCTCGATATTTTTACCCTTTAAAAGTTTTCTGATTGTTTTGTAGTCTTTTTTCATTTTCGTTTCCTTATAGGAAAGAATTTGAGTTAGTTCAGTTTTAATATTTTTTGAATTAACATCTGATTGGACTAATTCTGTTACTGTTTCTTTATTTAAAATTAGGTTCACAAGGGATATAAAATTTACTCTAACAAACAACCTAGCAATAAATATATTGAATGAATTGGTAGCGTAACAAACGAGTTGCGGTGTTCCAATAAGAGCGGTTTCTAAAGTCGCAGTTCCACTTGTAACTATGGCTGCCTGTGAATTATTTAATAGCTGATAGGTTTGATTAAAAACAACTTTTACATTTAAGTTTTTCTTTTTTATAGCCTTGAAGTAAGTTTCTTTTTTAATGTGGCTTAGACCAGCTATTACAAATTCATAATCATCAAAATCATTAACAACATCTAATATCTTATCTAATATCAAATTGATTTCCTGTTTTCTGCTTCCTGGAAGAATGGCAATTGTTGGGGGGAGATTATTTTTTCTATTTAATGATTTAAGTGATTCATCAATAATATTTACTAAGGGATGCCCAAAGTATTGAACATTGTATTTGTGCTTCTTTTCATATAATTCCTTTTCAAATGGTAGTATAACATACATCTGATCAATATATCTCTTAATTGAATTTACACGATTTTCTTTCCATGCCCAAATTTGAGGACTAATGTAAAAATATGTGCTAAAACCTTTCTTTTTGGCCCATTTAGCAATTCTAAGGTTGAAGCCAGGATAGTCAATAAAAATCAATTTGTCTGGTTTGAAATCTAAAAGATCTTTTTTACAAAAACGTATATTTTTTAAAATTTTAAGAATATTTTTTAATACTTCAAAAAAACCCATAAATGCTAAATCTTTGTAATGCATAGCTAATTCACCTCCTGAATCTTTCATCAGATCCCCTCCCCAACATCTTATTTTTGCCTTTGGATTTTGCCTTAAAATTTCTTTTATGAGTCTTGATCCATATATATCACCTGAGGGCTCCCCAGCAATAATATAATACTTCATATTAAAGGTTCCAGGATTTAATTTTGTCAATCTCCTTGTAGTTAGTTAAATCAAACTTAACAGGTACAACAGAAACATATCCATTTTTGAGGGCCCATTCATCACTTTCAGTTGACTTATCTTCATTTATAAATTCACCAGTAAGCCAATAATACTCTCTGCCCTGAGGATTGGTTCTTTTATCAAATTTTTCAATCCAATATGCATTAGCTTGATTACAAACTTTTATTCCTTTAATTTCCTCATGACTTAGATTTGGAAAATTTACATTAAGTGCCGTTCCTTTAGGAATTCCTTCAGACAATGCTTTGGTTGTTATTTTCTTAACTATTCTTTTTGTGTTTTCGAAATTTGCTTTCCATCTGTAGTCAAGTAGCGAGAATCCGATAGCAGGGACTCCCTCAATACTCGCTTCAATAGCTGCACTCATGGTTCCAGAGTAGATTACATTTATGGATGCATTTGAACCATGATTAATTCCTGAAACACATAGATCAGGTTTTTTATCAAGAATTTCATTTATACCTAATTTAACACAGTCTGCTGGAGTTCCAGAACATGAGTACTCAGTTTGTGGACCTTGATCAATTTTAATTTTATGGCACTGTAGCGTGGAGTTTATTGTAATAGCGTGACCCATTGCTGATTGTGGGCTGTCAGGTGCAACTACAACCACATCACCTAGTTCATTCATAACAGAGATTAAGGCTCTTATGCCTGGTGCTGTAATACCATCATCATTTGTAACTAGAATTAAGGGTTTGTCATCCATACTTGGTACAGTTATTGGACAAAAGTAATTAATTCAATATACTTTTATATAAAACAATAATTCTAAATTTAATTTTATTTATTTTTGTAGGTTCTTGATGAAATTCAATTTTTTACATATAGTAGTAGTAATTGCAATAATCCTTTTCGGTTTTTCATTTTCTAGCAAAAAGTTTGCTGATCCTAATAAAGAAAAGTTATTAATTGAAGTGGTTAAATATGTTGTTGAAAAAGGTCATTACAGCTCCATCGATATAAATGATGAAATATCTGAAAAAATATACAATACATACATTGACCAGCTTGATGCACAAAAAAGATTTTTTTTGCAATCTGATATTAGGCAATTTGAAAAATATAAATATAAGCTAGATGACCAACTAAAAGATCAGGATTTAACCTTTTTCAATTTAGTTTATGAAACATCTAGAACAAGAATTAACGAAGTTAAAAGCTACTACCTAGAAATAATGAAAAATGACTTTGACTTTTCATCTAATGAAGACATAAATTTAGATTATGAAAATAAATCTTTTGCTAGAAATAAGAACGAAATTAAGAATAGATGGAGGAAACAACTTAAATACTCAACATTAGATATAATTAGTCTTAAACTAGGTGATTCTGTTAAATTTATTGATAAAAAAACCAGGGACGAATCTATGGTTTTAATCAAAAAAAATACAGATGATTTTTTTGATTATGTAAATGAAATGGATAGAGATGATTGGTTTGCAAATTATATCAATGCATTTTTAAATCAACTTGACCCTCACACCGTATATTTTAATCCAGAGGATAAAGACAGATTTGATACAAATATCTCTGGAAAATTTAACGGTATAGGTGCAAGGTTGCAAAAGACTGAAGGTACTGTAAAAATCGTTGACATCATAGTAGGGGGGCCTATTTGGAAGGATAAATTGTTAGATATAGGTGACCTAATCTTAAAAGTTGCTCAGGAAAATCAACAGCCTGTTGATATAATAGGGATGAAACTTGATGATGCAATAAAGTTAATTAAAGGCCCGGCTGATTCATATGTAACTCTTACTGTTAAGAAAATCTCTGGAGAAATAAAAGATGTGGTAATTAAGAGAGGAATTGTAGAGCTAGAGGAATTATATGCCAAATCTACATTAATAAACAAGGGTGATAAAAATTATGGATATATAAGTCTGCCTAAATTTTACATAGACTTTAATGACAGAAAAAGTAGAAACTCAGCAAATGATGTGAAAAATGAAATAATCAAACTAAAAAATAATGGTATTGTTGGCCTAATACTTGATTTAAGAAATAATGGTGGGGGAGCATTGCAAACTGTAGTGGACATGACTGGTTTATTTATTGAAAGAGGACCGATAGTTCAGGTTAAATCAACAGGAAATAGAAAGCAAATTTTGTATGATAAGGATCCGCAAGTAGTTTGGGATGGTCCATTGGTTGTTTTAATGAATAAAATGTCTGCATCTGCATCAGAGATTTTAGCTGGAGCATTACAGGATTACAATAGGGCAGTAATAATTGGTAATGAGAAATCTTTTGGAAAAGGCACGGTTCAAAATGTAGTAGATCTAAACAGGTTTATTTCAAATTCATCTTATGATTTGGGTGCATTAAAAATTACTACAGACAAGTTTTACCGAATTAATGGTGAATCTGTGCAGTTAGAGGGTGTCAAAAGTGATATAGTTATTCCTGACTCTTATAAATATATTTTTAATGGCGAGAAAGATGAAAAAAATCCTTTAGAATGGGATAAAATCGGACCCGCAAGTTTTGAGAAATGGACAGAAAGAGATTATCTAAATAAAATCTTCGTCGAAACCCAAAGTAGAATAGATTCTGATGATTATTACTCTTTAATCAATGATAGAGCCCGCTGGTTAAAGGACCAGCAATCAAATAAAACAATTTCCCTGAATTTTAATTCATATAACAGTTTTCTTAATGTTCAACGAGAAAAAAATAAAAGATTTGAAACCTTAAGTAAATATGAAAATACTTTAAACTTTAAACTTCTCAAGACCGAAAAGGAGTATATTATGTCTAATAAGGAATTAATGAGTAGTAGAAATAGATGGCATAGGAACTTGACAAAAGATTTGTATATTGAAGAGGGTGTTAAAGCTCTTGATATGCTTTCCTCGCTAGATAAAAATATAATCTTGGTTAACAATGATAAACAGATAAAGTGATTCGCTCAAAAAAAGTGAAACTGGTTTCTATCAATAAATTACCATATTATTTTTCAATACTTTTTATTTCCTTTTGTTTTTTAATATCAATCTTTTGTTATTTTATAATTCCAGACAAAACTGCTAATGCTAATACCATGAATCTTAGTATTCAATCAATGAAGCCTGGTTTTAGTGTAAGAATGTTGACTGTTCCAAATTTCGAAACAAAAACATTAAAATCATTTTTTTTTGGATTAAATAAACCAGTCGAACAATACCCAATAAATGATTATTGGTTTTCAAATGACTCTATCAACATCAAGCTCTTTAATAAATTTAACGAGCCCAATGAAATAAAGTCTTTTCCATTATCAGTATTTGATATATCAGTTGATAGTAATGTACTAAATAATGTACAAAATATTAGAGATAAAATATCTAACAAATATATAGCCCAACATAAATTTAATTTTGGTACAGATTTGTATGGAAGAGATCTGTTCAGTCGCGTTTTATTAGGTACTAGAGTTTCTTTATCTATAGGAATAATGGCCGTCATCATTTCCACTCTTCTGGGCTTATTCTTTGGTTCACTTGGTGGATATTATGGTGGTATAGTCGATAAAATTGTTGTCTATATAATTAATGTTTTCTGGTCTATTCCAACACTTCTTTTAGTTATTGCAATTTCCCTTTCCCTTGGGAAAGGATTTTGGCAGGTTTATATTGCAATTGGTTTCTCTGTTTGGGTTGAAGTAGCCAGATTAGTACGTGGAAAAGTAATTTCAGAAAAAAATAAGGATTATATATCCGCCTCTAGAATATTAGGATTCAATAATTTACATATTATATTTTATCATATTTTGCCAAATATTTTAGGACCTCTTTTCATAATTGCAGCTGCTAATTTTGCCTCAAGTATTTTATTAGAAAGTGGCCTCAGTTTCTTAGGTATCGGTACTCAACCACCCTTACCAAGTTGGGGATATATGATTAAAGAAAATTATCAATATATAATTTTAGGAAATGCTTATTTGGCACTTATTCCAGCGATTTTTTTAGTTTTTCTTGTTTCAAGCTTTATGTTTTTATCCAACTATTATTCTGATAAAAAAATTTAATTACCATTTTTCTTTTTTGTTGGAGTCAATTTTTATGTATCCTGCAAATAAAATTGTGAAAGCTAACATGCTAGATCCACCATAGCTAATGAATGGTAAAGGAATTCCTACGCTAGGGAATATTCCTATAACCATAGAAATATTGATTCCGAAATGAAATAGAATTAATGTTATAACGCAGTATGAATATATTTTATGAAAAAGATTTCTTTGTATTGATGTCCTTTCAATTATTCTTAACAATAGTATACAAAAAATAATGATAGTTGTTAGTGATCCAACGAAACCCCACTCTTCACCAATTGTTGCAAAAATATAATCACTGTGTTGTTCAGGTATAAAATCGCCTTTCGTTTGAGATCCTTGTAAAAACCCTTCCCCAAAAATACCCCCCGACTTAAATGCTAACTGTGATTGATTTGTATTATAACCAATACCCTTTAAATCTTCATCTAAACCAAGAACAACATTAAATCTATCTCTGTGTCTTTGCTCAAAAATATTATTAAATATAAAATCAACACATAAAATAAAAACAATAGAACTTATTGCGTAATATATTAGTCTCGTTTTTTTTAAACTATTATACAGTCTGTATATAAACAATAAAACAAATAGTAAACCAGTTAGTAATAACATATTCGTTTTTCCAAAAAATATTGTGAGCAAAAAAATGATAATAATGGCTGTAAAAATATTCATATAAATTGATGGTAAACCAACAATGTGCAGTACCAGATAAAAACCTAAAAAAACTAATGCAGTTCCTGGATCAGGTTGGATAACAATCAAAATAAGAGGAATCGATATTATTAAAAAACTATAAAACTGAATACTTAATTTCTTTATATCAGAGTGAATATTACTTAAAAATTTTGCTAAAGCTAAAGCTGTAACAGGCTTCATAAATTCAGATGGCTGAAAACTAAAACCAGCAATTGAAAACCATGATCTTGATCCGTTTACTTCATTTCCAAAAAATAAAACTCCAATTAATAAAAAAATCATTAATAAGTATACAATGCTTCCATATTGAAAATATATTTTAATGTCAGGGATCATACACAAAAAGAATGTTACTAAACAAATAAAAAAGTAAAAGACTTGTTTGCCAAAAAAATTATTTAATGAAAAAAAACTCATTCCTTCAACATATGTTGCTGAATAAATATTTACTAAGCCAATACACATTAATGATAGAACTAGTAAGCATGAAAAAATATCGAAGTTCTTAATGCTATTCATTTATTTTAAAATTATTTTCTGTGTATGGTTTTAAGTATTCAGAAATTAAGTTTCCCTCAATTATGTATTTTTCCAACCACTTTCTATCTACCTCCTTATTAAGAAATTTTTCAATCATTAAACTTGAAATAGGTGCTGCCCAACGAGAACCCCAATATCCATTTTCAATGAAAACGCAGATTGCAATTTTTGGATTATCTGCTGGTGCAAAACCAATAAAGATTGAATGATCTGTGAGCTGTTTCTTTAAACCATTTATTTTAATAAAGTTTTCTGCAGTTCCGGTTTTACCGGCAATTTTAATATTATTTATTTTAGAATTTGTAGCTGTACCTCTTTCAACTACGTTAACCATACCATTTATTACTGGTTCAAAATATTTGGATTCAATGAGCGTTAGGTTTTTTTGTAGATAACTATTATTTATTGAATCGTTTTCAATTTCCTTTACAAAATGGGGGGTAACATACCATCCTCTATTTGCAATAGTTGCAGCAAAGTTAGCAAGTTGTATAGGAGTTGTTAATATTTCTCCTTGACCAATTGAATTAGATATCGTTGTTACTGCTCTCCACGAATTATTATACCATCTGTTATAATAATTCGAGTTAGGAACAAAACCAGGCTTTCCTGTTGGATGATCATAACCTAGATAATTCCCAAATCCAAATGATCTAACATAATTGGTCCATCTATCCAAACCAATTGATGGTGTTTGATAATTTTCAATTATTTTTTTATACGTTTTTGCAAAATAGGTATTACATGAAGTATAAATAGCATTATCCAAATCACTGAATGTAGTCTCATTAGTATGACATTTCATGAAAGAGTTTTTTGCGTAAAAATGACCACCATTACATTTAAAAACTGTTTTTTCCTCTATAATATTTTCTTGTAGACCAATTAGTGCATTAATAATTTTAAATGTTGATCCAGGCGGATACTGACCCTGAAGTCCTCTTTCAAATAATGGTTTTCCAATAGAATCATTATTTAATTTTCTGTACTGAAAAGATCTTTCCCTACCAACCAAAAGACTTGGATCATAGCCCGGTGAATTTACCAGTGCTAATATTTCACCAGATTTTGGTTCAATTGCAATAATGCTTCCATATTTGTTTTTCATAAGGGAATCACCATATGATTGTAAATCAATATCTATAGTTAATTTTAATTTTTTTGGTGGTTCTGGTAATGTATCATAAATACCATTATTGTATTTACCGATAATTCTATTGAACTTGTCCTTCTGAAAATAATTTACACCCTTTTTTCCTCTGAGCTCTAATTCATACGTTTTTTCAAGACCTTGTCTCCCAATCATTTCACCAGCTTTGTAATATGAATTGCTATTAATTTCATAATCATTCACCTCACTTATATAACCAAGAAGATTTGATCCAGTCGAATAATTATATTTTCTTTTGGAATTTTTTTGAATAAAAAATCCGCTAAGTCTCCACATTTTCTCTTGTAATTGAGCATATTCTTCCTTAGTTATACTAGCTAGAAATACTGAGGCTTTGATTTTAGAAAATTTAAGAGCTTTTTCCAACCTCAATTTAAAATCTTTAGTACTTATATTAAAATCATTTGAAATTTGTATGCTGTCTGAGATATTTACATCATTAGGAACAATTAAAATATCATAATAAGGCTCGTTAGAAACAATTAATTTATCATTTCGATCATAAATATAACCTCTTTCGGGAAAATTATAGATTTTCTGAACTGAAGCCTTTCCAACTATATCAGATTCTTCTTTATTTATTACTTGAAGAGAAAATAATTGAATAATTAATACAGTTGAAACAACAATAATAAGTATCTGAAGAAATTTATCTCGCATTTTTGTTAAAAAAAATAAGTATAAAAATGTATGATAAAATTATAGAAATTATCGTACTTAACAGAGCTTTTTTAACTATCCAAGCAAATTTTTCAAAAGAAAAGGCTTCAACACTATACAGTATTAATTGGTGACTAAAAAACATAAGAATTAGAAAAGTTAATTTTTGATATAGGCTAGTTTCTCTTATGTAATCTGCCGTTTTTCTTACTTTACTAGCATCAAAGTGGCCAAAAGAAAATTTCAAAAAGTAAATTCTTAACAATGATGAAATCAGTAAAGAAAATGTAATAATTCCATATGTGTTTGAGAACAAATCGAGTGCTATTCCTGCAAGAAACATATAAAAATACATGATTGATTTATTATAGTTTAAGGGGAATATGATTAAGAAAATCAAATAAATATTTGGACTTACTCCAAAAATTAAAATGTTGTTAAATATCAAAATCTGACTTGAAATAATAAACATAAACCTTAAGAAAACCAATAAATTAATATTACTCATTATTCTTCTCTAATTCATTTATTTCGTTCCTGAATTTATTTTTAACAACATAAACATTTTGAATTGAACCAATGTCTTCAAATAACCTAATACTTATTTCATAATAGTTACTGGCTGCAGGAAGGATGAAATTTTCAATAATCCCCAGAGGAATATCTTTAGGAAATATTGATGACATGCCTCCAGTTTCAATTGTATCATTTATTTTTATTTTAGCATTTTTTGGAACATCATATAAAGTTAATAGCTGAGTGTCATTAGCATCCCAGTTAAGTGATCCGAAATGGTTAGTTCTTTTTATTTTTGCATTAATTATTAAATCTGTATTCAAAATTGATATTAAAGTTGAAAATTTTTCAGATGTATTATTTACAATACCAATAACCCCTTTGTTTGAAACAACACCATCATCAATTTCAACACCATCCTCCTTTCCCTTATTAATTGTAATAAAGTTTTTTGAGAATTTAATATTATTTGAAATAACTTTTGCAGATTCAAACAAATAATTATTTATCGGAACAAATGAATCAACCTCTATATTTTCTGAGTATTTATTTCTGAGAAAGTTATTTTCACTTATTAAACTTTCATTAATTTTCTTTAACTCAAAATATTCATTAAATGATTGTTTACTTTGATTAATACTATTAACTAAGGAGTTTGAAAAAAAATTAAATTTACTGTTGTGATAATAATTTTTATTAATTATTTGAGTGATTGAAAATAAAATGAGAATAATAAAAGTTAATGAGTGAACGTTTTTAATTAAAAAATCAATTATTTTTCGCATTAAGATTTATTTCACTAAAACGTTTCTATATCGATCGATATTTTTTAATGTAATTCCAGTTCCTCTAACAACTGCTCTTAGTGGATCTTCAGCGATGAAAACTGGCAAATCTGTCTTCTTTGAAATTCTTTTGTCTAAGCCCCTTAACATTGATCCCCCACCCGCTAGGTAGATGCCGGTATTATATATATCGGCAGCAAGTTCTGGAGGAGTTTGTGACAACGTCTCCATTACTGACTCCTCAATTCTTATTATAGATTTATCCAATGCTTTTGAAATTTCACGATATCCAATAGAAATTTCCTTAGGTTTACCTGAGAGTAAATCCCTTCCTTGAACAAGTAAGTTTTCAGGGGGATTTTCTAGTTCATCAAGAGCAGATCCTATACTAATTTTAATTTTTTCAGCAGTCCTATCCCCTATCGATAAATTGTGTTGAGTTCTCATATAAAAAACTATATCCTCAGTAAATACATCACCTGCAATTTTCACAGATTTATCGCATACTATACCAGCTAATGCAATTACGGCAATCTCTGTTGTTCCACCACCAATATCGATTATCATATTGCCTTTAGGTTGATTTATATCAACACCAATTCCTATCGCAGCAGCCATGGGTTCATGGATCAAGTATACTTCTTTTCCATTTACTCGTTCGGCAGATTCTCTAACAGCCCTCATTTCAACCTCAGTTATGCCAGATGGAATACAAATCACCATTTTTAGTGAGGGTGAATAAAATCTTTTGTTCAATGTTGGTATGCTTTTTATTAATTGACCTATCATTTGTTCTGAAGCATTAAAATCAGCAATAACCCCATCCTTTAAAGGCCTTATTGTTTTAATGTTTTCATGAGTTTTTCCATGCATTAGTTTAGCCTCTTTACCAACTGCTATGATTTTTCCAGATTTTTGGTCTATAGCAACAATTGACGGGCTATCAACAACCACTTTATCATTGTGAATAATTAGGGTATTGGCAGTACCTAAATCAATCGCTATTGACTCAGTCCAAAAATCAAAAAAACTCATATTAATAAATCAAAAAGTTAAAGTTAATAAATTAATGTTTAAAGTGCCTATTTCCAGTCATTACCATTGATATTGAATTTTTATTACAAAAATCTATGGACAATTTATCTTTAATAGATCCACCTGGCTGAATCACAGATTTAATTCCATTTTTTGATGCTATTTCAACACAGTCTGGAAATGGAAAAAATGCATCACTTGCCATCACTGCACCATCAAGATTGAATTTAAATTTTTTTGCTTTATCAATTGCTTGATTTAATGCATCAACCCTTGAAGTTTGCCCTGTTCCAGAGGAGATTAACTGATTATTTTTGGCTAATACAATCGTGTTTGATTTGGTATGCTTACATATTTTTGACGCAAATAGTAAATCATCAGTTTCAGATTTATTAGGTTTATGTTTTGTAACTATCCTTAGATCCTCCATAGAATCTGTAACAAGATCCTTATCCTGATATAACTTTCCATTTAGACAACTTCTAACTGAGATTTTTGAAAAATCAATATTTTTCAGTTTAAGGATTATTCTATTTTTTTTTGACTTTAATATTTTTAAGGCATCTACATCAAAACTAGGAGCTAAGATTACCTCAAAAAATAAATCATTAATCTCATTTGAAGTTTTTGAATCAATATTACTGTTAGATATTAGCACACCTCCAAAAGCAGAAATTGGATCACCCTCAAGTGCCGATTTATAAGCTTCAAAAATATTACTCCTCGTCGAGAGCCCACATGCATTATTATGCTTGAGAATAGCAAATGTTGGTTTATTGCTCCAAAATTCAGAAATTATACTAACAGCAGAATCAATATCCAATAGATTATTATAGGATAACTCTTTTCCATTTAGTTTTTCAAATACATCATTCAGATCACCTTCAAAAAACCCCTCTTGGTGTGGATTTTCACCATATCTCAATATCTTTTTGACCATTAAATTTCCATTATTAAAATACTGTGAAATTAGGTTGTCGTAATTAGAAGAAAGTAAAAAAGCTTCAAGTGCATATTCCTTTTTCTTGGCTGATGAGAAAACACTTTGATTTTCCTCAAGATCATTAACAAACCTTTCGTATTGATCTCTTGATGATACACAAACAACATCATTAAAATTTTTTGCGGAAGCTCTAATCAATGAAATTCCTCCAATATCAATTTTTTCAATTATTTCAGCGTGAGATTTTGAGTTATTGACAGTATCCTCAAAAGGATATAAATCAACAATTACAAAATCAATTTCAGGAATATTATACTTCTTTTTTTCTGTGTTATCATTTTTAGAATCTCGCCTTTGTAGGATACCTCCAAAAATTTTTGGGTGAAGGGTCTTGACCCTTCCTCCAAATATTGATGGATAATTAGTTAGCTTTTCTACTTTTTCAGTTTCGATTCCAATTTTGTTCAGATACTTTTCAGTTCCCCCAGTAGAAATTATCTTAATATTAAAATCTAAAAGTTTTTTTGCAACCTTATCTATACCATCTTTGTTGTAAACAGAAATTAGAGCAAATCTTTGTGTTTTTTTGGCCATTTAATGTAAGTATATAAATGTAATATTTTATAAAAAAAAAAGCTGCATAATAGCAGCTTTTTTTAGTTGTGATTTGATATTACATCATTCCAGGCATTCCACCGCCACCCATTGGTGGAGCAGGGGGAGTATCCTCTTTAATATCTACAAGTGCACACTCAGTAGTGAGTATCATACCTGCTACTGAAGCTGCATTTTCTAAGGCAACTCTTGTTACTTTTTTAGGATCAATAATTCCAGATTCAAAAAGATCTACATACTTTTCTGATTTTGCATCATATCCAAATCCACCTTTTCCGTCTAAAATTTTTGCTACTACAACTGAACCCTCACCACCTGCATTTTCTACAATTGTTCTTAGTGGTGATTCTAGTGCTCTTGAGATAATTTGAATTCCAGTTAACTCATCATCATTTGATGATTTAATTTTATCAAGTTGTTTTCTGGCTCTAATTAATGCAACACCGCCGCCAGCAACTATGCCTTCCTCAACAGCAGCTCTAGTTGCATGTAATGCGTCATCAACTCTATCTTTTTTCTCTTTCATCTCTACTTCAGACGCAGCACCGACATATAACACAGCAACACCACCTGCAAGTTTAGCAAGTCTTTCTTGTAATTTTTCCTTGTCATAATCTGAGGTAGTTGTTTCTATTTGGGATTTAATCTGACCAACTCTAGCTTGAATTTCTTTTTTGTCACCAGATCCATTAACAATTGTTGTATTGTCTTTATCAATTGTTACTCTTTCAGCTGATCCTAGCATGTCAATGGTAGTATTTTCTATATTAAATCCTCTTTCTTCAGAAATGACTGTACCCCCAGTCAGTATAGCTATATCCTCAAGCATTGCTTTTCTTCGGTCTCCAAAACCAGGAGCTTTGACAGCTGCAATCTTAAGTGCTCCTCTAAGCTTATTTACTACCAAAGTTGCTAAGGCTTCACCATCAACATCTTCTGCGATGACAAGTAGAGGTTTTCCAGATTGAGCCACAGGCTCAAGAATTGGAAGCAAATCTTTCATTGCTGAAATCTTTTTATCATAAAGCAGTATGTAAGGGGTTTCAAGATCAGATTCCATTTTTTCGGAATTTGTAACAAAATATGGTGAAAGATATCCTCTGTCAAATTGCATTCCTTCAACTACATCAACGTAAGTATCAGTTCCTTTAGCTTCCTCAACAGTTATAACACCTTCTTTTCCAACTTTTTCGAAAGCCTCGGTGATTAAATCTCCAATTGCACTATCATTGTTAGCTGAAATTGAAGCAATTTGTTGAATCTTCTCTGATGAGTTACCAACTGTTTTTGCAGATTTGTTAAGCTCATCAACAATAGCATGGACAGCTTTATCTACACCTCTTTTCAAATCCATAGGATTAGCACCAGCAGTAACATTCTTCAATCCTTCATTTACAATTGCCTGAGCCAAAATTGTAGCAGTTGTTGTACCATCTCCTGCTAGGTCATTAGTTTTTGAAGCAACTTCTTTAACCATTTGAGCACCCATATTTTCAAGTGCATCTTCAAGTTCTATTTCTTTTGCAACGGTCACACCGTCTTTAGTAACCTGAGGTCCACCAAAAGATTTACCAACAATTACATTTCGCCCTTTGGGACCAAGTGTTACTTTTACCGCATTGGCCAGAGCATCTACGCCTTTTTTTAAACCTTCTCTTGCCTCTATATCAAATTGTATTTTTTTTGCCATTATAATATTTTTTAATTAAACAATTGCGAGGATATCACTTTCCCTCATTATCAAATAATCTTTTCCTTCAAACTTAAGTTCTGTTCCCGAATATTTCCCGTACAAAACAGTTTCTCCAACTTTAACGGTTATTGGATTTTCTTTTGTGCCAGAACCTACAGAAACAACAATTCCCTTTTGGGGTTTTTCTTTTGCTGTATCAGGTATTATAATACCTGATGCGGTTTTAGTTTCAGCTTCCAAAGGTTCAACTAAAACTCGGTCAGCTAACGGTTTTATATTTACTTTACTCATATTTAAATTTTAATTAACAATTTTCATCAATCATGCCAAAGATGGATTAATGCCAAAAAGTACTTTCAACAAAACTGATACTGCCATGATGACACATTAGTCTTCTGGATTTGTATCATTGGCACTTGGCTCAACATCATCCTCAAGTATTTCCTCAATGAGTACTTCATTGGAATTATTTAAAAGTTCAGACTCTGTTGTATCATTTCCTGAATTCAGGGTTATATTTGAAAATAGAATTAATAAAAAGAGTAGAGAGGCTAAAATCCATGTGGTTTTGTCTAAAAAGTCTGTTGTTTTTTTTACACCCCCTATTTGTTGCGAATCTCCGCCAAATGTAGAGGCTAATCCACCACCCTTAGGATTTTGTACCATAATTACCAACACAAGTAAAAACGAAAGAAATATTATGAGAATTAATATTATATTATACATTAACTGTTTTTAATTTGTTTTTTTATAATCTTAATTTGGTCTGCAAATAAACTGATTTTTTCTGGATATTTCAAACATAAAATTTTGTATGCCCTAATAGCATCCTTATATTTTCCTTGCTCAACATACAGTTTTGCAAGGGTTTCAGTCATATAATCTTTTTTTCTTATGATGATTTTATTATCATGTTTTTTTGCTTTTATGTCATTCAGGTTAAAATTATCAGCAGCTTTAACTTTATTTGGATTTTTGAAGTTGTATGGCGTTGGTTTTGTTTGGGCAATCCATTCCAAAAAAGAAACTTCTTGATTCAAAGTTTCCTTACCTATCTCATTGATTAGGGATTCCTTTTCCTCATAATTAAGAATACTATCATTCATAATATTATAAAGGTGTTTTCTATCTGATGTTAATACAGCTGTTGACTTAAGAATTTTATTGTATTCAAAACTTTTAAATTTTTTGGACAATAATAATTGAAGGATTTTTGCTGGAGCAAAATATGGGTAATTTTCAATAATATTTGATAGTATTTTAAAATCATTTTTTTTTAAATCCTCAGGCTTGTTGAGGAGATTGAGAAATACATTTTTAGCATTTTCTACCATTTTGCCAGTGATGCGTTAAAAATATCTTGTGTTATTCGCTCAAAAATAATTTCATGAGCCTCACTTTTGATAGATATAAGTTGTTGTTCTGCAGGGAAATCAAAGTAAAATGAAAATCTTCTTTCAAAACTGTCATCTTCTTTCATGAAATTTTGAAAGTTAACATTGATACTAATTGATAGCCTGTTTTGTGCAGCATTTAAATCTGATGTTGCAGTCATTGGACTAACGCGATACTCCACTATTTCACCCTCATAAAGTAAATCACCGTTGCTTTGAACCATCTGTAGATTTGTTTGGTTTTCTAAGATATTTTGAAGAGCTATGGTGAAGTCACGATCCAATCCTGGTTCAAAAATAGAGCCGGTGTTATTGCCAGAATTATTTTCAAAAAGATTTACCTGAAATGATTCTGTCCCCTCAGGAATTGATGCGCCTGTAAATGAATAGTTGCCACAGCTACATATTAGGAAGGCTAGAGTAAGGTGAAGTATACATTTTCTAAAGTTCCAAATCATATTGTTTTATTTTTCTGTAGAGAGTTCTTTCAGAGATTCCAAGTTCCTTAGCAGCAGCCTTTCTTCTGCCATTATTTCTTTCCAGCGCTTTAATTATTAATTCTAATTCCTTGTCTTGAATAGATAGTGTTTCTTCCTCAACAACTTCCTCGGCAAACGAGTATTTATCTGATCTTTCAATAGGTTGGTTATTTTCAATAACATCTGTTTCACTAATAGAGTTGTCCCGTAATTGGTTAAAATTCTGTGGTATAAAATTTTCAATATCACCTAAATTTTCGTTGGAACCAACACTCTCAGGTTTCAAATTATTTGTAAGTTTCTTAAGTTCATTTAGATCCTTTTTCATATCAAATAATATTTTATATAAAATTTCTCTTTCGGATGAAAAATCACTATCGCTTTTACTCTCTGAAACTAAAGCTGGTAAATTGTTTTTAGGGTCAGGTAAATATGATGATATCATAGTACCATTAATCGCTCTTTCTTGCTCTAAAACAGATAATTGTTCTGTTATATTTTTAAGTTGTCTAATATTACCATTCCATCTATAATTTTGTAATATTCTCTGGGCATCTTCATCAAGTCTAACTGTTGGCATTTTATATTTTTTTGCAAAGTCTGAGGCAAATTTCCTGAATAACAATATTATATCATTTTTTCTTTGTCTGAGTGGCGGTATTTTTATTTCAACAGTACTCAGTCTGTAGAATAAATCCTCTCTAAATTTTCCTTTTGAAATTGCATTTTCCATGTTTAGATTTGTAGCCGCTACAATTCTCACATTCGTTTTTTGTACCTTAGACGACCCGACTTTGATAAACTCTCCATTTTCCAAAACTCTGAGAAGCCTAACTTGTGTGGTCAATGGTAGTTCTCCGACTTCATCTAGAAATATAGTACCACCATCAGCAACTTCAAAATAACCAGATCTGGTTGCAGTTGCGCCTGTAAAAGCACCTTTTTCATGCCCAAAAAGTTCAGAATCAATTGTACCCTCCGGTATGGCACCACAGTTTACTGCTATGAATTTATTATGTTTTCTGTGTGATAGCTGGTGAATTATTTTAGGAAAGGCCTCTTTCCCAACACCACTTTCACCTGTCACTAGTACAGTGATATCTGTTGGAGATACTCTAACCGCTTTTTCAATAGCTCTATCTAAACCATCATTGGAGCCTACAATTTCAAATCTTTGCTTAATATTTTGAATTTCACTATTCACAATTTTATTTTAAATTATTTGGCCAATCAAAGTAGTTGATGTGTTATCTAAAATTGTAACATCAGCATATTGTCCAATTTTTAATTTTCCCTTTGGAAAGACAACCATTATGTTTTGAGGATTTCTTCCACACCAATGTTCAGAGGATTTCTTTGATTCTTTTTCAATTAAAACTTTTACTTTTTTCCCTCTGTAATTGAATAAATTCTGATAACTATGTTTTAATTGAAGATTAATAATTTCACTCAATCTTCGCTGTTTAACACTCTCGGGGATATTATCTTCAAATTTCTTTGCAGCTAAAGTTCCCGGTCTTTCAGAATATTTAAACATAAATCCAAAGTCATATTTAACATAATCCATTAATTTTAATGTATTTAAGTGATCATCTTCAGTTTCATTTGGAAATCCAGTAATCATATCTTGAGAAATTCCACAGTCAGGAAGAATTTTCTTAATTTTTTTTACAAGTTCTCGATATTCTTCAACAGTGTGTTTTCTGTTCATCTTTTTCAATATTTCATCACTTCCAGACTGTACTGGTAAATGTATGTGGTTACAAATATTTTCATACTTCGCCATAGTTTCCAAAACTTCTTTATCAATATCTTGAGGGTTTGAGGTTGTGAACCTTATTCGAGTATTTTTAAAATTCTTAGCAACTATTTCTAATAACATTGCAAAATTTATTGATGTTTTTCTTTGTATTTCAGATGCTTTATTGAAATCTTTTTTCAAACCACCACCATACCATAAGTAACTATCAACATTTTGTCCCAGTAGAGTAACTTCCTTGTACCCATTTTTTACTAAATTATTTATCTCACTAAGTATTGTTTTTGGATCTCTACTTCTCTCCCTCCCTCTTGTAAATGGAACTATGCAGAATGTACACATATTGTCACAACCTCTTGTTATTGAAACAAAAGCGTTAATACCATTTGTGTTAAACCTGCTTGGATTGATATCAGCGTAAGTTTCTTCTTTTGACAACAGAACATTAACTGCATCGTTTCCGAACTCAATTTCCTTTAAAAGATTAGGAATATCTCTGTAGGCATCAGGACCAACAACTAAATCAACAATTTTTTCCTCAATTAAGAATTTTTCTTTTAATCTCTCTGCCATGCAACCTAGAACACCTACTTTGAGGTTTTTCTTATTTTTTTTGATGGCATTGATAGTCTCCAGTTTTTTTCTAACGGTTATTTCTGCTTTTTCCCTGATTGAGCAAGTATTAAGTAAGATTAAATCTGATTCATTTAGATCGTTAGAGTAGGTATATCCAATACCCTCTAAGATAGAAGCAACAACTTCGCTGTCTGAAACATTCATTTGACATCCGTAAGAAATAATAGAGAATTTTCTAGTATTGGAAATTCTCTTTTTTTTCTTTGTTATTTCTAATGTTTTGGTAATCATTCCTTCTTTGTATCAAGCAAATATATAAAAACATGTCAAAATGTCGTGTTTTAATTTTAATTGTGGCTTTACTATTGATATTTGCTACTAAAATTTTAATGTATAAAGTATTGCGAAATTTTTTTTTTAAAAAAAACGTATACATTTGTCATCCAACTTTTTTAAAATATGTCTAAAAACCTTGTAATAGTAGAATCACCTGCAAAAGCAAAAACAATTGAGAAGTTTTTGGGAGGTGAATTTAAAGTGGTTTCAAGTAATGGTCATATAGCAGATTTACCCTCCAACGAACTCGGTATTGATCTTGAGAATAATTACAATCCTAAATACAAGGTAACCAACGACAAAAAAGATTTAGTAAAAAAATTAAAAAAGGAATTAAAAGGTGTAGAAACTGTATGGCTAGCTAGTGATGAGGATAGAGAAGGTGAGGCAATAGCTTGGCATTTGGCTGAAAATTTGGATCTCGATGAATCAAATACCAAAAGGATTGTTTTCAGAGAAATTACCGAAGATGCTATCAAAAATGCCATAAAAAACCCAAGACAAATTAATAAGGCCCTGGTGGATGCTCAGCAAGCAAGAAGAGTTATAGATCGATTAGTAGGATATAAAATATCTCCTATACTTTGGAGAAAAGTCAAGGGCGGTCTATCTGCAGGGAGAGTTCAATCTGTTGTTTTAAGACTAATTTCAGAAAGAGAAAAAGAGATTTCAAATTTTAACCCAGAATCTTCATTTAAAATTTCTGCTAATTTCATAAGTAATGATAAATCAAAGTTTAAGGCTAAATATTTAAATAACATAAAAGATGATGACAATTTTAAATCTTTTATTGAAGGTTTCAAATATGCAATATTTAGCGTTGATGGTGTGAAAAAAAGCCCATTAATAAAGAAACCATCTGCCCCCTTCACAACTTCAACAATGCAGCAAGAGGCATCCAGAAAATTAGGATTTAATGTTTCAAGAACAATGCAAACTGCACAAAAGTTGTATGAGGCAGGGCACATAACATATATGAGAACTGATAGTGTAACTCTTTCAGAAACTGCTTTGAATTCAATTCATAGTACAATAAATTCAAAATATGGTTCTGAATATTCGCAGATAAGAAGTTTTTCAAATAAGAGCAGAAATGCACAACAAGCACATGAGGCAGTAAGACCCACTAATTTTGATATCAATATTTCGAATTTGGATTCAGATCAATCCAGTTTATACGATTTGATTTGGAGAAGAACACTGGCAAGTCAAATGTCTGATGCTAAAGTTGATAAAACTACTGTGAAAATAGTTTCGAATAATCATGAAGGTTTTTTCCAGTCAGTTGGTGAGGTAATAAAATTCGACGGTTTTTTGAGACTATACAGGGAGTCTAAGGATAATCAAAAAAATGATGAGTCAGAAAATACTGTTCTTCCAAATATTTTTGAAGGGGATATTGTTGAAAAAGAAAATGTATTGGTTACTCAATTTTTCACCAAACCTCCATTTAGATTTACGGAGGCTTCTTTAGTAAAAAAGCTTGAGGAGCTTGGTATTGGTAGACCATCCACATATGCTCCGACTATAACCACCGTAATGAATAGAAAATATGTCTTCAAAGGCTTAAATAATGCTCAAAGTAGAGATATTATTGAGTACACAATCGATACAGAAGTTAATAAAACAGTAAAGTCTGAAAAGTATGGATCAAATAAAGGCAAATTAGTTCCAAGTGAGGTTGGTTTATTAGTTAATGAGTTTTTGACAAATAATTTTAAAAATATAATTGATTATAATTTTACAGCATCTGTAGAAAGTGAATTTGATTCAATTGCAAACGGGTCAAAGGATTGGAAATCAATTATTCATAAATTTTATGACCCTTTTAGTTCTGTAGTTGAAGATGTACAAAAAAATGCAAAGAGAGAAACTGGTGAGAGAATATTGGGAGTTGATCCAAAATCAGGCAGGCAACTAAGTGTCAAGCTAGGAAAGTATGGCCCAATAGCACAAATTGGCAAAGTTGATGAAAAGGAAAAACCAATTTTTGCAAGCTTGCTTCCAGATCAACAAATAAGTAAAGTAACTTTTGATGAAGCACTAAAACTTTTTGAATTACCTGTATATGTGGGTGACTTTGAGGGTGAAAGTGTGGAGGCTAATATTGGGAGATATGGCCCATATGTTCGATTTCAAAAAGTTTTCATACCAATTCCTGAGGGATATAATCCTTTTACGATTACAATTGAAAAATCTATCGAGCTTATTACAGCAAAAAGAGAAGCCCAAAAACCAATACTAGTATACAAATCTCATGACGTAACAAAAGGAAGAGGAAGGTTTGGTCCATACCTTAAATGGAATAATACTTTCATCAATGTAAATAAGAATTATGATTTTGATAATTTAACAGAAGATGATTGTAAGCAATTAATTGAAGATAAAATTAAGAAAGACAAAGAAAAAATAATCACTAATTGGTCTCCTGAAGGTATATCAATTGAAAAAGGTAGGTGGAATAAAGTGTATGTTATTAAAGGCAAAAAGAGAATACCTATCCCAAAAAACATTGACCCCTTAAAGATTAGTCTTGCTGATGCTAAGGACTACTTAAAAATCAAGAAATAATAATATTTTGATTCTAGAATATTTTAACCCTGTAGAAAAAAATGTTTTGGATTTCACCAACAGGCTTAGCTCAACCAATTTTGGTAATAAAATTGGAATAAATGGCCGAGATGGTTTTGATGGTTTTGAGAAGACTGATATTGTAGTTTTCTCAATAAATGATTACAGAGACGATCAATCAGTTAAAAAATCATTTAACGCAGATAAAGATTTTAGAAAAAAACTTTATGGCTTACATTATGGTAACTGGAAATTTAAATTATATGATTTAGGTAATCTAATCAGTGGAGATAGAGTTTCAGATACCAAATTTGCTATTGAAAAAATTATTGAGCATTGCAATAATAATGAGGTCTTTGTTATTACTGTAGGGGGTACTCAGGTGATGACCTCAACCTGTTATAATTCACTCAAGAGGTACTTGAATAAAATTAATTTAGTAACTATTAATAATAGATTTGATTTTATCAAAAATAATAATGTTGAGGAGTCATATTTATCGAAGATAATCATGGATGAGGACAATAAACTTAATCAATATTCTAATATTGGATTTCAAAAACATCTAACATCCACAGATGAAATTGAATTGATTGATAAAATGAAGTTCGAAGCCTTGAGTTTAGGAAAAGTAAAATCAAATCTGATTGAAGCAGAACCAATTCTAAGAGATGCAAACATGGTTTCATTTAATATAATGTCCATAAAGTCAGGTGATATAAATAATGCTCATCAATATCCAAATGGCTTAACCTCACATGAATTTTGCTCACTAGCTATGTATTCTGGATTGAGCTCAAATACAAAGGTTGTTTCTTTTTTTGAGAATTGGGATTTTAAGATAATAAATTCTTTATTAGCTGAATCAGTATGGTACACTGTTGATGGTTTTAATTCAAGATTTGATGAAAATCCTCATGACAGCTCTGAAGATTTTATTACATATTTCATTGATGTTGATAATTATAAATTCAAGTTCTTTAAAAGTTTAATCACTGGAAGATGGTGGGTTGAGTTTTTAAACGATGAATTAATTAATGTTGAAAAAGATATTATTTCTTGTATTTCTAACGATTATTACAACTGTAAGAATAATATCATTTCGGAGAGGATCATAACAAGATTAAAAAACAAAATAACATGAATTTAATGCAAAAGTGTTATTTTAGGGCACAACTTTTGATCCAACTTAGGTGACAACTATGAGAAAAAGTTTAGTTATATTATTGATTTTCGCAATATTTATCTCTTGTTCAAAAAATGATAGAGGAGAATTAATAGGTGTTAAGGCTAACAAATTTTTTTCCGATAAACCTCATGGCATGGTATTAATTCCATCTGGATCATTTACTATGGGTCCATCAAATCCAAGTGTAGTATTAGACCAAAATCCTACTTTGAAGACAGTTTCTGTTAAAGCCTTCTATATGGACGAAACTGAAATAACAAACAGCGAATATAGACAGTTTGTAAATTGGGTTAGAGACTCAGTTGTCAGAAATGAATTAGCCATTGCATCATATTACAAGATTGGCGAGGAGGTTAAAGAGGATGATCCTCTTTGGGATTTCATGCCAATTTACAATAGAGTAGGTGATGGAGAGGAAAAAACTGCATATCAGGAGTACCTTGAAGAAAATGGATTAGGAATTTTAGACATTGAGAATAAATCCACATATAGATTAAATTGGGATGCCAAGATACCATGGGAAAGATCAGATTATTTGGATGCTAATTATGCTGCAGTGCTTGAAGGTGGTATTGGACCTGACTTACTTGAGGATTATGAAGGTTTTTTTATTCCAGCTGACTCTACTCCAAATGCACTCAGAGCATTTAGAACAAAAAGAATCAAGTATAATTATCGTGAGTTTGATTCTGAAAATAACAAATGGAGCGATTACAAAGAATTAGAAGTATACCCTGATACGACAGTTTGGTACAAAGATTTTTCCTACAGCTACAACGAGCCAATGCACAATGACTATTTTTGGCATGATGCGTATGCTGAATACCCTGTTGTTGGTGTATCGTGGGAGCAGGCTAAAGCATTTGCACACTGGAGAACTTTTTACAAAAATCAACATCAGAGAAAGGCAAGAAAAAATATTCAGTTAGTTAGTGACTATAGGCTACCAACAGAAACAGAATGGGAATATGCAGCTAGAGGAGGACTTGAAAGAGCTGAATATCCTTGGGGTGGACCTTACACATATGATGACAAAGGATGTTTCTTAGCAAATTTTAAACCTGAAAGAGGTGATTATATTGCAGATCAAATTTTGTATACAGCTGAAGCTGAGTCATATTGGCCAAATGATTATGGGCTTTACAATATGTCGGGAAATGTAGCTGAATGGACTGACTCAAACTTTGAAAAGGGGGCTAATGATTTTGTAGCAGCACTTAATCCTACCATTGAGGGATCTGAGAATAATAAATTTAAGGTTGTAAGAGGAGGATCATGGAAAGACGTTGCTCATTTCTTAAAAGTTTCTACTAGAGACTATGAAGAAAGAGGAAAAAAAAGATCATATATTGGCTTTAGAACGGTTCAAAGTTACCTTGGAGAGGATGTTGGTTTTCAAGAAAACCCAAATAAAATATTTTAATAAAAATTATAAAACTAAAAATTAAGAATTATGAAAAAACAATTATTACCAGATAACGTATTTGAGTTATTATTTGGTGTAGGTGCAGGAGTTGTTATTATTGGCGCATTACTAAAAATTATAAATGGTTCATTAATATTTTCAGCTAATACATGGCTTATCGTAGGTCTTTCAGTTGAAGCTGGAATCTTTGTTTTATCAGGTATCCAAGGTTTTTTACTTAGCAAAAAGGATGAAGAGGATGATGTCGTTAGTACAATTGCAGTTGAGACAGCAGAATTACAAAAAGCTGTTGATGGTACTGTAAAAGGACTTTCAGAACTAAATTCCAACATATCCAACGCTTCAGTGGCAACTGCTTCAATCAAAGTACCCACTGATATGGGAAGAAATACTGAAGATTTTAATAAAGGCTTAGCATCTGCCTCATCTAACATTCAAGAAGTCGCTAAAGTTCTCAATAATTTAAAGGAAACAGTTGAAGCATTTGAGAATGTAAACATGCCTGAAGGTCTTGGAGATGAGATGCAAAAAATGAAAAATACTGTTAAAGAATTAAATGCTAAGTATGAAGCTATGCTTGGTGCAATGAACAAGTAAGACATGGCTGGATCCTCAGGAAAACAAACAAGAAGCCAAAAACTTCGACAGAACATGATAAACATGATGTACCTCGTGTTTATTGCAATGCTTGCACTTCAAATAAGTAAAGAAGTTTTAGCTACACTAGGTGTTCAGAGCGAAGATATGGAAAAATCAACTGCAGAGCTGAAAGCTTCGATTGATAGTGCATACAATATTATTGACCAAAACAGTAATCAGGATTATTATAAAATCCCATCTGAAGAGCTGCCAAAATTGAAAGAAATTACTGATGATTATTTCAATTTTATTCAAAATATGAAAGATTCACTAATTGGAATAGATGATAATAATTATATGATAGACGTTGAATATGTTGATGAGGATGGAAATGAAAAAGTTAGTCAAAGAAGAGATTACCAAGTAATGGATAAAAGTAATTATTTGGATGAAGTTTTTTTTATTAATGATGGTGTTACTCCAAAGGGTCAAAAATTTATTGATTATTTTAAAGGTTTTTCTGGTAAAGTAGAATCTGTACTTGACTCAATCAAAGAGAGAGATTCAAGAACAGTACAATCTAATTATGGATTCTCCAGTGCATTATCAAATCTTTCTCTAAGATTTGATTACCCTAACGATGATAAAGTTGTTAATAGAGACGGAATTAAAGAGGATTGGATTTATTATAACTATGAAAAATTCCCTTTAGTTGCTTCTTTAGCAAAATTTACTAAGATTCAGTCTGACATTAGAACTGTTGAATATGAAATTTTAAATTCTCTTGTTAGCAAAACAAAGGATCGTCAGTTGAGTTTTGATTCAAAAAGTACTTTACTTGAAACAGATAAACAAGCTTATTACACAAACAGCACTGTTGATGCCAAAGTAGTTGTAGGAAATACTGATTCAAGTTTTAAACCTGATAGAGTAGACTTAAAGGTTGATAATATTAAATTAAAGGATTCAGAATTTGAAGTTGTTGATGGTAAGATCAAGCTTAATAAAAGATTCTCATCTCCAGGAATAAAAAAACTTTATGGTTTTTTGTTTTTTGATAATAATGGAAATACTGATAGTCTTTTAGTGGATACTGAATTTTATGTTATACCTAAACCCAATGAAGCTATTGTATCACCTGTTAATATGCAGGTTTTTTATATAGGTCTTAGAAATGAAATTGCTGTGGCCTTCCCTGGAATTGCTGATTTAACATCAATAAGAGTAGCTGGTAAAAATGGTACAATTTTAAAAACTGGATCAAGATATTTTGCTGCACCTAATGCTGGGGTAGAAAGTATGGATGTCGTTGTTTCAGGAAAAGCAAATGATGAGGTCATCACAAGTTTAGTTAATTTTAGAGTTGAAGATGCTCCACCAGGAAGAGGATCTGTTTTTGAGAGAGTTGGTGGTCAGGATTATAATTTTATCAATAGTGATAAAATATCCAAAGAGTCTCTCCTTTATGGATTAATCAGAGGTGAAAAGCCACCTGGATTTTTGTATGATTATGATATTAATGTTGAGTCATTTCAAATTACGGTCGGTAACTTACCAACAAGAACTGTACAAGGAAATAAGATTCAAAATAGTAATGAGGCAGTTAGGGATATTAATGGAGCAAACAGAGGATCTAGTGTCACTGTCACAGTCTTAAAAGCAGTTAAAATCGATGGAGATTTAAAATCTCCAACCAATGTCGAACCATTTGTAGTTACAATTAAATAGTATGAACAGATTAGCCCTTTTAATAGTTTCGTTTTTTGTTTTTGTAAGTTCTTACAGCCAGTCTAACCTACTAAATGCAAAAAAGCCATCACAGATTGGTAATGAAATTATTAAATCTGAAAACAAATCTATTGAATATCCTGAAATTGATGATACAGACGTTTTGTGGTCCAAAGTCGTATATGAATTTATTGATTTAAATGAAAAGCTCAACTTCCAACTTCTTTTCCCTGTAAATGATGAACAGTACAGTTCCACAAGAAAATCCCTTTGGAAAATTATTAGAGAAAATGTTGAAAACGGAAATATTGATGAAGTATTTGATGTTAGAAATGATAATTTTTTAAGCTCTAACAAAATTACTGGTATCGATAAAATAAAGGACTTTTATGGTAGTAAGTTTACACCTGGTGACTCCAGACCGCAAACGTACGCAACTTCATCTGACATAACTGGCTATAAAATTAAAGGAGTTTGGTTTTTTGATAAAAGACACTCAGAAATGAAATATAGACTACTTGGAATACAACCAGTAGGTAGAAATTTAAAAGAGGCAGGAAAAGAACAAGGATATTTTTGGATCTGGTATCCATCTATAAGAGATATTTTGAATAATCACATGGTCTTCAATGACAAAAACAACAACAACCGTATCTCATTTGATGACCTTCTTGTAAATAGACGATTCAGCTCTTACATCTATAAATATGATAATGTTTATGGAGATAGAACCATCAGAGATTACATTAGACAAAGAAACGGTGAGTCAAACAGACAATACCAACTTAGACTCATAATGGAGTCAGAAAGAATTAAAAAAGAAATTCTTGACTTTGATGTTGATATGTGGGGTTATTAGTAGTACTCACTAAAATTCAATATCATCTTTATTGTCTCACACATTTTTATTAAATTCATAAATTAACTTTTTAAAAATGAAAAATATATTATTTCTATGTGGTCTATTTCTAATAGTATCATGTGCAGACGTTAATAATTCTAGTGCAGTTTCAGCTGAAAATCAGGCAAAATTTGAGCAGCATGTAGAATCTTTTAGAACCTTTGCAAAAGGTTTTAATGCAGAGGATATGGATATGACTTTGAGTGTTGTGTCAGAATCTGTTCAGTGGAGCCCACCTCACTACAATGGTGGTGAGCTTATCGGTTATGATGGATTCAAATCCGCAGTACAAGGTTATTTCGATGACTTCGACGATATTGTATTCATGGAAGGTGAGGGCCCAAACATGAATCCTGATGCTAATCCAAATGAAAATTCAGCTTACTGGTCTGGATCTTTATACTCAAGTGCAACTCCAACCGACAGCCCTAATGGACTTAGAGTTTATGGTCTTTGGAAGTGGAAACATACTGAAACTGGGGCTGAAGGTGGCAACAAGTGGTATGCCTTAATAAATTTTGGTGATGATGGAAAAATCACAGGCTTCAGTGACTGGATGGATGTAAATGGAATGGCGGTGCAGATTCAGAACTTTGTAAATAATAACTAAAAAAAAAATTATATGAAAAAATTAATACTAATATTTCTAACAACCTTATTTATCGGTTGTAATACTGCGCCTGCTGGTGTTCAAGTTACATTTGATGATGAAAAATCAAATACCTTAAAAGAGGCTTATGTCAAATATTTAGATCAAACTTTTGATGGAGATATATGGTCTGAAGATTTACAATTTTATGGAAATTCAACTGAGCCAATTGGTTATGATGAAGCTATGTCTTTAATTGGTACTCATCACGAATTTTATGATAACATTTCTATGAGTTGGGGAGATGGTGAGGAAGTGAACGAAATTGCATTTATTCAAACAATAAATTACCCTGAATACGGATATGTCTCACAAGCTTGGTTTACATGGAAAGGTACTGGTAAATTTAGTGGAGAAACAGTCGAGATTCCATGCCACATAGGATATCTTTGGGGCGAGGATGGAAAAATTATTAATGAATGGCAACATAGTGATCAAACTCATTTTAATGCAGAAGTTGCATTATCTTTAGCTGCTGCCAGTGAATAAACTTTACATCAATTAATTATTAAAAAGGGGTTTTTTTTTAAGCCCCTTTTTTTATTAGGTTAAGAGCAGAACCTTCTTTATACCATTCAATTTGTTGAGAATTATAAGTGTGATTTGCTTTAATTCTATCTTTAGATCCATCAGAATGCAAGATATCGATTGTCAATTGTTTACTGGGAGTGAAGGATTCTAAATCTATGAAGTTAAAAGTATCATCTTCCTGTATTAAATCATAATCATTTTCATTATCAAAGGTGATACCTAACATGCCTTGCTTTTTTAAATTAGTCTCATGAATTCTAGCAAAAGATTTTACTAGAACTACTTTAACACCTAAGTGCCTTGGCTCCATTGCAGCATGTTCTCTTGAGGAGCCCTCACCATAATTGTGATCTCCAACAACAACAGTAGAAATATTATTCTCTTTATAATTTCTTTGAACATCAGGTACTCCATCGTATTTTCCAGTTAGTTGATTTTTTACAAAATTTGTTTTTTTGTTGAAGGCATTTATAGCCCCAATCAAACAATTATTGGAAATATTATCTAAATGTCCTCTAAATCTAAGCCATGGTCCTGCCATAGAAATATGATCCGTTGTACATTTCCCAAAAGCTTTAATCAAAAGTTTAGCACCTATAATATTTTTTCCGTCCCATGGTTTAAATGGTTCAAGCCTTTCAAGTCTCTTGGATTTGGGATTAATAATAACCTCAATTTTAGATCCATCTTCAACTGGATCGATATAGCCATTGTCTTTGACATCAAATCCTTTTGGTGGAAGTTCCCATCCTTTTGGCTCTTCTAAACTTACTTTAATACCTTGATCATTAATAAGTTTATCTTTCATAGGATTGAACGCTAAATCACCTGAAATTGCAATTGCAGCAACTATTTCAGGTGATGCAACAAAAGCATGGGTGTTAGGATTACCATCAGCTCTTTTTGCAAAGTTTCTATTGAAGGAATGAATAATGGAATTTTTTTCTTCTTTATCAGCATCTTTTCTTGCCCATTGTCCAATGCATGGTCCACAGGCATTGGTAAATATTTTAGCATCGAGTTTCTCAAAAATATTTAATAATCCATCTCTTTCTGCAGTGTATCTAACTTGCTCAGACCCTGGGTTAATACCAAAATCTGCTTTTGTTGACAGATTTTTTTCCAATGCTTGGTTAGCAATGGATGACGCTCTTGACAAATCTTCATAAGATGAATTAGTACACGATCCAATTAAACCCCACTCAATTTTTCTCGGCCAATCATTTTTTACAAGTGCATCTGCCATTTGGCTTACAGGTGTTGCAATATCTGGTGAAAATGGTCCATTAATATGTGGCTCCAGCTCAGATAAGTTTATTTCAATTAATTCATCAAAATATTTTTTAGGATTTTCATAAACTTCAGGATCTCCAGTGAGATATTCTTTTATTTTATTAGCTTCATTTGCAACTAAATCTCTTCCTGTAACCCTAAGATATTTTTCCATAGATTCATCATATCCAAAAGTGGATGTAGTTGCACCAACCTCAGCACCCATATTACAAATTGTTCCTTTTCCTGTACATGAAAGCTCACGAGCACCGGGCCCAAAATATTCAATAATTGCACCTGTACCACCTTTAACAGTTAGAATTCCAGCAACTTTTAATATTACATCTTTTGGTGCTGTCCAACCTGACAGTTTCCCTGTAAGTTTGACTCCTATAAGTTTTGGAAATTTAAGTTCCCATGCCATGCCTGCCATCACATCAACTGCATCAGCTCCTCCTACTCCAATGGCTACCATTCCTAATCCTCCTGCATTAACAGTATGGGAGTCAGTACCAATCATCATTCCACCTGGGAATGCATAATTTTCAAGAACGACCTGATGAATTATACCCGCTCCAGGTTTCCAAAATCCAATTCCATATTTATTTGAAACAGATTCGAGAAAATTGAAAACTTCATTACTGGTATTGATCGCATTTTGTAAGTCTTCATCAGCACCAATTCTGGCTTGAATCAAATGATCACAATGAACGGTGGTAGGAACAGCTACCTTTTTTTTACCTGCTTGCATAAATTGTAGTAAAGCCATTTGTGCGGTAGCATCTTGGCATGCAATTCTATCCGGTGCAAAATCTACATAATCTTTTCCGCGCAAGAAGGGTTTTGAAGGTTCTCCATCCCAAAGATGAGAATAAAGAATTTTTTCTGAGAGTGTTAAAGGATGTTTACAAATTTTTCTTGCACTATCAACTTTATATTTGATAGAGTTGTAAACTTTTTTTATCATCTCTAAGTCAAAAATCATAAATCTAAATCAAGTACAAAACTAATAAAAAACCCCCAAATTGGGGGTTTATATAATGAAATCCAACCAAGCAATATAACCTAACTTTATTGCTCTTGTCTGACAGAATGCTTTTCAAACCAAGCATTAATGTAGCCATGCGTTCTAAGAAAGTTCGATGGTTTACTACTAGTTCCATGATACTCGTTGTTAAATCTTATCATTACGGTTGGAACTTTATTCATTTTTAATGCTTGATAATACTCTTCGGTTTGAGAAATTGGTGTACGTAAGTCATCCTCTCCACACATAAGCATTGTTGGTGTTTTAACGTTACCAACATGCATTAAAGGTGATCTTCTTATATGTTCACTTGGATCTTCCCATGGATATTTTTCAAAATTATAATACCAGGTTGCTCCATCAGTGGTTCCAACAAACGAAAACCAATTGGTAACGGGATAGTTTACAGAAGCTGCAGCAAATCGATCTGTTTTACCAACAATCCAACTTGTTAAAACTCCACCGCCGCTGCCACCATATACATACATTTTGTTTACATCGACATATCCCCTTGAAATAACTTCATCTACGCTAGCCATTAGATCATCATAATCATCTCCAGGATATGAATTCTGTATTGCATTAGCAAAATCATAACCGTAACCGGTTGATCCACGAGGATTAGTATATAGTACTACTTGATCCTGTGCTGCATGTAATTGAAAATTATAATTGAAACCTACATGATACATACTGTGTGGTCCACCATGAATCCTCAAAACGAGTGGGTATTTTCTATTTGAATCAAATTGTGGTGGCTTCACAATCCAGCCTTGTATCTTCATACCATCTTTTGAGCTATATGTTAACTCTTCAACTTCACCAAATTCTACATTGTAAAATATATCTTTATTTACATTTGTGAGTCTATTTATTTTACTGGGTTTTTCAACAGAAAAACTTACAATATCACTAGGGTTTGAGGGATTTGTCCAAGTTGCAACTGCAACATTATCTCTCAAATCATTCATAGATAGCATGTGGTTTCCATTGGTAATTTTTTTTACCCTAGCCTTGAGATCTACATGGTAGATATTGCTCTGTCCATATTCTCTTACATTAAAATAAATTCCTGAACTATTATTTGACCAAAAAGCCGAGCTTGGTGTTTGGTCTAAACTCAGAGTCAAACATTTTAAGTTGGAGCCATCGATGTCCATAACGTACATTTTGCGATCATTATAGAAATTTTTTGACCAGGTGGATCCTACAAAGGCAATTTTAGATCCATCCGGTGACACCTTTGGTGATGATTCTGTCCCATCACGTTCAGTAAGTTCTTTTAATTTAAAGTCATCAATATTTACAGCATAAAGGTTGGAATGTCCTCTGGCATATTCAGCCCCTGGCTTCTGATAGCTACTAAATATAATCGTTTTACTATTTTTAGACCACGCAATTCCTGCTGATACATCATCGAATTCTCCATGCGTAATTTGTTTAGCAGTTCCACCATCAGAGGGAACAATAAATAGTTGGCGAAAACCACGTTCAAGGAAACCAATACGATCTTGACTGTAATCAACTTGATCGATTACTTGTGGAGCTTTAGTCCAACTCGCACCTTTTGGTTTATTAGGAATCTCAAGTGGTTTTAGTGCAGGATCTGACGATACATGCATGATAAATGCTAAGTACTTACCATCTGGCGACCATTCCATACTAGATGGTGCCTTTTCTAATTTAGTTATCTGTGTTGGTTCACCCTCAACACCAAGATACTTTACAAAAATTTGTGTACCACTAGGTTCACCTTTTTTGGTAAAAGCAATTCTTTTACCATCAGGTGACCATTTTCCATTTGATCCATTTAAAAAGAATCGATTAGTTGAACCGTCTTTATCCATTATCCAAAGGTCGGTCTCTCTTTTGTCATCAACTAGATTAATCCATGTTTTGGAATAAAGTATTTGTTGACCATCAGGAGATAATGATGGACCAGATGTCCATTCATAATTTTTATAATGCTCTAATGAAAGTCTTGTTTTCTCTTGCGCCTGAGTGTAGATAGCTAATAAAATAAACAAAAGACCTAATTGTTGTTTCATGATTTTAAGTTTTGTATTATATTCCAAGTTACAATTTGATTTTGTACGGTCAAAAAGTTTAAAAATTAATAAACTTTTTACAAAATTAATTAGATCTAATTTTAACCAAAAAAACAGTTATTATTGAATAATTTAAAAGCCTGAAAAAGAAGAAGCTAGCCTTCGCTATTAAAAAGTATACCAATGAACCAATTTTTAGATTTTCAACTCAACCAAGATTAGTTAATTAGTATTTCTTTTATGAATTCAATTTCTTTTTTATCAAAAGGAGTTTTATCTGGTAAATAAATATCATGATGCCATACTTTTGGTAAAGAGTCAAATTGTTTTTGCCAAGAAGACCATGGAAACACGGTATTTGTTTTACCTGCTACAAAACCCCAGTTTATAGCTGCCACTTCTTTTTCTTTAAATAATGGCAGCATTTTTTGGAACGTGTTATCTCCCCCACGTGCCAAATATTCAGTACATAAAAGTGGTCGATTATATTTTTCTAAATTTTCAATTTTCTTTATCGTTTCATCTAAGTCTCCATAGGCATGAAATGAGATAATATCTGAATTCAAAATCGCAAACTTATCAATTGGTGATAAGCTATCTAGAGCAACCCAGGTATGTGGTTCTTTCCATAAACCTACAGTTAATGGCTGAGATGGGTTTACCTCTCTTGCCCATTTAAATGTTTTTTTAAGTAACGATAATGAATAAATATGCTTATCCTTTACCTCAGGTTCTCTACCTGGGTATCTTGGGTTTGAATTTGAAGGTGAAATATTATCGGGTTCATTATACAAGTCCCATCCAACCACACGATTATCGTTAGAAAAATGACTTATAATTCCTTTAGTATAATTTTTCAACTCACCATGACGTAAACTATCTCCCAAAATAGCTGATCCTGGTGCTTGTACCCATCCTGAATTATGCACATAGGGTATAGGATCTGGTTGTTTCCCTAATTTGGGAACAGGGTGCCAAACATCATCAAGTAATACCAAAAGTGTTTTAATCCCATAACTTTCCGATATTTTTAAATAATTGTCAATTCGTTTTAAAAACCCTAAAGAATCTTGATCCCAGAGTAAATTATGAAGATATACACGGTGTAAATTCATCCCCAACTCTGCACTCCATTCTAATTCTCTTTCAATTGTTTCCAAATCGAAGGTATCCTCCTGCCAAAATTCTAATTGATTTATGGAAGTGCTAGGATTGAAGTTTGTACCTACCATCCATCCGTTGTCTTTTTTCCATTGCCACGCTCTTTCCTCGCTCCACCTATTTTCAAGTACTGAATAAGGTGTTTTTTGACATTGATTAAAAAATAGAAGCAAAAAAGCTAAAATCGAGAGATTTAAAAACGTCTTCATATTAGTTTAATATTTAATCACAAACATTAATATAGTAAAAATCATAGGAAAGTCGAACATCAAACTTGAGAACTGTATCTAGGTTAATCCATTTATTTACAGGTGTTAAGGATGATTCAAATAAAAAAGGATTAGTAAAATTCTAATCCTTCTTATTTAGTAGCGGGAGCAGGACTCGAACCTGCGACCTTCGGGTTATGAGCCCGACGAGCTACCTACTGCTCTATCCCGCGAAATGGAAACCGAAATTACAATTTTTTGATTTTATAACAAAAATTATTGAGGATTACCAGCAACAACTTAAATTTGTGACGTGTTTAAATCAGGTTTTATAAATATAATAGGATTACCAAATGCCGGTAAATCATCCATCATTAATAGGTTGTTGGGTCAAAATTTTTCAATTGTGACATCAAAAGCTCAAACCACTAGGCATAGAGCACATGCCATAATCAATGGAAAAGATTTTCAGGCAATAATTTCGGATACACCTGGTTTTACTAAACCTAATAACAAAATTCATGAATACATGAATAAAAAAATATTAGATTCCTTTAAAGATGCTGATATTATTTTATTTGTTGTTGACTTAGCATTAAGTAATGATTTTGATAATAATAAACTCATAAATAAAGTAAAACAATCAAAAGTTCCTGTGCTTTTGATTTTAAATAAAGTAGATATGGTTAACCAAAGCATTTTAGATCAGGAAACCGAATTATGGAAAACACAATTAAAGGATGTTGAATTATGGTTAGTATCAGCGAAAGAGAACTTTAATATTGAGAATCTGAAAAAAAGATTGATAGAATTATTACCTGAAGGTCCGAAATATTTTCCAGATGATAACTGGACGGACAAAAGTGAAAGGTTTTTTACAAACGAAATAATAAGAGAGAAAATTTTTAAAATTTACAGTCAAGAAATTCCTTACGCTAGCGAGGTTGTTACAGAAAGTTTTAAAATAAAAAATAAGATTCTTAAAATTTCATCACTGATAATTGTTGAAAGGGATTCTCAGAAAGGAATTATTATTGGCAATAAAGGAGAAACAATTAAAAAAGTGGGTATGGAATCAAGGAAAGATTTAGAAAAGTTTTTTAACAGAAAAGTTTTTTTAGAATTGAACGTGAAGGTTATTAAAGATTGGAGAAAAAATAGTTATCAGCTTAAAAATTTAGGATATAATTAAATGAATAAAATTGTTGCCATAGTTGGTAGACCTAATGTTGGAAAATCTACACTTTTCAATAGGCTTATAAAAAGTAACGAGGCTATAGTTGATTCTGAGAGTGGAGTTACCAGAGACAGACACTATTCCCTTTCTGACTGGAATGGCAAGGTCTTTACTCTTATTGATACAGGTGGATATGTTGTAGGAGGTGATGACAGTTATGAAAAAGAAATTGACAAGCAAGTTATTATAGCTTTAGACGAATGTGATAAAGTAATTTTTGTTGTTGATGTAAATGATGGAATAACTTCACTAGATAAAGATATTAGTAAGCTTTTACATAAATCAAATAAGACTGTAATTGTTGCTGTAAATAAGGTTGATAAAACAACAATGGTTAATGATTCACTTGAGTTTTTCAATCTTGGTTTTGAAAAAGTTTTTGGCATTTCTGCTATTAATGGAAGCGGAACAGGTGATTTACTGGATGAATTAGTTATCGATTTTGATAGGGAAGATGAACAGGAAAAGGATAATATACCATCATTTGCTGTTGTAGGTCGACCTAATGCAGGTAAATCATCTTTTATTAATACCCTAATTGGTGAAGAGAGAAATATTGTAAAAGATGAACCAGGTACAACAAGAGACAGTATAGATACCTACTATAACAAGTTTGATTTAGAATTTAAATTAATAGATACTGCTGGAATAAGAAAAAAGTCAAAAATCAATAATGATCTTGAGTTTTATTCTGTTGTAAGATCTATTAAAGCGATTGAAAATTGTGATGTTTGTTTACTAATTATGGACGCTACAAGAAGTTTTGATACTCAAATAAAAAATATTTTTTGGTTAGCTCACAGAAGGAATAAAGGAATTGTTATTTTAATCAATAAATGGGATTTAGTTACTGGAGAAAACAAATCAACAACTTTATTTGAGAAAAAAATTAGAGAAGAAATTAAACCTTTTAGTGACGTACATATTATTTTTATTTCGTGTTTGAAAAAACAAAGAATTTTGAAGTCATTGAAACTTGCAGTTAATACTTATGAGAATAGGAAAAGAAAAATTAAAACAAGTAAATTAAATAATGATTTGTTACCGATAATTAGCAAGAATCCACCCCCCTCAAACAAGGGAAAATTCGTAAAAATTAAGTATTGTAGTCAAATTCCCTCTCACTACCCTCAATTCGTTTTTACATCTAGTCTTCCTCAATACATGAAGGAACCTTATAAAAGATTCTTGGAAAATAAAATTCGAGATTTGTATGATTTCACAGGGAGTCCGATTAATATTTACAGTAGAAAAAAGTAATTATAGTTCTTTCTCAATATTAATCAGCTTTTCTTTAATTTTTTCAAGCTTTTTTACAACTTGTATAACGTTTTTACTGGATTGAAGTTTTTTCTTAGCACCTTCAATTTTAAATCCTTTGACTTTAACTAGGTCATAGATTAATTTAATATTTTTTATATCAACAGAGCTATATTTTCTAGTGCCCTTAAAATTTTTTTTTGGTGCTAATATTTCAAATTCTTTTTCCCAAAATCTTAATAGTGAGGGCTTTATGTTAAATGCCTTTGAAATTTCCCCAATATTGTAATATAATTTTTCAGGAAGATTTAAATCCATTATTAATCTAAAGATTGGTTTTCTTGAACTGAAATTCTTAACACTTCGTCAAATTCTTCTGGTGTTAAGTTTCCATAAAAATAATTTACTGGATTAACACTTCTACCATCTTTTATTACCTCATAATGTAAGTGAAGTCCTTTCGATCTTCCTGTGTTTCCAACAAAACCAATGATATCACCTTTTTTTACTGTTTGCCCTCTTTTTACATTGTATGAATTTAAGTGTGCGTAAAGGGTAACAAAACCATATCCGTGATCTATTCTTATGTGTTTTCCATATCCTGTTGATCGACTATCAGCCCTGACTATTTTTCCATTACTTGCTGCATAAACAGGTGTGTTTCTTGGTGCCGAGAAATCCATCCCTTTATGCATTTTTCTAGATTTATCAAAAGGATCTGTTCTCATACCAAAACCTGATGCAATTCTTGTCAAGTCATTATTTTTGATTGGTTGAATTGAAGGTATAGCTGCTAACATATTTTCCTTGTCTTTCACTAATTTTTCTATGTCGTCAAGAGATTTAGACTGAATCACTAGTTGCTTGGTTAAAATATCAATCTTTTTGGTTGTTTCTATTACTAAATCAGAATTTTCAAATCCTTCTAAATCTGAATATCTATTAATACCACCAAAACCGGCTTTTCTGATATCTTCATCAATAGGATTAGCCTCAAATAGAACTCTGTAAATGTTATTATCTCTCTCCTCAATATTTTCCAATACATTTTCAAGTTGTGCTAGTTTTTTATTTAAAAGATCAAATTGCAGTTCATAGTTATTAAGTTCTCTGGCTTGACTTAGCTCTGTTGGAGTATTAATCAGCGGGGTGTAGAGTAGTACAAGTAAACTGATTGTACCAAAGAAGAAAGAAGCTAGTACAAAAGATAAAAAATTAAGAAACCTTTCTTTTGAGGATAATTTTATTTCCTTGTATGAAAGTGAATTTTTATCGTAGTAAAATTTAGACTTACTCATAAAAAAATGACTTTTGTTTAAGTTGTCACTATTTATTTTTTACTTTGTAAATATAAAGATTCTATCAATAAGGAAAATTTTAATGAACTCTAACTTAATTAGATCTAATTTCATAAATTTTTTTAAGGACAAAAGCCACTCTTTTGTCCCGTCATCATCCATAGTTGCCAAGGATGACCCTACGTTGATGTTTACAAATGCTGGTATGAACCAGTTTAAAAATATTTTCCTTGGTAATGAAAGAACCAAATCAAAACGTGTTGTAAACTCACAAAAATGTTTAAGGGTTTCGGGAAAACACAATGACCTAGAGGAGGTGGGTATTGACCATTATCACCATACTATGTTTGAAATGTTAGGTAATTGGAGTTTTGGTGATTATTTTAAAAAAGATATTATTAATTGGAGTTTGGAGATATTGACTCAAGTTTATAAACTAAATAAAGATGATTTATATGTAACTGTTTTTGAGGGGAACAAACAAGATAAATTAGATAAGGACTTGGAGGCATACAATTTTTGGTCCCAAATAATTGACAAAGAAAGAATTGTCTTAGGTGACAAAAAAGATAATTTTTGGGAAATGGGTGAAACAGGTCCATGTGGTCCATGTTCTGAAATTCATATTGACTTGCGATCTAAGACAGAAAAAGATAAAATAAATGGTAAAAAATTAGTTAATACTGATCATCCAAAAGTAATAGAATTATGGAATTTAGTTTTTATTCAATACAATAGAAAAGCAGATGGAAATCTTGAGGAGTTGCCAGAAAAACACATAGATACAGGAATGGGTTTTGAGCGACTTGCTAGAATTATTCAAAAAAAAGAATCTAATTATGATACCGATATTTTTGCTCCTTTAATGAATGAAATTTCTAAAATTACATCATTTAAATATGGTGATGATGAAAAAACAGACACTGCAATACGTGTTATTGCAGATCATGTGAGAGCAGTGTCTTTTTGTATTGCAGATGGGCAAATACCAGGTAACTCGGGAGCTTCATATGTCATCAGAAGGATATTAAGAAGAGCTATAAGGTATGGTTATACGTTTTTAAATCAGTCTGATCCATTTATTTTTAAATTGGTAAATGTACTAGCAGAACAATTTGTTGATCATTTTAATGAAATTTCTACCCAAAAGGACCTAATAGAGTCGATAATATTTGAAGAAGAAAAATCCTTTTTAAGGACATTGGAGTCTGGCATTGAGAGATTGGTTAATATGACCAAAAAGGCTAAAACAAAAAAAATATCAGGGAAAGATGTTTTTGAATTATTTGACACATATGGTTTCCCGTCTGATTTAACCTCTTTAATTCTAAAAGAAAATAAAATGTCTTTTGATTTAAAAGAATTTGAAAATGAACTGGAAAAGCAAAGATCTAGATCTAAAAAATCCACCAAGACAGTTACATCCGATTGGAAAGTTTTTAATAAAAACCAATCAGATGATTTTTGTGGTTATGATAAACTAGTTGCAAAAACGAAAATTAATCAGTTTAGATATGTAAAAATAAAAGATAAAGAAGTTTGTCAATTGGTTTTAGATAACACACCCTTTTATCCAGAAGGTGGAGGACAAGCTGGTGATAAAGGAAAGTTGATTTTTGAAAATAATTTCGAAATACCTATTTACGATACAAAAAAAGAAAATGGAAAAATTATTCATTTTACAACAAAACCCAGCTTCAATATCACTGAGACTGTAACAGCAAGTGTTAACCCTAAGCTAAGGAATGAGTCTTCATCAAATCATACTTCAACTCATTTGCTTCATCAGGCACTTAGGAATGTATTAGGAAATCACGTAGAGCAAAAGGGGTCCTCAGTTTCTCCAGACGCATTGAGATTTGATTTTTCACATTACAAAAAAATTGATAATGATCAAATAAAAGAAATTGAGAATTTTGTTAATGATAAAATTGATGATTCAATAGAACTTATTGAAAATAGAAATGAAGATTATAATAGCGCAATTAATAAAGGAGCAATAGGGCTTTTTGGAGAAAAATATGGAAAAAATGTCAGAACAATAAAGTTTGGTGATTCATACGAATTGTGTGGTGGAACTCATGTAAAAAACACCTTGAGTATCAGAAATTTTTTAATTATTTCTGAAAGCTCAATTGCTTCGGGTATAAGGAGAATAGAAGCTATTTCAGGAAAAAAATCGATCAATTATTTATCTGAAAGAAATATTGAAATTAACGAATTACGCTCAATTCTTTCGACAAATAAAGGAACATTAGACTCGGTCAAGAATTTAAAAAATGAAAATACCGAGTTAACAAAAGATTTGAAGAAAAGTCATAAAAAATTAATCAATTTTTATTCCGAATCTTATTTAAAAAATTTTAAAAAAGTAAAGTCGGTCAACGTTCTCGTTGAACACGTTGATTTGGATAAAGAATTAATGAGATCACTTTCATTTGACTTAATAAATAAAGCTGATAAATCCCTCATTATTTTATATTCAAATAATTCTAACAAATTGGATATAATTTGTAATGTTTCTAAAAGTTTTGATAATGATAAGATTAATGCCTCTTCAATAATTGAAAAGATTTGCTCATCAATTTCAGGTGCAGGAGGGGGGCAAAAAAATTATGCGGCTGGATCAGGTCTTATTAAAAAAAATATTGACACAATTATCCAAAAGACTATTCAAGAAGTTTTATAAGTTTGCTGATGGATAGTTTTCAAGTAGTCTATTGACAAAACTATCAATTAATTCATCTCTCGTTAATTTATTAGAACTTAATGACCCAGAACCATTACCTTGCCATAAAAGGGAGCCTGATTTTGCATCTACAATATCAATGTATAGAAGCCCAACTATTCTTGACCTGGGTCTATACGTAGTTGACATTGTGGGACCATACCAGCCGTAATATGGAAAGTCATTGTATCTGTTAATATACACATCCTCTCTAGATTTGGTATCAACACTAATGATTAAATCTGGTTGATTAGAACTCACATAGCCTTTACTTTCCATGTGGTTTTCAATAGAGCTTAGAATTCTTTTTTTATCTAAATCGGAAATTTCTAATTTTTCGATTTGAGATTTTGAAAATGCAAAAGACGAATATTGTGAAAAATCTGCAGAGGAATCGAAATCTGTAACAACTTTTACAGATGAGCATGAAACAAAAATTATAAATATTGTTAATAGGTAAAAAACTCTATTCATATTAATAAAATTACAATAACTATGCCTAAAGAATAAATAATTTCAAAGGAATTAATATTTTTAGTCTGTATAATGAAAGTTTTAATAAGAAAAAAACTAATTATTTGCATAGTATTGTCATTATCCCTATCAAGTTGTAGCATAATAAAATTTCCTTTCAAGGCAGTAAAAAAAGTGAGTAAATCAAATGCTATTAAAAAAAATAAGACAGTGCAACTTGAAAGATTTTTAAAAAATATGTCAGGTGAAGAAAGAAAGAGATGGTATATTAAAACTTATTCAAAAACAGCAGTTGAGCAGATGAAAAAAAATAAAATTCCTGCAAGTATCATTCTAGCTCAAGGCTTGGTTGAGTCTGGTGCAGGTGCAAGTAATTTAGCATTAAAATCCAATAACCATTTTGGAATTAAATGTCACCAGGATTGGAGAGGTAAAAAGGTTTATCATGATGATGATAAAAAAGATGAGTGTTTCAGAAAGTATAAAAATCCATTAGAAAGCTATAAAGACCATTCTGAATTTTTGACCACTAGGGGTAGGTATTCTTTCTTATTTAGATTACCTATTAAAGACTATAAAAGTTGGTCAAATGGTTTAAAAAAAGCTGGCTATGCTACCGACCCAAGCTATCCCGAAAAGCTAATAAGTGTTATTGAAAGATATGATTTATGGAAATTTGATGGCTCTAAGAAAGAGATATCAAAAAATAAAAAAGAAGCAAAGAAATCATCTAAAGATGACTCAAACTATATTGTTAAAAAAGGAGACACGCTATATTCCATCTCAAAAAAATACAATATTTCGGTGGATAAGATTATGAAAAAAAATAATCTAAAAACAAATAATATTTCTGTAGGCCAAAAATTAAAAATCTAGCTAGTTTTCATCGCATTGTCAATCATCAATATGCAATAATCTAAATGATTTTTAACAACTTTATCAGAGTATTTTTTTACTGCCTTTTTCAAATCTTTCCTTAAATCCATGAGAATTCCCATAGTTACTGACCTGATATCAGAAACATCAACCTTCACAGTTGTTGTGTAGCTAGACCAAAAAGAGCCACTTCTGTTTGGCTGTTCATTATTCATTATATATTTGAGTCTATTAATGTATGTACGTTGAAGGTTTCTTCTATATACATCAATTTGCTTGTTAGATTTTAATTCTTTCCACAGTCCATTTTTTAAATCAACCATCATTTCCTGCAATGCATATGCGTTAATTCCATTAAATGCTTCATTTTCGATCATTCGAGCCATTCTTCCAAAATCTAATAAATTGTTTAGATAGCTAGACTGGAGTGCCCTAACTCTATTAGTCATTCCAGCAAATTCAATTTTATTTAAAATATTTTTATCAATCATCCAATATGGAGTTTCGAACAAATGCTTATTTAAAAATTCTACACATGCTTTTTGGTGATTTTTATCTACATGTGTGTAAACTGCTCCATCCTGATCTGAGGTCTTGTAGTATTGATAAACTCCACCAACATTTGTAGTTACATGACCCATATACCTTCTAAATTGTGATAATACGGTATTATATATCTCTTGTAAATCATCGTAATCCTCTCCGTCAATTGTGGTCCAATTAATTAGATTAGGTACAATTCTCTTAAGGTTAGCTATTCCATATTCACTGGCTTTAATTGCATCATCACCTAAGTCTTCTGTTTGAGAACTCGGATCGATACCAGGATCTCCATATCTATACGCTAAATCATCTTCTTTTTCTCTAATCCAGCTCCTTAATATTTTTTTCTCCTCTTCTTCTGAAACATCCAAAATTGGTTTATAGCCCCATTTTATCGAATATTTATCATAAACTCCAACATTAGGAGTATCCCAATATGAAGGCATCAATGCTACTCCATCATCCCCAGGTTGTGCTACATAGTTCCATCTAGCATAATCCATTATTGAGGGTGCAGTGCCATATTTTTTTGTAAAAGTTGCAGATCGTAATGAGTCAACAGGATAGGCGCTACTACTTCCCATGTTATGAGGTAAACCAATAGCATGACCAACCTCATGAGCAGCAACAAATCTGACTCCTTCACCAGCGATCTCATTTTTTAGTTCAACTGATCTTGCATCTGGATTTACAGCACCTGTTTGTACAATCCACCAATTTCTAGTTAGTTTTAAAACGTTGTGATACCAATTAACATCGAATTGTAAAATTTCCCCTGACCTTGGATCAGCAACTTGTCCTCCATTTGCGTTAATTGTTGTTGAGGCTAAATATCTAAAAACAGAATATCTGATATCCTCCGAACTCCAGTCAGGATCCTCCTCTTTTGTTGGGGGATCTTTTGCAATTATCGCGTTTTTAAAACCAGCTTCTTCAAATGCAGTCTGCCAATCTTCAATTCCTTGCTTTATATATTTTCTCCATTTAGTCGGTGTCCCAGGGTCTATGTAAAATACTATAGGATTTTTGGGTTCAACGAGTTCACCTTTTTTAAACTTTTCTATATCTTCATTTTTAATCTCTAGTCTCCATCTTCTCAAATATCTTACAGTCTCAGCTTCTTGATTATCTAATCCATAATCAACTTGACGATTTGTTATCCAACCAACTCTTTGGTCAAAATACCTTCTTCGCATAGGTTCTTTTGGTAATAAAATAATTGAATTATTAAGTAGCATTGAAACTTGACCATTATTAGAATCTGATGACTTATAAGTTTTTATGTGTCTAACTTCAATATTCAACGGAAAACTTTTCATTGACTCTACCATAGATAGCTTAGAATCTAAACTGGATAATTTATATGTTTTTCTTGACCTTTGGGGGAAGCCAAAAGCTTTTACATCAGACTTAAATAAACTAGAAACGTCAATTACAATTGAGTTTTTTTCTTCGTTTTTAACTTCAATTTTAAAACTAGCTATAATAGGTTCAAAATTTGAGTTTGAAACAGCTTCTTTAATTGGAAGCGAATCGTTTGCAAAGTTTGAGTAAGATGCAACTCTCAGGAGTATGTTATTGTTAAATTTTTCCCATCTTAATACCTGTTCACTTAACTTATGAGCACGCAGTGGTAACTCTGTTGCCATTTTTACAACTCTTGTAACCATCATCATGTCCCTACCTAGTAGACTATCATTTATTTCAAAGAAGTATTTGTCTTCAATTTTATGTACATCAAAAACTCCGTGGTCTGTCAAGGCTTTATCTGTAATTATTTCTGAATATGTTTTTTCTTTTTTTTCCTTATCAGATTTTTCGGGTTTTTTTTGTGAATATATATTTGGGTTAATAAATATTAAAGCCAAAATTATAAGCAGTGAGAATTTTCTAGTCATGATTATGATATTATTGGTTATAAAGGAAAATTCAAATTACAAAAAAAAAACTTATCAGCTAGAGTATTTCTACGAAAAGGCCTTTATTGGTTTTTGAAACTTTAACTAAATTATTTTTTGTTAGTTGTTTTATGCTTTTGTCCCATTTTTTGTTACTTAAACCAGCAAATTCTTTTAAAGTTTTCAAATCAATTTTTTTTGACGTATTTACCTTATCAAAAATTAATTTTTCATGTTCGTTTAATTCAATTTTAGGCTCATTTTCAGGCTTCATTTGAGGAAAAAATATAACTTCTTGAATAGACCTATGGTTTGTTAGTAACATAACAAGCCTATCAATACCTATTCCAATTCCAGATGTTGGTGGCATTCCATATTCTAATGATCTAATAAAATCATGATCAATAAACATAGCTTCTTCATCTCCTTTTTCAGAAAGTTTTAATTGTTCTTCAAATCTTTCAAGTTGATCTATTGGGTCATTTAGTTCTGAATATGCATTAGCAATTTCACTACCATTAATTAATAACTCAAATCTTTCAGTGAGTAATGGGTTATTTCTATGTTCCTTTGTTAGCGGACTCATCTCTTTGGGATAATCAATTATAAATGTTGGTTGAATGAATTTTGATTCGCATTTTTCACCAAATATCTCGTCAATTATTTTTCCTTTACCCATTGTTTCGTTTATTTCAACGCCTATTTTTTTTGCAGCATCAGATAACTCGTTCTCATTCATTGATAAAGCATCAATTCCAGTCTCTTGTTTAATTGCATCGATAATTCCAATTTTTTTATAGGGCCCCTTGAAATTTATTTTATTCTCACCAAATTCAATTTCAGAGCTTCCGTTACTATCGATAGCAACTTTCTCAAGAAGCTTCTCAGTGAAACTCATCATCCAATTGTAATCTTTGTATGCTACATAAAACTCTAGATTTGTAAACTCAGGATTATGAGATCTGTCCATACCTTCATTTCTAAAATCTTTGGCAAATTCAAAAACTCCATCAAAACCACCAACAATAAGTCTTTTTAAATATAATTCGTTTGCTATCCTCATGTAAAGCGGAATATTTAATGTGTTGTGATGGGTTATAAATGGCTTTGCTGCAGCACCACCAGGAATGGGCTGTAGAATTGGTGTTTCTACCTCAATAAAATTTTCATTTTCAAGTGATTTTCTGATTGAGGAAATTATTTTTGATCTTTTTATGAATGTATCTTTGACATTCTTATTAACTATTAAATCGACATATCTCTGCCTGTAGCGTAGCTCTGGTGATGTGAATTCATCATATATATTTCCTTCAGAGTCAGTTTTTGGAAGAGGTAATGGTTTAAGTGACTTTGAAAGCAATTTAAAATCTTTAACCATGATTGTCATTTCTCCAACCTTTGTTTTAAATAATTCTCCCTCAATTCCAATAATATCGCCTATATCTAATAATTTTTTATAAAGATCATTGTATTTACTTTTGTCATCTCCAGTACAAATTTCGTCTCTGTTAAAGTAAACCTGGATTCGACCAAAACTATCTTGTAATTCAGCGAAACTAGCATTACCCTGAATTCTTCTAGACATCAGCCTACCAGCTAATACAACTTTATTGCCTTCAATAAAATTAGACTTAATTATTTTTGAATTACTGGTTGTTTTAAATAATTCTGCAGGGTATGGGTTTATACCTAGCTCTCTAATCTTTTCGAGCTTTTCACGCCTAATTAGCTCTTGTTCAGAAAGGTTTGACATTTTTATCAAATATACGTATATAAGAATTATATAACGTTTATGTTTTTTAATTTTATAAAAAATTTAAACCCTTTGATCAAAACAAATAAAATAAAAGTAAGAGATTTAGGAATTCTCAATTATATGGATTGTTTTGAAATTCAAAAACAAATTCAAAATGAAATTATTCAAATCAAATTAAATAATCGAAACAAAAGTATTCCAAAAAACACACCTAACTATTTATTGTTTGTTGAACACAATCATGTATACACATTAGGAAACAGTGGGGATAATAAAAATTTATTGTTTGATGAAAATAAACTCAAACAAAAAGGAATTCAATTTTATAAAACGAATAGAGGTGGAGATATCACATACCACGGCCCAGGTCAATTGGTATGTTATCCAATTTTAGATATGGAAAACTTTTATACTGATATTCATAGATATCTGAGAGACTTAGAGGGTATTGTTATTGAGACATTAAATTTTTTTGGAATTAAAGCTTCCGGTAATACGAATGAAACAGGTGTTTGGCTTGATGTTGGCAATATCAACGAAAGAAAAATTTGTGCAATGGGTATTAAAGTTAGTAGGTGGGTTACAATGCATGGTTTAGCATTAAATATTAATACTGATTTATCTTATTTTGATGGAATTATTCCTTGCGGAATAACTAATAAAGGTGTTACATCTATTTCGAATGAGCTTAACAAAAAAATTAATGTCAATGATGTAAAAAAAGTTTTTATTAAAAAATTTTCTGAAAAATTTAACGCAATAACTGAATTCTAATCAATTACGTAAAGTAAAACCTCATCATCATCCCCTTTTGTAGTTATTAAATCTTGATTTTTTTCAAATGCAATATCAATATTTGATTTGGAGAAAATTGGAAAACCTCTTATCATTCCCATTTTATTAAAAAGATAAGATTGATTATCATCATCACTTCTAATGTGGTAATATGTTTTTTCTTTGGATTTTAAAATATTTAATCCATCAAAATTTCCATAAGGAAGATTAAACTCATTATTATTTATTATAAGTTTTCCATTGCCGTGAATTAATATATTATCATTATCAGCAAATATTTTTTGGTTTTCATCTATCAACTGCTTTGTCGAAATTTTTCCATTTAATTCAACTCTAAACAATTGATTTAGATTATTTATATTAATTAAACTATTAGAGTTTATGAAAAAATTACTTGATTCAGTTCTAATATTTTTTGGTAATTTAATACGAATATTACCTCTTCTATCTAGAATTAATGGTGTACCATCTTCATCTACAATCGTCAAATAATCTTTATTTAATATTCTGTGATGTTTTATTTTGTGGCTAATTTCAGTTTTTAGTTTAGTCCTTTTAAATCCTTTAACATCATTAAATTTTGAATCCAACATTTTTACGCTTTTGCCGTTTTGAATTACAATTCTGTAGTTCCTGTTTTTGTCATAATCAAAAACTGATAAATACTTTTTAGATTCCGATTTTTTTAGGTCAATTCTTTTTACAAAATTTCCGTTTATGTCTAATACTATCAACTGTTTATTGGTAAGAAACATAAATTGTAATCTATTATTTTTATATAGATCGACTTGGAATATTTCACTTATTATTTTAGAATCTAATTGTCTTTCGAAAATTATTTTTTCATCAAGTCCTAACAAGATTAGTTTGAAATCAGAATCTTGAAAAATTATATTTTTTTTACCCAATTTATAATTATTGATAAACGTTGGGTTGACTATGATATCATTTGTTAGTTTCTTTGAAAATTGTAACTCTAGACCTTTCTCTTTTACCAACTCAAAACTAGGAGTTGTAAAAATTGATTTAAAAGTATTTTTTCCCTTTATTTCATAATTTAAAAACCAGTACGGAAAATCGCTACTCTCTTTTTTATTTTCATAATTAATTATTTCAAAAAATGTTGTTTTATTTGGAATTGATTTAGCAAATTTTAAGAAATTTTCATTTTTGCTTATCAACGATTGGTTTTTATAGTTAAGTATAATGTTTTGGAGTATACCTAGGTCATCGGAAAGAATTAAAAAATTATTGATATTTATTATGAATTTATAATTGCTAGACAGTTTAAAATTTAGAATATCAAAATCTGATAAAATTATTTTACTTGCATCGAAAATCATCTCTCCTCTGTATATATCCAATTCATTAAGATCAGAAATCAGTTTCATTACATCTGGCCGATCGTAATCAAGAATTAAAATAGATTTATTATTTATTTCCAATTGTGCAATTTCTTTAACATCATTAATAATTGAGTCCATTTTCTTATCAAGAATGTTACCATCATTCATTAAATTATTAAAGTTGTTTTCAATTACAGCCTTGTCGAAACTCATTCTTTTAAAATCAGAAAAATTGTTTGGTATAATATTTATTATCTCAGATTTTGATTTTTCCAGGCCATTTAGTATGTTAATTTCTCTGTTTTTTGCATCTTTTTGAGAAACACCCAGAATATTAATATCATCATTTTCTAAATCAAACTCATACTGAATCCAGTTTGAATATTTGTCTATATCCTCTTTATTCAAGTTGAAGCTTAAATTTTTAAAATTTTCAGAAACGCTTAATGAAATATTTTTAGTTTTAATTGAATGTAGTTTTTCAAATTCATAGAATTCATCATTTTTGGAAAAAGTTGCATCTCTCAATACATTTTCAATTAATAGTTTATCTTGAGATAATACTAAAAAGTTATCATTTTTAGAAATGTAATAATCTTTATACTTGTAAATTTCTGATCCATTATAATTTATTGTATCGCTTATATATTTAGTATCGATACTAGCAATATCCGATTTTTGTATAATAATACTATTAACACTGTTTTTACCACTCAGATGAAAACTATATATTAATTCAGATGATGGATTGAGTAGAGTAAAATCATCAAAATTTAGTCTGGCTGATTTGGATATAAAATTAATAGTTTTGTAGTTAATTTTACTGACATCATCAACGCTTAAAACTAATATTGGTTTGTCTGGAATTTTTTCAATTATTGACGATTGGTCATCATATGTCTCACATGAAAAAAAAATTAATAATAAAATTACGAGCCTTTTCAAATCTTTCACTTACAAAAATAAAAAATCAAATTTTAATTTTTAATTGTTTTTCGAGCAGATTAAAACTATGTCTATGATGTATTGATTTTCCGTTTTTTTTAATTGCTGTTCTGTGTTTATTAGTTCCATATCCTTTATTGTTAGCCCAATCATACTCTGGAAAAAATGAATGTAGATCATTCATTAAATTATCTCTGTGAACTTTTGCAAGTATTGATGCTGCAGCAATACTTTGATAAGTATTGTCACCTTTTACAATGCATTTATATGGTATTTGTTTTTTGGTTTTAAATTTATTCCCATCAATTATTGTGAAATCAATTTTATTTTTAATTTGATCAATTGCATTATTCATTGCTAAAAATGTTGATTCAAGTATATTTATTGTATCTATAGTTTTTGGAGATACATCAGCTATAGCATAATCTACACAAACTTCAACTATTTCATTATAGAGCTCAATTCTATTTTGTCGATTCAATTTTTTTGAGTCTCTAACATGTGGATTTTTATAATTTTTGGGTAAAACAACAGCAGCAGCAGTTATAGGCCCAGCCAAACTACCTCTTCCAGCCTCATCTATTCCACAAACAAAGATTTTATCATTGTAGATCTTCAACATATAAATTGAAATTAAGAGAATAATTATTTTAAATCTATAACTTTATTAAAAATAATGAGATATTTAATTTTATTATTCTGCTTTTTCAATTGTTTTATCAATTTATCACAAGATAATCCAATTAAAACTAATAGTACATCAGGGGGTTTTTTTAATAAAGTAAAGGACAGCATGTCTATTGAAAACTTCAAGTTTGATGTCAATAAACTAAAGAATTTTGGAATAAGTAATGATACTGTATTATTAGATACATCATTAACAATAAAAAAGTATTACGCATTTAACTACAGAAAAAAAGACAATTTTGAATTATTAAAATTTAATAATGTTGGACAGATTTACAATAATTTAAGTTTTAATACAAGACAGAATATTTTCTCAAAAATTGGATACACAGCTAATAACCCATTATTAATCAATAAGGATGACTATAGGTTTTATGATACAGCATATCCTGTTACAGAACTTTTCTTTAAATCTGTTTTTTCTCAGGGCCAACTTACGGATGCTTTATTTACATCAAATATCAATAGAAATATAAATTTTTCTTTGGCTTTTAAGGCTCTAAGAAGTTTAGGAAAATACCAAAATAGTTTGTCAGGATCAAAACACTTTAGATTTGGTTTTTCCTATATAAATAAAAATCTTGATTCCAAATTATTTTTTATAAGTCAAAAACTCGAAAGACAGGAAAACGGTGGTTTAAACGATGTCTCTTTAATAGATTTCATCTCAGGCGAGGATGAGTTCAAAGAAAGATCCAAATTGAATGTAAATTTTGAAGATGCACAAAATATTTTTCAAACACGAAACTTGTACTTAAACAATAAATTTATTTTACTAAATAAAAATAATAATCTAATTTATATGAGTCATAATCTGGATTATGAAACCACGAACAATAATTATAAACAGGACCAACCCACTTATTTGTATGGTCAAATCAATAGTGGAGAAGATGATATTAATGACCATTATAAATTCAGATCGATAAAAAATAAATTTTCAGTCTATACAAAAACCAGGTTTTTTGATGAGCTAGCTGTAGGCTATATTAATTACAATTATAATTTTTTTAGCGTTTCAGAAAACTTAGAGAAAATAACTGGTGAGAACACAAATTTAATTCATGGGAATTTTTTAAAAAAATTTAGAAAAACAAAAATAGAATTTGATATTCATCAAAAAATTAATGGTAAAAGAGTTGGTAATAGTATTTACGTTAATTTAGAATCACTCAGAAAAAATAGATTTAATTATAAATTATTTTTTAATATTCTACAGTACCATCCTGGGATGATTTATGATTTCTATCAAAGCGATTATTTCGACATTAATTATAACGTAAATAATAAACTGACCGACATTAAAAATATAGGGCTTCAAATGAATTATGAAAAACTTGGAAATATAAATATTGATTTTTCTAACATTTTAAATCATTTATATTTGACTGTAAATAATACTCAACAGAACAAACTCACACCACATATAAACCAATACGACGGAGAAATAAACTACTTGAAGATCAGGTATAATAAAGAATTTAAGTTTGGAATTTTTAGTTTCGACAATTCAATTCTTTTCCAAAATGTCTTACAAGACCAGGATATTATCAATTTACCAAAGTTATTGCTAAGAAATACCCTTTATATATCTGAAAAAGTTTTTAAAAATGTTCTTGACCTTCAAACAGGTATTAGTTTAAAAATATTTTCTAAGTATTATGCGGATGAATACAACCCACTGTTATCAACTTTTCATATTCAAACATTGAAAAAAATAGGTGGATATCCAATTGTTGACTTTTTCATCAATGCTAAGATTAGGCAAACAAGAATATTTTTAGTTGCAGAGCACATTAATTCTTCACTTTCTGAAGGTAAATTTTTATCATCACCAACTACACCATACAGAGATAGCAGTATAAGGTTTGGAATTAAGTGGAACTTATTTAACTAGAGGTAGATCCCCTTTTGTTTTTGTTGGTAAATTAGAATAGCCCATTAGGCACTCGTCGATTCTGTGAGCTGCCTCTCTTCCTTCGGAAATTGCCCAAACAATTAAAGATTGTCCTCTTCTTAAATCACCAGCAGCAAAAACTTTCTTGTCTGATGTCATAAAATTATTTGTTAAGGGAATATTAAATGAATCAGTTTTTAGATTTAAATCGTCAAATATATTTTTCTCAGGTCCAGTAAAACCAAGTGCTAGTAAAACCATATCACATGGCCATATTTTTTCGGTGCCTTCAATTTCAATAAGTTTTGGTGCTTGACCATTAATCTTATCCCATTTGACCTCAACAGTTTTAAGTCCAACTAATTTTCCGTTTTTATCTGAGATAAATTCTTTTGTTAAAATGGACCATCTTCTTTCACTTCCCTCCTCATGAGATGAACTGCTCTTTAAAGTAAATGGCCAATAGGGCCAAGGATTTTCAATTGAGCGTTTTTCAGGTGGTTTGGGAAGTATTTCAAAATTAATTACAGACTTTGCTCCCTGTCTATTTGATGTTCCAATGCAGTCTGAACCTGTATCACCACCACCTATTACTATAACATTTTTATTTTTAGCATTTAGTGTTGGGTGCATCACAATTTTTTCATCAATTATCTGATTTTGGTTTTTGAGAAAATCCATAGCTTGAACTATACCCTTAGAATTATATCCTGGAATTGGCAATCCTCTTTTAATTGTCGCACCACCACAAAGGAGAACAACATCGTTATTTTCATATAAGTTATTAATGGAGATAGTTTTTCCCACTTCAGTTGATGTGATGAAATTAATCCCCTCTTCAACCATCAAATTAATTCTTCTGTCAATTACTGATTTATCTAATTTAAAATCTGGAATACCGTATCTTAGAAGTCCCCCAACTTTTTTATCTCTCTCATAAACAAAAACTGTATGACCAGCATAATTAAGTTGTTGAGCTGCTGCTAAGCCTGCAGGTCCTGATCCTATAATAGCTATTTTTTTACCTGTTCTTCTCTTTGGCACTTTTGCCTTAATCCAACCTTCACTAAATCCTCTTTCAACAATATATTTTTCAATTAATTCTATGGAAACAGGTGGACTAATTAAACCTAAAACACAAGCTGATTCACAAGGTGCTGGACACAATCTTCCTGTAAATTCTGGGAAATTATTAGTAGAGTGCAGAATTTCTAAAGCTTCTCTCCAACTTTTTCTGTGTACAGCATCATTAAAGTCAGGTATCATATTTCCTAGTGGACATCCGCTGTGGCAGAAAGGAACACCACAATCCATACACCTTGATCCCTGTTTTTCAATCTCATTATCTACGGGCTTAACAGTAAATTCTTTGTAGTTTTTTACTCTAGTTTGAACTGGTAGATAATCCTCTACAATCCTATCATATTCTATAAATCCTCTAACTTTTCCCAAAACTTATTGAACCATTTGATTAATTTTCTCTTGTGCAATTTTTTCTAATGCACGTTTGTACTCAATAGGCATTACTTTTATAAAGTTATTTTTACAAAGTTCCCAATTGGTTAACAAATCTTTAGCTAAATCACTGTTGGTATTAGTGAAGTGATTTTGAATTAATTCATTTATTATATCTAAATCTTGTTGTTTAGGTTTTTCAATTTCAATTGTTTCCATATTGAAATTTTTTGGATCATATTTCAATTGATCTCTATATATGTAAGCAATACCACCACTCATGCCGGCCGCAAAATTTCTACCAATTCCACCAAGTATCAAAGCAATACCCCCTGTCATGTACTCACATCCATGGTCACCGATACCTTCAACTACAGCATAAGCACCAGAATTTCTGACACAGAATCTCTCACCTGCAATACCGTTAATATATGCTTCACCAGATGTGGCTCCATATAATGCAACATTACCAGTTATAACATTTTCATTTGATTTAAAAGTAGCTTTTTTGGGTTTCCTAACTATTATAGTAGCACCTGAAAGACCCTTTCCAAAGTAATCATTAGTAGTACCATCAATTACCATTTTCAAACCTTTTGCAGAAAAGGCACCAAAACTCTGCCCTGCTGATCCTGAGAAATATAATTTAAGTGTATTCTTAGGTAATCCTTTGGCACCATACTTTTTTGATATTTCATTACTAATTATTGCTCCTACGGTTCTATCAGTATTTTTGATTTTATAATCTAACGACATTTCAATTTTTTTATCAATTGCTAGTTTAGATTGTTTTAGTATTGTAAAGTCTAGAACCTTTTTGAGATTATGATCTTGTTTCTCAGTGTTTCTGAGAGGAGTATCTTCACTAAGATCAGGTTTATATAAAATTTTAGAAAGATCAATACCTTTTATTTTGTAATAATTAAGAGCATCTTTAGTATCAAGTTTTTCACTTTTTCCTACCATTTCATCCATTGTTCTAAAACCTAAATTTGCCATAATTTCTCTTAATTCTTGAGCAACAAAATACATGTAGTTAATCACGTGCTCCGGCTTACCTTTGAAATTTTTTCTTAGTTGTGGATCTTGAGTTGCAATCCCAACAGGGCAAGTATTTAAGTGACAAGCCCTCATCATTATACATCCCGAGGCTACTAGAGGAGCTGTGGAAAAACCAAATTCTTCAGCGCCAAGTAAACACGCTACTGCAACATCTCTTCCTGTTTTTAGTTGACCATCACATTCAATCACGACCCTGCTTCTTAAGTCATTTAAAATCAAAGTTTGCTGAGCTTCAGCTATACCAAGTTCCCATGGTAATCCAGCATGCTTTAAGGATGTGAGTGGGGAAGCTCCAGTACCACCATCAAATCCAGATATCAAAATAACATCTGCTTTTGCTTTTGCAACTCCGGCAGCTATCGTTCCAACTCCCACTTCGGAGACTAATTTTACATTAATTCTAGCTTTTCGATTGGCATTTTTAAGGTCATAAATAAGTTGAGCTAAATCTTCAATTGAATAAATATCGTGATGGGGTGGAGGTGAAATTAAACCTACATAAGGTGTAGAATTTCTAACTTTTGCAATCATCGGATTAACTTTAGGGCCTGGCAATTGCCCACCCTCACCTGGTTTCGCACCTTGGGCCATCTTAATTTGAATTTCGTTTGCATTTGTTAAATAGTGTGAACTAACCCCAAATCTTCCTGATGCCACTTGTTTTATAGAGCTATTTTTTGAATCTCCATTACTTAAAGATTTAAATCTCTTAGGGTCCTCACCACCCTCCCCAGAATTACTTTTTCCGCCGATTCTATTCATAGCTAAGGCTAAATTTTCATGGGCCTCCTTACTTAACGAGCCATATGACATTGCCCCGGTTTTGAATCTTTTGACAATTTCAGTCCATGGTTCAACTTCTTCAATCGGTATAGGATCGAATTCTGAGAATTTAAATAAGCCCCTCAGAGTCATGTATTGTTCATTTTGCTTATTTATTGCGTCAGAATAAACTTTGTATGTTTCATAACTTTCCTCACGAACTGATTGCTGTAATTTTGAAATTGTGAGCGGATTAAGCATATGAGCTTCGCCATTTCTTCTCCATTTATATTGACCACCCCTATCGATACTTACAAATCCTTTTTTAACTTCAAAAGCTTTTTTAAAGCGTGTTGATATTTCTTTTTCAATAACATATAATCCAACACCTTCAATTCTGGATGGTGTATTGTTAAAGTATTTATTTATGAATTTTTTTCTTAATCCTAATGCTTCAAAGATTTGAGCTCCCCTGTATGAGTGTAATGTTGAAATACCAATCTTGTTCATCACTTTAAGTATTCCTTTTGCAATTGCATTGTTGTAATTCTTTATTGCATCATCTATGCTGTGATCGTGAATTAATCCTGCACTGTGGTGGTACGAAATTATTTCATTGACCAGATATGGGTTAATAGCACTAGCACCATAACCAAAAAGCATAGAGAAGTGATGAGGTTCTCTCGGCTCTGCAGATTCGATAACAATTCCAAATTTGGATCTCTTTTTTCTTTTTATCATTGAATGATGTACACATGAACATGCTAGGAGCATAGGAATAGGAGCATATTTTTCATTAACATTTCTATCACTCAAAATGATAATATTATTTCCATTATCAACTTGTCTTTCTACATCATGTATTATATTATCTAATGCTTCTTCTAAACCATTGTGACCTTTAGATGATTTATAAATTGTATTAATAGTTGATGATTTAAAGTCCGGATGGTTCAGATATTTAATTTTGTCTAAATCCTCATTTGAAATAATTGGATTTTGGATTTTTAATTTTTTTGCATGCTCTGGAATAATATCAAAAATGTTGCGATCACTGCCAATTGAAAGACTTATATCAGTGACAATCTCTTCCCTTATTCCATCTAGTGGCGGATTTGTGACTTGAGCAAACAACTGTTTGAAGTAATTGTAAAGAAGTTGAGGTCTTTTAGATAATACTGCTAAAGGCGTGTCTGTTCCCATCGATCCAATTGCTTCCTTGCCTTGTAAACACATGGGCAGGATAACAGTTTTAAAATCTTCTCTGGTGTAGCCAAAAATTTTTAACCTTGTTTCGAACGGAGTTTTCTCACTTGGGGTCTTGTTGCCCGTATATGGAATTTCACCTAAGTGTAATATATTTTCATTTACCCATTTTCGATAAGGTTTTTTTGTAACAATTTCATTTTTTATTTCTTCATCCTCAATGATTCTTCCAGCTTTCATGTCTACTAAAAACATCTTTCCAGGCTCAAGTCTTCCATGTCTTTCTACGTTTTCTGGTTCAATATGAATTACACCAGTTTCTGATGACATGACCACATAACCATCTTTAGTAACTGTATATCTTGACGGCCTCAATCCATTACGATCCAACAATGCACCAATAAATTTACCATCTGTGAATGGAATAGAGGCTGGTCCATCCCATGGTTCCATTATACAACTATTAAACTCATAAAAAGCCTTTTTATTATCTTTCATTGATTGGTGCTTCTCCCACGCTTCAGGCACTAGCATCATCATAATTTCAGGTAATGATCTCCCCGTCATTATCAGTAATTCTAAAACCATATCCATTGATGCAGAATCTGATTTTCCAGGTAATATTATAGGAAATATTTTTTCTAATATTTCATTATCAATAAGTTTTGATTCTATTAATTCCTCACGTGAAACCATTCTGCTAACATTTCCTCTAAGCGTATTGATTTCTCCATTGTGACACATGTATCTGAAAGGTTGAGCTAAATCCCATGTTGGAAAAGTATTTGTTGAAAACCTTTGATGTACTAGAGCCAGACTAGTTACAAGTTCTGGATTAGACAGATCGGTGTAAAACCTTTCGATATCCTCAGGTATTAATAATCCTTTGTAGATAATTGTTCGATTGTGAAGACTGGAAAAGTAGAAAAAATTATTTTGTGATAGCGGTGAGTTATAAATTTTATTTTCAGCAACTTTTCTGGCTAAATAAAGTTTAAGGTTAAAATCTTCCTCACTTTGATTACAATTCTCTTTTGAAATAAAAACTTGTTTAATTATTGGTTTAGACTTTGATGCAATAGAGCCAACAACTTTTGAGTTGGTTGGAACATTTCTCCAGCCTATAATATTTAAATTTTGGTTTTTAATTTCATCTTCAAATACTTTGACACAATAATTTGCTTGATTAATTTTCTGAGGAAGAAATAACATTCCAACTGCATATTCATTTTGATTCGGTAATTTAAAATTACATTGCTTAACAAAAAATTGATGGGGAATATCAATTAAGATTCCTGCCCCATCACCAGTCCTGCCGTCAGAGCTAACTGCACCTCTGTGCTCAAGACATGTTAAAATATTTAAGGCTTTATGGATTATTTCATTTGTTTTCTGACCTTTAAGACTGCAAATAAATCCGGCACCACAGTTTTCGTGCTCAAATAGGGGATTATATAAACCTTGCTCTTTCATCATAAATGACTGATATGTCAATTTATTTATAGCACATTCAAATTTCATGCCTCTTACCAACAATTTTTATTTTTGTTGTTATTAATATGAACTTTTCATTTTTGAACATGTTTTTTTAATTTTTTTACATAATTTGGCCCGATAATTGAGAATTTGAAAATTTAAAAAATGTTAGAAACTATTATTATTATTGTTTTTGTTCTTGGATACTTAGGAATTGCCTTTGAACATTCCCTTAAAATAGATAAGTTAATTCCAGCTCTAATCATGATGGCAGTTATGTGGGCAATTATATCATATTTTGACATGACTGTTTTTGAGATAGATACCAAAAATAAAGAGCTTGTTCCTTACAAGCTAAAGTCGATAATGAATTATTTCTTGGGACACACAGCAGAAATTTTAATATTTCTCATAGGCGCGATGACAATTGTTGAGACCATTGATTTTTTTAATGGTTTTGCAACAATCAAAAAATTGATAAAAACAAAAAGTAAAGTAAGGATATTGTGGATTATATGTTTCTTAGCTTTCATACTTTCTGCAATCATTGACAATTTAACTGCAACAATAGTTTTAATTACTATACTTCAAAAACTAGTTCAAGATAAAACCTTGAAATTGTGGTATGCTGGAATGATAATAGTTGCAGCAAATGCTGGTGGTGCGTGGTCCCCAATTGGTGACATAACTACTACAATGCTTTGGATAGGTGAAAAAGTTACTATTCCTGAACTCATCAAATATCTAATCATCCCATCTTTGGTGTGCATGATAATACCAACTTATGTAGCTTCAAAATATAAAATTTTTCAAGGTGATATTGTTCCACCTAAGTCAACAGAAAAAGAAAATCCTTATGGCTCATTAATCTTAAAAATTGGACTAGCTTCAATTGTTTTTGTTCCAGTTTTTAAAATTCTCACACAAAGTGAAACCAATCCCTCTGGTTTACCACCATACGTAGGAATGATGTTATCACTTGCAGTAGTTGCTACAATTGCAGAATTTTTTAATTATAGATTAAACTCAGCTAACTCGAGTACCAGTGTTGTTAATCACAGCCCTGTTCATCACGCACTAACTAAAATTGAAATGCCAAGTATACTCTTTTTCCTTGGGATTTTAATGGCAGTGGGAGCTCTTGAAGCTTTGGGAATTGTATTTGGTGTTGGTCAATGGATGGTTTCAACTTTTGAAAATGTTGATTGGGTAATATTTGGAGGATTAGACATTGTTGTTTTTGTTCTTGGTTTCTTGTCTGCTGCAATTGACAATGTGCCTTTAGTTGCTGCCTCAATGGGCATGTTTGGAGAAGTTGTGGATGATCCGCTATGGCATGGAATTGCTTATGCTGCAGGAACGGGAGGAAGTATGATTATTATTGGTTCAGCAGCAGGTGTTGTTGCAATGGGTATGGAAAAGATTGATTTCATGTGGTATCTTAAAAAAATCGCTTTCCTAGCATTTATTGGTTATATAGCTGGTTTCATAACATTCATTTTACTCCGTGACCTTGTTCTTATTTAATGGATTATAAAGAAACGATTGACTGGCTAGAAAATATACCAGCATCATTCGATTCAAATTACAGAAGCTATAAGTTAAAGCTAGGCTCAGTAGTATCATTTTTAAATTTCTTAGGTAATCCTCAAAAAAGTTTAAATTTTATTCATGTTGGTGGAACAAATGGCAAAGGCTCAACATGTCATATTATATCATCAATTTTACAAGAACACAATTTTCAAGTTGGATTATTTTCATCACCTCACATATATGATTTCAGAGAAAGGATAAAGATAAACGCTGATCTAATTGAAAAAAACTTTATTGTTGAATTCGTTGAGTTAAATAAGAGCTATATAATCAAAAATAATTTATCGTTTTTTGAAATCAGTTTTGCTCTCTCCTTACAATATTTTAAATATAAAAAAGTTGATTTCTCAGTAATTGAAGTTGGACTTGGTGGAAGATTGGATTCTACTAATATAATTAGTCCATTAGTGACAGTGATTACAAATATTGGTTATGATCACAAAAAATTCTTAGGTAATAATCTCTCAGAGATAGCAAATGAAAAAGCTGGGATTTTTAAATACAATGTCCCTGCTGTAATTGGTGAATTTGATGATGTTACATTAAAAGTTTTTAATGACCAAGCAGAAAAAATTGATACTAATATCTTTTATGTTGATCAAAGTAGGGTTAATTATGAAACTGATTTGAGAGGAACATTTCAGTATAAAAATATTAATACGGCAATATTCGCTCTGAAAATGATAGATTCACTTAACTTAGAGGAGAGTAAAGTATTTAGGGGCATCCGAAATGTATGTTTTAACACTAAATTGATTGGAAGATGGGATGTTGTTATGAAAAATCCAACAGTAATTTTTGATGTTGCTCACAATGTTAATTCACTCCAAATAATATTTAACGAATTAAAAAATATTCCTGGTAGTATTAAGGTGATTTTTGGAACTTTGGATAAGATTGATCAGTTAGAATGTTTAGATATCTTTCCCAAACAGTATAAATATTATTTTTGTGAGGCCTCTGTCAATAGGTCTATGCCAATAAAAAAATTGGAAAGATATGCTAATAAGATAAATATTAATTATTGTTCCTTTGAAACACCAAACTTAGCCTTTCAAAAAGCATTAGGTGAATCAAAAATAAATGATACAATACTCGTAACTGGATCAACATACCTTTTTTCTCAAATTAATCTAGAAAATAATTAAGATTGCTATATTTGCACACCACACTGAAGGGCGCTTAGCTCAGTTGGTTCAGAGCACTTGGTTTACACCCAAGGGGTCGGGGGTTCGAATCCCTCAGCGCCCACATATCAAATCCTTCGGTGAAGCAAAAAGCTAAATTATTAGTAAACAGTAATCGGAGGGTTTTTTTATGGTGTGCTTCTTTCGTACGAAAATCCACCACCACCTCCGCTTCCACTTCCATTTCCTGACGACCAAGATGTGAATTTCACACTTATGTATATATTATCCTCCAAAAGGTGTAAAACTAAATTTTTCCCAACTACTTCTCTCGGTTTATTAACAGCAGATCTGAAATTTTGGAAAGTCAGGCTATTAATATCATCCACTGTTCCTATAGACCACATTGTTCCAGCGGGACTATTGGCACTTTCGGTGGTTTCTGAGAAAATATTATATATGCTTCCTCCATTACCCCTTGTGATCCAAATATTTGAAGTAATTCTATCTTGATTATTAGGTAGATTAGGGTCAGCACCATTTGCCTTGGTAAAAGTTTTTGTAGCACCTTTCCAAATGGTTGCATTTGAATCATCCTCAGGTGCTTCCTCACCAGGATTACATGAATAAATCAATAGTCCTAATATTATTATCGAAATAAATTTGTAATAATTTTTCATCTTATTTCTAGTTACTTAAAAATAACAATATTTATTTGAATATTGAAATTGTGTTTTGGTTGGAATATCGATTTTAATATATTAGAATTTAGAGCTTTTATTTTTTAGTATTTTTGAGAAACTGATTTGAAAAAATTTAAATTTTTTACAATTATAATTTTAAGCCTATTTTACATTAATGTAGGTATAAGTCACTTTACAAATCCAGAATTTTTTTTACCAATAATGCCGCCATACATTCCATATCATAAATTTTTCGTCTATTTATCAGGATTTTTTGAGGTATTGTTTGGATTGATGATCATTTTTAAAAAAACTCGATTCATAGGCGGAATAGGTTTATTAATTCTTTTAGTAGGAGTTTTCCCTGCCAATATTTATTTGTATCACTCATCCATCGCTCAAGAAGCTGTAGGAATTAGTCAGTCGGGTGCTTTTATTAGACTTTTTTTCCAAATTCCACTCATAATTTTAGCTTATTGGCATGCCAATGAAAAAACATCTCAAAATTTTCAAATTATAGCCTCATTATCTTTTTTTCCAACAATTATTTATTTTTTATCATTATCTAATTAATTTTAACTATGCGTCTATTTATTTACATATCAATAATCGTTTTTAATTCATTAATTGTTTATTCACAAAATAAAAATGTGAATATTGATTCAATAATTAGTGTCAATGAATACCAAGTTTTTAAAGATGTAACATATGGCGATAACGAAAGAAATACCCTTGATATATGGCTAGCTAAATCCGAAAATGAGACTCCTTTATTAATTTTTATTCATGGTGGAGGCTTTGTTGGTGGAAATAAAGAGTCAGCGTATAGAAAAAATAATATTAAACGTTTTCTAAAACTACTAGAAAATAATATTTCATTTGCAACTATCAACTATAGGTTTATGAATAATGATGATGGAATATTGAGTTCATTAAATGATGCAAAAATGGCTTTACAGTTTCTTAGGTATAACAATAAAAAATTTAATATTAACAAAACAAAAATTGGATTGATGGGTTCCTCCGCTGGAGCTACCTCTTCACTTTGGATTGGTTTTAGTGATGATATGTCGGACAAGAATAGTGATGATCCCATTCTAAGGGAATCAACTCGGGTTAGTTGTTTAGTTGGTGTAGCGGCGGCACATTCCATGAATCTTGAAAGGTGGAGAGACATGATAGGTTTGGATCAAGATTATTTAGATGAGATATCTAGAAAGTACACGAAAGGAGCTGGTTTGGATGTTGATGTATGGGAAAAGAAAACATATGATGAGGAATACCTGGACAAAATTGATTTTTTTAAAAAAATGGACTCTAATGACCCACCATTTTTTATTGTCAACTTTGGAAAAAATAAAAAGCCAAAAAATATTGCAGATTTTCATCACAACCCAATGCATGCGAAACTTTTAAAGCAAAGAGGAGATGAGATGAATATAAATAATGTTGTTTATGCATTGGGTATAGGCATTGTTGATAAATCAAACATGAGCATGATTCAATTTATAATTCAAAATCTCAATTAGAATTATTTTTCCAATCAGAATTCCATAATCCTAAAAACATAGGAACATTTTTTTGATAAATTTCATATTCAGGATATTTTGCTGAACTAATACTCTCACTAAACCTAGCACTATTATAAAATAATATCACAAGTAAAATACAGCCTATTATGGACCAATTGAATACATTTCCTGTAGCAGAAATACTGAATAAGTAGAAGGAAATCCATATCAGTTGCTCAGACGTGAAATTAGGGTGTCTTGAAATTGACCATAATCCCGTTGTTACAAAACCTCTTTTAAAATCACCAGTTAGGTTTTCACCTTTTTTAATTTTTTTATATTTTTTTGTTTGAAAATTATATTGTTGCTGATCTGATAAGGTTTCTGTAAAAATGAAAAATAACATAATTAATGCTATTAAGTAATCATAAAAAATTAAGTCGTTAGAACCTTGCCAAGCTGCCAAGATTGGCAGTGTCGTTAAAAATATAAGCCCCATTTGATATAAACAAATAAAAAATAAGTTGAAAACAGCCCAATTAAATCTAGGTCTTAAAAACGGAGCTATCCTTTTTAATTCTTTCCATCTGTAATCCTCTTCTCCAATCCAGAAATAAATACTATAACCTCCTCTTCTTCCAAAATTGTAACTGAGCCTAACTCCCCAAGCAGTTGCAACAATAGACATCAAAACCATACGAGGATCATAGCCTGATTGAACAGTAAAGTACCAAACATAGAATATTGGTATCGTGCTCCATAATTTATCTACTTGGCTGTAATTTTGAAAAATTTCACTTACAATAAAAGCGACAAGAGAAGCTCCAATATAAACTTTAAATAAAAAAATTAAGGTCTCAAATTGTTCTACATTAAAATCCAAATTAAAATAATCTCCAAAAAAAACTAAGTATACAAAAAGAATTAATGATGAGATGGTGATTATAATTTTTTTAATCATGAGATCGAAATTAAGTAAAATTTGTAATATGATGCTACAATTACGATATTTGAATATGTTTGTGAACTGTAATGAAGGCAGTTTGAATACGTATGTTCCTTCACAAAGTAACCCTTGGAATGTATCCAAGGTTCTTTTTTTATTTAGAAGGATTGGCTTTAGTATTAAGTTTAGTGAAATTAATGATTATTTAAACATAGCACCAAGTGATTTAATTGATCAAATATTTTTAGAAGCAGTTAATAAACCAATTACACCAGACCCTGGATGGGCAAATTTTGATAATGGAGATTTCAATAATTCTGGAAAAAATAGAGGAGCTTTTTTTAGGGATCATCAAAAAATAGTTTTTGATGATTTTTTAAATAATGGTTTAAGGGAAAGATTAACTCTTTTTTGGAGCAATCATTTTGTGACAGAGTATTATATGTACAATCATCCAGCCTATACATTCAGATATTACAATAATCTTCAGAAAAATGTTTTAGGAAATTTCAAAGAATTTATCAGAATTATCGGATTAGATGATGCAATGTTGATGTATTTGAATGGTTTTGAAAATAAAAATAATGCGCCCAATGAAAATTATTCAAGAGAGCTTTACGAATTATTTACTCTAGGTGAAGGAAATGGTTACTCTCAAGATGATATAACTGAAACTGCCAGAGCTTTAACTGGGTACAATTCTAGAACTAATGGGGGCCCAATTTCATTCAATGTAAATAGATTTGATGATGGAGAAAAAACAATTTTTGGACGTACAGGTAATTGGGGATATGATGATGTAATTGAAATTCTTTTTGAAGAAAAAACTGGACTTATTGCAGATTTCATATGTAGAAAGATTTATAAACACTTTGTTAGTCCTGTTATTAAAGAAGATATTATTTTAGAACTATCAAATTATTTTATTCAAAATAATTTTGAATTACTACCTCTATTTAAAAAATTATTTAAAAGTGAACATTTTTTTCATTCCTCCTCTAGTAATGTAATAATAAAAAGCCCTATCGATTTAATGGTTTTTATTGAAAAAGAGTTTGATTTTGTCAAACCCAATAATTTTTCAAATAATTTAAATAATTATTTAAGAGCAAGAACACAAGATATGGGACAAGAAATTCTTAACCCCATAGACGTTGCTGGTTGGCAAGAGAACCACGATTGGATTTCATCTGGCACGTTGCCTATGAGGTGGGAATTTGGAGATTATTTGATAAACAGATATTATGCAGCAGATAAAGAACAATTTAAAACACTTTTAAAATTGATGATAGGTGAAAATAATGATGATCCTATTTCTATCGTAAAGATTGTTAAAGAATATCTGTTTTGTGATTATAAAATTATGAATGATGAATTGAATGATGCAGTGTCAATTTTTAAAAGTGATGTTCCTGATATATACTTTAATGGTGGTGGATGGACTGTAAATGATAATAGTGTTCCAAAGCAGTTTTATGATTTACTCAGGTTTTTTATCACGCTCCCAGAATTTCAATTAAAATGAGTAAAAGTTATTTAAATTCTGAAAAGCATAGAAACGAACACTCCAATTGGGATAGAAGAGGCTTTATGAAAGTTTTAGGTCTAGCGGGAGCTGGGTCAATTTCATTGGGCTCTACAAACCTTTCTGTTCTAAACTCGAATTTTATAACAAACGCACTTTCTGATTCATTATCTGATCGAGTTTTACTGTTAATTAGATTAAAAGGAGGAAATGATGGTTTAAATACAATCATTCCACTATCTCAATATGATACATATGTATCTAAAAGACCCACTCTTCATATTCCAAATAACAAAATAATTAAACTAGATGAGAAGCATGGTATTCCTAATTTTATGTCCAGTCTAGTCTCATTTTGGGAGGAAGGTAAAATGAAAGTAATAAATGGTGTTGGTTATGAAAATCAAAATTTATCACATTTTACCTCATCTGATTATTGGGCTACAGGATCTACCAATAAAAATGATATGATCTCAACAGGTTGGCTTGGAAGATATTACGATGAAAAATATTTTGATTATAATATAAATCCACCAGATAAACCAATAGCTGTTCAAATTGGAAGTAATGCTAACTTAATTTTTAGTGGAGCTGACAGGTCATATGCTTTTGCAGTTGCTAATGAATCACGTTTAGAACGGGTTGCAGAGAGAGGAGAATTTTTTGGGCTTGAAAACCTGCCTGATTGTACTCACGGTGATCAGTTGGAATTTTTAAGAAGAGTAACAAATACCACTTATGATTATGCAAAAGTTATCAGTGAAGCCTTCACAAGTTCCACAGATTTTGATGGCTATGATAGTGAAATTGGTTTAGATAGACAACTCAGATTGGTTGCAAGATTAATAAAAGGTGGTTTGGGCTCAAAGATTTACATGGTTTCAATTGGAGGGTTCGATACTCATGGTAATCAGTCGTTGACACATCAGACTTTACTAACTGAACTCTCTAATTCTATAAAGAAATTTTATGATGATTTAAATTATGAAGGTTTAGATTCAAAAGTTTTATCAATGACTTTTTCAGAATTTGGTAGAAGAGTGAAAGAAAATGGATCGGAGGGAACTGATCATGGATCTGCTGCTCCAACTATGCTTTTTGGACCTCCGTTGAAAGGAAGCGGAATAATTGGTGATTGGCCAAGTTTGAGTGATTTAAATACACGAGGAAACATGTATAAAAGTATTGATTTCCGATCCGTATATCAAACAATTTTAAAGGATTGGTTGTGCGGTGACCCAGATTATATTGATAATGCAATGCTGGGTAATGATTATAATATACTTGGATTAGGTTTTGGTTGTAATGACGAAGAAATTGTGGACTATAATGATCTGTTCAATTACCACCATCCAATATACACCAACTCAATAAATATTGTCAACTTAAACCTTAGAATTAAACAAAATCATAGGGTTGATATTAGGATATATGATATTTTGGGAAGATATATAAATACTGTATTTGATGGTGAATTAAATCGTGGGGAGCATAGTTTCCCACTTAGTCATCAAAAGGGAGGTAAAATTTCGTCGGGACAATACTTTTACAGAATAGGGATTTCTGGGGGAAAAACTTTGAGTAAATCTTTTGTGGTTAGATAGAATTAAAAATCGACTCCATTTTCTTTTCTTCTTCTTCAGCTAAGTCCTTATCAACAAGAATTCTTCCACTGTGTTCATCAGTAATAAGTTTTTTTCTCGAGGCTATATCTAATTGCACCTGAGGAGGAATTACAAAAAATGAACCTGCAGATGCTCCTCTTTCAACAGGAACAACAGCTAACCCATTCTTAACGCTAGATCTAATTTTTTTGTATGAGTTTAGAAGTGATTCATCAATCTTGGATTCGAATTCACTGGATTTTTTTATTAAACCACTTTCTTCCTTCTCTGTCTCTTTCATTATAGCGTCTAGTTCACTTTTTTTATGTTTTAGGTGAGTATTTCTATCTTCTTTAAGCTGGCTGGTTTCATCAAGCTTTTCAGTTTTTTGTTCAATTTGCGCTTTAACTTCATTTATTTGTTTTTCACAGTATTCAATTTCTAACTCTTGATATTCAATTTCTTTACTTAGAGATTCAAATGCTCTATTATTTCTTACATTCTTTTGCTGATCATTATATTTTTTAATCATAGCTTTTGATTCCTCAATTTTATTAAGCTTTTCCTTAATTAAATTCTGCAGTTCTTCAATTTCTGCATTTACTTTTTCTACCCTGACCTCTAAGCCTGAAACTTCATCTTCTAAGTCCTGAACTTCTAAAGGAAGTTCACCTCTAACACTTCTCAGTTTATCAATTCTTGAATCTATTAATTGTAAATCATAGAGTGCTCTTAACCTATCTTCAACTGAGTAATCAACTTTTTTTGCCATATTAAAAATAATTTACAGGATTTGTCCTAGTTTTAGCAATAATGCATGCAAACTTAGGAATTTTTTTATTAAGATATTCCAAAATTAACTCCTTTGTATATTTTTCACTTTCGTAGTGCCCAATATCAACCAACAATGTTTTATTATTTGGTTTAAAAAAATCATGATATTTTAAATCAGATGTAACAAAACAATCAATATTATTTTTTAATACCTCTTCAATACCAAAGCTTCCAGAACCACCTAAAACAGCAACCTTTTTTATTATTTTTCTTCTAAAATTACTATGACGGAGGTTTGATATTTCCATTTTTTCTTTTAAAAAATTTAAAAAATCTGTTTCTTCCATTCCAATTTCTAAGTCTCCAACCATTCCCATTCCAAGACTTTGGTCTTCCTCCTTCTTCATCAATATTTCCAAATTATTAAGACCTAATTTTTTTGATATTTGAAAACTAACGCCTTCAGGATTATTATCTAAATTGGTATGTATTGCATAGATATTTATATTATTATTAATTGCTTTAAGAATGATATTAGTCACATATTCCTCACTATTTAAATGCCCGTGACCTTTGTACAAGAGAGGATGAAATGTTATAATCAAATTACAATTTAAATTAACGGCCTCGTCAATAATAGCTTCGGTGGTATCTATTGTAATTAGTGCTTTATTAATATTGGAGTTATTATCACCAACAAGTAGTCCAACATTATCAAAGTCCTCAGCATTTTTTATTGGACACCAATTCTCTAGAATTGATTGAATATCAATTAATTTCATTGGAATTTTTTATCAAATATAAAATTTATATTTTCGTCAGATGTCTCTATTGAGAATATTACTTCTCCCAATTTCATTACTATACTATTTGTATCAGTTGATAAGAAATAAATTTTATGACCAAGGTATAATAGAATCAAAGCATTTTGATATTCCAACTATTTCGGTTGGAAACCTTTCTGTAGGTGGGACAGGAAAAACACCGCTTGTTAATTACATAATTTCAAATTTTAAAAACAACTATAAAATTGCATTTTTGAGTAGAGGATATGGGAGAGATTCCAGTGGATATATACTGGCAGATGAAAAAACACTTGTTACTAAAATTGGAGATGAACCATTCTTAATAAAAAAAAATCATGGAGAAATATTAGTTGTAGTTTCTGAGGATAGAGTTCTAGGTGTATCAAAAACTATTAATGAAAACAGTGGAGTTCAGTTTTTTATATTGGACGATGCTTTTCAACATAGACGGCTGAAGTGTGATCTTAATATAGTCGTTACAAAATACGATAATCCATACTACAGTGATTTTGTTTTGCCTACTGGAAATTTGCGAGAACCTATTTCTGGAATAAAAAGGGCACAAATCATAGTCATATCAAAATGTCCAAATAATCTTGGTAAGGGTCAAAGACAAGAAATAATTAAAAAAATAAAACCCTCAGATCAACAAAAGGTATTTTTTACAACAATAGTTTATGATGAATCTTTAGTAGGTAGAGTTGATTTGAATGTAATGGATTTAACTGAATCCTCAGTTCTCTTGGTTACAGGAATCGCTGACAGCTCAGATCTTGAAAAATATTTAAATAATAAAAAAATTAGTTTTGAGCATTTGAAATTTAATGATCATCATATTTATTCTGAAGCGGATATAGATAAAATAAAATCAAAATCAAAGAACAAGAAAATCATTACAACTGAGAAAGATTACCATAAAATTTTAGATATTAAATCGTTCGAAAATATGCATTATATTGGTATAAAAGTTAAATTTTTAGATGGTAAAAACAACTTTAATTCAGAGATTGAAAAAGTTATTAATTGATGTGTTTTTGTGCTTTGTATGAAGATCTTACTAGTGGACCACTTTCTACATGAATGAATCCTAAATCATCTGCTACTTTTTTATAAAAATTAAATTCAGTTGGGTCAACAAAGTTTTTAACTGGAAGATGTTTTTTTGATGGTTGTAGATACTGTCCTATAGTAACAACATCAACCCTTGCTTTTCTCAAGTCTTTAATAGTTTGAACAACTTCCTCTTTTTTCTCTCCAAAACCTAACATTATCCCTGATTTTGTTCTATTTACACCTTTAGACTTTAAATAACTCAAAACTTCTAAACTTCTTTCGTATCTAGCTTGAATTCTGACTTCTCTTGTTAATCTTTTAACTGTTTCAATATTGTGTGAGATTACTTCAGGCATAACCTCAATAATTCTATCTAAATGTTTATGTATTCCCTGAAAGTCTGGAATTAATGTTTCAAGAGTTATTCCAGGATTCATTCTTCTAATACTCCTGACTGTTTCAGCCCAAATTATTGAGCCCATATCGGTCAAGTCGTCTCTATCCACAGAAGTAATTACAGCATGTTTTATCCCCATCACAGAAATTGATTTTGCAACTTTTTCAGGCTCTTCCCAATCTACAGAAAGAGGTCTTCCTGTTTTCACTCCACAAAAACCACATGATCTTGTACAAATATTTCCTAATATCATGAATGTTGCTGTTCCTTCACCCCAACATTCTCCCATGTTAGGACAACTACCGGATGAACATATTGTATTTAACTTATATTTATCTACAAGTCCTCTAAGATTAGAATATTTTTTACCAGTTGGAAGTTTTACTCTAATCCAATCTGGTTTTTTCTTGAATCCAAAATTATTTTTTGATGAGATTTTGGGTTGTTGATTCCTATTTCCTATGTCTAGTTTTACCCAACTTTTGGAATCAATTTTTTTATGTTCAATTACCTTGCTTTCCAACGAATTTTATTGATACGCAAATATATATGAATTTTAAATCAATGTTAGGTACCAAATTGAAAAAAATGTTAGAAAAATTATCCCCAAAATTGAATATATTTTCATTCCATAACTAAGTCTGTTGTTTGAAGGCATGTATTTACTTGTTATTAGTGTATAATTTAGTATTGCATATACAGGTGCCGTAACAAAAGATAGTATAGTTGCGACCCTAACTAAACTTCCCATTTCGGACATTAGAAATACAAAAATAGAAAAAGTGCCAATGGATAGTAATATCAACCAAAGAGTATAGCTACCAAATTTTTCAAAACCAAGTAGAGTCATTGATTTACCCATTGCTCTCGGCGAAGCGTCAAGACAGGTAAGTGTTGTGCTAAACATAGTTGTGAATGCAGCAATTGCTATAAGTAAAAACATATTTTCACCTAAAGTAGATGTGTATAAATTAATAAGTTGACCTGCAAATTCACCACCATTATTTGAAAAACTTTCACCAGAGTTGTACATAACAAAAGCACCAAGACCAATAAAACAAATACCTAAAACTACAGTGGTTAGGTAACCAATATTAAAATCAAATAAAGCGGTTTTATAATTCATGTTTTTATTTAGTAATATTTTCTCTTTTGTCCATATTGATTGCCAGATTGAAACATCTAATGGTGCAGGCATCCATCCCATAAATGCTGCAAGAAAAATTATTCCTTCAAAATTAGATGGCATAATTTGCTTAATTTCTACGGTTGCATTCGAATTGAGATTAGCATAGAAGACTGCTACAAGAGTTGAAATTCCCAGAATCAGAATAATTACTTTAATTAAATTATCCAGTAAACGATATTTTCCAATAATTAAAATCAATAAGCAGAAAATAATTATAATACCTGACCATAATGTGATATTAGAACTCATGCCGAAAAGCTCTATTGCTAAGCCTGCTGTCACTATCGTAACTGCTGCTTGTATTGTAAAAATCGTAACAATTGATAGGGCTAAATAAATAACTAACACATAATTTCCAATTCTCTTGTAGCCATCGAGGAGTGTTTCACCTGTAGCATGGGCATATTTAGTACCAAATAGAAAAAATGGATATTTAAAAAAATTGCAAAGCAGTAGAGCCCATATCAGCCCAAATCCAAATTCTGCCCCAGCCTTTGTTGATTGAACTAAATGAGAAACACCAATTGCAGCACCTGCAAATAATAAACCAGGACCTAATTTTTTAAAAAATCTAATCATCAAGATTTTAATTTATCACTTAAAAGTTTTTTAGCTCTAAAAATTTTTATTTTAACAGTATTAATAGGTTGATTTAACTTTTTTGAGATTTCTTGAATTGATAAATCTTCAAAGTATCTGTATTTAATCATATCTCTGTAAGCTGGTTTAAGTTCATCAATCTTTAAATTTAGATTGTCATAACTCTCTTTATTAATCATATCTTGTTCTGGATCTAAATCAGATACGAAGCTCTCTATCTTTTGCGAATCAACTTCTTTAAATAGTAACTTCTTTTTTTTTAAATAATCAGAATAATTATTTTTTGCAATAGAAATCAGCCATGTTTTAAAATTATATTTAGAGTCGTAGGTATCTATTTTCTCAAATGCTTTCGAGAACGATTTTATCGTGATTTCCTCAGAAACATATTCATTCGATGTTTTTTTTAAGAGGTAATTATAGACATAATCCCAATTGGAATTTAATAAATTGTCAAATGATGGCAATTCTTTTTTTGACATTAAGAAAGTTATTAATTGAAATTCATCGATGGTTTTTTGCAGTCATTCTCCTCAGGGAGTTTTCCGCAAATTCCACAAGGTTTGTCACTCTCCTTACTCAAAAATGGATTATTACTTGCACAAGTTCCTGAAAATTTACCGTCCTTTTTCAATATAATTTTAATCGATATTCCTGCAAATGCTAGAGCTAAAAATAGTATGGTGATTATGTAAATTTCCATTATTAAATAATGTTAACTTCTTCTTCAAGCAATATATCAAATTTTTTTCTAACTGATTCTTTAATTTTTTGAGAATAGTTGTAAATATCAATGCCTTTAGCTTTTCCTAAATTGATTATTACTAATGCCTGGTTTTTATAAACAGAAACATTTTTTTCTTCTTTTTTCTTAAAATCACATTTTTCAATTAACCATCCAGCTGAAATTTTATATTTGGATTTGCCGATATTGTAACTTACCAAATCAGGAAATGATAAGCCAATTTCTTTTAGCTTAGATTTTCCAATTGTAGGGTTTTTAAAAAAACTACCAGCATTTCCTGTTTTTTTGTAGTCTGGAAGTTTTTTCGATCTTATTTTACTTACACTTTCAGCAATGTTTTTTAGAGTAGGTTTATTAATATGATTTTCCTTCAAAAATTGTTTTAGGGATGAATATTCAGTATTTATTTTATGATGAATCTTGGATAAACGTAGTGTAACATTAGTTATTATGAATTTGTTTTTCAAATCTTCTTTAAAAACTGAACTTCGATATGAAAAATTACAATCATCATTATTAAAAATTTTAATAGAACTGTTTTCAACAAACACTCCTCTACAACTCTCTAATACATCTTTAATTTCTTTACCGTACGCACCAATATTTTGGATAGGTGCACTTCCAACATTTCCAGGGATAGAAACCAAATTTTCAATACCACCAAAATCATTATCAATACACCACCACACTAGTTCATTCCAATTTTCACCTGCACCAACGGAAATTAAAACTTCTTTATCATCCTCGTTTATTATCTCAATTCCCTTTATGTCAATTTTAATAACAGGATACTGAATGTTATTTCTAAATAAAATATTGGTACCTGCACCAAGAATTAATAATTTTTCACTTTTATTTAAATCAAGAAAATCTAAGATTTGTTTTTCAGAATTAACACTAACAAATTTTTTTGCATAAGCATCTACGCCAAATGAGTTGAAGGGCTTTAGAGATGTTTTTTTCAAAAATGTGTATTTATTTATTTTTACTCACTTCTCCTTTTCATCTTCCTCCTCATCTTCATCCTCTTCAGGCAGGACCTCACCTTTAATTCTTAGGACCACAGATGAGTTTTTCGAGTTAGAAACTACAGAAATTGCCTTCATAAAAAGTCCAACTCTTTTGGTGTCATATTCCACTTCAATTTCACCAGATTCGCCAGGCTGAACAGGTTTTTCAGGCTTTTTAGGAATAGTACATCCACATGACGAAGAAATTCTTTCAAAAACAAGAGGAGCGGTGCCAATATTTTTAAACTTAAAAACTCTTTTTCCATCTGACTCAAATTCAACTTCACCATAATCAATTGATGTAACCTCAAATTTAATTTCAGCTTGTTTTTGTTGAGAAAAAACAAAAAAAGAAATTAATAATGTGATTGAAATAAGTATTGAATTTTTCATTGCTAATAATTTTTATTAAAAATAATTCATTTAAATCCTTTTACAAAAATTATTTTCCCTTTTAAATCTTTATCTAGTTAGTTACTTTTGTTTAAATTAAAGAAATGGGAATTGATAAAGTTTATAATTCTAAGCTAGTTGAAAAAAAATGGTTGAAAGTTTGGAGTGATGATAAGTTATTTAAATCTATCCCTGATAATCGACCTTCTTACACAATAGTTATACCTCCCCCTAATGTAACTGGCATATTACACATGGGTCACATGCTTAACAACACCATACAGGATATACTGATAAGAAGGGCAAGACTTAGGGGCTTCAATGTTTGTTGGGTGCCTGGTACCGATCATGCATCTATTGCAACTGAAGCTAAAGTCGTTAAAATGTTAAGAGACAAAGGCATAACTAAAACTGATATTAGTAGAGAAAAATTTTTGGATTATGCATGGGAATGGACAGATAAGCACGGAGGCCTTATTTTAGATCAATTAAAAAGAATTGGATGCTCATGTGATTGGAGTAGAACAAAATTTACTTTAGATGATGATTTATCAGAGTCAGTTATCAAAACCTTTATTAAGCTATTTAATGAGGGATATCTTTACAGAGACAAAAAAATTGTTAATTGGGATCCAGAGGCCAAAACAACTCTATCTAACGAGGAAGTTATCTACAAGGAGGAAGAGGCTGATCTTTATTATTTAAAATATAAAATTGTTGGAAGTAATGATTATTTATCCATTGCTACAACACGACCAGAAACTATTTTCGGTGACACTGCAGTGGCAATAAACTCAAAAGATAAAAGATATAAAAAATTAAAAAACAAAAAACTTGTTGTTCCATTAGTAAATCGTGAAATTCCAATAGTTTACGATGAGTCTGTAGAAATTGAATTTGGAACTGGATGTTTAAAAGTGACTCCAGCTCACAGTGAAAAAGATTTCTTGATAGGAAAAAAACACAAACTTGAAATCATTGACATTTTTAATGATGATGCAACCCTTAATGATAATGCTATTCACTACTCAGGAAAAGATAGATTTAAGGCTAAAAAGGAGATCGTTGATGAATTAAATGCTAAAGGTTTAATTTCAAAAATTGAAAACTATAACCACAATATTGCTCTATCTGAAAGAACCAATTGTGTTGTTGAACCAAAGCTATCCTTGCAATGGTTTGTTAAAATGAAAGAATTGGCAAAACCCGCCATTGATGCAGTAAAAAATGGTGACATTAAATTTCATCCAAAAAAATATGTAAATGTTTATAGAAATTGGATGGAAAATATAAGAGACTGGAACATATCTAGACAATTGTATTGGGGCCATCGGATCCCTGTGTTTTATTTAAAAAAGGATAATTCAAAATTTGTTGTTGCTAAAAATAGAGAAGATGCATTGATTGAGTTCAAAACAAAATTTAATGCAGTCGATTTAAATTTTGATGATATAATTCAAGATGATGATGTTCTGGATACTTGGTTTTCATCATGGCTATGGCCTATCAGTGTTTTTGATGGTATTAGGTTTCCAGAGGGAAGAGATATTAATTATTATTATCCAACGTCTGACATAGTAACAGGACCAGATATTTTATTTTTTTGGATTGCAAGGATGATAATGAGTGGTTATTATTTAAGAAATAAAAAACCCTTTGATAATGTATATTTTACAGGTCTTGTTAGAGACGATAAGGGAAGAAAAATGTCAAAACAACTAGGAAATTCACCGGATCCAATTGAGCTTATTGAGAATTATGGTGCAGATGGTGTTAGAATTGGATTATTATTTTCAGCTCCAGCTGGAAACGATTTATTATTTGATACTAAATTATGTGAGCAAGGGAAAAATTTTTCAAATAAAATATGGAATGCTTTTAGACTAATTGATGGTTTTGAAGTTTCTCCAAAAAAAGAACAGGAACTATATGAAATAGCTGCTATAAAGTGGTTTAATGAGAAATTAAAATTAAAAATTAACGATATAGATAATGCCTTTGATAACTTTAAAATATCCGAGGCTCTTATGACAACTTATAAACTTGTCTGGGATGATTTTTGCTCAATTTTTTTGGAAATAGTAAAGCCAAAGTTTGGTGAAAAAATATCAAAAAAAACAATCTTGGAGGTAAACAATTTGTTCATTAAAATTTTATCGATTTTACAGCCTTTTATGCCTTTTATTACATCAGAAGTTCTAGAAAATATTTCCAGATCAACTAAAAACCTAGACTGGCCAAAAACTAATAAAATTGATATTGAAGTTATAGCAAACTTTGAACATGTAAATGAGCTCATAACTAAAATTAGAAACTTTAAGAAAACCAATTCAATAGGTTTCAAGGATTCGGTTAAATTATATTATGAAAATAAAATCCTAGATGATGAATTAAAAAGTGTTTTACAAAAGCTTACAAATTGTGAATTAAATCAATCTGAAATAAATGGGTCTGTAAAAATGAATTCTATAATGGTTGGTAAATACAATTATTTTATTGATTCTGATAAAAATTTAAGTGAGGAGGGTATTTTAAAAATTAAGGAGGACTTGAACTACAATATTGGATTTAAAAATATTCTTGAAAAAAAATTATCAAATAAAAAATTTGTAGACAATGCCCCGAAAGATGTAGTTGAAAATGAAAAGAAAAAACTTGATGATGTACTATCTAAAATTATTAGTTTAAAAAATAAAATCAATAACTTAGGTAGTTAAAATTCTGATATTATATCTTCTCCTCCTTTTACACTTTGATTGATTTTAACATTCAAATTTGAATCAACGGGAAGAAATAAATCAACTCTCGAACCAAATTTAATAAAACCAGCATCTTTGCCTTGAATAACATTTTTATCGACTTTAGCATAGTTTACAATTCTTCTTGCTACTGCACCGGCAATTTGTCTATAAAGAATTTCGCCAACAGCATTGTTTTCTATTACAACTGTAGTTCTTTCATTTTTTTCAGAAGATTTAGGATGCCAAGCAACTAGATATTTTCCAGGATGATATTTACTATATTTAACTAAACCAGAAATAGGATATCTGGTGACATGAACATTTAAAGGGGACATAAAAATTGATACTTGAATCCTATCATCCTTAAAGTATTCTTTCTCATAAACTTTTTCAATATTAACTATTTTACCATCAACAGGTGAAATTATATGCTTATCATTAAGGGTCGTATGACGAGTTGGGTTTCTAAAAAATTGAAGTACAAGAACTAGAACTACAATTGAAGCTGTTTGAAGAAAAACCTTATTTAAGCCATCTGAAAAAATATATTCAAGAAGTAATATATCGGCTATTACAGCAAATAAAAAAATTAAAATTATTGTATGACCCTCTTTATGAAACATTTGCTATAAAAATTGGAAGATAAAATATAGAATTGGAAATGAAAAAATTATACTATCTAATCTATCGTATATACCACCATGACCAGGTAATAATTTTCCAAAATCTTTGATTTTTAATTCACGTTTTATTTTGGATTGTACTAAATCCCCCAGAATTGCAAAAAAACATGTTAAAACACAAAGTATTATTATCAATATGCTACCTACATCGCTTATGTATAGTGAAATTAAAAATCCATATAAAATTGAAAAAATCATTGAAGCTAGTGCGCCTTCAACAGTTTTTTTTGGCGACAGGGATTCAAATAGTTTTGTTTTTCCATAATTAACACCAATTAAATATCCCACTGTATCTATTCCCCAAATTAAAAATAAATATGCTAAAATTACTTTTTTAATATCAACAAAATCGAAAGAAATGATAGAATAAATTATTACTAAAAATGAAAAATTAACTCCAAATAATGGCCATGCTTTACTTAATCGCTTGTACTTAAAAAGTTTTTTATTTAGAAATAGACAATAAAGATGAATAATGGATAATGATATAGTTGCGAAAAGAAAAATAATTAATAAGGGTCCAATATCTTTAGTTGGTATCTCATTACTAATAACCGGTAATAATCCAAAAGTAATGCTTAAAAATAGTGGTAAAAATTCTGTATTCATAAAAAGTCCTGGAGCTAACCCCTTTCCTGAGCCCCATTTTATAAATTCGAAATGCTCCTCGTCTTTTCTTAAAACTCTTCCATATTCAATAATTATAATAACACAAAATATTACCAATAGTATAATAAAGGGTTTGTAACCATAGTAAATAGATCCAAGAATGGCCAACACATAAAAAATTGATGAAATAATTCTAGGAAATAAGTCTTTCATTATAGATCTTCCAGCAGAATCAAATATAAATTTTTAGCACTAGATCCATAGGTTAGAAAATTTAAATCTTCTCCATCCCCTTTATTAAAGTTTTTAATGGATGTTATGTTTGAAGGTAAGTTATTTGAATATTTTATTCTTATACCCTCAAGTCCTTTACTCAAAGTTTCTGATAATTGACTTGTTCTTGCCATAACAATTATATTGTTAGGTAAATCATTTGACTTATATGACTGAATTTGTTTAGCACTAACTAGTATACTACCATCCTTAGCAACAAGAAACTCACAATCAGTAATGAATAAATTAGAGTTCAGATTAGATTTATTAAATTTTAATTTATTATTTGGGATGTAGTGGTTTGTAAAGGTGTCATTAAAACACAAAATACTTTTTTCTGCCCAATCGTTTTCTTCAATAATTTTGTTAAAATAGTCTTCACATTCAACTGAATCCGTTGCATACAAGAACTTACCTCCATTTGAGCTGAAATTTAATGTGAATTTATCTTCTACTAACTCATCTTTCTTTGGAAGGTACTTGTATTCTTCTTCACTTGAATCCTTTTCTTGATTAGATTTTTTAGAACCAAAAAATGATCGAAAAATTTTCTTCAAAAGAGTTATTTACTATAAAGATAGTAATTAAAGAAAGTTATAAAAAAACTTATTTTTTTTCTCCAAGTTTTTTTTCATCAAAAGGTCTATCACCGAAAATTCTAACCAAATCTTCTTTAAATATGACCTCTTTTTCAAGAAGGTAGTCAGCTAATTCTTCTAGTTTCTTTTTATGTTTTTTCAGAAGACCAATTGCTCTCTTGAACTGAGTTTCTATTATGTTAGATATTTCTTTGTCAATGATTTGGGCGGTAGTATCGCTGTAAGGTTTTGTAAAACCATAATCGTTTTGGCCTGATGAATCGTAATAGGTAAGATTACCTATTTTGTCATTGAGACCATAAACAGTTACCATTGACCTAGCTTGTTTGGTTACTTTTTCAAGATCGCTTAATGCACCGGTTGATATTTTATTAAATATAACTTTTTCTGCAGCTCTTCCACCCAGCGCAGCACACATCTCGTCAAGAATTTGCTCTGTACTAACAATTTGTCTTTCCTCAGGTAAATACCAGGCAGCTCCTAAAGATCTTCCTCTTGGTACTATTGTTACTTTAACTAATGGTGCAGCATGCTCTAACATCCAACTTACAGTAGCATGACCTGCCTCATGATAAGCGATTGTTTTCTTTTCTTTAGGTGAGATTATTTTATTTTTCTTTTCGAGACCACCAACAATTCTGTCAACCGCATCTAAAAAATCTTGTTTACCTACAGATTTTTTTGATTTTCTTGCTGCTATTAGTGCTGCTTCATTACAAACATTAGCTATATCAGCGCCGGAGAAACCAGGTGTTTGCTTCGATAGGAAGTCTACATCTAGATCCCTGGCTTTTTTTAAGGGTTTAAGATGAACTTCAAAAATTTCTTTTCTTTCTCTAACATCAGGAAGATCGACATAAATTTGCCTGTCAAATCTACCAGCTCTCATTAGCGCTTTGTCTAGTACATCTGCACGGTTGGTAGCAGCCATGACAATTACATTAGTATTGGTTCCGAATCCATCCATTTCAGTTAATAATTGATTTAAGGTATTTTCTCTTTCATCATTGGAACCTGTTATACTATTTTTTCCACGAGCTCTGCCAATAGCATCAATCTCATCAATAAAAATGATTGATGGAGATTTTTCTTTAGCTTGCTTAAATAAATCACGGACTCTTGAGGCACCAACACCTACAAACATTTCTACAAAATCAGAACCAGATAATGAGAAAAAGGGAACTTTAGCTTCTCCAGCAACAGCTTTTGCTAACAAAGTTTTTCCTGTTCCAGGCAGACCAACAAGTAAAGCTCCTTTTGGAATTTTACCACCTAATTTTGTGTATTTAGATGGACTCTTTAAAAAATCTACTATTTCTTTCACCTCTTCTTTGGCTCCCTCTAAACCTGCAACATCTTTAAAAGTTACTTTTGTGTCCTTATTACCATCAAATAATTTTGCTCTGGATTTACCAATACTGAAAATTTGAGAACCACCAGCCCCGGCACCCCC